>NZ_CADFEM010000012.1:0-272986 GCF_902833245.1 Burkholderia sp. BCC0398
ATCTGATCCGAGGATCAGCTCGCTTTCATCAAGCGCCCACACTTATCGGCTGTTAATTTTTAAAGAGCATTCTGCGAGGAACTTCGTGTTTCCCGGCAGCGCTGCGTTTTCAGCAGCAGAGAAGCGAGATTATGAACCGCGTTTCGCAGCTCGTCAACAACTTTTTACACTACATCGTTGCGACTGCGGGGCTCAACTTCCTGTACCGCCAAGGCTCGCTACGACCGAACCCCAACAGCACCGTTTCCCTTCCTCCCGCGCCGCGTTTCCGTTAGCGCGAAAGAGGCGTGATTCTATGCATCCGCCCCTATCCGCGCAAGCCCTTTGTGAAGAAAGTTTGAAAAAGCCTCCGTGCGGTGGCGCGTACGGAGGCTTCTGGCTCGACGGACGATGTCGCGCTGCCGGCCCGCAGGCCGTCGGCAACCTTTCCCTCTATATATAGAGCCGCGTCATTTGCCGCCCACCGCAGCCTGCAGTTGCTCGATCGGCACCGCATCGGCCATCGCCGTGTAGCCCGCATCGCTCGGATGGATGCCGTCGCCGCTATCGTATCGGCGCTGCAGCACGCTCGGGCGCGCCGGATCGCGCAGCACAGCGTCGAAGTCCACCACGCCGTCGAACCCGCCTCCGCTCCGGATCCACCGGTTCACCTCGAGCCGGATCGCTTCGCGTCCGGGCGGCAACGCCGCCGGCGTCAGCGTCGCGCCGAAGACCTTCACGCCCTGGCGGTGCGCCGCGTCGATCAGCCGGCGATAGCCGTCGATCAGCGACGCGGCGGTCACCTGCGTATGCGGGTGATCGCAATCGAGCCCCGCGCGCGGCGGCATCGCCGCAAAGTTGATGTCGTTGATCCCGATCAGCACGATCACCGCCTTCACGCCCGAGCGCGACAGCGCGTCACGCTCGAACCGCGACGCCAGCGACGTGCCGTAACACGCGGAATCGCTGAGCAGCCGGTTCCCGCTGATGCCGAGATTCACGACGCCGATCGAATCGGCACTCGACGCCATCAGCCGGCGTGCGAGCGCGTCGGGCCAGCGACGGTTGCGGTTCACGCTGGAGCGCAACCCGTCGGTGATCGAATCGCCGATCGCGGCGACGCTGCCGCGTGCGGAGCCGGCTTCGACGGCAAGTTCCGTCACCCATGCATATTGAGTAAAGCGGGTGCGGAACACGTCGGCGCCCGGATTGCCCACTTGATCGCCCGGCGCGGACACATAGTTGAACTGGTTCGACACGCGATGCCAGACCGTCATCCGCTGGTTCGGCCCCATCTGGAGACTAATCGCATATGGCTGCGCGGCCGTCACGTCGATCGACACCGGATCGCTTTCGCGCGCCTGGCCCGGTGCGAGCGTCACCGACGCGCTGCCGCCGAACCGGACCGGTACCACCGCGCCGCCGGCGAGCGCGGCCCCTTCGCCGGCACGCGCGAGGCTCGCGGCCTCGACGACCAGCGGCGCGCGACCGTAGGCGTTGCTCACGCGAATCCGCGCGGCCCGCCCCGACACGGTCGGGTAGACGATCTGCCGCACGGTTCTCCCGGCCACGTCGGGTGCGCGGTAGAGCGGCGGCGGTGCGGCGAGGTCAGGAATCGGCTGCAGCGCGGTCGCCCACGCGGCGACCCAACCCACCGGCGAGCCCGACGCCGCCGACGCCGCAAGCGGCGACACGAAAACGGCCGCGCCCAGCACGGCCGCGGCGACACTGCTTCGAAATGACATCGGCAAAATCCTCATCGGAAAGCGGGCATTGTGCCGCAGAAGACGCGAGACCCACGTGCGAGGCCACACGTGCGCGACCGGATCGCGCCCCGACGTCCCTCGTTTACCCGTGTCTCGCCGAAAATTCGCAACAAATTTATTAACCGACCGGTCGGTTGGTTTATACTTCGCACACATTCAACCGGACGAGAGCTTTCGCCATGTACACGCAATCCCTCGACATCCCCGGCAACGTCGCGCCGCTCGATGCCGCAGCCGAGTCGCCCGAACAGGCGCGGTTCGATGCGGTGATGGCCGCGGACGGCAAGATCGAACCGCAGGACTGGATGCCCGACGCATATCGCAAGACGCTGGTACGCCAGATCTCGCAGCACGCGCATTCGGAAGTCGTCGGCATGCTGCCGGAAGGCAACTGGATCTCGCGCGCGCCGAGCCTGAAGCGCAAGGCGATCCTGCTCGCGAAGGTGCAGGACGAAGCCGGCCACGGCCTCTACCTGTACAGCGCGGCCGAAACGCTCGGCGTATCGCGCGATTCGCTGATCGACGCGCTGCACGCCGGCAAGGCGAAATACTCGAGCATCTTCAACTACCCGACGCCGACCTGGGCCGACGTCGGCGTGATCGGCTGGCTCGTCGACGGCGCCGCGATCATGAACCAGATCCCGCTGTGCCGCTGCACGTACGGCCCGTATGCGCGCGCGATGATCCGCGTGTGCAAGGAAGAGTCGTTCCACCAGCGCCAGGGTTTCGACGCGCTGCTGTCGATGATGAAGGGCAGCGACGCGCAACGCGCGATGGTCCAGCAGGCCGTCGACCGCTGGTGGTGGCCGGTACTGATGATGTTCGGCCCGAGCGACGCCGATTCGGTCCACAGCAGCCAGTCCGCGAAATGGGGCATCAAGCGGATCTCGAACGACGACCTGCGCCAGAAATTCGTCGACGCGACGGTCGATCAGGCAAAGGTGCTCGGCGTGACGCTGCCCGACCCCGACCTGAAATGGAACGAGGCGCGCGGCCACTATGACTACGGCGCGATCGACTGGGACGAATTCTGGCGCGTCGTCAATGGCGACGGCCCGTGCAACAAGGAACGCCTCGCGACTCGCGTGAAAGCACACGAGGACGGCGCCTGGGTGCGCGAAGCCGCGCTCGCGCACGAAGCGAAGCGTCGCGCCCGCGCCGAACAGCACGCCGCCTGAGCGGCACCCCCCGAATTCAGGAATCAGGAGAAAGCGATGAACAAGGAATGGCCGATCTGGGAAGTGTTCGTGCGCAGCAAGCAGGGCCTCGACCACAAGCACTGCGGCAGCCTGCACGCCGCCGACGCGACGATGGCGCTGCGCATGGCGCGCGACGTCTACACGCGGCGCCAGGAAGGCGTGAGCATCTGGGTGGTGCCGTCGTCGGCGATCACCGCATCGGACCCGAGCGAGAAGGCCGAACTGTTCGAACCGGCGGGCGACAAGATCTACCGTCACCCGACGTTCTACACGTTGCCCGACGAAGTCAACCACATGTAACGCCCGCACCATGACGATCACGCCCGAACACCTCTCCTACGTGCTGCGCCTCGCGGACAACGCGCTGATCCTCGGTCAGCGCAACGCCGAATGGTGTGGCCATGGCCCGATCCTCGAGGAAGACATCGCGCTCACCAACATGAGCCTCGACCTCATCGGCCAGGCGCGCATGCTGTATACGCACGCGGCCGAGCTCGAGCGTCAGCTCACCGGCGCGGCGAAGACGGAAGACGATTACGCGTACTTCCGCACCGAGCGCGAGTTCGCGAACTTCACGCTCGCCGAACTGCCGCACTACGGGCCCGTCTCCGGCACCGCACACGCCGACAAGGACTACGCGGTGACGATCGTGCGCAACTTCCTGTACGCGGCGCCGATGCTGCACGTGTGGAGCGCGCTGGAAACGTCGACCGACACGCAGCTCGCCGCGATCGCCGCGAAATCGGTGAAGGAAACCCGCTATCACGTCCAGCATGCGCGCGAATGGCTCGTGCGCCTCGGCGACGGCACCGACGAATCGCACCGCCGCGCGCAGGCCGCGCTCGATTACCTGATGCCGTACACGCGCGAATGCTTCGCCGCCGATGCGATCGACGACGCGATCGTCGCCGCGGGCATCGGCCCGGCGCCGGCCGCGCTCGAGGCCGCGTGGCGCGCGGACGTGGACGACGCGCTCGCGGAGGCCACGCTCGCGCTGCCGGCACCGGTGAAGCACGTGACGACCGGCAAGCAGGGCGAGCATTCGGAACACATGGGCTACCTGCTCGCCGAAATGCAGAGCCTCGCGCGCCAGCACCCCGGCGCGAGCTGGTAACCGGCCCACGCCACGGAGCCCGCCGATGTCCGCCCAGACCGCCGCCCCTACCGCCGCCGCGCACCGCGACGATCCGCTGCTCGCCCACGCGTGGGACGTACTCGAAGCCGTGCCCGATCCGGAGATTCCGGTCGTGTCGATCCGCGAGCTCGGCATCCTGCGCGACGTCCGCCGCGCGGACGACGGCCAGCTCGAAGTCGTGATCACGCCGACCTACTCGGGCTGCCCGGCGATGTCGCAGATCGCCGAGGACATCGCCGCCGCGCTGCAGGCCGCCGATCTGCCGCCGCACCGGATCGAGACGGTGCTCGCCCCCGCGTGGACGACCGACTGGATCACGCAGGAAGCGCGCGACAAGCTGCGCGCGTACGGCATCGCGCCGCCGGTCGGCCAGTGCGGCAGCGCCGTGCCGCGGGAGAACGTCGTGCGCTTCGTGCCGCGGCCGGTCGCGGCGCCCACCTGCCCGCGCTGCGGCTCCGCGCGCACCGAACGTCTCGCGCAATTCGCGTCCACGGCCTGCAAGGCGCTGTATCGCTGCGTCGACTGCCGCGAACCCTTCGACTACTTCAAACCCTACTGAATATGGCGACCCCGCAATTTCACCCGCTGCGTATCCGCGACGTGCGGCCCGAGACCGCCGACGCCGTGACCGTCTCGTTCGACGTGCCGCCCGAGCTGCGCGACGCGTACCGCTTCACGCAGGGCCAGTTCGTCACGTTGAAGGCCCACATCGACGGCGAGGAGACGCGCCGCTCGTATTCGATCTGCGTCGGCACGACGGACTACGATCGCGACGGCGAACTGCGCATCGGCATCAAGCGCGTGCGCGGCGGCCGCTTCTCGAACTTCGCGTTCGACACGCTGAAGCCCGGCCACACGATCGACGTGATGACGCCGGACGGCCGCTTCTTCACGCACCTGAACGCCGACCATGGCAAGCAGTACGTCGCGTTTTCCGGCGGCTCGGGAATCACGCCGGTGCTCGCGATCGTGAAGACGACGCTCGAACTCGAGCCGCGCAGCACGTTCACGCTGATCTACGGCAACCGCAGCGTCGACGCGATCATGTTCGCGGAGGAGCTCGAGGACCTGAAGAACCGCTACATGAACCGCTTCGTCCTCTATCACGTGCTGTCGGACGACCTGCAGGACGTCGAGCTGTTCAACGGCGTGCTCGACCAGGCGAAATGCGCGGAATTCCTCGCGACGCTGACGCCGGCCGACGCGATCGACGAGGCGTTCATCTGCGGCCCGGCGCCGATGATGGACGCGGCCGAAGCCGCGCTGAACGCGGCCGGCGTGCCGCAGGCGAAGGTGCACGTCGAGCGCTTCGGCACGCCGCTGCCGCAGGCCGGCGCACCGGTCGTCGAGATCACCGACCAGACGCCGGCCGCCGACCTCGAAATCGTGCTCGACGGCAAGAAGCGCAAGCTGCGTCTGCCGTACGAAGGCGTGAGCCTGCTCGACGTGGGCCTGCGCGCGGGCCTCGCGTTGCCGTACGCATGCAAGGGCGGCGTGTGCTGCACGTGCCGCGCGAAGGTGGTCGAAGGCGAAGTGCGGATGGAGAAGAACTACACGCTCGAGGCGCACGAAGTGAAGGACGGTTTCGTGCTCACGTGCCAGTGCCACCCGATCAGCGACAAGGTCGTCGTGAGCTTCGACGAGCGTTGAGCGGCGTCGCGTCGCGGCGCCTGACGGTTTCTCGCCGTCACACATCTCGCTTACACTAGGGTCTGTTTACATATGGAACGCGCATGCGTTGCCACGAGAACGGCCGCTCGCGAGGCGCGCTCCTTGCGAATACTGACGTATTCGCAAGGAGCGCAACGCGGCGAGCGGCCGTTCTCGTGGCAACCCCAAATTAAAAAATCATTCCACGGGAATGCCCGAAATCGCCCGTATGGCGGCGTCGCTCGTCGCTTGTTTGGCTCGGCCAAACGGCGCTCCTCACTCCTTGCCATACGCCCCGGAGGAAGTCCCCTTGGGGGACGAGCGATTTCGGGCATTCGCATGCGCGTTCCATATGTAAACAGACCCTAGGGGCCGCCGGCCGGCTGGACATCGCAACGTCCGCCCGGCCGGCGGTTTTCTTTTGTTGACGACAGGCCGATGAGTACCATTCATGTGATTCAGGGCGGCACCGCCGCCGCGTCGCTGCGCGAAGCCCTCGCGCAAACCGGACGCGACGAGCGCGTCGTCGGTTTGCTCGACGATCTCGGCGTCGGGCCGCTGAAGGGCGCCGACGAGACGCCCGACACGCGCGCCACCTTCTGGCAGCACGTGCTCGGCGACCAGATCCCCGACTGGAACGCGGAAATCGAGGCCGAATTCGCGCGCCTCGACCAGCTCGCGACGGAGACCGGCCAGGTCGTCGTGTGGCACGCGCCGAGCGTCGGCGACAAGCTGCTGCTGCGCCGCGTCGCCTATCACCTGCGCAACGTGCCGCAGCGCCTGAACGAGGTGCGGCTGTCGGCCGCCGATCTCGACGCCGCGCAGCGCGCAGCGCTGTCGCGTACCGACCAAGCCTGCGCGACCGGGATGTTCTCGCCCGCGGAACTGGCGCGCAAGCGGCCGGCGGCCGCGCCGGTCTCGGTCCTGCGCATCGGCCGCCTCGCGCTCGAATGGCAGGAAGCGAAACATCTGAACGCCGAACTGCGTTATTGGGTCAGCAACACGATCAAGAGCGGCCACTACGCCGATCTCGACGCGTTGATCGTCGAGCGCGCGGAAACCGACTGGCAGCCCGCGCGACATCTCGTTGGCAGCATCATGGCCGCCGCCGACCGCGGCGGGCTGTTCGTCAGCGACTCGCTCGCGTGGTGGCGCTGTCGCGAACTCGCGGCCGCCGGCCGGCTCGAGCTGCAGGACGACGCGCCCGACGCCCTCTCTTCCACGCAGGTGCGCGCCGCCGCGCACCGCTAATCTTCCGCATTCGACCATGGCCCGAACCCGAGCGCCCGACCACGAATCCCAGCGCGAGCAGATCCTCGACCTGGCCGCCGAGAAATTCGCGCAGACGAGCTACCCGAGTACGTCGATGTCCGATCTCGCGACCGCGAGC
This sequence comes from Burkholderia sp. BCC0398, assembly GCF_902833245.1. Taxonomy (NCBI): domain Bacteria; kingdom Pseudomonadati; phylum Pseudomonadota; class Betaproteobacteria; order Burkholderiales; family Burkholderiaceae; genus Burkholderia; species Burkholderia sp. BCC0398. The sequence continues at coordinate 7,120 of NZ_CADFEM010000012.1, forward strand.
GGCACGTCGAAGGCGCGGCTCTATCACTATTACGAGAGCAAGGAAGCGATCCTGTTCGACCTGCTCGACCGCTACACGAAACGGCTGATGCTGATCATCGCCGAGGTCGAGGGCGCGAGCCAGCGGCGCGGCCTCAGCGAGCGCGACGCGTTCGCCGAACTCGTGCGCGCGTTCCTCGCCGAATACGAGACGTCGCACAGCCGCCACGTCGCGCTGCTCAACGACGTGAAGTATCTCGAGGACGCACAGCGTGAAATCGTGCTCGACCGCCAGCGCGACATCGTCGCGGCGTTTACGCGGCAGCTCGCGCGTGCGTACCCGGACCGCATCTCGAAGGAAAACCAGACCTCGGTGACGATGATGGTGTTCGGGATGATCAACTGGACCTTCACGTGGCTGAAGCCGGGCGGCCGCCTCGGCTACCGCGACTTCGCGGAACAGGTGATCGACCTCATCGAGCGCGGGCTGTCGACGGCGGCCTGATTGCCGCGCAGCAGCATGCGTTGCGCGACGGGCACAGCCGACCGCCCGCCGCGCATTTCATATGATGAATTTTAAATTCGCTTAAAATCAATAACTTAAAGAATGAACTAAGCGGTTTTAGAATTCCCCCTCAGCACAAATAACGTCAAATACGGGTTTTCCCCAACCTCGCTCGGGTAAAATGCTGTTGCATTGCACAACCCGCTTGTGCACCCACACTGAGGAACCCACGATGAACACGCAATTCAACGGCCGTGCCGCTGCTGTCGGCAAGGTCGCTACTGCGCCGGTTCTCGTCAGGGAACTGGCTTCCAAAGACCGTGAGCAGATGCTCACCCACTTTCTCTCGCTCGACGAAGAGGACCGCCTGCTGCGCTTCGGCCAGATGGTGCCCGATCACGTGATCGAGAACTATGTCCGCACGCTCGACTTCGGTCGCGATACGGTGTTCGGCGTGTTCGACCACGACCTCGAACTGATCGGCGTCGGCCACCTGGCCTACCTGCCGGCCGAGGGCGACACGCGCACGGCCGAATTCGGCGTGTCGGTGCTCGAAAGCGCGCGCGGCCGCGGCGTCGGCTCGAAACTGTTCGAGCGCGCGGCGATCCGCAGCCGCAACACGCACGTGACGATGCTGTACATGCACTGCCTGTCGCGTAACGCGACGATGATGCACATCGCGAAGAAGTCCGGGATGCGGATCGAGTACGCGTACGGTGAAGCCGATGCGTATCTGTCGCTGCCGCCGGCCGACCACTCGACGATCATCGCCGAGATGCTGCAGGAACAGGCCGCGGTGTTCGACTACGCGATGAAGCGCCAGGCGCGCCGCACGACGAAGTTCATCGAATCGCTGATGCCGGCCACACTGACGGCCTGACGTCGGCCAGCCGGGCCGCGCCTGCGGCGCGCCCGGCGCCCCCCTTCCCCGCCACGCTAGCGCACCGAACGAATCGGCAACGCCGTCGTTTCCTTGAAGCAATCGAGCGAGAAGCTCGTCTTCACGTCGATCACCGACGGGTGATGCAGCAGATGCTCCTGCACGAAGCGGGAGAAATGCGCCATGTCCTCGACCTGTACGCGCAGCAGGTAATCCATGTCGCCCGTCATCGCATGGCACGCGACCACTTCCGGCCAGGTCTGCACGGCCGCGCGGAACAGCTCCGCGTGGGTCGCGCCCGCGCGCGCCGACGTCTCGTCGGCCCGGACCGGCGCGAGGCCGCCGCGCTTTTCGAGCCGCACGCTCACGTAGGCGAGCAGGTCGAGCCCGAGCTTCTGCGGATTCAGCAGCGCGACGTAGCCGGTGATCACGCCGATTTCCTCGAGCCGCCGGATTCGCCGCAAGCACGGGCTCGGCGACAGGTTCACGCGCTCGGCGATCTCCTGGTTCGACAGGCGCCCGTTCTCCTGAAGAATCGCGAGAATGCGCCGGTCGATGGCATCCAATTCGGCTTGCGCCATCTTCTGCCCTCCACTGAGTGTTTTGAGACTGGAAATTGCGCCATCGTAGGCGCGGGCGATTAAGTTCGCAAGTTTCCGCTCGCGGCCGCCCGCTACACTCTGTCGCATGTCTCGGCTTGCCGCGCACGCTCGTGATGGGCGCGGCCGTCGACATCGAACCACGCCGGGCACGCGCACGCCGCCCCCGGCCGATCGCCCCGCACAGGAGACACGACATGCAGATCCCCACCTGGGACAACCCCGTCGGCACCGACGGCTTCGAATTTATCGAATACACGGCACCGGACCCGAAAGCACTCGGACAACTGTTCGAACGGATGGGTTTCACCGCGATCGCGCGCCACCGCCACAAGGACGTGACGGTGTACCGCCAGGGCGACATCAACTTCATCATCAACGCCGAACCCGATTCGTTCGCGCAACGCTTCGCGCGGCTGCACGGCCCGTCGATCTGCGCGATCGCGTTCCGCGTGCAGGACGCCGCGAAGGCGTACCGGCACGCGCTGGAACTCGGCGCATGGGGCTTCGACAACAAGACGGGCCCGATGGAGCTGAACATCCCGGCGATCAAGGGGATCGGCGATTCGCTGATCTACTTCGTCGACCGCTGGCGCGGCAAGAACGGCGCGCAGCCGGGCGCGATCGGCGACATCAGCATCTACGACGTCGACTTCGAGCCGATTCCCGGCGCGAACCCGAACCCGGTCGGCCACGGCCTCACCTACATCGACCACCTGACGCACAACGTGCATCGCGGCCGCATGCAGGAATGGGCCGAGTTCTACGAGCGCCTGTTCAACTTCCGCGAAGTGCGCTATTTCGACATCGAAGGCAAGGTGACGGGCGTGAAGTCGAAGGCGATGACGTCGCCGTGCGGCAAGATCCGCATCCCGATCAACGAGGAAGGCTCGGACACGGCCGGCCAGATCCAGGAATACCTCGACGCATATCACGGCGAAGGCATCCAGCACATCGCGCTCGGCGCGAGCGACATCTATCAGGCAGTCGACGGGCTGCGCAGCAAGGAAGTGAAGCTGCTCGACACGATCGACACGTATTACGAACTGGTCGACCGCCGCGTGCCGAACCACGGCGAATCGCTGGACGAACTGAAGAAGCGCAAGATCCTGATCGACGGCGCACGCGACGACCTGCTGCTGCAGATCTTCACCGAAAACCAGATCGGGCCGATCTTTTTCGAGATCATCCAGCGCAAGGGCAACCAGGGCTTCGGCGAAGGCAACTTCAAGGCGCTGTTCGAATCGATCGAGCTCGACCAGATCCGCCGCGGCGTCGTGCAGGACAAGGCCTGACGCCCCCGCCGCGCGGCGCCTCCGAGCAACCGGGGGCGGCCGCGCGATCCGGCCGCACAAAGAAAAAGGGCGGGAATCCGAGGATTCCCGCCCTTTTTGCATGCCGGCGAGGCCCGCGGGCCGCGCGATCGCATCAACGCACGTTCGCCTTCGACGCGGCGGCGCGCTCGACCGACGGCTGAGCTGCGGCGTCCTGAGCGGGCACGATCTGCTGCATCTGTGCGCCGGCTGCCGCCAGCGCGCTCGCGCCTCGCGCGTGCACCGGGCCCGTCATCGAGAAAAACGCGGCGGACACGATCAGGAAACTCTGGATATGACGTGTGTTCATTGCACCTCCTGTAAAACTGCCGGCGCCTCCCCGACTGCGTCGGAACGAACCCACGCGGCCGGGCACCTCCGGCAGGCCGACAAGATTAACGGCATTTGCCCGCAGATCAACGCCGCTTTACATGCTTTTACATGATGTAACGCATGATCTCGCCCTGTTTCATGGTGCGTGGCGGCCCTTTCCCTCGCGTTGCGACCGATGGGCGGCGGGTTTGCCCCAGTGCTACCATCCCTTAAAACCGGCGAACATGCCGGCCACTGCGGACGCGTCCAAAAGATGCCGACGCAACCGAAGTTTTGGTGATCCCAGACCGGGTGGAGGAGACAGTTAATGAATGCCCCGCTAGACGCAGACCAACGCGCGTCGCTAGAAGCCGCGCTGAAGTCCGTCACGCTTGACGACAAATACACGCTGGAACGCGGCCGCGCGTACATGAGCGGCATCCAGGCCCTCGTGCGCCTGCCGATGCTCCAGCAGGAACGCGACCGCGCCGCCGGTCTCAATACGGCCGGTTTCATCTCCGGCTACCGCGGCTCGCCGCTGGGCGGCCTCGATCTGTCGCTGTGGAAAGCCAAGCAGCACCTGGCCGCCCACCGGATCGTGTTCCAGCCCGGCCTCAACGAAGATCTCGCCGCCACCGCCGTGTGGGGCTCCCAGCAAGTGAACCTGTACCCCGGCGCGAAGTACGACGGCGTGTTCGGCATGTGGTACGGCAAGGGTCCGGGCGTCGATCGCACGGGCGACGTGTTCAAGCACGCGAACTCGGCCGGCTCGTCGCAGCACGGCGGCGTGCTGGTGCTGGCCGGCGACGATCACGCGGCGAAATCGTCCACGCTCGCGCATCAGTCCGAGCACATCTTCAAGGCCTGCGGGCTGCCGGTGCTGTTCCCGTCCAACGTGCAGGAATATCTCGACTTCGGCCTGCATGGCTGGGCGATGAGCCGCTACTCGGGCCTGTGGGTCGCGCTCAAGTGCGTGACGGACGTCGTCGAATCGTCGGCGTCGGTCGACATCGACCCGCATCGCACCGAGATCGTGCTGCCGACCGACTTCATCCTGCCGGAAGGCGGGCTGAACATCCGCTGGCCCGACCCGCCGCTCGTGCAGGAAGCGCGGCTGCTCGACTACAAGTGGTACGCGGCGCTCGCCTACGTGCGCGCAAACAAGCTCGACCGGATCGAGATCGACTCGCCGCATGCGCGCTTCGGGATCATGACCGGCGGCAAGGCGTACCTCGACGTGCGCCAGGCGCTGACCGACCTCGGCCTCGACGACGAAACCTGCGCGCGGATCGGCATCCGGCTCTACAAGGTCGGCTGCGTGTGGCCGCTCGAAGCGCAGGGCGCGCAGGCGTTCGCGCGCGGTCTCGACGAAATCCTGGTCGTCGAGGAAAAGCGCCAGATCCTCGAATACGCGATCAAGGAAGAGCTGTACAACTGGCCCGACGCGCAGCGCCCGCGGGTGTTCGGCAAGTTCGACGAGAAGGACGGCGCCGGCGGCGAATGGTCGGTGCCGATGGGCAACTGGCTGCTGCCCGCGCACTACGAGCTGTCGCCCGCGATCATCGCGAAGGCGATCGCGACGCGGCTCGAGAAGTTCGAGTTGCCGTCCGATGTGCGCGCGCGCATCGCCGCGCGGCTCGCGGTGATCAACGCGAAGGAAATGGCGCTCGCGAAGCCGCACGTGCAGACCGAGCGCAAGCCGTGGTTCTGCTCGGGCTGCCCGCACAACACGTCGACCAACGTGCCGGAAGGCTCGCGCGCGATCGCCGGGATCGGCTGCCACTACATGACCGTGTGGATGGACCGCAGCACGAGCACCTTCAGCCAGATGGGCGGCGAAGGCGTGCCGTGGATCGGCCAGGCGCCGTTCACCGACGAGAAGCACGTGTTCGCGAACCTCGGCGACGGCACCTATTTCCATTCGGGCCTGCTCGCGGTGCGCGCGGCGATCTCGTCGAAGGCGAACATCACCTACAAGATCCTCTACAACGACGCGGTCGCGATGACGGGCGGCCAGCCGGTCGACGGCGTGCTGACGGTGCCGCAGATCACGCACCAGCTCGCGTCCGAAGGCGCGAAGAAGATCGTGATCGTCACCGACGAGCCGGAGAAGTACGACAGCCAGAAGGCGCTGCTCGCGCCGGGCGTGACGATCCACCATCGCGACCAGCTCGACGACGTGCAGCGCGCGCTGCGCGAGATCGAAGGCACGACGATCCTGATCTACGACCAGACCTGCGCGACCGAGAAGCGCCGCCGCCGCAAACGCGGTACATACCCGGACCCGGCGAAGCGCGTCGTGATCAACGACGCGGTGTGCGAAGGCTGCGGCGACTGCTCGGTGCAGTCGAACTGCCTGTCGGTCGAGCCGCTGGAAACCGAATTCGGCACGAAGCGCCAGATCAACCAGTCGAGCTGCAACAAGGACTTTTCGTGCGTGAAGGGCTTCTGCCCGAGCTTCGTCACGGTCGAGGGCGGCCAGTTGAAGAAGCCGAAGGCGGTGGCGGTCGACGGCGGTGCGCTGCCGCCGATTCCCGAACCGACGCTGCCGGCGATCGATCGCGCGTACGGCGTGCTCGTCACCGGCGTGGGCGGCACGGGCGTCGTCACGATCGGCGCGCTGCTCGGGATGGCCGCGCACCTGGAAAACAAGGGCGTGACCGTGCTCGACGTCACCGGCCTCGCGCAGAAGGGCGGCGCGGTGATGAGCCACGTGCAGATCTCGCACGCGCCGACCGACATTCATGCGACGCGGATCGCGATGGGCGAAGCCGATCTCGTGATCGGCTGCGATGCGATCGTCACGGCCGGCGACGAATGCACGTCGCGGATGCGGCACGACACGACGCGCGTGGTCGTCAACAGCGCGCAGACGCCGACCGCCGAGTTCATCAAGAACCCGAACTGGGCGTTCCCCGGCGTGTCCGCAGAGAACGACATCCGCGCGGCAGCCGGTGAAGCGGTCGACTTCATCGATGCGAACCGCTTCGCGGTCGCGCTGCTCGGCGACGCGATCTACACGAACCCGTTCGTGCTCGGCTACGCGTGGCAGAAGGGCTGGCTGCCGCTGACGCTCGCGTCGCTCGAACGCGCGATCGATCTGAACGCGGTATCGGTCGACAAGAACCGCGCGGCGTTCGACTGGGGCCGCCGCGCCGCGCACGACCTGGCCAGCGTGAAGCAGGCCGCAGCCGGCGACGCCCGGCCCGCGCAAGGCGCGACGGTGATTTCGCTGCACACGAAGAAGGCGGTCGACGCGCTGATCGCGAAGCACGTCGAATTCCTCACCGCGTACCAGAACGCCGCGTACGCGTCGCGTTATGCGGCATTCGTCGACAAGGTGCGCGCCGCCGAGCGCGCGCTCGCCGACGGCGACACGGTGCAGGAGCCGCTGACCGAAGCGGTCGCGCGCAACCTGTTCAAGCTGATGGCGTACAAGGACGAATACGAGGTCGCGCGACTGCAGTCCGATCCCGCGTTCCTCGCGCGGCTGACCGCGCAGTTCGAAGGCGACTGGAAGCTGAAATTCCACCTCGCGCCGCCGCTGTTCGCGAAGACGGACGCCCACGGCCATCTCGTGAAGAAGGCGTACGGCCCGTGGATGATGTCCGCGTTCCGGCTGCTCGCGAAGGCGAAGTTCCTGCGCGGCACGGGGCTCGACCCGTTCGGCCGCACCGCGGAGCGCCGCACCGAGCGCGCGCTGATCGGCGAATATGAAGCGCTGATCGGCGAGGTGCTGGGCAGGCTGAACGCGGCCAACCGGCCGCTCGCGCTCGAGCTTGCGGCGCTGCCGGACGGCATTCGCGGCTACGGCCACGTGAAGGAGAACAACCTGCGCGCGGTGCGGCAGAAGTGGGACACGCTGCTCGCGAAGTGGCGCTCGCCGGCAGGCGGCCAGTCGCATCAGCAGGTCGCGTAACGGTGCGCGCGGCGGGCGTTCGCGGTCCGGATGCCCGCCCCGCGCCGCCGTCGCCCTTAGGGTTCACGCGAAAAAAAAACGCCACGGAACGCAGGTTCCGTGGCGTTTTTCATTGTGCCGCGCGTGACGCGCGGCACACGCGAGCGTGGACTTACTTCGTGTTCACGTTCGCGGCGGCAACGGCCGTCATGTTGATGATCCGGCGCACGGTCGCGGCCGGCGTCAGGATGTGGACCGGCTTGGCCGCGCCGAGCAGGAACGGGCCGACCGTCACGCCTTCGCCGCCGACCATCTTCAGCAGGTTGTACGCGATGTTCGCCGCTTCGACGTTCGGCATGATCAGCAGGTTCGCCTCGCCCGACAGCGTCGTGCCCGGGAACGCCTGCTTGCGGATCAGTTCCGACAGCGCCGCGTCGCCGTGCATTTCACCGTCGACTTCGAGGTTCGGCGCACGTTCGACGATCAGCTTGCGGGCCTCGGCCATCCGGCGCGACGACGCCGACGGCGCACTGCCGAAGTTCGAGTTCGACAGCAGCGCGGCCTTCGGCGTGATGCCGAAGCGCTCGATCTCGGCCGCGGCCTGGATCGTCATGTCGGCGAGCTGGTCGGCGCTCGGCAACTCGTTCACGTACGTGTCGCACACGAACAGGTTGCGGCCCGGCAGCATCAGCAGGTTCATCGCGGCGAAGTGCTCGGCGCCCTTCGCGCGGCCCAGCACCTGCTCGATGAACTTCAGGTGGCTGTGGAACGTATCGATCATCCCGCAGACCATCCCGTCCGCATCGCCCAGGTGCACGAGCATCGCGCCGATCAGCGTGTTGAACTTGCGCATCGCGGCCTTCGCGACTTCCGGCGTCACGCCGTCGCGCGCGCCGATCTCCTGATACGCCTGCCAGTAGCGGTGGTAGCGCGCATCGTCTTCCGGATCGACGATTTCGAAATCGGTGCCGGCCTTCAGCTTCGAGCCGATCTTCGCGAGGCGCATGTCGACGACCGACGGACGGCCGATGATGATCGGCTTCGCGATCTTTTCCAGCAGCACGAACTGCGCGGCGCGCAGCACGCGCTCATCCTCGCCTTCGGCGAAAACGATGCGGGCCTCCTTCTGCTTCGCGGTCGCGAACACCGGACGCATCACCATGCCGGTGCGGTAGACGGTCGCGCCGAGCTGTTCGCGGTACGCGTCCATGTCCTGGATCGGGCGCGTGGCGACGCCCGAATCCATCGCGGCTTGCGCCACGGCCGGCGCGATCTTGATGATCAGGCGCGGGTCGAACGGCTTCGGAATCAGGTATTCCGGCCCGAATTCCAGCGAATGGCCTTCATACGCCTTCGCGACCTCCTCGCTCTGGTCGGTTTCCTGCGCCAGCTCGGCGATCGCGCGCACGCACGCGAGCTTCATTTCTTCCGTGATCGTCGTCGCGCCGACGTCGAGCGCGCCGCGGAAGATGAACGGGAAGCACAGCACGTTGTTGACCTGGTTCGGGTAGTCCGAACGGCCGGTCGCGACGATCGCGTCCGGGCGCACGGCCTTCGCGTCTTCCGGGCGGATTTCCGGTTCCGGGTTCGCGAGCGCCAGGATCAGCGGGCGCTCGCCCATCGTCTTGACCATGTCCTGCTTCAGCACGCCCGCGCTCGAGCAGCCGAGGAACACGTCGGCGCCGACGATCGCATCGGCGAGCGAGCGCGCGTCGGTGTTCGCCGCATAGCGCTGCTTCGACGGATCGAGGTTGCCGCGCCCTTCGTAGATCACGCCCTTCGAATCGGCGACGAGGATGTTCGTCTTCGTGAGGCCGAGGTTCACCAGCAGGTCCAGACACGCGATCGCGGCCGCGCCGGCGCCCGAACACACGAGCTTCACTTCCGACAGCTTCTTGCCGACGACCTTCAGGCCGTTCAGGATCGCGGCCGATGCGATGATCGCGGTGCCGTGCTGGTCGTCGTGGAAGACGGGGATCTTCATGCGCTCGCGCAGTTTCTGCTCGATGTAGAAGCACTCCGGCGCCTTGATGTCCTCGAGATTGATGCCGCCGAGCGTCGGCTCGAGCATCGCGATCGCCTCGACGAGCTTGTCGGGGTCGGACTCCGAGAGTTCGATGTCGAACACGTCGATGCCCGCGAATTTCTTGAAGAGGCAGCCCTTGCCTTCCATCACCGGCTTCGCGGCGAGCGGGCCGATGTTGCCGAGGCCGAGCACGGCCGTGCCGTTCGTGATGACGCCGACGAGGTTGCCGCGCGACGTGTACTTCTGCGCGTCGAGCGGATCGGCGTGGATCGCCTCGCACGCGGCGGCGACGCCCGGCGAATACGCGAGCGACAGATCGAGCTGGTTCGACAGCGGCTTGGTCGGGGTGACCGAAATCTTGCCGGGTTTCGGGTTCAGGTGATAAGCGAGAGCGGCCTGCTTCAGTTGTTCGTCCATGATTGACCTGCGAGAGACATGCGAAATATTGACGACTCAGTACACCGCACCTTCGGCCGCGTCTGCTTGAATCGAGGGGATGGTCGACTGCGAGACGGCCCGCGACGCGCCGGATGGGCACGCCAACGAACCTTGGCGGGTGGCAAGAGGAAAGTACAAAGTACTGAACGATTTCTTAGGGTCGCCTAGTGTACACCCCCTAAATGACCTCCGTTGGTGCACCGCCGCATCCCCGGCGTCCGTGTCGGACTGGTCGTGCCCCGTTTGTTTCGCCGGTGGCGAGCGGCGCGGCGGCGCGCGCGAATTCCGCCGAAAACCGGCCTGAATCGGGTAAAATAGCGGGCTACGCGCGCAGCGATGCGATTGGTCCGCCAATCGCGCCCCGGCCCTTCGGGCAGGTTCCCCTTGCTGCGCCATCGGGCCCGCGCCCGCTCCTCGCTCATCACCCAAGGAATGCCCATGACAGGCTACGATCGTCAGTCGATCTCGGATACGACCGCCAAAATCCTGCTCGAAGTGCAGGCGGTGCACTTCAATGCCGAAAAACCGTTCATCTTCACGTCCGGCTGGGCAAGCCCCGTCTATATCGACTGCCGCAAGCTGATCTCGTATCCGCGCGTGCGCCGTGCGCTGATGGAAATGGCGGAAACGACGATCACGCGCGACATCGGCTTCGAGCAGATCGATGCGGTGGCGGGCGGCGAGACGGCCGGCATCCCGTTCGCGGCATGGATCGCGGACCGGATGATGGTGCCGATGCAGTACGTGCGCAAGAAGCCGAAGGGTTTCGGCCGCAACGCGCAGATCGAAGGCCATCTCGAGGAAGGCTCGCGCGTGCTGCTGGTGGAAGACCTGACGACCGACAGCCGCAGCAAGATCAACTTCGTCAACGCGCTGCGCACCGCGGGCGCGACGGTGAACCACTGCTTCGTGCTGTTCCACTACGACATCTTCAAGGAAAGCGTGTCGGTCCTGAAGGACATCGACGTCGACCTGCACGCGCTCGCCACGTGGTGGGACGTGCTGCGCGTCGCGAAGGCGTCGGGCTACTTCGAGACGAAGACGCTCGACGAAGTCGAGAAATTCCTGCACGCACCGGCCGAATGGTCGGCCGCGCACGGCGGCGCGACGGCCCCGAAGGAATGACGCCACGCCGGCGCACGCGCCGGCACACTGGCTGAAGAGCCGCCTGCTTCATCGCAGGCGGTTTTTTTTCGTCTGCCGACTAGCGCGCTGACCGATCGCGATCGCGGGCGCCGGTGTGCGTCGCTCATCGAACCCTAATGCTAGACTTGACCCATCGCCGCCCTCAGCGGCGCGGGCAACACACAACGCCAACAATGCCGGGCGCCGCGGCCCGGCCCACGTGACGGGAGAAACGCCATATGCGTGTGGATCGCCGGATCACTCCGCCTGCGCCATCGGGCCGCCCGTCTGCGTTCCGCCTCCCCGCCCTCCTGTGCGCTGCCGTTTTCGCGGCGCTGCCCGCGCATGCGGAAGGCCCGTTCACCGTGACGAGCGACGACCTGACGCCCGGCGCCCGCGTGCGGGCCGCGAACGTGTTCGACCGCGGCGACTGCAAGGGCGCGAACCGCTCGCCGCAACTCGCGTGGCGCAACCCGCCGCCCGGCACGCGCGGCTACGCTGTCACGGTCTTCGATCCCGATGCGCCCGGGCATGGCTGGTGGCACTGGGCCGTCGCGGGCATTCCGGCGACCGTCACGAGCCTGCCGGCCGACGCGAGCGCATCCGGCTTCCTGCGCCGCATCGGCGCGAGCGAGGCACGCAACGACTACGGGATCGACGGCTACGGCGGCCCGTGCCCGCCGCCCGGCAAGCCGCATCGCTACGTGATCACCGTCTACGCGCTCAAAGGCACCGACCTGCGCATTTCGCAGGGTCGCCCCGCGCCGATGTTCGAGCACGAGATCGGCACGCTCGCGATCGGCACCGCGCAACTCACGGTCACTTACGGCCAGTAGCCGCACGGCGTCTCGCCTGGCAGTGGCGCCGCGATTGCAGACCGCCGCGAATTTCGGTGCGCCGCACGCGCACGTTGTCTCGTCATTTCGGCTTGCTAGACTCGTCGTCACCGGTCGCGGCATCCCCTGCCGCGCGACCGTCGCGCCGCCTGCCGGCGACGCGTGACGCGGCGAGCCGGCGGCCCGCCGTTCCCGTCCCTTTCCGGAGAACGCTTCATGTCGAACATCGTCATCGTCTATCACAGCGGCTACGGTCACACGCAGAAACTGGCCGAAGCCGTGCACGCCGGCGCGCAGGACGCCGGCGCGACCGTGCGCCTGATCGCCGTCGGCGACCTCGACGACGCAGGCTGGGCCGCGCTCGACGCGGCGGACGCGATCGTCTTCGGCGCGCCGACCTACATGGGCGGCCCGTCCGCGCAGTTCAAGCAATTCGCCGATGCCACGTCGAAAGCGTGGTTCACGCAGAAATGGAAGGACAAAATCGCCGCGGGCTTCACGAACTCCGCGACGATGAACGGCGACAAGTTCTCGACGATTCAATATTTCGTCACGCTGGCGATGCAGCATGGGATGGTGTGGGTCGGCACGAGCCTGATGCCGGCGAACTCGAAGGCGGCCACGCGCAACGACATCAACTATCTCGGCGGCTCGACGGGCCTGCTCGCGCAGTCGCCGGCCGATGCGACGCCCGACGAAGGGCCGCTGCCGGGCGACCTCGAGACCGGCAAGGCATTCGGCCGGCGCGTCGCCGAAGCGACCGCCCGCTGGGACGCCGGCGCCCGCTGAGCGCGCGCGTTCCCTGGCCCGCGCGCGTGCCGGCGGGCGTCAAAGGGACACGAAGATGGACGCGAAGACGGCCCGCCGGCCGTCTTTTTTCGCCCCGCGCGCTGCAGTGCCGCCGGATGACGTCTTAAAATGGCGGTTTCAGGGCGCCGCGGCTCCCGTTTCATTCAGTGAGAGCGAAATGAGCACCAAAGTTTTTGTCGACGGCCAGGAAGGCACGACGGGCCTCAAGATCTTCGAATATCTGTCGGCACGCAGCGACATCGAGATCCTGCGCATCGAGGAAGCGAAGCGCAAGGACGTCGACGAGCGCCGCCGCCTGATCAACGCGTCGGACGTCACGTTCCTGTGCCTGCCGGACGTCGCGTCGCGCGAATCCGCGTCGCTCGTCGAGAATCCGAACACCACGCTGATCGACGCGAGCACCGCGTTCCGCACCAGCGCCGACTGGGCGTACGGCCTGCCCGAGCTGACCCGCGCGCAGCGCGAGAAGATTCGCACGTCGAAGCGCATCGCGGTGCCCGGCTGCCACGCGTCGGCGTTCGTGCTCGCGATGCGGCCGCTCGTCGATGCGGGCATCGTCGCGCCGACGTTCGCCGCGCACAGCTACTCGATCACCGGCTACAGCGGCGGCGGCAAGTCGATGATCGCCGAGTACGAAAGCGCCGCGCCGGGCGGCAAGCTCGCGAGCCCGCGCCCGTACGCGCTCGGCCTCGCGCACAAGCACCTGCCGGAAATGGCCGCGCACACGGGCCTCGCGCACGCACCGATCTTCACGCCGATCGTCGGCCCGTTCCTGAAGGGCCTCGCGGTGACGACCTACTTCACGCCCGAGCAGCTCGCGAAGCGCGCGACGCCGCAGGACGTGCAGCGCGTGTTCGCCGAGTACTACGCGGACGAAGCGTTCGTGCGCGTCGCGCCGTTCGATGCGGACGCGAACCTCGACGGCGGCTTCTTCGACGTGCAGGCGAACAACGACACGAACCGCGTCGACCTGTTCGTGTTCGGCAACGCGGAGCGCTTCGTCACGGTCGCGCGCCTCGACAACCTCGGCAAGGGCGCATCGGGCGCCGCGATCCAGTGCATGAACCTCAACATCGGCGCGGCCGAGGACGCGGGCCTCAAACGCTGATTCAACATCGCATGCCATGCAAAGCCGGCCGTTGGCCGGCTTTTTATTTACCCGTATCAGGCAATATATAAAAACACCGCGCCGCGCATTTACAAATATTTACAAGCTTTCCATTGCGCGATTACAAGTGGATTAATTCGCCCCTTCCTTATCCAGTCAATCCCGAATAGGGATAAACCGGATACCCGTTGATTTAAACGCTGCCGTTATACGCCAGAAGGTGCTGCGAGAGCGTGCCGGGCGTCGCGCATCCCCCACTCCGGCAGCTTTCGGTAGCCCGTTCCGCGTTTAAATTCTTACCGTTTGCCTTATTGGGCAAGCATTCAATTCGCAGATCCCGTTTCAATCGCCTTTTTTAGACGGGTTCATCAATTGACAGCAAAAACACAGGCAGCGACATTAGCTCGCACAATTAAACGATTGGAGACAGCGGCATGTCGCACACCTTATCGAAGGGGGTGGCAACGGCCTTTGCCATTGCCCCTTTCCTGGTTGCATGTGGTGGGGGGGACTCAGGCGGCGCGCTCGCGCCGATCAACGCGCCCCAATGTTCCGGCTCGAGCTGCGGCACGCAAGGGCAGCCGCCTTCGCAACCGATCAACGGCGCACTGTGCCCGGCCAACGCGGATATCGTGAAGAGCACGTATCTCGGCGGCGCGGGTAGCGGCGAGATCGTCAGCGTCAACATCGACGCGGTCGCGATGACGTACACGCTCAAGTGGCTCGAATCGCCGATTCCGCTGAAGACGGGCACCGTCACGCCGAGCCGCGTCGGCACGACGATCACCGGCAAGGTCATCCATCCGCCGACCGGCACGCTGCCGACCGCCGAGCAGACGCGCTGCGCGTTCGTCCTCACGCCGGGCACCGGCCCCGCGCCGGATGGCTCGACCTATTCGACGGCCGCCGACTTCAACCAGGCGAACCCGCCGATGCTGCTGGTCGGCATGGGCGTCGCGGGCGGCGGCATTCCGGGCGCGACGATCCAGTACGACGGGCTGACGATCATCCCGGGCGTCGTGCAGAACGTCGGCCAGGTGCCGAACCGTCACTTCGACTTCTATCCGTTCCTCGGCTTCGCAAACACGACGACCGATCTGTCAAAACTGCCGGGCACGTACAACGCGCTGCTCTACCACCTCGTGCCGTCGGGCAACTACGCGACGAAGGGCTCGACCTCGAGCGAGACGTTCGACGCGAACGGCGCGTGCACCTCGAGCGGATCGGGTGGCTGCCAGACGACCGGCGATCCGTGGAAAACGAGCGCGAACGGCGGCTACTTCGACAGCGCCAAGGCGCCGCAGACGCTGCCGCAGACGCAACTGCCGATCGTCGGCGCGACCGGCAAGTCGGCCACCGCGCACCTGGTGATCGGCCAGCTCAACGGCGCGACGGTGCCGGTGATCGTGCGCACGGGCAACGTGAACCTCGGCACGCCGCCACTGCACCTCGATGCGCAGGTCGACGACGAATCGGGCATCGCGGTGCTCGGCGCGGCGACGGCGATCACGTCGGGCGCGATCGATGGCGGCTACGCGGGCGCGGACTCGAACTTCAAGTACACGGCCGCACTGATCCGCGGCGGCAACGCGTCGTTCATCAACCCGTCCACGCAGGCCGAGGAAGACGGCTTCACGCTCGACTACGGCCAGACGACACCGGGCCTGCTGAACGCGAAAACCGCCCCGCCGAGCGGCGCGAGCTACCCGTCCGCATCGGGCGTGGTGATCGCGACGGGCGGGCTGTACGCGGCGCTGATCCAGGGCACGGTGAACGGCGGCGTCACGTCGACGTCGGCGAATTCGACGACGTCGTCGACCCCGTACTTCGGCGTGGGCGCGCAGATCAGCAAGTAGCGATCGGGGACGCGGCGGCCGGCCTGCCGCCGCGTGACGCAGGGAAGGCACGAAGGCGCCCGGCACGGCGCCAACAAGACGAGCACGACCAACAGAAGCGGCCGACAGGGAGCTGGCCGCCGCACAAGACAAATCTGGAGGAGCAACATGAAGCGCAACCTCATTCTGGCGGCGGCCTTTGCCGGCCCCCTTCTTTCCGCCTGCGGCGGCGGCAGCGACAACCCGCCGCCGCTCGTCGAAGAGCGGCTTTGCCCTGCCACGCTCGACTACAGCACCGTGTTTACGGGCGGCGCGGGCAGCGGCGAACTCGCGAAGGTCCAGCTCGACACGACCAAGATGACCTGGCAGGTCACCTATGTCGAATCGGCGGTGCCGCAAAAGACCGGCACCGTCACGCCGACCCGCGCGGGCACCGTCGACAGCGGCACGCTCACGCAGGAAACGCTGCTGCCGACCAACAAGCTGAACCAGTGCGCGTTCCGCCTGAACGGCGCGAGCCTCGATGCGTCGCGTCCGGCGCGCATCTTCGTCGGCTTCGGCGTCGCGGGCGGCACGATTCCCGGCAAGGAGATCCAGTTCGACGGCGTGCTCGGCCAGGCCGCGGTGCCCGACACGAAATTCCCGTACTACCCGTTCATCGGGTTCTCGTCGATCGAAACCGACATCACGAAGGTCGCGGGTACGTACAGCCACATCGGCTTCGGCGAAGTGCCGTCGCAGAAATTCGGGCCGGCGTCGATCGACGCGAAAGTGACGATCAACGCGGACGGCACGTGGACCAAGTGCGACACGACCGGCCAGTTCGCCGGCGGCGCGTGCACGCAGCAGGGCACGAACTTCGTGCAGTCGGCCGACGGCAGCGGCGCGTTCCAGTCGAACAACTACGCGAGCCAGCTGAAGCCGACGCTGTCGGCCACGCCGCAGGGCAAGGGCTTCATGGTCGTCGGCAAGCTGCGCAACCAGCTCGTGCCGGTCCTCGTGCGCACGGGGGTCGCGAACCCGAACCCGACGCCGGACAGCAACGGCGTGCCGGGCCTGACCGCCGACGACGAATCGAGCATCTCGATCCTCGCGCCGCAGACGGCCGTCGCGGCCGGTTCGCAGAACGGCGAATACATCGGCGTCGACAGCCAGTTCGATTACCGGACCACCGCGCTGATCGACAAGCAGGCCACGCTGCTCGATCCGTTCCAGCCGTCGCAGGCGTCGCTCACGAGAGTGCTCGACCTGGACTACACGCAGAAGGTGCCGGGCACGGTCACGACGATCCATACGGGTTCGGGCAGCACGTCGCCGACCGGCAAGTTCATCTTCTCGGGCGGCGTGTTCGGTTTCCTCGACAACGCGGGATCGACGCCGTATTTCACGATCGGCGCATTCGTCCAGTAAGCGGAGGGGAAAGCCGTGATGAAGAAAACCCTTCTCTGCGCGGCGGCCGGCGCCGCCGCCGTGGCGCCGCTCGCCGCGCACGCGCAGAGCGCCGGCAGCAACGTCGTCACGCTGGGCTGGTTCCACATCATGCCGCAGCAGAGCAGCACGCCGATGACGACCAACGTCGCGCCGACGCCGATCAACACGCCGCTGCGGCTGCCGCCGTCGTTCACGTCGGCCGGCACCGGGCTGCACACGAGCGGCGCCGACACCGTCGGCCTGACGGTCAGCCACTTCCTGACCGACCATATCGCGGTCACGTCGGTGGCCGGCGTGCCGCCGGTGTTCAAGGTGTCGGGCCAGGGCACGATCAAGCCGCCGGGGCCGGCCGGCGCGCTCGGCACGCAGAACATCGGGCTGGCCTCGGTCAATCCGATCGTGAAGAGCGTGCGGCAGTGGAGCCCGGCGGTGATCCTGCAGTACTACTTCGGGCAGGCGACCGCGAAGTTCCGCCCGTTCCTCGGCCTCGGCGTGTCGTACAACTGGTTCAGCGACCTGCAGCTCAATACGAACTTCATCAAGCAGACGCAGGACAACCTCGGCGCGATCCTCGCGGCGGGCGCGGGCAAGCCGGGTACGACGTCGGTGGAGGCGAAGGCATCGTCGTCGTGGCAGCCGGTGTTCAACGCGGGCCTGCAGTACAACCTGACGGAACACTTCGGGCTGGTCGCGTCGGTGACCTACATCCCGCTGAAGACGACGTCGACGGTGACGATCAAGGCGGCGGACGGCTCGGTGCTCGCCGAGTCGAAATCGGACCTGAAGGCGGACCCGATCATCAGCTACGTCGGGATGACATACAAGTTCTGAGCGCGGCGGCCGTCGGCGGATGGAAATGGAGCGCTGCGACTCAATCGCAGGCAAAAAAAAGCCCGCCTGATCGGCGGGCTGAATCCATATCAGAGGAGACATGGAGGAGACAGGTGCAATCATATCGAATCGGTTTCCGCAATGCAACATTTCCGTAGAGAAAATAAGGATTTTCCCTCGAACGCGGCCTCTACTTCTCCGTCACGGCGCCTGACCCCTTTCCGCTCTCCCGCTCCAGCACCTCGCCCAGTGCGTCGCGCAGCAGCGCGACCGGCCGCATGAGGCGGCCCGGCAGCGTGCCGTGCACGATCCATACGTTGATCCGCGTTTCCAGCCCCGCCGTTTCCACCACCCTCAGCGCATCGCGATGCGCGCTGCGCGCCAGCGCGTTCGGCGGCGCGATGCCGATGCCGGCGCCGCGCGCGACGAGCGACAACTGCAGTTCCGAGCCGAATGCCTCGACCGCGACGTCGAACGGCAGCCCGGCCGCGCCGAGCGCGCGGCTCAGCGCCGAACGCATCCCACAGCCGTCCTGGCTCAGTACCCACGGAAAGCCCGACAGCGTGTCGAGCGACAGCGGGCCGTCCGGCAGCGGGAAATCGCGTGCGGCCACGAGCACCGTCGGCTGCGTGGCGAGCAGCGTCGCCGTCAATGCGTCCGGCAGCGCCGCGCTCGCGGGCACCATCACGGTCGCGACGTCGAGCGCGCCGCGCTCGATGCCCTGCACCAGCGCGGGCGACCAGCCGGCCGTCACGCGCAGCGTGAGGCGCGGAAACGCGTCGCGCAGCCGGTCGATCGGCCGCTCCAGCGCGAGTTCGGACAGAAACGGCGGCACGCCGATGCGCAGCTCGCCCGACGGCTCGCTGTCCGGTGTGCCCGCCGCCATCAGTTCGTCGACCGCGCCGAGCACGTTGCGCGCGAGCGCGTAGACGTCGCGCCCGGCGGCGGTCGGCTTCAGCGGCTTGCTCTGCCGTTCGAGCAACGGCACGCCAAGCAGCGTTTCGAGGTTCTGCACGCGCCGCGTCAGGCCCGGCTGCGTCAGGTGGAGCTTCGCGGCCGCGGCGACCATCGACCCGCTGTCGACGACCGCGACGAACGCCTGGAGATCACGCGTATTCAAAACAAACTCGCATAATCATGTTAGACATATTTCAATTGTCGCATAAAGATCGGGCGCCTACGATGGGCGTTCCTTCGACTCCTCCTGGTTTGCAATGAACTGCCCTGCCAATCGTTGCTCCGCCCCCGTTTCTCCGACCGTCGCCGCGCCCGCGCCGCCTGCACTGAGCACCGGCATGACGCTGTTCTTCGCCGCGACGGTCGGCGTGATCGTGATGGACCTGTTCGCCGCGCAGCCGTTGACCGGCCCGATCAGCGCGGACCTGCACCTGCCGCCCGGCCTCGCGGGCCTCGTCGCGATGCTGCCGCAGCTCGGCTATGCGGCCGGGCTCGCGTTGCTCGTGCCGCTGGTCGACCTGCTCGAGAACCGCCGTTTGATCGTCGCGACGCTCGCCGTCTGCGCGGCCGCGCTCGCGCTGCCCGCCTTCACGCAGTCGGGCGCCGTGTTCCTGCTCGCGACGCTCGCGGCCGGCGCCGCGTCGAGCGTGATCCAGATGCTCGTGCCGATGGCCGCGTCGATGGCGCCCGACGCGCAGCGCGGCCGCGCGGTCGGCAACGTGATGAGCGGGCTGATGCTCGGGATCCTGCTGTCGCGGCCGCTCGCGAGCCTGATCGCGGGGTCGGCAGGCTGGCGCGCGTTCTATCTGCTCGCCGCGCTCGCGAACGCGGCGATCGCGGTCGTGCTCGCGCTGCGCCTGCCGGCGCGCACGCCGTCGATCACGGCCAGTTACCGCGCGTTGCTCGCGTCGATGGGACGGCTGCTTGCCGACGAACCGGTGCTGCGCCGGCATGCGCTGTTGGCCGCGCTCGCGATGGCCGCGTTCAGCGCGTTCTGGACCGCCGTCGGGCTGCGGCTCGCGCAGCCGCCGTTCGCGCTCGATCTGCGCGGCATTGCGCTGTTCGCGTTCGCCGGCGCCAGCGGCGCGATCGTCACGCCGCTCGCCGGCCGCGCGGGCGACCGCGGCCACGGCCCGACCGCGCAACGGCTCGCGCACGGCACGATGCTCGCGGCGCTCGTCGTGCTCGGCATCGCCGGCGCACGCTGGTTCGGCTTCGATGCGCACGCGCATCGCGGCGTCGCGCTCGCGCTGCTGGCCGGCGGCGCGGCGCTGCTCGATGCGGGCGTGATCGTCGATCAGACGATCGGTCGCCGCGCGATCAACCTGCTGAACCCGGTCGCGCGCGGACGCCTGAACGGGCTGTTCGTCGGGCTGTTCTTCGTCGGCGGCGCGCTCGGCGCGGCGCTCGCGGGCAGCGCGTGGGCATGGGGCGGCTGGAGCGCGGTGTGTGGCGTCGGATTCGCGTTCGCCGGCGCGGCGACCGTGTTCGGGCTGGCGACCGGACGCGGGCCCGGCGCGGCGGCGCTGGATCGGCCGCGTGCGTGAGCACTCACCGGTGAAGCGGCGCCCAAAAGCCGAACGCCCCACCCTCTTGCGAGAGATGGGGCATTCGGTACGCCGGGGTCGGCCGGGAATCAGTGACGGACCAGCGCCATCATCGCGCCGAAGCCGACGAACAGCCCGCCCGTCAGCCGGTTGAACACCTTCGCGACGCTCTGGCTCTTCAGCGTGGCGCCGATGCGCGTGCCGAACGCCGCGTAGACGAGATACCAGCTCACCTCGATCACCGCGAACGTGACGACGAGGATGCCGAACTGCGGCAGCGTCGGCTCGGCCGCGTTGATGAACTGCGGCAGCAGCGCGGCCGCGAACAGGATCGCCTTCGGGTTGCTGCCCGCGACCAGGAAGCCGTTGCGGAACAGCGCGACGCGCGATGTCGAGGCCGCTTGCGACGACACCGCATCGACGTCGGCCACCGGCGCGTCGTCCACGCGCGCGCGCCACGCCTTCACGCCGAGATAGATCAGATAGGCTGCGCCCGCGAAGCGCAACGCATCGAACGTCGCCGGCCATGCTTCGAGCACCGCGCCGAGCCCGGCCGCGGAGACCGCGAGCATCAGCACCAGCGCGCTCAGGCAGCCGGCCATCGTCGCGGACGAGCGCCGCAGCCCGTGGCGCGCGCCGTGCGTCATCACGAGCAGCATGTTCGGGCCCGGAATCGCCGACACGACGAACACCGTCGCCACGAAAAGCCACCACGTATGCAAGTTCATGACTGCCTCTGCCTGAAATGAATGTAGGGAAAACGGACTGTCGATTATGCCGTGCGCACCGCGCTTCTGTCGCGTGTCAGCGGCCCGCGCGGCGCAGCGCGGCCTCGCCGAGCACCGCGAAATCCTGGTCGCCGCCGCCGTGCGCGAGCGCATCGAGCAGGCTGTCGCGCACGACGCTCGCCACCGGCAGCGGCACCGACGTCGCGTCGCCGGCCTCCAGCGCGAGCCGGACGTCCTTCAGCCCGAGCCGCGCCTTGAAGCGCGCGGGCTCGTAGCGCCGCTCGGCGATCATCGCGCCGTAGCCTTCGTAGACGGGCCCCGGAAACACGCTGCTGGTGATCACGTCGAGGAAATCGCGCATCGCGACGCCGTGCGCGCCGAGCAGCGCGGACGCCTCGCCGAGCGTCTCGATCGCCGACGCGAGCGTGAAGTTCGCGGCGATCTTCGCGACGTTCGCGTGCTGCGGCAGCGAGCCGAAGCGCCAGGTCTTCTGGCCGATCGCATCGAACAGCGGCTGCATGCGGTCGATCGCCTCGGCCGGGCCGCCGGCCATGATCGTCAGGCGCGCGGCGGCCGCGACGTCGGGCCGGCCCATCACCGGCGCGGCGACATAGTCGATGCCGCGCGACGCATGCGCGTGCGCGAGCGATTCGGCGAGCGCGACCGACACGGTCGCCATGTTCACGTGGATCAGCCCGCGCGGCGCCTGGGCCAGCAGCGCGTCGTCGAACACCGCGCGCGCGGCCGCATCGTCGCCGAGCATCGAGAACACCGCGTCGCCGCGAAACGCGTCGGCCGGCGTGTCGACGATCTGCGCGCCGAATGCCGCGAGCGGCTCGGCCCGCTCGCGCGACCGGTTCCAGACCCGCACCGTGTGGCCCGCCTTCAGCAGGTTCGTCGCGATCGCCTGCCCCATTTCGCCCAGCCCGATAAACCCGAGATCCATGTCTCGCTCCTTCGCTCCGTGAAGCCGCGAGTTAAACACAGATGCCGGCGCGCTGCAGCGCCTGCCGCCGGCCGGGCGCGGTGCGCATTCGGCGCCTGAAAAACAAAACCCCGCATGCCGGAGCATGCGGGGTTGGCCGACCGATGACCGGCAACGCCGGCCGTGGCGGCGGAACCGCTTAGTTCTGCGTGCCTGCGTCGTTCGTGCCGGCGGCCGATGCGGCTGCAGCCTTCGCCTGGCCCTTCTTCGAGCCGTGGTGCTTCAGCTGGTGCTTCGGCTTGCTGTGATCCTTCTTGGCCGGTGCCGATGCGGCAGCCGACGTGTCGGCTGCCGGCGCGGACGCCTGTGCGAATGCCGAAACCGATGCGAGTGCGAATGCTGCGGCGATGATCGAAGCGAGCGTCTTCTTCATTGTTCTTCCTTTAGCGGAGAAAAAATCAAACGTACCGGTAAGTAAAGATGCGAGGCATTCGCACCGGAGCCCCAGGCCGCGAGGCTGGCTTTCGCCGTTCCGTCGCGACAAAACCTGACGCACTGGTTCCATAACGCACCGCATTCGCGGCAAGTTGACACGTTGCTTGCATCCTCGGGTTTCCCCGGGGGCGGGCGCGTCGGCCGGCGCCGGCGGGCCGGACGGGCCGCCGCCGCACGGCGCCGCAAACCGGCTCGCGCGGCGCCGGAGCGACGCTTATACTGGCGTCCATCCGTCCCTTTCCCCGGAAACCGGATCGCGGCCGGTCGCACGACCGCCGCCGTCTCGAGGCGCTCAAATTGCCCGATCACAATCTGGACAAACTGAAAATCGACCGGCGTCCGATCGCCCCGGTGCCGCGCCGGCGCCGCTGGGCGCGCTATGCGGTCGCCGCCGCGCTCGTCGTCATCGCGATCGTCGCCGGCCTCGCGCTCACCGGCCGGCCGACCGTCGACACCACGTCCGTCACGTCCGCCTACCCGTACCAGAACGATACGCAGCTCAATGCGACCGGCTACGTCGTGCCGCAGCGCAAGGCCGCGGTCGCGTCGAAGGGCCAGGGGCGCGTCGAGTGGCTCGGCGTGCTCGAAGGCACGCGCGTGAAGCAGGACCAGATCATCGCGCGTCTCGAAAGCAACGACGTGCAAGCGTCGCTCGCCCAGGCGCGTGCGCAGGTGCAGGTGTCCCGTGCGAACCTCGGCGTCGCGCAGGCGGAACTCAAGGATGCGGAGATCGCGCTGCGCCGCACCGCCGCGCTCGCGCCGAAGGGCGCCGTGCCGGCCGCGCAGCTCGACACCGACACGGCGCGCGTGAACAAGGCGCGCGCGACGCTCAACAGCGACCAGGCCGCGATCGTGTCGGCCGAAGCGAACGCGCAGGCCGCGCAGGTGGCGGTCGACCAGACGGTGATCCGCGCGCCGTTCGACGGCATCGTGCTCGCGAAGCATGCGAACGTCGGCGACAACATCACGCCGTTCTCGTCCGCGTCGGACAGCAAGGGCGCGGTCGTGACGATCGCCGACATGGAGACGCTCGAGGTCGAGGCCGACGTCGCCGAATCGAACATCGCGAAGATCCGCGCCGAGCAGCCGTGCGAGATCCAGCTCGACGCGCTGCCCGACATGCGCTTCGCGGGCCGCGTGTCGCGCATCGTGCCGACCGTCGACCGCTCGAAGGCCACCGTGCTCGTGAAGGTGCGCTTCGTCGACCGCGACGAACGCGTGCTGCCCGACATGAGCGCGAAGATCGCGTTCCTGTCCAAGCCGGCGACGCCGCAGGACCGGCAGCCGGTGACGGCCGTGCAGGCGAGCGCGGTCGTGGAGCGCGACGGCCGGCCGGTCGTGTTCGTCGTGAAGGACGACGCTGTACATGCGGCCGCCGTGACGAAGGGCGCGCGGATCGGCGAGCTGGTCGCCGTGCGCGGCGTGAAACCCGGCGACACGGTCGTGCTCGCGCCGGGCGCGAAACTGAAGGACGGCGCGAAAGTGACCGTCGCGAAGAAGTAGCGCGCGTGAACGACGCCCGGCCACCCCTCGTCGAGCTCAGCCACGTCGCGAAGTCGTACCGGCGCGGCAACCAGATCGTGCCCGTGCTGACCGACATCACGCTCGACATCGGCGAAGGCGACTTCGTCGCGCTGATGGGGCCGTCGGGCTCCGGCAAGAGCACGCTGCTGAACCTCGTGGCCGGCATCGACCGGCCCGACAGCGGGGAACTGCGCGTCGGCGGCCTCGACATCTCGCAACTCGCCGAGGCGCAACTGGCCGAATGGCGCGCGGCGAACGTCGGCTTCATCTTCCAGTTCTACAACCTGATGCCCGTGCTCACCGCGTTCGAGAACGTCGAGCTGCCGCTGATGCTCACGCACCTGTCGCGCCGCGAGCGGCGCGAACGCGTCGAGCTCGTGCTCGACATGGTGAATCTCGGCGATCGCACGAGCCATTACCCGTCCGAGCTGTCGGGCGGCCAGCAGCAGCGCGTCGCGATCGCGCGCGCGCTGATCACCGATCCGGTGCTGATCGTCGCCGACGAGCCGACCGGCGACCTCGACCGCGCATCGGCCACCGACGTGCTCGCGATGCTGCAGCGGATGAACGCCGAGCTCGGCAAGACGATCATCATGGTGACGCACGACGCGCACGCGGCCGGCGCCGCGCGCTCGCTCGTCCATCTGGAAAAGGGGGAGCTGATCGATGGGCACGCGGCCTGATCGACGCGAGCGCGCGCGATGTACGTGCTGAAGCTGATCGCGCGCAACGCGCTGCGGCACCGGCTGCGCACGCTGCTGACCGTGCTCGGGCTCACGATCGCCGTGCTCGCGTTCGGGCTGCTGCACACCGTCGTCGATGCGTGGTACGCGGGCGCGGCGGCCGCGTCCAGCGGCCGGCTCGTCACGCGCAACGCGATCTCGCTGGTATTTCCGCTGCCGGTGAGCTACGAGAACCGGATCCGCGGCGTCGACGGCGTGACGGCCGTGGTCCGCTCGAACTGGTTCGGCGGCATCTACCGCGACCCGAAGAACTTCTTCGCGAGCTTCGCGGTGTCGGAGAACTATCTCGACCTGTATCCGGAATTCATCCTGCCGGCGCAGCAGCGCGCCGACTACGATCGCGACCGCCGCGGCTGCCTCGTCGGCCGCCAGCTCGCGACGCAGTTCGGCTTCAAGGTCGGCGACGTGATTCCGCTGAAAGGCACGATCTATCCGGGCACGTGGGACTTCGTCGTGCGCGGGATTCTCGACGGTCGCGACGACTCGACGATCACGCGTCAACTGGTGTTCCACTGGGATTACCTGAACGAGACGGTGCGCAAGCGCACGCCGAAGCAGGCCGACCAGGTCGGCGTGTTCGTGCTCGGCGTCGCGAACCCCGACGACGGCGCGTCGATCGCGCGCAACGTCGACGCGGTGTTCAAGAACTCGCTCGCCGAAACGCTGACCGAGACCGAGCAGGCGTTCCAGCTCGGCTTCGTCGCGATGTCGAACCAGATCATCGCGGCGATCCGCCTCGTGTCGTACGTGGTGATCCTGATCATCATGGCCGTGATGGCCAACGCGATGGCGATGAGCGCGCGCGAGCGCACGGCCGAATACGCGACGCTGAAGGCGCTCGGCTTCGGCCCCGGGTTCCTCGCGCTGATCGTGTTCGGCGAATCGGTCGTGATCGCGGTGGTCGGCGGCGGGCTCGGGATGCTCGCGACGCCGCCCGCCGCGAACCTGTTCAAGCAGGCGGCGGGCGGCATTTTCCCGGTATTCAAGGTGTCGACCGAGACGGTCGTGCTGCAGGCCGCGTGCTCGGTCGCGGTCGGCTTCGCTGCGGCAATCGTGCCGGCGTGGCAGGCGGCGCGCGTGCGCGTGGTCGAAGGCCTGCGGGCGATCGGATAGAGACGCGCATGGCGATCCCGCTCACCTACATCGCACGCAACCTGTGGACCCGGCGGCTCACCACCGCGTTGACCGCCGGTGGCATGGCGCTCGTGATCTTCGTGTTCGCGACGGTGCAGATGCTCGATGCGGGGCTCACGAAGACACTCGTATCGACCGGCGAACCCGACAACGCGGTGGTGATCCGCAAGGGCGCCGAGACCGAGATCCAGAGTTCGATCGACCATCAGCAGGCCAATGCGCTCGAGATGCATCCGGCCGTCGCGCTCGGTCCCGACGGCCGGCCGCTCGTGTCGAAGGAGGCCGTGGTGCTGATCTCGCTCGTGAAGACGTCGACCGGCAAGCCGTCGAACGTCGTGATCCGCGGCGTGTCGCCGGCGGGCCTCGCGCTGCGGCCGCACGTGACGCTCGTGGCCGGCCGCCCGTTCGCGCCGGGCTCGTCGGAGATCGTCGTCGGCAGCGCGATCGCGAAAGGCTTCAGCGGCACGCAGCTCGGCGATCGCCTGCACTTCGCGCAGCGCGACTGGACCATCGTCGGCATCTTGGACGCGGGCGGCAGCGGCTTCGATTCGGAGATCTGGGGCGACGTCGACCAGCTGATGCAGTCGTTCCGGCGCACCAGCTATTCGTCGATGGTGCTGCGCATCCCGAGCGCCGACGGCTTCGCGCGCTTCAAGGCCGACATCGACGTCGATCCGCGCCTGACCGACGAGGCGAAGCGCGAGCAGACCTTCTACGGCGACCAGTCGAAGGCGCTGTCGACGTTCATCAACATCCTCGGCATCACGCTGTCGACGATCTTCTCGATCGCCGCGATGATCGGCGCGATGATCACGATGTATGCGTCGGTCGCGAACCGCGTGGCCGAGATCGGCACGCTGCGCGCGCTCGGCTTCAAGCGCACCAACGTGCTCGCCGCGTTCCTGCTGGAGGCGTTGCTGCTCGGCTTCGTCGGCGGCGTCGCGGGGCTCGCGTGCGCGTCGCTGATGCAGTTCGCGTCGTTCTCGACGACCAATTTCCAGACCTTCTCGGACCTGTCGTTCCGCTTCGTGCTGACGCCCGCGATCGTCGTGAAGACGCTCGTGTTCTCGCTCGTGATGGGGCTCGTCGGCGGGTTCCTGCCGGCGATGCGCGCCGCACGACTGAAGATCGTCGACGCGCTGCGCGCGCAGTGACGCGCGCCGCCGACGCGCACGTTCAACGTTCGCGCGGCACCCACGCGCCGTGGAACCCGGCCGGCACGCGGCGCGGCAGATGCACGGTCGCGACCGGCCCCGCGTCGATCGCGCGCGCATCGAGGATCACGACGTCGCTCGTATCCGTCGCCGCGCGGTAGACCATCACCAGCAGCCAGCCGTCGTCCTCGTCGGCGCCGCCCGGGCGCGGCACGAACACCGGCTCGCCGTTCTGGTCGCCGGCCGGCACCGCGTAGTGCGTGGTCGTGCCGCGCGCGTGGTCGAAGCGCATCACGCCGCGCATTTCCGCGTTGTTCGGCTGCTCGACCGCATATAGATAGCGGTAGCCGCGCCCGGTCCGGCTTTCGTTGATGCGCGGCAGCTCGATGCCGCCGTCGGCGAGCGGCCCTTCGTCGATCAGCCCGTTCGCGGTGTCGATCACGTACCGCCACAGCTCGCCGACCGGGTTGTCGGCGAAGCGGCCCGTGCGCGCGTCGAGCCGCAGGAACGACGGATAGCGCACCGCGTCGAGCACGATGCACGACGCGTCGCAGTCGTACGCGTTCACGACGTGCTGGATGAAGCACGGCTCGACGCCGAACCAGCGCACGTCGCCGCCGTGGCGCGGCAGCACGCCGATGCGCGCGGGCCGGTCGTCGTGCCAGCGCAGCGGCATCCGGTGGCCCTGCTTCAGCAGCGAGAAGTCGTAGCCGACGTTCAGGTCGAGCAGCAGGCTGCGGGTTTCGGTGATCGCGAGGTCGTGCATCATCGACGGCGCGCCCAGCTCGATCTCGAAATCGACGCGCGGCACGCCGAGCGCATCCGCGACGCCGTAGCGCAGCCACGGTGCGCGCCAGTCCGCGCGAAACAGGATCAGCTCGCCGGTTACCGGATCGACCTTCGGATGCGCGGTCATCGCGCCGTCGAAGCCCGCGTGCCGCGTCGGCGCGCCGAACGAATCGAGCGCGGCGGTGATCGCGAGCGGCGCGCCGCCCTCGGCCAGCGCGAGCAATTCGCCCGCATGCTGCAGCACGCTCACGTTCGGATTGGTGTCGGGCAGATGCGGCGCCTGCCCCGGTGCATGGACGGCGGCCCAGCGCCGCGTGCGCGCCCAGCGGTTCCGGTAGCCGGCCGCGCGGCCGTCGTCGAACGCGATCGCATGCAGCATCGCGGCCTCCGGCCACCACGACAGCATGTCGTTGCCGTCGAAGCGGCCGCCCGGCGGGTTCGGGCCGTTGCGCAGCAACGTGCCGTCGAGTTCGCGCGGAATGGCGCCCGTCACACGCAGGTCGACGACGTCGACTTCGTCGGCGACCGGCGCGATCGCGCCGCGGTTCAGGTCGAATACGGTCATCGCGTCGGCGCTCCGTCAGCAGTCGTCGGCGGCCGGCGGCAGATCGCCGCGCGCCAGTGCGAGCGCATGGTCGCGCACGTCGTCGGGCCAGCCGGCGATCAGTTCGGCCAGCCGCGCCGGATCGTTCGCATACAGTGCCCGCGCGGCTTCCTCGAAACCGGGCAGGTCGCCCGCCATCGCCGACATGAAGTGGTATGCGCGCGCCTGCGCGTCGCGCTGCCGGTCGGCCGCCGCATGCGTGCGTCGCGCGTCCTCGACGAGCTTGCGCAGCGCGACCGACGCACCGCCCGGCTGCGCGCCGAGCCATTCCCAGTGGCGCGGCAGCAGCGTAACCTCGCGCGACACCACGCCAAGCTTCGGCCGGCCGCGGCCGCGCTGTTCGCCTGCGACCGCGCCGCCCGGCTCGCCGGCGCTGCCGGCTGCGTCGCCCGACGGCGCCGCATAGCGCGCACGGATGTCGTCCGCCGTACCGCGCAGGTCGAGGTCGATCGAGCGTCCCGTCGCGTCGTCGAAGATCAGGATCGTGCCGGGCGTCGCGTCGCCGGCCGCCTGCCGGACCGCGAGCGCGACCGTCGCAAGCGGGCCCGACGCGAGCCGCCGATGGCCGTCGAAGGCCGTGTACGAAGGAAGAAGCGTGGAAGAGGTCATCGTGGTCGCCCGGGGGCTGGAATCGTAATGACGCTATTTTCATCCGGGTATTAATTGGATGTCAATATTATCCGGGTAAAAAAATCGTCGCCACCGAATCCTGCCTGGCGACCGGCGCGGCCGCCTCGTCGACATCGCGCAGGAAGGCTTCGACATCGCGGTGCGCAGCCATTTCGCACCGTTGCCCGATTCCGCGCTCGTGCAACGGCCGCTCGCGGCGTCGCCGATCGTCGTCGTCGCGGCGCCAGCCTATCTCGCGCGGGCCGGTACGCCCGACATGCCGGCCGACCTCGCGCAGCACGACGGGCTTCACCCGGGCCCGCAGCCATGGCGGCTGCAGCGCGGCGGCGATGCCGTCGACGTGACGCCGCGCCTGCGGCTGCAGGCCGACGAATCGACATTGCTCTTGCAGGCGGCAACGGCCGGTCTCGGCCTCGCGTGCCTGCCCGACTGGATCGCCGGCGCCGCGCTCGCATCCGGCGCGCTCGTGCGCGTGCTGCCCGGCTGGCGCGCGGGCACCGTCACGACGACGCTGCTGATGCCGCATCGGCGCGGCCAGTTGCCCGGCGTGCGCGCCGCCGTCGAGTTTCTGGCGCAGCACGTGGCGCGCCATCACGGCGCCGGCGCGGACCACGCACGCGCATGACCGCCCACTTCATTCGATCGATTCAAATGCTGAATCGATCAAGTCAGCAATTGGCATGAAAGCGCAAATATCGACATGACAGAATGGCCCGGACGCTCTGCCTGCCTCGGCGTCCGGTGCCCGGCCTCCGCCGGCGGCATCACTACATTACGCGCGCACCCGACGCGCGTGCCGCTCGACGGCGCCTTCCGCCCTTCGGAGGAGACAAGTCATGAATCCGCTTCACGCATTGCCGGCGTCCGCGTCGGCAACGGCCCGGCGCACCCGCGTGCGCTGGCTGGTGCTGGCCGTGCTGTTCGCGGTCACGACGATCAACTACGCGGATCGCGCGGCAATCGCGATCGCGGGCCCCGCGCTGGCCCGCTCGCTGCACCTGAGCCACGTGCAGATGGGCTTCATCTTTTCCGCGTTCGGCTGGTCGTACGTGATCGCGCAATTGCCGGGCGGCTGGCTGCTCGACCGTTACGGATCCCGCATCGTCTACGCGTTCAGCATCTTCTTCTGGTCGCTGTTCACGCTGCTGCAGGGCGGGATCGGCTTCTTCGGCGGCGCGGCCGCGTTCGCGCTGCTGTTCGGGCTGCGCTTCCTGGTCGGCGCAGCCGAGGCGCCGTCGTTCCCGGCCAACAGCCGGATCGTGTCCGCGTGGTTCCCGGCCGCCGAACGCGGCACCGCATCGGCGATCTTCAACGCCGCGCAGTACGCGGCGACCGTCGTGTTCGCGCCGCTGATGGGCTGGCTCGTGCACGCGTTCGGCTGGCAGTCGGTGTTCGCGGTGATGGGCGTGCTCGGCTTCGCGTTCGTGCTGGTGTGGAACCGCACGATGTACGACCCGAAGGCGCACCCGACCATCAACCGCGCGGAACTCGACTACCTCGCCGAAGGCGGCGCGCTCGTCAACATCGACCAGGCGACGGGCGCACGCGAAGGCGGCCCGTCGATGCGTCACGTGAAGGCGCTGCTGAGGAACCGGATGCTGGTCGGCGTGTACGTCGCGCAGTACTGCATCAACGCGCTCACCTACTTCTTCATCACGTGGTTTCCCGTCTATCTGGTGCAGGCGCGCGGGATGTCGATCCTCAACGCGGGGCTCGTCGCGTCGATCCCGGCCGTGTGCGGGTTCCTCGGCGGGATTCTCGGCGGCGTCGTGTCCGATGCGCTGCTCAAGCAGGGCCGGTCGCTGTCGGTCGCGCGCAAGGTGCCGATCGTGTTCGGCATGCTGCTGTCGATGTCGATGATCGTCTGCAACTACACCGATTCGCATGTGCTCGTCGTGCTGTTCATGGCGCTGTCGTTCTTCGGCAAGGGGCTCGGCGCGCTCGGCTGGGCCGTCAACGCCGACACCGCGCCGCGCCAGATCGCCGGCCTGAGCGGCGCGCTGCTCAACACGTGCGGCAACCTTTCCAGCATCACGACGCCGATCGCGATCGGCTATATCGTCGACCGCAGCGGCTCGTTCAACGGCGCGCTCGTCTATGTCGTCGCGCATGCGCTCGTCGCCGTGATCTGCTACCTGTTCGTCGTCGGCGAGATCCGCCGCGTCGAGCTTCAATGAACGGCGCGGGCTGCGCCGGCGCGTCCGGCGGCCCGCGCGCCAATGGAACCAGGAGCGAACCGATGTCCGAACCCAGCCGTGCCGGCACCCCGCGCGTCACGCGCATGCAGGTGATTCCCGTCGCCGGGCGCGACAGCATGCTGCTCAACCTGTGCGGCGCGCACGCGCCGTACTTCACGCGCAACCTCGTGATCCTCGACGACAGCAGCGGACACACGGGCGTCGGCGAAGTACCGGGCGGCGAAGGGATCCGCCACGCGCTCGAGCGCATGACGGATCGCGTGGTCGGCCAGTCGATCGGACGCTACCAGGCGACGCTCAATGCGGTGCGCGCGGCGCTGTCCGGTGGGGGCGCGGGTGCCGGTGCCGGCCGCACGATCCGCCACGAAGTGACGTCGGCCGGCGAGGCGGCGGTGCTGCGGCAGCCGCACGAGATCAACCTGCGGCTCGACAACGTGATCACCGCGATCGAAGCCGCGCTGCTCGACCTGCTCGGCCAGCACCTCGACGTGCCGGTCGCGGCGCTGCTCGGCGAAGGCCAGCAGCGCGACGCGGTGCCG
This sequence comes from Burkholderia sp. BCC0398, assembly GCF_902833245.1. Lineage (NCBI taxonomy): Bacteria > Pseudomonadati > Pseudomonadota > Betaproteobacteria > Burkholderiales > Burkholderiaceae > Burkholderia > Burkholderia sp. BCC0398. The sequence continues at coordinate 39,012 of NZ_CADFEM010000012.1, forward strand.
ATGCTCGCGTATTTGTTCTACATCGGCGACCGGCGCCGCACCGATCTGCCGTATCGCGACGAGGCGCACGCTTCGGACGCCTGGTTCCGGCTACGCAACGAGGCAGCGCTGACGCCGGCCGCGATCGCGCGGCAGGCCGAAGCCGCGGTCGAGCGCTACGGTTTCGCCGATTTCAAGCTGAAGGGCGGCGTGATGGCCGGCGCCGACGAGATGGAAGCGATCGCGGCAATTAAGGCGCGCTTTCCCGACGCGCGCACGACGCTCGACCCGAACGGCGCGTGGTCGCTCGACGAGGCCGTCGCGCTGTGCCGCGGGCAAGGCCACCTGCTCGCGTACGCGGAAGATCCGTGCGGGCCGGAAGGCGGCTATTCGGGCCGCGAGGTGATGGCCGAATTCCGCCGCGCGACGGGGATCCCGACCGCGACCAACATGATCGCGACCGACTGGCGGCAGATGGATCACGCGGTGCGGCTGCAGGCGGTCGACATCCCGCTCGCCGATCCGCATTTCTGGACGATGCAGGGCTCGGTGCGGCTCGCGCAGCTGTGCCGCGACTGGGGGCTCACGTGGGGCTCGCACTCGAACAACCATTTCGACGTGTCGCTCGCGATGTTCACGCATGCGGCGGCGGCCGCGCCCGGCACGATCACCGCGATCGACACGCACTGGATCTGGCAGGAAGGCGACGCGCGGCTCACGCGCGAACCGCTCGCGATCGTCGGCGGCCAGGTGGCCGTGCCAGAGCGGCCGGGGCTGGGGATCGAGCTGGATATGGCGCAGGTCGAGGCTGCGCATGCGTTGTACAACGCGGTGGGCGGTACGGCGCGCGACGATGCGGTGGCGATGCGTTATCTGGTGCCGGGGTGGACGTACGATCCGAAGCGGCCGAGTTTGGGGCGGGTTTAGGGGTAGTTTAGGGCGGGGTGACGGGGTGGCAGGCGGTGGCGGTTGCCAAACATGGAAAACGGTCGCATCCTGCCGACTGCCTTGATCGGCCCGTGCGGCGGACGGTCGGGGGCCCCCCGTCCATCCGCAACAGAACGCGCTCCATGACGTCATCCGATCCGACACCGCGACAGATCATCGTTTTCGTGCTGTATTCAGTGCTGTGCCTGCCCGCGAGCATCACCGTCGCCGGGTATGCCGCGACCCGGATCACGCAGAACGTATCGAATTTCGAAGGCGGTGCGGGCTATGCGGCGCTGTGGTGGATCGTCATTCTGACCTGCGCGTTCTGCGGGCTGTCGATCGTCGTCTGCGCGCTGCTGCGGAAGAGGACCGCCGTGCTCGCGGTCATGACGGTGGGATTCGCGGTGTTGTCGGTGCCGACGTTCAGATTGATCCACGAGTTGGCGACTTAGCGCGCCGACCACGGTCCTGCGGGAAAACAAAAAGGCCCGATCTCGCGATCGGGCCTTTCAAATTCCGTTGGTGGAGCGGAGGAGGATCGAACTCCCGACCTTCGCATTGCGAACGCGACGCTCTCCCAGCTGAGCTACCGCCCCAACAGTCGACCATCATACACACGCATTTCCGCGCTTGGCAATAGGGGTTACGTCACCCGCAGCGCATTACTTTGACGGCGCGCCGGCCAGCACCCATTCGACCACCGACCGGACGTCGGCGTCGCTCATGCGCGGATGCGCGGGCATCGGAATCGCGCCCCAGACGCCCGAACCGCCGTCCTTCACCTTCTTCGACAGCTTCGCGACGGCCTGCGGATCGGACTTGTAGCGCGCGGCGATATCCTTGAACGACGGGCCGACGAGCTTGCGGTCGACCGCGTGGCAGCCCATGCACGCGTTGCTGCGCGCAACCTTCAGGCCGTCGCCGACGTCCGCGTGCGCGGCGCCCAGCGTGCCGGCCACGAGCGCCGCGGCCGCGACGCCCTGCACCATCCATCGTTTCATCTGCGTCATCTGCCTGCCCGTCATTGCGCCTTCGCCTTCGGATTGCCCGGATGCACGCTCGACGAATTCGAGATCGGCGCGGGCGGCTGCAGCGGCGCGGACTGCACCGACGCGTCGGGCACCGCGCCCACCGTCGCGCTGTCCGCCGGGGCGGCAGCCGCCTGCGCGCCGGATGCGCCGCTCGCGGGCGACGCGTCCTGCAGCGCCTGCGCGTCCTGCGGCTTCACGTACTGGAATACCTTCACGACCTTCTCGACGCCCGGCACCTGGCTCGCGGCTTCGGCGCCGCGATTGCCTTCATCGACCGTGACGAGCCCCATCAGATAAAGATTGCCGCGCTCGCTGACGACCTTGTAGTAGTTCGCCGAGATGCCCTTCGTCGCGATCAGCTCCGATTTCACGCGCCCTTCGAGGTACGAGTCGTTCGCGCGCGACGACAGCGACGACGCCGGCCCGACCGACAGCTCGTTGACGATGCCGTTCACGTTGTTGATGCCGCGCACGATTTCCTCGGCGCGCTGCTTCGACGCATCGTTCGGCACTTCGCCCGTCAGCAGCACGCGGCGGTTGAACACCGTCACGTTCACGTGCGACTGGTCGGGCAGCCCGTTGTTGATCTGCGTGAGCGACTTGACCTGGATCTCGCGATCCTCCGTCTGCGCGCCGAGCGTGCGGCGATCGGTCGCGATCAGCGCGCCGCCGCCGGCCGCTGCGCCCACGACCCCGAGCACACAACCCTGCAGCGACACGGCGAGGCCCGCCGTCAGCGCGGCGAGCAGCGTGGTTCTGACGAGCGTCTGTTTGACGCGGCTTTGATTCATCGACGGCTCTCCTTCGTTCAATCCTCACCCAGCAGCATCGCGTCGATGCCGTCGCACAGGCAGTGGATGGTCAGCAGATGGACTTCGTGGATGCGCGCCGCGCGAACGGCGGGCACGCTGATCGGAATATCGGTATCGGACAGCGCGGCCGCGACCGTGTGGTCGTTGCCGCCCGTCAACGCGACGACGGTCATCTCGCGCTCGTGCGCCTCGTCGATCGCCGCGAGCACGCGCGGCGAAGCGCCGAGCGCGTCGAGCACCAGCAGGATGTCGCCCGTCTGGCCCAGCACGCGCACCTGCTGCGCGAACAACTGCTCGGCCGCCGCCGCGCCCGCGAGGCCGGCCTGCGATGCGTCGGTGGCCAGCGCGATCGCGGGCAGGCCCGGACGCTCGCGCTCGAAACCGCCGACGAGCGACGCGGCGAGGTACTGCGCGGCGGCGGCCGACGGGCCGTCACCGCACGCGACGATCTTGTTGCCGTTCGCCAGTGCGGCGAACATCGCATCGACCGCGGCTGCGATCGGCAGCGACAGCGCGTCGGCCGCTTCGGCGTGAAGCGCGGCGCTGTCGCGGAATTGTTGCTGAATACGTTCGACTGACATCGATTCCTGGTGAACTGGGCGCGCGGCACAACTCGCGCGACATCGTGGGTGCGGCGAGTTTACCGTACTCCGGCGCCCTCTCCGGCGGTCCGGCAAGAACTCTTTACATCTCGTCACAGCTCGCGGCTATGCATCGTCGGTACGAAATGCGTCGCGCAGCCACGCAAGCCGTCCGGCCTCGAACGCGACGACGTCGAAACGGCACGCGGCGCCGGCGCCGTGCCGCGACCAGAACTGCAACGCCGCCGCGACCAGACGCCGCCGCTTGCGCCAGCCGACGCTCGCGGCCGCGCCGCCGTGCCGGGTGCTGCGCCGCGCGCGCACTTCGACGAATACGAGCATGCCGTCTGGCTCGCGCATCACGAGATCGAGCTCGCCGCCGCGCATCGTCACGTTCGCGGCGACGAACCCGAGGCCACGACGCTCGAGAAACTGCCGCGCGCGCTGCTCGAACGCCGCGCCGACCGGTTTGGATCGCGCCGCGCCGGAAAAGTTGTCGCCCGAACGCGGCCGATCGCTGGCGCCCTCCGGCCGCGCCGGCGCCGCGTGGCACAATGCCGTCCTTGTTCCGCTCGTGCCGCGATTGCGTGCATTGCCTGCCATGACTGCCCTCCTCGAACTCGCGCATACGCAGCACTACCCGGACGCCGCGCTCTACGTGGTCGCCACGCCGATCGGCAATACGGCCGACATCACGCTGCGCGCGCTGCACGTGCTCGGCCTCGCCGACCGCATCGCGGCCGAAGACACCCGCAATACGGGCCAGTTGCTCGCCCGCTACGGGATCTCGAAACCGCTCGTCGCCGTGCACGAGCACAACGAACGCGAAGCCGCGCAGCGCGTGATCGAACTGCTGCGTGGCGGCGAACGCGTGGCCTACGTGTCGGACGCCGGCACGCCGGGCATCTCGGACCCCGGCGCGCGGCTCGTCGACGCCGTGCGCGCGGCCGGCTTCCCGGTGGTTCCGCTGCCGGGCCCAAGCGCGGCCGTGACCGCGCTGAGCGTGGCCGGCGACTGGGCCGGCGCGTTCACGTTCGCTGGCTTCCTGCCGCCGAAGGCGAAACAGCGCGCGACCGCGCTGCAGGCGCTGGCGTCGCACCCGTACGCGCTGGTGTTCTACGAAGCGCCGCACCGGATCGCCGAAACCGTCGACGCGCTCGCCGACGCGTTCGGCCCCGCGCGCCGGCTGCTGATCGCGCGCGAGCTCACCAAGCTACACGAGCAACTGTTTCAGGGCACCCTGGCCGAAGGACAGAGCTGGCTCGCCGGCGATGCGAACCGGCAGCGCGGCGAGTTCGTGCTGGTCGTCGAAGGCGCGCCGGCGGCAAGCGGCGAAGCCGACGACACCGCGCACGACGCGCTGCTCAGGCTGCTGCTGGAAGAGGTGCCGGTGAAGAGCGCGGCCAAGCTCGCGGCCGCGCTGACGGGCGCATCGCGCAACACGCTGTATGCGCGTGCGCTCGTGCTGAAGGAAGGCGACGAAGGCTGACGCGCGACGCCGCCGCGCGGAAACACAAAGGGCTGCCGGAAGGCAGCCCTTTGCGCAGGAGCGGACGATCCGCCGGGTTGTTGCGTCGGGTTGTTGCGCCGCGTTACTTCGCCGAGATCGATGCGAACATTTCGTTGCGTGCATCGCGCGCTTCCTGCGGCGACAGCCCTTCGATCTTCACGCGGCCCGTGCCGGCGTGCACGAGGCCGATCACCTTGGCCGCCGCATACGACAGGTCGAGCACACGGCCGCGCTTGAACGGCCCGCGATCGTTGACCTTCACGACGACCCACTTGCCGGTCGATGCGTTCGTCACCTTGATGTACGACGACAGCGGCAGCGTGCGGTGCGCGGCGGTGAACGCGTTCATGTTGAAACGTTCGCCGTTCGCGGTGCGGCGGCCGTGGAAATCCCGCCCGTACCACGATGCGCGGCCGCTCTGGCGGAAATCGGACACATCCTTGCCGTCGATCGGCTCGGCATCCGCCAGCGACGACTTCTTCGCGTCCTTGCTGTCGGCAGCCGGCATCGATGCCAGCGCGGAATCGAAATTGAGCGGCTGCTTGTCGTCGTCCGCCTTCGCGGCGGCGGCGGTCTTGTCGACCGCCTTCTTCTGGCTCACGCTGCCGGTGGTCTGGCTGGATGGTACCGCACAGCCCGTCAGCGCAAAAAACAATGCAATGGTTCCGAATCGGCTCGGAAAACGTAAATTCATCGACGTGTCGCCTTCTGGTTCGGGCCGCATCGATACAACGCTGCTTCACAACGCAGACATATGCGGCCCGGACGGCAAATGCGTGCACGCCCCGCTCGAATGCGAGCAGGCGGCTAGCATGGGCGCGGCGTTCGTCCTGGCCGCAACCGTCCTGATTAGCTTTCACGTCTGGCGCAACCTGTCCCCAACAGCCTGACCAGACCCCACATGCCGCCATCGAACATGGCTCCACGTTCGCGCGCGTCGCTACGACCAACGCACAGGAACGGCGGCACAGGCCTCATCCGGCGGCGCGGCAGCAGGGCCGCAGGCGGGCGCGCAGCACCCGGCCGGACAAGACGTGAGCACCGACTGCTCGGTGCTGGATACACCGCCGGACTCCCCGGCGGCTGATGCTTGACGGTGGATCGGACGCCTCGTTTAACGGGGCCGATACACCAGCGAATGGCGTGAAATTCACGCGCAATGGGGCGCATTATACATAAATCAAAACCTTGTCTCGAAAAGGGCCCCCGGCAGACCATTGATTCTCGCTATGGCTGTAACAATCGGCATGCTCCGGGAATGCCCTGATCCGCGTGCTGCGGCATGCATCGTACGCACGGCAGGCCACGCGCGCGACCGGTACAATCGCTCCTTTTAGCCGCCGGTGCCCTCATGAAAGTCACGCTCATTCCGGTCACGCCGTTCCAGCAGAACTGCTCGCTGCTCGTCTGCGAGAAGACGGGCCGCGCCGCCGTCGTCGATCCGGGCGGCGATCTCGACCGGATCGAACAGGAAGTCGCGCGGCAGAACGTGCAGGTCGAGAAAGTGCTGCTCACGCACGGGCACATCGATCACTGCGCGGGCGCGAAGACGCTCGCGACGCGCTACGGCGTGCCGATCGAGGGGCCGCAGGAAGAAGAACGCTTCTGGATCGAGAAGCTGCCGACGCAGAGCGAGCGCTTCGGCTTTCCGGCCGCCGACGTGTTCGAGCCCGACCACTGGCTGAACGACGGCGACACCGTGCGGTTCGGCGACGAGACGCTCGAGGTCTATCACTGCCCGGGCCACACGCCCGGCCACGTCGTGTTCTTCAGCCGCGCGCATCGCGTCGCGATCGTCGGCGACGTGCTGTTCGCGGGCTCGATCGGCCGCACCGATTTCCCGCGCGGCAATCACGAGGATCTCGTGCGTTCGATCAAGGAAAAGCTGTGGCCGCTCGGCGACGACGTCACGTTCGTGCCCGGCCACGGCCCGGTGTCGACGTTCGGCGACGAGCGCCGCACGAACCCGTTCGTATCCGACAAGGTATTCGGATGAACCAGACCGCCATCCCGGAAATTTACGTCAGCACCGACGTCGAAGCCGACGGCCCGATTCCCGGCCCGCATTCGATGCTGAGCTTCGCGTCGGCCGCCTATACCGAGGACAAGCAACTGATCGCGACGTTCTCGGCGAACCTCGAGACGCTGCCCGGCGCCAGCGCTCACCCGGTGCAGGAAGCGTGGTGGAAGACCGAGCCCGAAGCCTGGGCCGCGTGCCGGCGCGATCTGCAGACACCCGACGCGGCGCTGGTCGCGTACGTCGAATGGGTCGAGGCGCTGCCCGGCAAGCCGGTGTTCGTCGCGATGCCGGCCGGCTTCGATTTCACGTTCATGTTCTGGTACATGATGCGGTTCGCGGGGCGCTGCCCGTTCTCGTGGTCGGCGCTCGACATCAAGACGCTCGCGTTCGCGATGACGGGCCTGCCGTACCGCAAGGCGATCAAGCCGCGCTTTCCGAAGCACTGGTTCGACGACCATCCGCACACGCACGTCGCGCTCGACGACGCGATCGAGCAAGGCGCGCTGTTCTGCAACATGCTCGCCGACCTGCGCCGGCAGCAGGCCGCGCTCGCGGGCCTGGCCGTGTCGGATACCGATCGGTCGGAAAGCGCGGGGGCGGGACAAAATCCCACGGATCCGCGAGCAAATTAGCGAATCTCGCTCAACGGCGCGTCGCCAGATTGCCTTTCGTTCCCCGGCGCTCTAACATTCAGCGTGTTGTAGCTGCCGCATGGAGGCGCAGGTGACGCTCGATTCCTTTTCGCAAAAAATCCTTCGCCTGTTGCAGCTCGACGCGCGCCGTTCCGTTCAGGAAATCTCCGACCAGGTCGGGCTGTCGAGCACGCCGTGCTGGCGCCGCATCAAGGACATGGAACAGTCGGGCGTGATCCAGCGCTACACGGCGCTGCTCGATCGCGAGAAGCTCGGCCTGCACGTCTGCGCGCTCGCGCACGTGCACCTGACGCGCCACAACGAAGGCGGCGTCGAGCAGTTCGAGCGCGAGATCGCGACCTGCCCGGAAGTCACCGAGTGCTACAGCACGACCGGCGAAGCCGATTACATCCTCAAGATCGTCGCGCCGGACATCAAGGCCTACGACGTGTTCCTGCACGAACGCATCTTCAAGATCCCGGCCGTGTCGCAGGTGCGCACGAGCGTCGTGCTGCGCGAAATCAAGTTCGACACGCAACTGCCGCTGTAACGCGCGGGCCTGCCCTGCGGCGGGCCGCGTTCGCCGTTGCCGGTGCCAGTGCCGGCCGCCGGTTGCCGGTCACGTCTGCCCGGTCAACGTGCGCGTGAAGCCGATCCGGCGTGCGCCGAACTCGCGCTTCAGCGTGTCGATGTCGAGCCGGGCGGCCAGCGCCGCATCGGTGTCGCGCGGATCGCCGTCGAGCGTCACGTCGACCTCGAGCCCCGTACTCAGGTAATGCAGGTTGATCGCCGCCGCATGCAGCCCGCGCTGCGCGAGCGCGGCCTCGAGCCGCGCCGCCAGTTCGCCGCGCGGCGGCAGCGCGAGCGCCGGACGGCGCGCCGCATCGTTCTCCGGGTCGACATGGATCAGCGCATCGAGCACGCGCGGGTCGGACAGCACGCGCGCCCGCGCGGTCTCGGCGATGTAATGCCCTTCCGAGACGGAGATCTTCGGATCGACGAGGATGTGCGCGTCCACGAGCGCGGCATCGCCCATCTTGCGCGTGCGCAGGTCGTGCACGTCGCGCACGCCGGGCGTCGCGACGAGCAGCGCGCGGATCTCGGCCGTGTCGGCCGTATCGAGCGCGCGGTCGGAGAGGTCCTGCAACGCGTCATAGCCGAACGTCCAGCCCATGCGCGCGACCATGAAGCCGACGATCGCCGCCGCGATCGGGTCGAGCAGCCGCACACCGGCCAGGCTGCCGACGATGCCGATCGCGACGACGAGTGACGACGCCGCATCCGAACGCGCATGCCATGCGTTGGCGACGAGCATCGCCGAGCGCACGCGCCGCGCTTCGCGCAGCATGTAGCGAAACAGCGCTTCCTTCGACACGAGTACCGTCAGCGCCACGATCAGCGCGGAAAAATGCACGGCCGGAATGTTTTCGAGATTAACGAGGCGGTCGCCGGCGCGCCAGAGCATGCCGATACCGACCGCGATCAGGATCGCGCCGAGAAACAGCGACGCGACCGTCTCGTAGCGGCTATGGCCGTAATTGTGGTCGGCATCCGGCGATGCGCCGCTATGCCGATTCGCAACCAGCACGACAAAATCCGAGATCAAATCGGAAATCGAATGCACACCGTCCGCAATCAATGCTTGCGAATGCGCAATCACGCCGACCGCAATCTGAAATGTCGCAAGTACGACATTGAGGACAATACTGACGAGCGTGCTCTTGCGCGCAACGGCGTGCTTATCTGCGCTCTGCGCGTCGCCGGAAAACGTGGACATGAAATATGAGATATCGGTGTGCGGTACGCAATTCTATCAAAGGCGCCCCGCCAGCCCGGCCAATATCCACAAATTTCTCATTTAAATCAATCGCTTATGCGAACGTGTCGCATTTTCATTCACCGGACATGCTTACAGCTTCATGACGACCCGGCTGGGCCGCCGGTGTCCGGAAAACAAAAAAGCCGCGCTCCTCGACGGACACGCGGCTCTTTCGAAGAGCGGGCAACCTAAACGAACGCTTAAATCGCAAACTGTTCGCGGTTCTTGCCGGCGATCCAGCGCGGCGGCTTGCCACGACCCGACCACGTCGCGCCCGTTTCCGGATCGCGATACTTGGCCGCCACGCCTGCGCGCGGACGACCGACCTTGCCGGCCTTCGCGCGGCTGAGGCCGAGTTCGGCGAGCGAAAAGCCGTAGTCGGCAATTTTCTGCTTCACGTCATTCAGCACTTCAGCGTATTCACGCGACTTCGCTTCTTCGATTTGCTTCTCCAGCTTCTCCCGCTGGGCCAGCAGGTCCTTGTAAGAAGACATAGTTTCCCTTTCTATCTATCTGACCAATGGCGCCGGTCTGAGCCAGCTCACCATTCATGAAATATATGTGCCTCGGATTTTTGAAGGCAGAGATTAGCACAAAAAAGATTTGATAGAAGCGAGATTCATGAAAATCCCGAGATCAATTGAAATTCGCACATGTCATTTTGACCGGCCGCGGCCTTTTCTCAAATTTTTACGCTCCTCCATAGAGATTAGGACATTAGCGATTGGCTATTAGGTCTTTCAACATACGCAATTACCCTGCATTGAAGAAAATCAAAGCTTTCATCGGACGAGAGTTTCGCGAAAACCAGATGACGCCGTTTGCTAAACGAACAAATCACTGACCCGTGACGTCACGTCACATCCTTTGCGCGGGCGATCAGCTGTTCGCGCAGCGCACCGATGTCGGCCGACGGCGCGTCGAACGGCGTGCGCACGCGGCGGCCGTCGCATCGCCAGTCCGCGCCATGGCGATCGACGCCGAGCAGGTCGAGCCCGTCGCGGCGGGCGTCGCCCGCGTCGTATGCCGCCCACAGTGCCCGTTCGTCGTCGAACGCGAGCGGCGGCAGCGCATCGAGCTGCACGCCGTCGATCCAGCCCATCCGCCCGAACCCGACGATATGGCGCAACCGCTCGATCTCGAGCGCCCAGAACCCGAAATCGCCGAGCGCGAGATAGCCCGCGGCGCCCGGTTCGTAGCGCAGGTAACGCGCGGCGACGTGCGGATCGTCGCCGAGCGGCACGAACCGGCCCAGCAGCGTCGCACGCTCGGCACTCAACACATCGCCGGGGCTGGCGTCGACGACGAGGAAACCCGCGCGCGGATCGGCGGCGAGATTGCGCGTGTGCTCGGCCAGACCGCTCACCAGGATCACCGGCCGATGGCTTGCATCGGGTGCAAACGGCACGACCGTCGGATACGGGAAGCCCTCCGGTTCGCGCGCATGGGTGGCGAGCGTGCCGAACGTGCAGCGGTGCAGCAGATGCAGCGCGAAGGCGGGATCGATGTTCAAGGTGACTCCTGCGGTCGAAAGGCGGCGCGTCGGCCAGGGTTTCGATGTTACCCGCGGGCGCCGCACGCCGCGCATCGGCCAAACGGCCAATGCGCCACGAGGCCACTGCCGCGGGACGGCCCGAGCGCCCGCGCATCGGCCGAACGGCCATCGCCCGGCAGGATCGTAAGCGGTTCGATAGAATCGGACAAATCCGATCGGCGCCGCGTGCGCCCGCGCATTTTCCTGACGAGCCTTCCCGTGTCCGAATCCCCTTCCTCCGAATCGCCGTCCCCGTTCGCCGCGCCGCCCGACGCGCATCGCGTGCTGCCGCTGCCGGCGCGCCAGCGCGCGCGCACGGCGTCGATGGCGCTGTTCTTCGTCGCCGGCATGATGTACGCGTCGTGGGGCGTGCACGTGCCGACCGTGCGCGACAAGTTCGCGCTGAGCCCCGGGCTGCTGTCGATCGCGCTGTTCGCGGTCGCCGGCGGGTCGATCGCCGCGATGCTGACCATCGCGCGCTGGATCGCGCGCGTCGGCTCGCGCACCGCGTGCGTCGCCGGCGGGCTCGTGATGTCCGCGTGCGCGGCGCTGATCCTCGTCGTGCCCGACTACTGGATGCTGCTCGTGGTGCTCGCGCTGTTCGGCTTCTCGATGGCGACACTCGACGTCGCGATGAACGCCGAGGCCAGCGCGGTCGAAATCGCGCTCGGCAAGCCGATCATGTCGTCGCTGCACGGGATGTTCAGCATCGGCGGGATGGCCGGCGCGGCGGCCGGCGGCGCGCTGCTGTCGGCCGGCATGGCGCCGGTCGCGCATCTCGCGCTCGCGGCGGCGGCGAGCGCCGCGGTGCTCGTGGCCGCGAGCCCGGCCGTGCTGCCGCACGTACCGCACCACGAACAGGTGCACGGCGGCGGCAACCGCTGGCGCTCGCCCGCGTTGTGGATGCTCGGCGGCATCGCGCTGGTTGCGCTGATCGCCGAAGGCGCGATGTACGACTGGGCGACCGTCTACATGCGCGACGTCGTCGCGGCGAGCCCCGCGCTCGCGAGCGCCGCGTACGCGGCGTTCTCCGGCGGGATGGCCATCGCACGCTTCGCGGGCGACGCGGTGCGCGCCCGCTTCGGCGCGCCGCAGCTCGTGTTCGCGAGCGCGTCGCTCGCCTGTGCGGGGATGATCGGCGCGCTGCTGCTGCCGAATCCGGTCGCGGTGCTGACGGGTTTCACGCTGATGGGCCTCGGGCTGGCCAACATGATGCCGGTGCTGTTCGCGGCCGCCGCGCGCGTGAAGGGCATCCACGCGGCCGAAGGGCTCGCGCACGTGGCCGGGCTCGCGTATTTCGGACTGCTGTTCGGTCCGGTCGTGATCGGCGCGGTCGCGCAGGCCGCGAACCTGACGATCGGCCTGTCGGTCGTCGCACTGTGCGCGGCGCTCGTCGCGCTCGTCGCACCCAGGGTGCTCGCGCACCTGAAGATCTGACGGCGCGGCGGCGTAAGCCGGCCCAAAAAGAAAGCGCGCATGCGTTGCCGCATGCGCGCTTTCCCCCCTTCTGTCGGCCGCTGAAGCGTTACATCTTCACTTCGTCGAGCAGCGACTTCTTGCCGCTCTTGTAGTTGTACAGCGAAATCACGCCGTGCTGCAGGTCGCCCTTCGCGTCGAAGGTCGTCGTGCCGATCACGCCCGTGTACTTCGTCGCCGGCATCGCCGCGAGGATCTTCGCCGTGTCGGTCGAGTTCGCGCGCTTCATCGCGTCGGCGATGATGTACACGGCGTCATACGTGAACGGTGCGTAGATCTGGATCGGCTGGCCGAAGCGCTTCTCGTACTTCGCCTTGAACGCCGCGCCGCCCGGCATCTTCTCGAGCGAGGCACCGGCTTCCGAGCACACGATGTTGTCGGTCGCGTCGCCGGCCAGGTCGGCCAGCTTTTCCGTGCACACGCCGTCGCCCGCGAAGATCTTCGCGCGCAGGCCGAGCTGCTTCGCCTGTTTCGCGAACGGGCCGCCGGTGGCGTCCATGCCGCCGTACATGATCGCGTCCGGGTTTTCGCCCTTGATCTTCGTCAGAATCGCGCGGAAGTCGACCGCCTTGTCGTTCGTCGCGTCATGCGACATCACCTTCAGGCCGAGCGCCTTCGCCTTCTTCTCGAACTCGTTCGCGAGACCCTGGCCGTACGCGGTCGAATCGTCGACCACCGCCACGCTCTTGATGCCCTTCGAGTGCGCGTAGTTCGCCAGTGCCGGGCCCTGCTGCGCATCGGTCGCCACCACGCGGTACGTGGTCTTGAAGCCTTGCTGCGTGTAGGCCGGGTTGGTCGCCGACGGCGAGATCTGCACGATGCCCGCATCGCTGTAGATCTTCGAGGCCGGGATCGACGTGCCCGAGTTCAGGTGGCCGACCACCGCGACGACCTTGTCGTCGACGAGCTTCTGCGCAACCTGCGTCGCCTGCCGCGGGTCGGCGGCGTCATCCTGCGGGTCGAGTTGCAGCGTGATCTTCTGGCCGCCGATCGTGAGACCCTTCGCGTTGATCTCCTCGACCGCGAGACGCGCGCCGTTTTCGTTGTCCTTGCCCAGGTGTGCAATGCCGCCCGTCAACGGCGCGACGTGGCCGATCTTGACGACTTGATCGGCGGACGCGTTGCTTGCAGCTGCAGCGCACAGCATTGCCGCTGCGGTGATCGGCAACAGCTTTTGCATCTTGATATTCATGTAAGTCTCCAGTTCGGTCCCAAAAAACGCCATCGCCCGGTGCCCCGCTGCCATCCCCGTGTTTGCAATCACTGGACGATTCGCCGGTTGCATCCTTCATGCACTTGGCCTCAAGCACGTGAAAACCGCCGCTTTTAGCAGCCGCCCGCTCGTACTTGCGCGCAAGTGTAGGCGATCAAATTAATTTGTGGGACTTTTTTAGGATAGTGGTAACACTACCGATATGCGCGCTTTGGAAGGATGATTCGAATCGCGCTGCAAGCCCCGGCGGATAAGGGTTTCCGCTAATTTCGACGCACTGTCGAAAGGTCGTTTCAAGCGAGTCGCGCGGGCATTTCGATTCGGTATTTTGTGACCTGGATCATTGAATGAAACGCGCGTGACACCACGCGCGTTTCGTCGCCCCACATGAACGGCTCAAGCGGCCGAAACGGTGTTCAGGCAGCCGATGCGCGCCATTCCGCATCGAGCGCGGCGACCAGCTGCGACGTCGTCAGCGCATCGCCGCGCCGCCGCGCGAGCGGCGCGCCCTGGCCGGCCCACAGCGACAGGTAGTCGCCGTCATTCGCGCGCGCGGCCGCCTGCCGCAGCGGCTGGGTCAGCGCGTTCTGCACCGGATACGGTGGGACGTCGACCACGTGCTCGCCGAGCCGCGCCATCAGCATGTTGCGCAGCCCGCGTGCGTGACGGCCGGTGATCGCACGGGTGACCTGCGTCGACGTATCGGCGCTCGCGAGCAGACGCGCCTTCCAGTCCGCGGCGATCGCGCTTTCCGCGCACGTGAGGAACGCAGTGCCGAGTTGCGCGGCCTGCGCGCCAAGCGCGAGCGCGGCCGCGATGCCGCGGCCGTCCATGATGCCGCCCGCGGCCAGCACCGGCAGGCCCGTCGCGTCGACGAGCTGCGGGACGAGCGCGAGCGTGCCGATCAGCGCGTCGTCGGCGGCACCGATGAAGGTGCCGCGGTGGCCGCCCGCCTCGGCGCCCTGCGCGGAGATCGCGTCGGCGCCGGCCGCCTGCCACGCGAGCCCTTCGGCCACGTGCGTCGCGGTGCCGATCACATAGGTGCCGGCGGCTTTCAGGCGTGCGACGTCGGCTGCGTCGAGCACGCCGAACGTGAAGCTCGCGACCGGCACGCGCAGCGCGACGAGCGCATCGAGCTGCGCGCGGAAATCGGGCGCGTAGCGCGCGGGCGCCGTGCCAGGCGGCAAGCCGAGCGTGGCATTCAGCGGGTCGATCGCCGCCAGCGCGCGCGCGACGGTCGCCGCGTCGGGCGCGGCTTCATCGGGCAACACGAACAGGTTGATCGCGAACGGGCGATCGGTCGCCGCGCGGATCGCGGCGACTTCGGCGTCGATCCGTTCGGGCGCGAGCGCGCCGGCGCCGAGGCTGCCGAGCGCACCGGCATTCGATGCGGCGGCGACCATCGCGGTCGTGGTCGCGCCGACCATCGGCGCCTGCACGAGCGGCAGGCGCAGGCCGAAGCGTGCGGAAAAGGGCGTGGAAAACGAGCGGGCAGACATGGCGAATCCCTCGATGACGATGCGCGAAAGCGCTTTGTAAAGGCCGACCCGTCGACTCTATCGAAGCGGCGCGGCGCCGAAAAATGAAAAATCGAGATCGAAACGATCGCGGCGCGAGAAGCGGCCGCGTGCGCTGCAGCAGCGGGCGATTGGTGGCACACTAGGCCGCCTCTTTTCATCCCCGGGGGCGCCTTGCGCACCCCGCACGCAGGAGTTCAGAACGTGACTGCCCAATGGATCGACATCCCGACCGGTAACGACAGCTTCGGCGGCTATCTCGCCCTGCCCAAGCGCGGCAAGGGCCCTGCCGTCATCATCATCCAGGAGATCTTCGGCGTGAACGCGCACATCCGCGCGGTCGCCGATCAGTACGCGGCCGACGGCTTCGTCGCGCTCGCGCCGGACGTATTCTGGCGCACGCAGCCGCGCGTCGAGCTGACCTACGAGGGTGCGGATCGCGACAAGGGCATCGAGCTGCTGAAGAAGACCGACGTGGGTCTCGCGGTCGCGGACATCGTCGCGGCGGCCGACGCGTTGCGCGCGCGCCCCGAAGTGGCCGGCAAGCTCGCCGCGATCGGCTACTGCTTCGGCGGCCAGCTCGCGTATCGCGCGGCCGCGACCGGCAAGCTGGACGCGGCGGTGGCCTATTACGGCGGCGGCATCCAGAATGCGCTCGACCTCGCCGGCCAGGTCACGCAGCCGATCCTGTTCCACTACGCGGAAAACGACCACGGGATTCCGCTCACGGCCGTCGATCAGGTGAAGGCCGCATTCGCCGGCCGCGGCAACGCTTCGTTCCACGTGTACCCGGGCGCCGAGCACGGCTTCAACTGCACGGACCGCGCGTCGTACAACCAGCGCGCCGCGGCGCTCGCGCACGGCCGCACGCTGACCTTCCTCGCCGAGCATCTCTGAAAAGGCCCGGCCGCGGGCCCGGCGCGCCGGGCCCGCGTTATGCTCGCACCATCGCCACGAGTCACAACGGGGGTGACCGCGATGCACTCGGACTATCTCGCGCATGACGCAATCGGCCTCGCCGCGCTCGTGCGCGACCGCCACGCCAGCCCGCGCGAACTGCTCGACGCCGCGATCGGCCAGGCCGAAGCGGTGAACGGCGCGATCAACGCGATCGTGCTGCAGGACTACGAAGCCGCGCGCGCGCGTGCGGCGGCCGCGCCCCAACCCGGCGCCGACGCGCCGTTCGCGGGCGTGCCGTATCTCGTCAAGGATCTCGGCGCGGCGGTCGCCGGGCTGCCGCTGTCGATGGGCAGCCGGCACTACCGGTACTTCGTGCCGGCCGACGATTCGCCGGTGATCGCGCGCAGCCGCGCGGCGGGCCTGAACGTATTCGGCAAGACCAACACGCCCGAGATCGGCCAGATGCCGTACACGGAACCGGAACTGTTCGGCGCGTGCCGCAACCCGTGGAATCTCGACCACACACCCGGCGGGTCGAGCGGCGGCGCGGCGGCGGCCGTCGCGGCCGGCATCGTACCGCTCGCGCATGCGTCCGACGGCGGCGGCTCGATCCGCATTCCGGCGTCGTGCTGCGGGCTGTTCGGGCTGAAGCCGAGCCGCAACCCGGTGCTCGTCGACCTGCCGTCGAACGGCGAACTCGTCGTCCAGCACGCGGTGTCGCGCAGCGTGCGCGACAGTGCGCTGCTGCTCGACGTGACGACCGGCCAGACGCTGCCGCCCGGCGCGCCCGGCACCTTCCTCGGCGCGCTCGATACGCCGCCCGGCCCGCTGCGGATCGGCCTCGTCGTCGATCCGATGCTCGCGCCGGCACTCGCCGACGACACGCGCGCGGCGCTCGACGACGCGGCCGCGCTGCTCGAATCGCTCGGCCACCGCGTCGAGCCGGCGACGCTGCCGATCGACTACGCGCGCGCGGCCGAAACCTTCCTGACGCTGTGGGCGACGATCGCCGAGGACATGGTGCTCGGCGCGCGCGCGCTGACCGGCCGCACGCCCCGGCGCGGCGAATTCGAGGCCGCGACGTGGGCGATGGCGGTGGTCGGCCGACGGCTCGCGCGCACGCGCCTGCCGGACGTGCTCGAATGGCAGCGCCAGCTCACCGTGCAGGTCGCCGGTCTCGTGTCGCGTTACGACGCGATCCTGTGCGCATCGCTCGCGGGGCCGCCGGTGAAGATCGGTGAATTGCAGCCGACGCCGTTCGAATCCGCGCAGATGAAGCTGCTCGCCGCGCTGCCGGTGAAGCCGCTGCTGAAGGAAATGCTCGCGAAATCGTCGGAGAAGGCGTTCGCGTGGGCCGGCTGCACCGAGCTGTTCAACCTGACCGGGCAGCCGGCGATGTCGGTGCCGCTGTACTGGAATGCGCGTGGGCTGCCGATCGGCGTGCAGTTCGCCGCGCGCCACGCCGACGACGCGCTGCTGCTCCGGCTCGCGCGGCAGCTCGAACAGGCGCGGCCGTGGTTCGACCGCCGTCCGCCGCTGATGCAGGCGCAGCGCTGATTCGGCGGCTTGCGCCACGCGGCATGCGCGGCGCGTCACGATAAAAAAGCCCCGCCGGCGCAAACCGGCGGGGCTTTCACGCAGGCAACCGCGTGACGGCGCTCGTTACACCGCGAGCCGTTCGCAGATCGTCCGCGTCGCGACCGCCGCGTTCAGCGTATAGAAGTGCAGCCCCGGCACGCCCGCGTCGATCAGGCGCTGGCACAGGCTCGTGACGACGTCCGCGCCGAACGCGCGGATCGACTCGCGATCGTCGCCGAAGCTCTCGAGCCGGCGCGCGACCCAGCGCGGCACTTCGGCACCGCACATCTCGGAGAAGCGCATCAGCTGCGAGAAGTTCGTGATCGGCATGATGCCCGGCACGATCGGCACGTCCACGCCGAGCTTGCGCGTGTCGTCGACGAAGCGGAAATACGCATCCGCGTTGAAGAAGTACTGCGTGATCGCGGAATTCGCGCCGGCTTTCACCTTGCGCGCGAAATTCTCGAGATCGGCCTTCGGCGAACGCGATTGCGGGTGGTACTCCGGATAGCCGGCGACCTCGATGTGGAACCAGTCGCCATGCTCGGCGCGGATGAAGCTGACGAGCTCGGACGCATAGCGCAGCTCGCCGACCTCGCCCATCCCCGACGGCAGGTCGCCGCGCAGCGCGACGATGTGCCGGATGCCGTGCGAGCGGTACTGGTCGAGGATCGCGCGCAGGCTGTCGCGCGACGAGCCGATGCACGACAGGTGCGGCGCGGCCTCGAGGCCGTCCTTCTGCATGTCGAGCACGGTATCGAGCGTGCCCTGCTGCGTCGAGCCGCCGGCGCCGAACGTCACGGAGACGAATTTCGGCTTCAGCGGCAGCAGCTGCGCGCGCGTGGCGCGCAGCTTTTCGACGCCGTCCGCCGTCTTCGGCGGGAAGAATTCAAACGAGAGTTCGATCGGTTTCATGATTCGATGGGGTTGAGCCTGCGCCCGCTCGCCGTCAGCCGATGTCGCGCTGGCCGAAGATCAGGGCGGACAGCAGCCACGACACGATGCTGTACAGGATCGAACCGAAGAACGCGGACCAGAACCCCGACACCTCGAAGCCCTTCAGCAGCGACGACGCGAACCAGAAGCACAGCGCGTTCACGACGAGGATGAACACCCCGAGCGTGACGATCGTGACGGGCAGCGTCAGCAGGATCAGCACCGGCCGGATCACCGTGTTGATCAGCCCGAGCACGACCGCGACGATCAGCGCGGTGCCGAAGCTCTTGATGTGGATCGACGGCACGAGGTACGTGATGATCAGCAGCGCGAGCGCGTTGATGACCCAGGTGAGGATGACGCTCATGGAGGGCTCCGGTTCGGTTGTCGATCGGTACGATCGGTGAGCGCCGCCGCGCCGTGCGCCCGCAACGGGCGCGCACGGTGCGGCGGCCGCCGCGCATCAATAGCGGTAGTGGTTCGGCTTGAACGGGCCGTCCTTCTGCACGCCGATGTACGCAGCCTGCTCGTCCGACAGCACCGACAGGTTCGCGCCGATGCGCGCGAGGTGCAGGCGCGCGACCTTTTCATCGAGATGCTTCGGCAGCACGTACACCTTGTTCTCGTACTCGTTGCCGCGCACGAACAGCTCGATCTGCGCGAGCGTCTGGTTCGCGAACGAGTTCGACATCACGAACGACGGGTGGCCGGTCGCGCAGCCGAGGTTCACGAGGCGGCCTTCGGCCAGCAGGATCACGCGCTTGCCGTCCGGGAAGATGATGTGGTCGACCTGCGGCTTGATGTTTTCCCACTGGTACTGGCGCGTCGACGCGACGTCGATTTCCGAGTCGAAGTGACCGATGTTGCAGACGATCGCGTTGTGACGCATCGCCTTCATGTGATCGTGGTTGATCACGTGGTAGTTGCCGGTCGCCGTCACGAAGATGTCGGCCTTGTCCGCCGCGTATTCCATCGTCACGACGCGGTAGCCTTCCATCGCCGCCTGCAGCGCGCAGATCGGATCGATTTCGGTGACCCACACGGTCGCGCCCAGGCCGCGCAGCGACTGCGCGCAGCCCTTGCCCACGTCGCCGTAGCCCGCGACGACCGCGACCTTGCCCGCGATCATCACGTCGGTCGCGCGCTTGATGCCGTCGACGAGCGATTCACGGCAGCCGTACAGGTTGTCGAACTTCGACTTCGTGACCGAATCGTTCACGTTGAACGCCGGGAACGGCAGGCGGCCGTCCTTTTCCATCTGGTAGAGACGGTGCACGCCGGTCGTGGTTTCTTCGGTCACGCCCTTGATGTGCGCGAGGCGCTTCGAGTACCAGTTCGCGTCGACGTCGAGGTGCGCCGCGATCGACTTGTACAGCGCGACTTCCTCCTCGTTGGTCGGCTTCGCGATCACCGAACGGTCCTTCTCGGCCTTCGCGCCGAGGATCAGCAGCAGCGTGGCGTCGCCGCCGTCGTCCAGGATCATGTTCGCGAATTCGCCGTTCGGCCATTCGAAGATGCGGTGCGAGAACTCCCAGTATTCGTCGAGCGACTCGCCCTTGAACGCGAACACCGGCGTGCCGGCTTCGACGATCGCGGCCGCCGCGTGGTCCTGCGTCGAGAAGATGTTGCACGACGCCCAGCGGACGTCCGCGCCGAGCGCCTTCAGCGTCTCGATCAGCACGCCCGTCTGGATCGTCATGTGCAGCGAACCGGCGATGCGCGCACCCTTCAGCGGCTGCTGTGCCTTGTATTCGTCGCGGATCTGCACGAGGCCCGGCATTTCGGTCTCGGCGATGTTCAGTTCCTTGCGGCCCCAGCCGGCCAGCGCCATGTCGGCGACGACGTAATCGTGGGAAGCCTTGGAATCGATAATGGCGTTCATCACGCCCTCCTTTCTAAAAAGTTTCTAGATTGGTGACGTGAGCGCCGTTCAGGAAGCGGGGCCGGCGCGACGGTCGCTCGAAACGATCGCCGCACGGCTGCTTGGTGAAGCCTTCCGAGCCTGGCGGACGCTGATGGTCCGTCGCAACGCTCCTCGGAAAACGGAGGGGATTGTAGCAAATCGGCGCGCGAAATGCGCAACGACGACGCGTCGGCACGAGACGCGCGCGGCGCGGGCACGCGCGGCCGTGGCCGAAAGGGCAGGACTTCGGGGTCAGGACTCCGCGCCGACCCACGCCTGTTCGCGCAGCCGTGCGCGCAGGCGCGCGACGGCCTGGCTGTGGAGCTGGCATACGCGCGATTCGCTCACCTCGAGCACCGCGCCGATTTCGCGCAGATTCAGACCCCGTTCGTAGTACAGCGACATCAGCAGCTTCTCGCGCTCCGGCAGCCGCTCGATCGCCTCGACGAGCGCCTCGCGCAGATGCTCGTCGAGCAGCGCCGACAACGGATCGGCATGATCGACGCGATAGCGGTCGAGGAACGGCTCGTCGTCGGCCGCGCGATCGAAATCCTCGTAGTAGATGAGCTGGCTGCCGTGCAGGTCCTGCAGCATCCCCTGGTATTCGTCGAGCGGCATGTTGAGGTGCTGCGCGATCTCGGTCTCGCTCGCCGAGCGGCCGAGGTGCTGCTCGACCTGGTGCACCGCATGCTCGACCTCGCGCGACGTCTTGCGCAGGCTGCGCGGCAGCCAGTCGTTGCTGCGCAGCTCGTCGAGCATCGCGCCGCGGATGCGCTGCGTCGCGTACGTCTCGAACTGCGCGCCCTGGTCTTCCTTGTAGCGGCCGGCCGCGTCCATCAGGCCGATCATGCCGGCCTGGATCAGATCGTCGAGATCGACGCTCGCCGGCATCTTCGCGACGAGTTGCAGTCCGAGGCGGCGCACGAGCGGCGCATATTGCGCGAGCACGTCGGCCTGGGACATCTTTCCTTGAGCGTTGTACATCATGGCTCCCTCCTTCGGGTGGCGCTCACGCGGCGTGTGCCGCGCCCGCCTCATACGACGGCTTGCCGCCGGCGTGGACCGCGCGGCCCGCGCCCGAACCGGGGCGCATCGGCCAGTACAACAGGTCGGCGGCAATCTGCCGGTAATCGCGCGCGGCAGCCGACGACGGGAACGCGTCGACTACCGCATGCATCAGTTCGCGGGCGTGCTCGACGAGCGGATCGGCGCTCACGCAGCCCGCATCGGCGATCGACACGGTCAGGTAGCGGCTCGCAACGCCCGCGAGGTTGTCGAAGGCCGTCTTCGCGTCCGCGTGGCTGGCGACCTGATTGGTCAGCACGCGGAACTGCGCGAACGCGTGCGCGAAATGCAGCCGCTTCATGCACGCATACGCCTCGGTGATCGCCTGCACGGCAACCCGCGTGACGATCAGCACGTCGTGCGCTTCGCGCGCGAGCGCCGACAGCGATCCGTCGGCGCCGAGCTGCGCGTCGACGAGGACGATGTCGGCCGGGCCGTCGATGAAGTCGCTCAGCTGCGCGTCGCTGTAGCCGGCGCGCGCGAGCTGGGCGGCGCCGCACAGGCCGAAGCCGGCCGCCACCCGCGTGCGTTCGCCGTCGCGCAGCCACGCGCCGGCGAGCGTCGCGCTGGCCGAATGCACGTCGGCGCGCTCGTCGACGACCAGCACGTCCTTGCCGAGCGACGTGAGCGCCGCCGCGAGGTTCACCACGGTGGACGTGCAGCCGACGCCCGCCGGCCCGCCCGTCACCGCGACGATGCGCGACGCGCGCCCGGCCAGCAGGCGCCGCAGCCCTTCGGCCTGGTCGATGATCCGTTTATCCAAATCGCACCTCGTGCAGCTCGGCGGTGGAACGTGCGGTCAGTGCGGAAAGCAGCGTCGGCATGTCCTCGTCTTGCGGCACGAAGGGCGAGCCGTCGCGCGGCACACAGAACGCGCTCTTCAGCAGGAATTTGGTCGACGCGACGTACAGGTTCTCCGGCACCTTCTGGCCGGTCGACACGTAGTGGACCGGCAGCTTGTAGCGGATTACCGTGTCGAGCACGCTGCCGAGGTGGGTCGCCTCGTCGAGCTTCGTGAGGATGCAGCCGGCCAGGTCAGGGTGCTCGCCCGCGCTGCGGTACGCCTGCACGACTTCGTTCAGCGTATCGCCATGGCTCGTCGCGTTCAGCAGCAGCAGGCGCTGCACCGGCGCGTTCGCGCCGTGCAGCATCGCGATCTGGTCGGACACCGCGCGGTCGCGCTGGCTCATGCCGATCGTGTCGATCAGCACGATGTGCTTGTTGCGCAGCTCGGACAGCGCGAGCGCGAGGTCGCCCGCATCCTTCACCGCGTGAACCGGCACGCCGAGGATCTTGCCGAAGATCCGCAGTTGCTCGTGGCCGCCGATCCGGTAGCTGTCGGTGGTCAGCAGCGCGACCTTGCTCGCGCCGAAGCGCATCACGCAGCGCGCGGCCAGCTTCGCGGTGGTGGTCGTCTTGCCGACGCCGGTCGGCCCCATCAGCGCGAACACGCCGCCGCGCTCCATCAGCGCGTCCTCGCTGTCGAGCACCGGCAGGTTCGATGCGAGCACCGACTGCGCCCATTCGGCGGCCTGCTCGAAGGTCTGCGCGCCGTCGCCGGACGGCAGGTTGTCGACCAGCATCCGCACGAGCTGCGCGGAGAAGCCGGCCGCGAACAGGTGCTTCGTCAGCGCGCCGTGCACGGAGCTGCGACGCTGGCGGTCGTGCCACATCAGGCTGTCGAACTGCTCTTCCATCATCCCGCGCAGCTCGCCCAGCTCCTGCATCACCGTGTCGTTGACGATCCGCTCGATGCGCGACTTCACCGCATCGGCCACCACGGCGGCCGCGTCGGCGGACAGGCGCGTGCGGTCGGTCTGCTTGGCGCCGTACGCGGCGCCCGTGTCGGCTGCGCGCTTGGCGGCGGCCGGCGCTGCGGCGGCCGGCATCCGGCGCTCGGCGTCGCGCACGATGTCGCGCGCCCAGTCGGGCGGCGTCGCGCGGGCGGCGGCTTGCGGCGCGGGCGCGCTCGCCTGCGGCTCGGCGGGCGCCTGCGCACGGGCGATCAGCGCGTCGCGCTGCTGCGTCAGGCGCTTCGCGTGCTCGACCAGCCACGGTGCGGGTTCGGAAGTGGCGGCCGGCGATCCGGGGGCAGGCCATCCGGCGGCCGGCGATCCGACCGCGGCCGATGCAGCGCTCGACGGCGCTGCCGCCGCGGGCGCGTCTGCATCGATCGACGCGGGGTGCGCATCCGCGTCTTGCGCGTCGGCGCTCGCGCCGAACACGGACGAGAACACGTCCGGCAGCCCGCCTTCGCCGGCCGCATACGGATTGGCGGCCGGGCGCGGGGCGGTCCCCGGGCGCGACACGATGCCCGGCACGGCGGCGGCCGGCACGGAGTCCGGCGCGCGCGACGTGGCGAGGCGCCCACGCGCGGCCGGCGGCGCCACCGCGGCGAGATCCGAATCGGCGAGTGCAACGATTTCGACGCTGCCGTCATCGAGCGTGCGGTTCGACAGCACGACCGCGTCGGCGCCGAGCGCCTCGCGCACGAGACGAAGTGCGTCGCGGCTCGTTGCGCCGGTGAATTTGCGAATGTTCAAGCGGAACCCCCGATGACGTTAACGACTTTGATCGTGCGTGTGTCCGGCACTTCGGCGTACGACAGCACTTTCAGTTGCGGCAGGCTGCGGCGCAGGAAACGCGCGAGCATCGCGCGCAGCGCGTGCTGCACGAGCAGCACGGGCGGCAGCCCGAGATTCTGTTGACGCAGCATCGCTTGCTGCGTGCCGGTCAGAAGGTTGTGCGCGAGGCCGGGTTCGAGGCCCGGGTTCGCGCCGGTGGCGAGCGCCTGCGACAGCACGCGCTCCAGGTTCGCGTCGAGGCCCATCACCTGCATTTCGCCGTTGCCCGGATACCACTGCTGCGTGATCGCGCGGCCGAGCGAGAGCCGCACCGCGGCCGTGATCTCGAACGCGTCGCCGCGGCCCGCATGCTCGGACACGGCCTCGAGGATCGTGCGCATGTCGCGAATCGGCACGCCTTCCTCGAGCAGGTTCTGCAGCACCTTCTGCAGCGTGGTGAGCGAGATCGTCTTCGGCACCAGGTCCTCGACGAGCGACGGCGCGTCCTTGCCGGTGCGCTCGACGAGCGCCTGCACTTCCTGGCGGCCGAGCAGCTCGGCCGCGTGCTGGACGACGAGATGGTTCAGGTGCGTCGCGACGACCGTGCTTGCGTCGACCACCGTGTAGCCGTACACCTGCGCCTGCTCGCGCAGCGCGACGTCGATCCACACGGCCGGCAGCCCGAACGCCGGATCCTGCGTGACGGCGCCCGGCAGCGCGGCCGTCACCTGGCCCGGGTTGATCGCGAGCCACTGGCCCGGGAACACTTCGCCGAAGCCGATCTCGACGCCCTTCAGCGCGATCCGGTACGCGTTCGGCCGCAGTTCGAGGTTGTCGCGGATATGGATCACCGGCGGCAGGAAGCCGATTTCCTGCGCGAATTTCTTGCGGATGCTCTTGATGCGCTTGAGCAGCTCGCCGTCGCTGTTCTTGTCGACGAGCGGAATCAGCCGGTAGCCGACTTCGAGGCCGAGCGGGTCGATCAGCTGCACGTCGTCCCAGGTCGCTTCGTGGCTGTCGGCCGGCAGCACGGCGGGCGGCGCGATGTCGGTCACGTCGCCGGCCGCCTTGCGGGCCGCCGCGCGCTTGGTCTGCGTGCGCGCCAGCCAGATCGCGCCGCCGCCGAGCGCGAGGAACGCGAAGTGCGGCATGCCCGGGATCAGCCCCATCAGCACGATGATCGCGCCGGTGATGTTCAGCACGCGCGGGTTCGTGAACAGCTGGCCGGTGATCTGCGTGCCGATGTCCTCGTCGGTGGCGACGCGCGACACGATCACGCCGGCCGCGGTCGAGATCACGAGCGACGGGATCTGCGCGACGAGGCCGTCGCCGATCGTCAGCAGCGTGTAGTTGGTGCCGGCCGCGGCGAAGCTCATGTCGTGCTGGACCATCCCGACGATCAGCCCGCCGATCACGTTGATCGCCATGATGATCAGGCCGGCGATCGCATCGCCGCGCACGAACTTCGACGCGCCGTCCATCGACCCGTAGAACTCGGCTTCCTGCGAGACGGCCAGGCGCCGCTTGCGCGCCTGTTCCTCGTTGATGAGGCCCGCGTTCAGATCGGCGTCGATCGCCATCTGCTTGCCGGGCATCGCATCGAGCGTGAAGCGCGCGGACACTTCGGCGATCCGCCCCGCACCCTTCGTGATCACCATGAAGTTGATGATCATCAGGATCACGAACACGACGATGCCGACCGCGAAGTTGCCGCCGACGAGGAAGTGGCCGAATGCTTCGATCACCTGGCCGGCCGCGTCGGGCCCGGTATGGCCTTCGAGCAGCACGACGCGGGTCGACGCGACGTTCAGCGACAGGCGCAGCAGCGTCGAGAACAGCAGCACGCTCGGGAACGCCGCGAAGTCGAGCGGCTTCATCGTGTACATGCTGACGAGCAGCACCATCACGGACAGCGCGATGTTGAACGTGAACAGCAGATCCAGCAGCATCGGCGGCAGCGGCAGGATCATCATCCCCAGGATCATGCAGATGAGGATCGGGCCCGCGAGCGCGCGCAGGTTGGTGCCCGCGAACGGGTTCGCGCGCTTGCCGAACAGGCCGGTGGTCGGGGTGCTCATGCCGCGTTCCCTTGCTGGCCGAGGGCGTCCTCGGCTTCTTCACGTTCGTCGTCGGCGGCGACCGACGTGCCCTTGTCGAGTTCGGCCGGCACGTCGAGATCGACCGGCATCGCCGGGAACGCGCCGCCTTCCGAGCGGAAGCGCTTGAGCTGGTAAACCCATGCGAGCACTTCGGCCACGGCCGAGTACAGCGAACCGGGGATCTCGCGCTCGAGTTCGACGTTGTGATACAGCGCTCGCGCGAGCGGCGGCGCTTCGAGCAGCGGCACGTTGTGTTCGGCCGCGAGTTCGCGGATGCGCGCCGCGACGAGGTTCACGCCCTTCGCGACCACCTTCGGCGCGCGCATCTCGCCGTCCGTGTATTGCAGCGCGACCGCGAAGTGCGTCGGGTTCGTGACGACCACGTCGGCCTTCGGCACGGCCGCCATCATCCGGCGCCGCGCAATCGCGCGCTGCTGCTGGCGGATCCGCCCCTTCACGTGCGGATCGCCTTCGTTCTCGCGATGCTCGCGCTTCACTTCTTCCTTCGTCATGCGCAACTTCTTGTTGTACTGCCAGAGTTGGTAAGGCACGTCGAGCCCGGCGACCACCAGCATCCCGGCGACCGTCGTGCCGCAGCACACGGCGACCAGATGCAGCGCATCGGGCAGCGCGGCGCCGAGCGGCTGCGTCGCGAGGCTGAGCAGCTCGTCCTTGCTGCGCCAGATCGCGATGCCGCCGATCCCGCCGACGACCAGCGTCTTCGCGATCGACATCCCGAGCTGGATCGGCCCCTGGATCGAGAAGATCCGGCCGAGGCCCGAGATCGGGTTCAGGCGGTCGAACTTCAGCTCGAACGTCTTCTGCGAAATCAGCCAGCCGCCGAGCGCCATCGGCGCGAGCAGCGCGGCGACGCCGGTGAGCGCGAGCAGCGGCAGCAGCGCGGCGAAGCCTTCGCGGCTCGCGCTGCCGGCCGCCGACAACATCCGGTGGGTGTCGAACGCGGTCGCGCGATCGAACGTGAACGCGCCGCGCAGCATCGCCTGCAGATGCCCGCCCGACGGGCCCGCGAGCAGCCACGCGCCGTAGAACCCCGCCGCGAGCAGTGCGAACGAAGCCAGCTCGCGCGAACGCGCGACCTGCCCCTCCTCGCGCGCCTTCTCGCGGCGCCTGGGAGTGGCGGCTTCGGTCTTGTCGAGATCGCTCTCGTCTGCCACGGGGCCTCCAGTCGGGTACGGCGGAATGCCGCTTTCCAGTGACACCGATTATTCATGGACGCGTCAAACGCCGATCGGTCGAGCAAAGCCGGGAAAGGGGGGTATTTCGGGGAATCGGGCGAGCGGCCGCGAACGCGGCCGGAACGGGGGCGGAGCGACGCGCGGCGCGGCGGAAAAACGGGACCGGCCGGCGCATTGGCGAGGCGGCGGCCGCAAGCGGA
This sequence comes from Burkholderia sp. BCC0398, assembly GCF_902833245.1. NCBI lineage: Bacteria > Pseudomonadati > Pseudomonadota > Betaproteobacteria > Burkholderiales > Burkholderiaceae > Burkholderia > Burkholderia sp. BCC0398. Next base: position 66,507 of record NZ_CADFEM010000012.1, read on the forward strand.
ACGGCAGCGGCTTCACGCGCGGGGAACGGTGAAACGACGGACGGGAAAGACGGGAGAGAAGCGGGAGAAGCGCGAGAAGCGGGGCAAGCAGGCCCCGACGCAACGGCGTCGCGCGTCGGTCGGGGCAGGCGTCGGTCAGACGGCCGGGATCGGGTCCGCGCCGAAACGGTTCGGGCCTTCGGTGCCGCGCGAGCACATCCACACGAGCAGCAGGATGCCGCCGACGATCGGAATCAGCGCGAGCAGCAAGAACCAGCCCGAGCGGCCCGTATCGTGCAGGCGGCGCACGCTGACCGCGATGCCCGGAATGATCAGCGCGAGCGACACCAGGAAGATCACGCCGAGCAGCAGCAGCGTGATCAGGCCCGCATCGCGGCCGGCCGCGCCGATGATCTGACCGGCGACCGACAGCACGGAGGTCAGCAGCGCGAAATACCAGTATTCGGCACGACGCGCACGGCCTTCGAATGTTGCGTATTTATTCAGTACGGTACGAACGGCTTCGGAAAAATTCATTTTATTACCCTCCTGTTTTATATTGGCACCCCGGAAACAACGCCGGAATTATAAGATCGAAGTTCGGTGGATTCCATCTCTTTTCGCATATGGGGCAATACGCGCCCATATGGCGCAGGAAAGACTGCAAGAGCGGATTTCGGCGTGCCGGCTTGCATGCCGCGTCATTTTAATAATCGTGAAGATCTGACAGAAATGGCAGCCGCGAATAATCCGGCTTTGATTACACCCGAATGAAATCGCACGAATCGATAATCGACTCGAGTGTCCGGCATTCGATTAACCGACCGGCCGGCGATACGCAGGCGCGCCGGTCGCGGCGCCTTTCGGCGTCGCCGGTTCCGCCCGAATCGCAGCCTGCGGCGTCGGGACGGGACGGCCGACCATCGCCGGCCCGAACGGCGTGATCGACCGAAGCGACCTAGGGCGTGTTCACGCCCTAGCCGGCCGCCGCCCGCTGCAACGCGCCGAGATCGAGCTTCTTCATCGTCATCACCTGCGCCATCACGCGCTCGGCGCGGGCCGGGTCGCCCGTCATCAGTTCGGCCATCTGCACGGGCACGACCTGCCACGACACGCCGAAGCGGTCGCGCAGCCAGCCGCATTGCTGCGCGCGCGCGTCGCCACCTTCGGACAGGCGCGCCCAGTAATGGTCGATCTCGTCCTGGTCGCGACAGTTGACGACGAACGACACGGCCGGCGTCATCTGGAACACGGGGCCGCCGTTCAGCGCGACGAACGCCTGCCCGTCGAGCTCGAACGCCACGGTCATCACCGCGCCCTCGGCGTTGCCGGACGCATGCGCGCCGGTCTTGCCGTAGCGCGCGACGTGCACGATGCGCGCGTTGTCGAACACCGATACGTAGAAACCGGCCGCCGCCTCGGCGTCGCGGTCGAACCACAGGAACGGCGTGATGCGCTGGATACGCGGGTTCATGCGCTGTCTCCTTCGATGTCGTGCCGGCACCGGTGCCGGTCTTACATCGTAGGCGCTATGCCGGCGCGTGGCAGCGATCCGGTCCGTAGTGCACGCACGGCGCGCCGGAATAAAAAAAGGGGGCGATCGCTCGCCCCCCTTGTTCCTGCGTCCGGCGACGCCGCGTCAGAATGCGACGAACGGCTGCGCGCCGCCGCTCGCGGTCTTGTCCATCCCGAAGTAGATCGTCTTGCCGTAGAAGTGCGGCATGCCGATGTCGAGCCAGTTGGACGAGCCGAACGGCCCCGCGATGTCGTTGAACGCGAACGTCGACGCATTCGAGAACAGCGAATCCGCGTTCGCGACCGGCATCGACACGGTGCCCGACGCGCCGTTCTGGCCGCTCAGCGTGGCCGAATAGGTCGTCGTCCCCGACGGGCAGTAGAACTCCGTATTCCTCGAACAGACCGTCTGCGCCGAATCGTTGAAGAAATACGCGTTCGAGCCCGTATCGAAGAACGCGGTCACGTTGCGCCCCTGGAACGTCGCGCTGACGTCGCCGGTCGTGGTCGACGTCAGCACCGTCTTGCCGCTCAGGTTCGGCAGGCCGAACGTCAGCGTGCCGGTCGCGCTCGCCTGCCCGTTGTTCGAGATGGCCGGCATCTGCACGCTCACGCCGTCGTTGTTCGCGAACCGATGCACCGGGTTGGCCACCTGCTGCGCGAGCGGCACGAGCGTGACGGCGCAGCTCGCGTTGTCGCCGTTCGGGCACGCGTAGTAGTTGTTGCTCGTCGACGTCGACGTCGCGCAGGTCGTGCCGCAGTCGTACGGCGCCGGCCCGATGCCGAGGATCCCGTTCGCGCCGAGCGCGCTCGTCGAGTTGGCCGACGCGCCGCCGTTCGTGCACGAGCTCGGCACGTTCGTCGTGCCGAGGTCGCCGATGATCTGCACGGGCAGCGACGCGGCCTGCTCGGCGCCGATCGACAGGTCGACGGTGCGCACCGAGCCCCACGTGTAGCTCGACACGAACTTGCCGCATTCGGCGACCGGCGCGCCGCCGCTCTTCACCTGCGGCAGGCTGTCGTGCACGCCGGCCACCGCGTTGCCGACGAGCCGCAGCCCGTAGGACGCGGTATCGACGAGCACGTTGTTGACGATCTGGCAGTTCGACGTGCCCGGCACGCAAACCTTCACGCTGATGGTCGGGATGTTGATCACGTTCGCGGCGCCGGCGGCGACCGTGACGACGGCCGTGTTGCCGCTGTTGCCGTCGGAGCCGCTGTTGCCGGTATTGCCGTTGTTGCCCGAACTGCCGCCGCCGTCATCGCCGCCGCCGCAGGCCGTCACGAGCACGGCCGTCGCGGCCAGGAGGCCCAGCACGCCGAACCAGCGCTTGAATGTACGAGTCATGCTCAAGATCGCTCTCCCGCTGTCACTGGATATCGGTGCCGGCCACGCCGGTCGGCAGCGCCGACGGCAGCCATGCCTGGCCGGAGAAGGCGCCCATGTGGCCGCCCGTCCGGATCACGAGGCCGCTCGTCTCGACGGCCACCGGCGCACGCCAGCCGCGCGCCCGGTGCGCCGCCTGGACGCCGGCGGTGTACTGCGGGAAATAGCTGCCGAGCAGCGACGCGAGATCCGGCATCGTCGGCCCGCGCCACGCGAGGCCGAACACGCTGCCGGCGGCCGACGTGTATTCGTGGATGACGGTGCCCGATCCGAGCGTGATCTCGCGGACGGTATAGGCGGCCGTGCTCGTCTGCACGCCGTCCGCCGAGCGCATCGCGCGCTGCAGCGCGCGCACGGTGGCGGCCTGATCGTCCGCCGGCGGCGACATCGGCGCGCCGCCCAGTTCCGCGTGTGCGTGGACGGCCCACAGCACACCCATTGCAGCCGTCGCGTGCGCGACGGTCCAGCCCAAGCGTTTCAGCTTCACGTTCCCCCCCAAGGGACTGGCTTCGATGCCGACGGCGCCGCCATCGGCCCGCGCCGTCTGCCCACTGATGAATCGTACGAATGACGATACGTTGCTGCTGACGCGTAGTATGCCTGCGGAGTGTGTCGAAGTGTCAATTCGACGCAGGATCAAGCTGCGCCGCGCAGCGGCGCCGGGCGAGGGGAAACGAGGCGGGAACGGGGCATGCGCGCGTCGGCCGGCCCCGCGGAACGGGGCGCCCGGCATGGGACGCGCGATGCGCACCGGCAGGATCAGAAGCCGAGGCTCGCGAGCAGGTCGTCGACCTGCCCCTGGTCCTGAACGACGTCGGATTTGCCTTCCGGCGCGATCTGCGGTCCGTTCAGCAGCGATTCGGGGCTGCCGGTCGCGCTCATCGCTTCAGCCGCGAATGCCGCTGCGGTGGCCGCGAACTGCTCGCGCCGCTCCGGCGCGATGTTCTCGACGAGCACGGTGAGGAGCTGCTGCTCGATCAGGTAGACCATGTCCATGATCTTCTTGATCACCTGCCCCGTCAGATCCTGGAAATCCTGCGCAAGCATGATCTCGAGCAGTTGCGCGCGGGTCGCCGCCGTCGATTCGGGCAGCGTGCGCAGGAACGCGCGCGTGTCGTCCATCAGCTCGCGCACTTCCGCGTGCTCGATCGGCGCGGCGTACCACTGCGCCCAGCGTGCGTCAAGCGCCTCGGCCTCGTTCTGCACGCGCTCCTGCATCGGCTTCGCGATCTCGATCGCATTCAGCACGCGCACCGCGGCCTGTTCGGTCATCGTCGCGACGTAGCGCAGCCGGTCGCGCGCATCGGGCACGGCTTCCGCCGCGCGCTCGACATGCTTGTCGAGCCCGAGCTCGCGCATCGAATCGCGCAGCGTGCGCGTGACGTGGCCGATGCGCGCGAGGATCCGGTCGCTCGCGTAATCGGCGCCTTCGGCATGGCCGTCGGCATTGACCGCCGCGCCGGCAAGCGCCGCATGGATCGGCTCGTTCACGTTCAGCTCCCGGCCTTGGCCATCTTGTCGATGATCTTGTTCAGCTTCTCGTCGAGCGTCGCGGCCGTGAACGGTTTCACGACGTAGCCGCTCGCGCCGGCCTGCGCGGCCGCGATGATGTTCTCCTTCTTCGACTCGGCCGTGACCATCAGCACCGGCAGATGCGTGAGCGTCGCGTCCGCGCGGATCTCCTTGAGCATCGCGAGACCGTCGAGGTTCGGCATGTTCCAGTCCGAGATCACGAAGTCGAAGCCGCCGCCGCGCAGCCGCGCGAGGCCGGCCGCGCCGTCCTCGGCCTCATCGACGTTCGTGTAGCCCAGTTCCTTGAGCAGGTTGCGGACGATCCGGCGCATCGTCGGGAAATCGTCCACCACCAGGATTTTCATGCTCTTGTCCATCGTCGTTCCTTTCCAGATTCGTTTCCGTCGGGACGCGTATCGTGGCACGCGCCCCGTGACAGTCCATTCACACGCGCTGCACGCGGTCGCCCATCGTCGCCAGGCGGGCCATCACGCGGCGGCTCATGTCGGCGAGCGGCGCGACCTCGTCCGCCCCGCCGAGCGCGATTGCCTCGCGCGGCATCCCGAACACGATGCAGCTCGCCTCGTCCTGCGCGAACGTGTAAGCGCCCGCGCGTTTCATTTCCAGCAGGCCGGCCGCGCCGTCGCGGCCCATCCCGGTGAGGATCACGCCGATCGCGTTCTTGCCCGCATGCGTCGCCGCCGAGCGGAACAGCACGTCGACCGACGGGCGGTGCCGGTTCACCGGCGGCTCGTCCGACAGTTGAGCAATATAGTTCGCGCCGCTTCTCGCGAGCAACAGGTGCGCATGGCCCGGCGCGATGTACGCATGGCCCGGCAGCACGCGTTCGCCGTGCTCGGCTTCCTTCACCGCGATCCGGCACAGGCCGTTCAGCCGCTGCGCGAACGATTTCGTGAAGCCCGGCGGCATGTGCTGCGCGATCAGCACGGCCGGCGCGTCCGGCGGCAGCGGCGTCAGCACTTCGCGGATCGCCTCGGTGCCGCCCGTCGACGCGCCGATGATGATCAGCTTCTCGGTACTGACGAGCGGGTTGTTGATCATCGGCGCGGCCGCGGCGCTGTCCGCCGTGCGCGCGACGGCCTGCGGCTGCGGCGCCTGGCGCACGCGCGCGCGCGACGCCGCGCGGATCTTGTCCGCGAGCTTTTCCGCGTAGTCGAGCATCCCGTCGCGAATCCCGACGCGCGGCTTCGTGACGAAATCCACCGCGCCGAGTTCGAGCGCGCGCAGCGTGATTTCGGAGCCGCGCTCGGTCAGCGACGACACCATCACGACCGGCATCGGCCGCAGGCGCATCAGCTTCTCGAGGAAGTCGAGCCCGTCCATGCGCGGCATTTCGACGTCGAGCGTGAGCACGTCGGGGTTGTGCTGCTTGATGAGCTCGCGCGCGACGAGCGGATCGGGCGCGGTCGCGACCACCGTCATGTCGGGCTGGCTGTTGATGATCTCGGTCATCAGGCTGCGGATCAGCGCCGAATCGTCGACGCACAACACTTTGATCTTCTGCACTGCGGTCATGCCTCCTGCTTTCTTGATAGGGTCGCCGTCCGCGCGGCGGCGGCCGCGGCCGCGCTACCGCCGCCGGCCGGCGCGGCGCCGCGCCCGCCGAACAGCTCGATGCGCGGACGCGCCGGCTGCGGCGCGGCAGGCCGCTTCGCGGCAAACAGCTCGACGTGCGCGCGACGGGCGCGCTCGGCCTCGCGCGCGAGCGCGGCTTCGCGCTCGGTCACGCCCGGCACCTGCAGCCGCAGTTTCTTCACCATCGCGCGCCCGCTGTGCGGCATGAACGCGACCTTGCGCGGATGCACGCCCTGCAGGTCTTCCGCGGTGATGCGGATGCGCTCGAGCGCCAGATAGCGGCGCACGAAATCCGCGTTGCGATCGCCGATGTTGATCGTCGTCATCCCGGCCAGCACGGCCGCGCCGCCGAACACCTTCGCCTCGAAGCGCTCGCGGCGCCCGCCGGCCTTGATCAGCTCGTTGATCAGCACTTCCATCGCATACGCGCCGTAGCGCATCGATTCCGACGCGGCCGCGCCCGGATCGGCGCCGTCGTCCGGCAGCATGAAATGGTTCATCCCGCCGATGCCCGCGTACGGGTCGTGCAGGCACGCGGCGACGCACGAGCCGAGCACGGTCATCAGCACCATGTCCTCGGCGGTCGTGTAGAACTCGTTCGGCAACAGCTTCACGCCGGGGCGCTCGAAGTGGTTGTCGAAGTAGCGATTGGTCGCGATCGGCAGTGCGCTCATCCGCGCTCTCCAAGAGCCGGCGCGCCGCCTGCGGCCCGCGCGCGCGCGGGCGACGGCATCGCGGCCGCCGCGCTCGCCTGCGCGCCGCGCGAGCGCGCACCCTGCTCGGCGTCGCGCGTCAGTTCGTACACCGTCTGCCCGCGCAGCCGGAACGCCTGCGTCACGTACGTGAAGTTCTCCGAATGGCCTGCGAACAGCAGCCCGCCCGGCTTCACGAGCGGCTCGAAGCGCGACAGCACCTGCCCCTGCGTCGGCTTGTCGAAATAGATCATCACGTTGCGGCAGAAGATCGCGTCGAACGGCTTCGCGATCCCGTAGTCCGCATCGGTCAGGTTCAGCTGCTCGAAGCGGATCATCGCGCGCAGCTCGGGGCGCACCTTCACGCGGCCGGCCTGCGCGCCCGTGCCCTTCAGGAAGAAGCGCTTGAGCCGCTCCGGCGACAGGTGCTTGACCTGGTCGTACGTGTAGATGCCGGCTTCGGCCTTCGCGAGCACCTGCGTGTCGAGATCGGTCGCGAGGATCGTCGCGCTGCGCGCGGCCGCGTCGCCGAGCGCCTCGATCAGCGTGATCGCGATCGAGTACGGCTCCTCGCCGGTCGACGCCGCCGAGCACCAGACCGAGACCGGCGCCGGCCGCGATTTCACGAATTCCGCCAGGATCGGGAAATGGTGCGACTCGCGGAAAAACGCGGTCAGGTTGGTGGTCAGCGCGTTGGTGAACGCTTCCCATTCGAGCGGATCGTCTTCCTGCTCGAGCAGGTCGAGGTAGTCGCGGAACGTGTCGAGGCCGCGCGCCCGCAGCCGTCGCGCGAGCCGGCTATAGGCCATGTCGCGCTTGTGCTCGGACAGCGAGATGCCCGCGCGTTGATGGATCAGCGCGCGGATGCGTGCGAAATCCGCACCGGTGAACGCGAAGTCGCGCCCCGGCTCGCCCGCGCGAGGCGAGGCATCCGGTGCATCGGGTCGAAACGGCGCGCGCGCGTGCTGCATGGCTTAGAAGGTCTCCCAGTCGTCGTCGGACGCGCCGGCTGACGCCAGCGCCGGCTTCTCGCCGTTCAGCGCCGGGCGCACGAGCGCGGGCTTCGCGGCCGGCTTGTCCGCCGGCGCGGCCGTCTTCGCGAGACGCGGGCCGTAGCCGCCCGCGGCGGCGGCGCCACGGGCGGCCGGTGCATCCTTTTGCGTCCGCGCGGCGGCCTCGGCCGCACGCGTCGGTTCGGACGCGGCGGCCGCGGCGCCCGACGCAGCCGCACGCGACGCCGGCGCGGCGCGCCGTGCCGCCGGTTGGGCCGCAGCCTGCGGCGCCGGCAGCGCGGCGACCGGCGCATCGTGGCGCGACGCCGACGGCAGCGCCGCCGGTTCGTGCGCGACCGGCCGCGCGACGCTGCGCGCCGGCGCGAGCGCGATGCCGCCCGCGACGCGCCACCCCGACACGATCGCCTTCATCTGGCGCGTCTGCTCCTCGAGCGACGCGGCCGCGGCCGCCGCCTGCTCGACGAGCGCCGCGTTCTGCTGCGTGACCGCATCCATCTGGCCGACCGCGCGATTGACCTGCTCGATGCCGGTCGACTGCTCGTCGGACGCGGCGCTGATCTCGCCCATGATGTCGGTCACGCGGCGCACGGCCTGCACGATCTCTTCCATCGTCGAGCCGGCGCGCGCGACGAGCGCCGACCCGCTGTCGACCTTCTCGGCCGAATCGCCGATCAGCTGCTTGATTTCCTTCGCGGCGCTCGCGCTGCGCTGCGCGAGCGAGCGCACCTCGCCCGCGACCACCGCGAAGCCGCGGCCCTGCTCGCCGGCCCGCGCCGCTTCGACGGCCGCGTTCAACGCGAGGATGTTGGTCTGGAACGCGATCCCTTCGATCGTGCCGATGATGTCGACGACCTTGCCCGAGCTCGCCGCGATGTCCTGCATCGTCGATACGACCTGGCCGACCACGTCGCCGCCCTGGGTCGCGATGTCCGACGCGTTCACCGCGAGCTGGCTCGCCTGCCGCGCGTTCTCCGCGTTCTGCCGCACGGTGCCCGTCAGTTGCTCCATGCTCGACGCGGTTTCCTGCAGCGACGCGGCCTGCTCCTCGGTGCGCTGCGACAGGTCGATGTTGCCGGTCGCGATCTCGCGCGCGCCGACGTCGATCGATTCGGTGCCGCGATGCACGGCCTGCACCATCGTCGTGACGGCGTCCTGCATCCGCTTGATGCCGCCGAACAGGCGGCCGATCTCGTTCGTGCTGGAGGCGTTCACCGGCTGCGTGAGGTCGCCGCCGGCAATGCGCTCGAAATGCGCGATCGCGTCCTCGATCGGCTGGACGATCAGCCCGCGCAGCACGAAGCGGATCGCGATCACGACGACGAACGCGATCGCGATGCCGGCCGCGATCAGCGCGATCATCATCGAGATCTGCGACTGCGTCTCGGTCTGACGGTCTTGCGCGCGCTTCTGCAGCGCGGCGATCACGGCCGCCGCCGTCTGGTCGAACGCGACGAACATCGGGCTGATCTTCGTGTCCGCGACCGCGTGGTACGCGGCCATGTCGCCCGCGCGCGCCGCGGCGAACTCGGGCTCGACGCCTTCCTTCACGATCGTCGTGTAGCGTGCGGCGAGCTCGTCGAGCAGCGCCTGATCGACCCCGAGCTTCGGCGTCGACTGGAACGCCTGCCAGTTCTGGTTCGACTTCGCATACAGCTCCTGCGCGCGGTCGAGCACCTTCGCCGCGTCGGCCGCATTGCCGCCTTCGGTCAGCGTACGAAAGCGATCGAGCGCGACGCGCGAGCGCAGCAGCTGCGCGGCCGTGTCGTCGAGCGTGTGGATCGCCGGCAGGTCGACGTGCGCGATCTCGTCGAGCGAGCGGCTCGCATGATCGAGCGCGTAGAGGCCGAGCCCGCCGACCGCGGCGGTCAGGCACACGAGGATGAGTCCGACCGCCGTGAGCGTCGTGCGGATCGACCAGTTATGCAACATTGCAGATTCTCCCGAAATTGCTGCGCGCGCGGCGCGCTTACCCGCCGAGCGTCTCGATCAGCGCCATTTCCCGGCTCGACATCAGCTTCTCGATGTCCATCAGGATCAGCATCCGGCCGTCGACCGTGCCGAGGCCCGTCAGGTACTCGGTCGTCAGCGTCGCGCCGAATTCCGGCGCCGGCATGATCTGGTCGGTCTGCAGCGTCAGCACGTCCGACACGCCGTCGACCACCATCCCGACCACGCGGTTCGACACGTTCAGGATGATCACGACGGTCTGGTGGTCGTACTCGACGCGGCCGAGGTGGAACTTGATCCGCATGTCGACGATCGGCACGATGATCCCGCGCAGGTTGATCACGCCCTTGATGAACTCGGGCGCGTTCGCGATCCGCGTGACGCTGTCGTAGCCGCGGATTTCCTGCACTTTCAGGATGTCGATCCCGTATTCCTCGTCGCCGAGCGTGAAGACGAGAAATTCCTGGCCCGTCGCATCGCCGTGTTCGGCGTCGCGGCGGCTGGTCGCCGCCGCATTCGCCGCGGCCGTATTGATCATTTGGACTTCAGCAGACACGTTTGCCCCCAATCGGTTGAATGGCGAGAGTCAGAAGACGGCGAGCTCGGCGCCGGCTCGGGCGCCGTGCATCGCACGGGTTTCGCGGTTCAGCGCCGCGACGTCGACGATCAGCGCGACGCTGCCGTCGCCGAGGATGGTCGCCGCCGAGATGCCGTGCACCTTGCGGTAGTTGGTTTCGAGGTTCTTCACGACCACCTGCTGCTGGCCGACCAGTTCGTCGATCAGCATCGCGAAACGACGCCCCTCGGTTTCCATGATCGTGACGATCCCCTGCGTCGGGTCGGTGCGCGCGTCGTCGACCGAGAACACCTCGTGCAGCGCGACGAGCGGCAGGTATTCGCCGCGCACGCGCACCACGCGTTCGCCGTTGCCGACCGTGTAGATGTCGTCGTTCGACGGCTGCAGCGACTCCATCACGAAGTTCAGCGGCAGGATGAAGATCTCGCTGCCCACCTTGACCGACATCCCGTCGAGGATCGCGAGCGTGAGCGGCAGCACGATCCGCGTGGTCGTGCCGCGGCCCGCCTGCGACGAGATCTCGACGTGGCCGCCCATCGACTGGATGTTGCGCTTCACGACGTCCATCCCGACGCCGCGGCCCGACACGTCGGTCACCGTCTCGGCGGTCGAAAAGCCCGGCGCGAAGATCAGCTGCCACACTTCGTCGTCGCTGATGTTCTCGGAGATCTGCATGCCCTGCTTCGCGGCCTTCGCGAGAATCCGCTCGCGGTTCAGGCCCGCGCCGTCGTCGCTCACCTCGATCACGATGTTGCCGCCGTGATGCGCGGCCGACAGCACGAGCTGGCCGACCGCATCCTTGCCGGCGGCGACGCGCTTGTCGACGGTTTCGATCCCGTGGTCGAGGCTGTTGCGCACCAGGTGCGTGAGCGGATCGATGATCCGTTCGATCAGGCTCTTGTCGAGCTCGGTCGCCTGGCCGAACGTGACCAGTTCGACCTGCTTGCCGAGCTTGCCGGCGAGGTCGCGCACGAGCCGCGGGAAGCGGCTGAACACGTAGTCCATCGGCATCATGCGGATCGACATCACCGCTTCCTGCAGGTCGCGCGCGTTGCGCTCGAGCTGCGCCATCCCGTTGAACAGGCGGTCGTGCAGCGCCGGATCGAACGCGCTGGCCGTCTCGGCCAGCATCGCCTGCGTGATCACCAGTTCGCCGACGAGGTTGATCAGCTGATCGACCTTCTCGACGCCGACGCGGATCGAGCTGCCTTCGGCGCCGCCTGCCGCCGCGGCGGCCGGGCGCGCGCGCTTGTCGTCGTGATGCGCGGCGGCGGCCGGCGCCGCGTGATCGGCCGGCTGCGGTTGAGCGGGGGGTTGCGACTGCGGCTGCACTGCGGCGGCCGGAGCCGTAGCGGGCGCCGCGGCAGCCGGTTGCGGCGCGGCGGCCTGCGGCGCGAACACCTCTACGCGCGCGGGCTGCGCGGCGGCGGCCGGTTCGGCAGCTTCAGCAGCCACGGCCGCGGCGGCCGGCGCGACGGCCGGCGCCGCCTGGGCAGCCGGCGCCGTGCCGCGCCCGACGCGGATCTGGCTTTCGTCGATCACGAAGCAGCACACCGCGACGATGTCGTCGGACGGCACGTCCGATTCGACCCACAGCGTCAGGTCCGCGCCCACTTCCTCGCGGCCGACGATCCGGCCGAGGTTGCCGAGTTCTTCGGTGAGCAGCGCCTGGTCCTTCGCGTCGACGCCGACCAGCGTGATCTTCAGGTGCGGGCCGTCGGCGCCGGCATCGGCGTCGGCCGCCGGATGCGCGGCCGCGACGGCCTGCTCGACCACATGGTCGGGCGCCCGGTCGTCGCCGACGGCGGGCGCGGCAGCCGGCGCGACGGCGGCGGCAACCGGCGCGGCCGGCGTAGGCGCGGCCGGCGCAGGCGCGCCCGCACCGCTTTCGGCCTTCAGCCGTTCGAGCTTCGCGCAGATCGCCGCGGCGGCGGCCGCGTCCGGCTCGGCGCTCGCGCGGTAGTCGACGAGCTGGTCGGACAGCACGTCCTTGGTTTCCAGGAACGCGTCGACCATCTCCTTGGTCAGCGTCAGCTCATGGTTGCGCGCACGGTCGAGCAGCGATTCGAGGATGTGCGTCGTATCGGTCAGCGCGGAAAAGCCGAACGTCGCCGCGCCGCCCTTGATCGAATGCGCGGCGCGGAAGATCGCCGCCAGATCCTCGGGATCGGGCGCATCGACGTCGAGGTTCAGCAGCAGCTGCTCCATCTGCGCGAGCAGCTCGTCCGCTTCGTCGAAAAAGGTCTGGTAGAACTGAGTGATGTCGAGAGTCATGCCCGGTCACCGGTTGAAATCGTCGCGTTCATGTCAGGAGGCAGCCGGCTCGGACAGCGTGGCGACCAGGTCGACCAGCACGCCCGGGTCGATCGGCTTTTCGATCCAGCCGGTCGCACCCGCGTCGCGTGCGGCGTCCTTGAACGCGTCGCTGCCTTCGGTCGTCAGGATGAGGATCGGCGTGTCCGCGTACGCGGTCAGCTTGCGCAGCGCGGCGATCACCTCGAGCCCGCTCTTGCGCGGCATGTTCTGGTCGGTCAGGACCAGGTCGTACGGCGTCGTCGCCGCCATGTCGAAGCCGGCTTCGCCGTCCGGCGCCACCGTCACGTCGTAGCCGGCCTGCGCCAGCGTGGCCTGCAGCAGCGCACGCATGGTCGCGGAGTCGTCGATGGCGAGAATGGTTCGGATCATGTCTGTCTCGGAAACGTCAGGGTTTCGGCGCCACGGCGACGGCGCTCGCCACGACCGGGCGTGCCGCCGGCGTCGGGCCGCCGAGCTGCTGCGCGAGCAGCTTCGAGCCGGCCGCGTCGGCGGACAGCGTCGTCGTCGTCGCGTCGTCGCGCATCAGCGCTTCTTCGGATTTGCGATTCAGCACGATCACGCTGATCCGGCGGTTTTCCGGATCGAGCGGATCGGCCTTGTTCAGGTTCTGCGTCGACGCGAGGCCCAGCACGCGCAGCACTTTCGCCTCGTCCATGCCGCCGGAGATCAGCTCGCGGCGCGATGCGTTCGCGCGATCGGCCGACAGCTCCCAGTTGCTGTAGCCGCCCTCGCCGCCCGCGTACGGCACGGCGTCGGTGTGGCCCTGGACGATGATCCGGTTCGGCACGTCGTTCAGCGTCTTGCCGATCTCGCGCAGGATGTCGCGCATGTACGGCTCGACGTGGTCGCTCGACATCGCGAACATCGGCCGCTTCTGCGAATCGACGATCTCGATGCGCAGTCCCATCAGCGTCGAATCGATGCGGATCTGCTGCTTGAACTGGCGCAGCGTCGGATTGGCCTCGATCGCGGCCATCAGCTTGATCTGCAGGTCGTGCAGGCGCGTCTGCTCGAGCCGGTCCTGCGCGCCCTCCGCCTGCGACCGCGAATGCTCGTCGCCCGCCTTCGCGAGGCGCTCGGCGAGCGACGTCGTGCCGTCGGTGCGGCGCAGCGTGCCGGCATCCGTGCTCGACAGGTCGCGGCCGCCGCCGTTGATGATGCTGGAATCCTGCGAGCTGCGGTCGCCGCTGCCGAGAATCGCGGCCTTCAGCGGCATGTTGAAATATTCGGCGATCCCCTTCAGTTGCACCGGCGTGACCGAGCTCAGCAGCCACATCAGCAGGAAGAACGCCATCATCGCGGTCATGAAGTCCGCGTACGCGAGCTTCCATGCGCCGCCGTGGTGGCCCTTCTTCGCCGGGGCCACCCGCTTGACGACGATCGCGCGATCCTTGCTCTTGCTCATCGTTCGCTCCGCCTCACTTGGCCTTCACGCGGCGCACGTGCTCTTCGAGCTCGGAGAACGACGGACGCTCGGTCGAGAACAGCACCTTGCGGCCGAACTCGACCGCGATCGCCGGCGCATAGCCGTTCAGCGTCGCGAGGATCGTCACCTTGATGCACTGGAACATCTTGGTCGACTCGGCCACCCGCTGCTCCGCGAGGCTCGCGAGCGGCCCGATCAGCCCGTACGACAGCAGGATCCCGAGGAACGTGCCGACCAGCGCCTGCGCGATCATCGCGCCGAGCACCGCGGGCGGCTTGTCGGCCGACGCCATCGTGTGCACGACGCCCATCACGGCCGCGACGATCCCGAACGCCGGCATCGCGTCGCCGACGCGCATCAGCGCGTGCGCGGGGCCTTCGCCTTCCGTGTGGTGCGTCTCGATCTCCTCGTCCATCAGGCTTTCGATCTCGAACGCGTTCATGTTGCCGCCCACCATCAGGCGCAGGTAGTCGGTCAGGAATTCGACGATGTGGTGATCGGCGAGGATCTTCGGGTATTGCGTGAAGATCGGGCTCTTTTCCGGATCGTCGATGTCGGCCTCGAGCGTCAGCGTGCCCTCCTTGCGTGCCTTCGCGAGCAGCACGTAAAGAAGCGCCATCAGCTCCATATACACGTCCTTCGTGTATTTCGAGCCCTTGAAGAGCGTCGGCAGCACGCGCAGCGTGGCCTTGATGGTCTTGCCGCCGTTGCCGAGGATGAACGCGCCGACGCCGGCGCCCACGATCATCAGGATCTCGATGGGCTGGATCAGCGCGCCCAGATGCCCGCCTGCCAGCGCATAACCGCCGAAGACGGACAACAGCGTCACGAGTGTTCCCACGATAATCAGCACTGCCTGTCCCTCACGAAAGACCGGCGGGAAGACCGCCGTTAAACAGGTTTACGGCAGTCGGCAGGAAAACTTTCGCGGCCGCCCGGCGGCAGCCCGACGGTGTTTACCAGCAATGCGTGGACGATTCGCGCGGCGCGCGGACGTCGCTCGCGGCCCGCCCGGCCGAGCTCAGGCCACGGCGGCGGCCAGTTCGGCGCGCGCGGCGGCGGCCTTGCGGGTCTTGCCGGCGCGCGACGGCGGCTGGCACAGGCCGCACACGAAACCTTGATGCGGATCATGCGCATGGGCGACGAAGTGGCCGCCGCAGCGCGTGCACGGCGTCATCTGCAGCATCCCCGAATCGAAGAAGCGCACCAGCGTCCACGCCCGCGTGAGGCTCAGCGCGGCCTCGTCGCCGGACAGGTTCACGTGCTCCAGATACAGCCGGTACGCCTTCACGATCGACTGGATCGGGTCGCAGCGGCCGTGGTCCTGCATGAACCGATACATGTTGTAGAACAGCGACGAGTGGATGTTCGGCTGCCACGTCATGAACCAGTCGGTCGAGAACGGCAGCATCCCCTTCGGTGGCGATACGCCCTTCAGTTCCTTGTACAGCTTGATCAGACGGTCCCGCGACAGGCTCGTCTCCGCCTCCAGCAGCTGCAGCCGGGCGCCCAGTTCGATGAGTTCGATGGCGAGGGTGATTTCCTTCACCTCGATCACGACGCTTTTGCTTGCCATGGTGATAACCGTCCGCTTGACGTTATGCGAATGAATGGCCAATACGCTGCCGGCCGGCGCGGCACGCCGGGACACACGCAAGGCGGGATGGATCAGCGGACGCCTTCGACCTGCTGCCCGGCCATCAGGATGGCCGAGTGGGCGTGCGCGACGACATCGCTGCGGCCCTTGTCGGCGAGCGACGACAGCAGCGCGTGATCATCGAAGCGGAAGCGGCACAGCATCTGGTTCGACGCGGCCAGCTTCACGGTCTGGGCGAGCGTGAGGTTGGCGAGCACGTCGGCGAGTTCCTGGGAAATGCCCATGCGAAACATGCCCATCGCCTTGTCTTCCCGCAGCAGTCGCTGCGCGAGGAGGAGGTACGACAGGTTGACCTCTTTGATCTCACTGAGCATTTCACTGGTAGCGCTCATGATTCCCCCGTTAAAAAGCTGTGCTTTGGCCATTCATGTTATGAAAACGTTTGCTCGATCAGCGCGCACTGGGCGCTCAGTCGGCTCGTTTATAGTCTTACAGGGCGAATTTTGGCCAAACGGGATTTATGTCGGTATCAGCGAAGTGGCGTATGCCATGCAGGATTTGTCTGTAAACCGTGTAGGAATTTTTCCGACAAGGCGAATTGAAAGGAGCCATCGGGAAAACGGGTTGCAACGCGGATTCGGTTGCGAAAGGGTCCGATCGCCGTCGCGCCGGTGGCGTAAGGCTTGCCGGCAGGGCGCCGGCAATCGGATCGGTAAAAATTATAGTGGTTTTTCACGATAGCGCAACAATAGTTATGGCTGTCGCGATTCGCGATTCCGTGCCCTTTTTGTCGGGGTTTTCGCGTATTTCATCGTGTAACAAGCCTTAAGTGTTTGAAAAAACACTCGAACCCCTCAGGGCGATATCGATAATGGACTCCAATGGGCGGCGGCGCGAGCCGTGCCGGCCCGCCCCGCAGCTTGCCGTCCGGCGCTCCGCGCACCCCGCCCAGGGCCCGGCCACGTATCGCGAACCGCGTGCGTCGGCAAGTTCCGCAACCTTGTAAGGGATCCGCATCGGCGCCGTCGCGCGCTCGGATCGACACAGGAGAAACCCCCATGCGAATTGCCCAGATCGCGCCGCTTTACGAAGCCGTTCCGCCGAAACTCTACGGCGGCACCGAGCGAGTCGTGTCCTACCTCACCGAGGCGCTCGTCGAACTCGGCCACGACGTGACGCTGTTCGCCAGCGGCGACTCCGTCACGTCGGCCCGTCTCGAGGCGGCGTGGCCGCGCGCGCTGCGGCTCGACCCGTCGGTCCGCGATTCGATGGCGCCCCACATGCGGCTCCTCGAGCAGGTCGCGCGGGTCGCGCACGAATTCGACGTGCTGCACTTTCACCTCGACTACCTGCCGTTCCCGCTGATGTCGCGCCTCGACACGCCCTACGTGACGACGCTGCACGGCCGTCTCGACCTGCCGGAGCTGCAGCCGGTGTTCGACGCGTTCCCGGATTCGCCGGTCGTGTCGATCTCGAACAACCAGCGCAAGCCGCTGCCGCAGGCCGCGTGGGCCGGCACCGTGTACCACGGGCTGCCCGACACGCTGCTCACGCCGCAGCCGGACGTGAAGCCCGAATACCTCGCGTTCCTCGGCCGGATCTGTCCCGAAAAGCGTGTCGATACCGCGATCCGGATCGCCGCGCAAAGCGGGCTGCCGCTGAAGATCGCCGCGAAGGTCGACAAGGCCGACGCCGACTACTTCAAGGAAGTGATCGAGCCGCTGCTCGGCCAGGCGCATGTCGAATTCATCGGCGAGATCAACGAAGCGCAAAAGCCCGCGTTCCTGTCCGGCGCGAAGGCGCTGCTGTTCCCGATCGACTGGCCGGAGCCGTTCGGCCTGGTGATGATCGAGGCGATGGCCTGCGGCACGCCGGTCGTCGCGTTCAACCGCGGCTCGGTGCCGGAAGTGATCGAGGACGGCGTGACCGGCTTCATCGTCGAGGACGTGCAGGGCGCAGTCGGCGCGCTGCACCGGATCGACAGCCTGTCGCGCACCGCGATCCGCGCGCGTTTCGACACGCGCTTCAGCTCGAAGGCGATGGCGCAGCGCTACGTCGAGACCTACGAATCGCTTTGCGCGGCCACCAAGCAACCGGCATTGCGCCGGGTCGCGGGCGCCTGACACGGAAATCCGCGCGGAAATCGGCGGTAAATCCGCGCGGAAATCGGCGCGCAAAAACAAAGAGCCGCATCGTCGATGCGGCTCTTTCCATTTGGCTTTCCGTCACTCGATCAGGAAACGATCGCGGTTTTTGCCAACGATCCAATTCGGCGGCTTGCCGCGCCCGCTCCAGGTTGCACCCGACTTCGGATCGCGGTATTTCGGCGGCAGCGGCGCCTTCTTCGGCGGACGCCCGCGCCGCGCTCGCTCCGCGAAGCCCAGATCCTGGGCCGTCAGGCCATATTCGGCAATCATGCGCTGGACATCGGCGATCACCGCCGCCACTTCCTGGCGCCGCACGTCGTCCGCCTGGGCTTGCAGATCGGCGATCTGCGCCTTGAGTTTCGCGTATTGAGACATTTTTCGACTCCCCTTTTCGATGATGCGGCCCCGGCGAATCCAGCCGGGACACCAACATCCGTTACGTCATCCGCACTGCCGCCCTGCCCTTCGAAATTAATGCTGCCATCTTTAACCGAATCGCCTATACCGAGAATGCGGACTTATTCTAATAAAAGGCATTCGCCAGCCATTCAAATTTAACAATCGTTTACCCTCCCGGGCCCGATTCATTTCCTATAATCCAGACCAATTCCCGGTAGCGCAATAAATCCGTTGCGTCGCCCCGGGTCTTCAACCCACCTGGACGAGGTCCTTACATGAATCTTTCTCAGCGTCTCGCTGCAGAGGTATTCGGCACGTTCTGGCTGGTGCTCGGCGGGTGCGGAAGCGCCGTGCTGGCCGCCGCCTTTCCGGGCCTCGGCATCGGCTTTGCCGGCGTCGCACTCGCCTTCGGCCTGACCGTGCTGACGATGGCATTCGCAATCGGCCACATCTCGGGTTGCCACCTGAATCCGGCGGTCAGCGTCGGCCTGACGGTCGCCGGCCGCTTCCCGGCACGCGATCTCGCGCCGTACATCGTCGCGCAGGTCGTCGGCGCGACGCTCGGCGCGTTCGTCCTGTACCTGATCGCAACCGGCAAGCCGGGTTTCGACGTGGTCGGCAGCGGCTTTGCGACGAACGGCTTCGGCGATCGCTCGCCCGGCCACTACTCGCTCGCCGCGGCGTTCATCTGCGAGGTCGTGATGACGGGCTTCTTCCTGTTCGTGATCCTCGGCGCGACCGACAAGCGCGCGCCGGCCGGCTTCGCGCCGATCGCAATCGGGCTGTGCCTGACGCTGATTCACCTGATCTCGATTCCGGTCACCAACACGTCGGTGAACCCGGCGCGCTCGACCGGCCCGGCGCTGTTCGTCGGCGGCGACGCGATCGGCCAGCTCTGGCTGTTCTGGATCGCGCCGCTGATCGGCGCGGCACTCGCCGGGATCATCTATCCGCTGGTCGCCGGGCGTGACGACGCCGTCGGCCTGCTGCCCGCATCCGCTCGCACAAGCGAATAAAACACTACGGGGTCAAGCGAGCAGAGCAGCGAGCCTCACGCTGTCGAAGAACACGAGGCAGGCAATTTCGACGGGCGCCCCTGGCGCCCGTTTTTCATTTCCGCGCACGGAAACGGCGCCGGGGCGGATGCTCAGGACGCGACGACGTCGTCTTCGAGCGAGAACAGCGTGCGCAGGTGGCGGGCGACGCCCGCGTCGAAGTTGTTGCCGATCCGCGGGATGTGCGGCAGCCGCGCCACCAGGTCGGGGTTCGCGTTGTTCATCATGAACGCGTGACCGGCGGTTTCGAGCAGGTCGATGTCGTTCATGTTGTCGCCGAACGCGATGCAGTGGCCGGTATCGATGCCGAGCCGCGCGAGCACCGTGCGCAGCGCGCGCCCCTTCGACACGTTCGCGGTCATCACTTCGAGGCAGTCGGGCAGCGAGTACGTGACGTACAGCTTATCGCCGAACTGCACGCGCATCTGCTCGGCGACGACCGCCAGATCGGCCGGTTCGCCGATATACAGCACCTTCGCGATATCCGCGCCGTCGTGCGCGGCCATGTCGGTCACGTCGTACCGGAAGCCCGAATCCTGGTGGAATTCGAGCAGGTGCGGCGCGTCGCGGTCGATCAGCCAGCCGTCGTTGGTGAACAGGTTGACGATCACGCGGCCGTGCGCGCCGACAACTTCCGGCTGCACGAGGCGGCGCACGATCGCTGCGTCGACGTCCTGCGCGTGGATCCTCGTGTCGTCCGGCGCATGCACGCGCGCGCCGTTCGACGTGATCAGGTACGGCCGGATGCCGAGCACGTCGCGAATGCCGGCGACGTCCGCATAGTGGCGCCCCGTGGCGATCACGAACTGCACGCCGTCGCGGTCGAGCCGGCGAACGGTGTCGATCGTGTACGGGTCCAGCTGGTGGTCGCTGTTCAGCAGCGTACCGTCGAGATCGGTGGCGATGACTTTGTACATGGGACGGGAGAGCGGCGCGCGCGGCACGGAGGAAGCGTCATTCTAACGTCGTGCCCGGCGGCGCGCCGGGCGGTTGCCGGCCACGCGCCGCCCGGGGTGCCGCTGCGGCGCGGCATCCATCCCGCTCGCGCTCCGCTCAGCCGCCCTCCGTCGCCCGTAACGCCTGCAGCGCGAGCCGCAGCGCGCCATGCGCCGAATCGTCGAGCGGCGCGCGCAGCCGGGCGGCGTGCCGCGCCGGCACGGCCGGCGCGAGCGCGTCCGCCAGCCCGCCGCACAGCGCGACCGGCAGCGCCTGCCGAGGATCGAGCGCGTCGATCATCTTGCCGATCTCGTCGCCGGCCTGCGCGATCAGCGCGCTCGCGACCGGATGCGTGCGGTGCGCGAACACGATCGGCGCGAGACGCGCGTAGATCGTCTGGTTCGCGTCGCACGACCACTGGACGAGCGCGTCGCGATCCTGCGCGCCCGTTTCCGCGAGCAGGGCCGTGGCGAACGCGTCGCGCGGCACGCGGCCGTCGAGCGCCTGTTGCGCATAGGCGAGCGCGCGCACGCCGAGCCACGCGCCGCTCGCCTCGTCGCCGGACGGAAAGCCGAAACCGCCCGCGATCCGGCACGCGCCGCCCGCATCGAGCGCCGCCGCGATGCTGCCGGTGCCGAGCGCGACGATGAGCCCCGGCGCGCCGCCATGCGCGCCGACGACAGTCGTATACGCGTCGCTCTCGACCGCGAGCGCGCCGAGCGGCGCCTGCGCGCGGAATGCGGCGAGCCACGCCGCGTTGTTGACGCCCGCGAGCCCGCAGCCAAGCGCGCACTGCGACCAGTCGAACGCGAGACCGGCGTGCGTGAACGCGTCCGCGCACGCCGCGCCGATCGACGCCCATGCGCGCTCGATGCCGAGACCGAGCCCCGACGGGCCGCCGCGCCCCTGCGCGAGCTCGCGCCCGTGCCGGTCGGCCAGCACCGCGCGCGTGCCCGTGCCGCCGCCGTCGATGCCGATCGCAAAAAGTAATGCCGCCATGCCTTCATCCCGCTGATTCGAACAGGCGCCAAGCTTAACCGGATCGGCGCCGCGCGCCCATCTGCCGTTCGGCCGGCTATCCCGCCAAAAGGGCTTCCGCTATGCTGGCGCGATCGAATCGATACTGAAAACGAGGCAGACGATGTCGCAGCGGTGCAACTGGGTGAAGACGGAAGCGGACGCTCACTACCACGATACCGAGTGGGGCGTGCCGTCGCACGACGATCGCCACCTGTTCGAAATGCTGATCCTGGAAGGCGCGCAGGCCGGGCTGTCGTGGTCGACGATCCTGAACAAGCGCGCGGGCTATCGCGAAGCGTTCGCCGATTTCGACGTCGATGCCGTCGCGCGCTTCACGCCCAAGCGCATCGAGAAATTGCTGGAGAACCCGGGCATCGTGCGCAACCGCGCGAAGGTCGAATCGGCGGTGACCAACGCGCGCGCGGTGCAGCGCATTCGCGAAGAGCATGGGTCGCTCGCCGCGTTCCTGTGGTCGTTCGTCGGCGACACGCCGATCCAGAATGCGTGGCAGTCGTACCGCGACGCGCCCGCATCGACCGGGCAGTCCGACGCGCTCAGCAAGGCGTTGAAGGCGTACGGCTGCAAGTTCGTCGGCTCGACGATCTGCTATGCGCTGATGCAGGCAACCGGCATGGTCAACGATCACGAAGCCGGCTGCCCGTGCCACGCGCAGTGCGCGGCGCTCGGCGGCAAGCAGCCGGCACGTCGGCGCAAGGCGAGCTGACGGCGCAGGCGCAAACGTGGCGCCGACGCTGCCCCGCGGCGGGTGCGCCGTCCGCGTGCTGCTTGCTGGTTGCCGCTTGCCGCCTAACCCTTACCGCGCGGCGCGCGACGACGACGTCGCCGGCACGACCGGCCGCGCGCTCCGCGCGGCCCGCGCGCGTGCGCTGCGCTTCTTCACCCAGATGCAGACGCCCGTCACGCTCAGCATCGCGATCACGATGCCGAGCACGCTCACGACCGCCCGTCCGGCGACCCCGGCGATCCGCCCCGAGTGCAGCGGAAACTGCGCCTGCATGAACAGGTCGCCGGCCGAACCGCGGCCCGGCACCTGCGCCGCGACGGGCTTGCCGGTCACCGCATTCCAGTACAGCCACGCATTGCCGAGCCCGACGTCGCCATGGTCGTTGCCCGGCGTGAAGAACCCGACCGCATAGGCATTCATCGCCGGCGCGAACAGCAGCGCGCCCGGCGGCGCGGCGAAACCCGCGTCGCGGCCGGCCGAGCGTGCGATCTCGACGATCCGTTCGCGCGGCAGCGCCTGGCTGCCCGGCCGGGCCGGCGGGAAATGTTCGGGATTCGTATACGGCGTTTCGGCGAGCGGCGAAACCAGCGACACCAGCGGGCGTACGACCGGAACGGCGAGGTTCATCGAGATCGACGTGACCGCGACGACGAGCAGCAGCCCCCACACCCACACGCCGCCCGAGCGGTGCAGGTCGAACACGAGCGGGTAGCCGCCGCGCCGCACGCGGAACGCGAACGACTTGCGCCAGCTTTTCAGGTTCGGAAACGCGAGCACGAGCGCGATCAGGCTGTCGATCGCCCACACGATGCCGACGACGCCCATCACCCAGAACCCGAAATTGATCCCGCCGTACACGGGCAGGAACAGCGAGTAGTGCAGCCGGTAGATGAACGGCATCAGGTCGAGCCGTGCGAGCGACAGTGCGCCCCATTCGCGGCGGCCCTGCACCGCGCCGGTCGCAGGATCGACGGCGATCTGGCTGAAACCGAGTGGGTACGGCCGGCCGGTCGCCGGATCGGTACGCGGCATCACGCCCGCCTGCAGCGTGTGTCCCGGTTCGACCGCGAGCGGCAGATAGGTCACCTGCACGCGCGGATCGGCGGCCTCGATGCGCGCCGCGAGTTCGAGCGGCGCAAGCGGCGCCGCGCCGCTGCGCGCGGTATAGAAATCCGGGTTCAGCGCCGCGTCGAGCTCATGGTCCCACGCAATCAGCGCGCCGGTGAGCCCCGCGACGAACAGGAACAGCGCGATGGCGAGCCCGAACCAGCGGTGCAGGCGCACGAGAAACGGTCGCAGGAACGCATTCATCGCGTGCGCAGCGAAAGTAAAGCGGGCCGGCACGCGCGGCGGCCCCGATTCGACGGGATGCAGTCCATTGGATGTCGGGCGCCGCGCGGCGATCGTCCGGCCCGATCAGGCGAGGCCGGATGCCGTTGTACGCGGCATGGAATTGTTGCGCGGTCGGCGGGTGTTGATACGATCCGCGACATTCTATACCAATGAGAATGATTCTTACTTGCGTTTTTACGCAAGCACGGGCACGTGTGCGGGAGCGCGACAGCCGGCTGCCGGACAGTCGGCGGAAACCGACCCACGGCAACGATCCCGAGGTTTCCCGGCCCGCAAAAGCAAAACGGCGGAGCGGCCTCTTTCGAGGCACACTCCGCCGTTTCGCGGCGAACCGTCAGATGCTCTTAGTGGAGCTTCTTCGGCAGCATCTGGCTGCGCAGGCGCTTGTGCAGGCGCTTGACGGCTGCTGCCTTCTTGCGCTTGCGGACTGCGGTCGGCTTTTCGTAAGACTGGCGCTCACGCAGTTCAGCGATCAGGCCATTTTTTTCGATAGCGCGACGAAAGCGGCGAATCGCCACTTCGAACGGCTCGTTTTCTTTCAGAAGAATCGTCGTCATGTCGTTCCTAAATTGCTTAAACGGTCAAAAACGTAGCGGCCAAGCGCCACGCACCGGCCATCCGAGCGTCCCCACAACAGGCGAAACGAGCGGAAATACGGCCTCGGAGGCCGGAAAAGAGAGGCGGAAAGCACCGCGAGTACGCTTCACAACCGCGTGCAGCGCCGCGTTTGACTGCCAGCAGACATGCCGAAACCGGCAAAGGCGTGACAGAAAATCTCAATTCAGCCCGCCATGATAGCAGGGAATCACAGACAAAACCACCCTTTTGTCGGTCGCGGGCAAACGTTCCGCCCAACCGCGCGATTCTCGCGCCACGGCCGCCACGCCGCCCGCCATGCCCCGTGCGCCTTCCCGGCGAAACCGATCCTTCGGTCCCGAATTTCCTCAAACATCCCGCTAAAGTTTTCGCCGGGTGCCGCCGTCAACCAGGAAAGGCGGGCAGCGCCAGACGCAAAAAAGCGCCACGCCGAAATCAGAACCTGTCTGTATCTCAGGCATTTTCCAAAACGAGGAAGCAAATGCTGAACATCAACACCAACATCCTTTCGCTGACGACGCAGACGAATCTGTCGGGCTCGCAAAGCGCACTGTCGCAAGCAATCAACCGCCTGTCGTCGGGCAAGCGCATCAACACCGCTGCTGACGATGCAGCAGGCCTGGCGATCTCGACGTCGCAAACGGCGGCAATCAATGCGCTGACGCAAGGTGTTGCAAACGCGAACAACGGCATCTCGATGATCCAGACCGCCAACGGCGCGCTGCAATCGACGGTCGACAACCTGCAGCGTATCCGTACGCTGGCGCAACAAGCGGGCGACGGCTCGCTGGATTCGAGCGCCCGCGCGAACCTGCAAGCTGAAGTGACGACGCGTCTCAGCGAAATCGACCGTGTCGCATCGCAAACGACGTTCAACAGCCAGACCATCCTGGGCGGCGCCGGCAGCGTCACGTTCCAGATCGGCGCAGCAGCGAACCAGGTCGTTACCGTCGACTTCGGCACGGCGAACTGGAACAGCACGGGCATGAGCGTGAACAGCCTGAGCGTCGCCACCCAGTCGGGCGCGCAATCGGCGATCACGGCGATCGACGCGGCACTGAAGCAAGTCAACACGTTCCAGGCAACGCTGGGCGCAGCACAGAACACGTTCCAGGCTGCGATCTCGACGACGCAAACCCAGGCAACCAACATGACCGCCGCTCGCTCGCAGATCACCGACGCGGACTTCGCGACGGAAACGGCGAACCTGAGCAAGGCGCAAGTGCTGCAGCAAGCTGGTATCTCGGTTCTGGCGCAAGCGAACTCGCTGCCGCAGCAAGTCCTGAAGCTCCTCGGCTAATCGAGCAGCACCCGCGGCGGGCCACGTGCCCGCCCGCCTCCGGGCACGGCGGCGTCGCCATGCGACGCATCGCGACGCCGCCGAAACCGCCCGGACCGGAATTCTCCAGGGAGGCACGCCTCCCTCTTTGCATTGAACCGCGGCGCCCCGCCGCATCGCGCACGTTGATTGCGCGGACGACCGGAGCAACGGCATGGCCACCACCCCCGTCAGCAGCACGGACATCAGCACCATCCTGGCGAATGCAGGTCAATCGATCATCAGCGGCGCGACAAATTCGACGCTCGACGTCAATACGCTCGTCACGACGCTGGTGAACGCGAAGACGGCCGGGCAATTGCAGGCCCTGCAGACCCGACAGACGAACGACAATACGCAGCTGTCCGCGATCGGCCAGCTGAAGGGCGCGCTGTCCGCGCTGCAGACCGCGCTCACCGGCCTCTCGGACGGCACCGCGCTCGGCAGCCTGGCCGCGACGGCGAGCGGCACGGGCATCGCGACGACGATCAAGAGCGGCAGCGGCGCGGTGGCCGGTTCGTATTCGGTCAATGTCACGCAGCTCGCGACCGCCAACAAACTGTCGTCGGCCGGCGTGACGTCGGCGGACACGATCTCGGCCGGCTCGCTGAGCATCACGTTCGGCAGCAATCCCGCGTTCAACGTCAACGTGGCGGCCGGCGCGTCGCTGTCCGACATCGCGTCGTCGATCAACTCCGCGTCCGGCAATGCCGGCGTCACCGCGTCGGTCATCACAGGTTCGGACGGCCAGCATCTCGTGATGCAGTCGAACGCCACCGGCGCGGCCAACACGATCTCGATCACGGGCACCGGCGTCAATTCGAAACTGACGTCGGGGTACACGACGGTCACGCCGGCCGCCGACGCGAAGCTGACGATCGACGGCACGCCGGTGTCGAGCGCGTCGAACAACGTGTCGGGCGCGCTGACGGGCGTCACGCTGGCGCTGTCGCAAGCCGCGGTCGGCACGACGCAAACCGTCACGCTGTCGCAGGACACGGCCGCGGCGACGACCGCGATCAACAATTTCGCGACCGCGTATACCAACTTCGTGAATACCGCGAAATCGCTGTCGAGCTACGACGCGACGGCGAACACCGCCGGCCCGCTGCTCGGCGACGCGATGCTGAACACGATCAGGAGCACGCTCGCGACGACGCTCAGCAGCGGCGTCACGACGGGCGGCACGACCTATGCGCTCGGCAGCATCGGCATCAACGTGGACTCGACCGGCGCGATGTCGGTCGACACCGCCGCGCTGACCACCGCGCTCAAGTCGAACGGCTCCGCGGTGACGGCGATCTTCAACCAGACGAACGGCATCGCCCAGGCGCTCAATGCGAACATCAACTCGTACACGCAGACGTCCGGCCTGATCGACCAGCGCACCAACGCGATCAACGCCGATCTGAAGAGTGTGCAGGGTCAGGCGACGCAGCTGCAGAGCTACTCGGACCAGTTGACCAAGCAATACAATGCGCAGTTCACCGCGCTGAACACGCTGATGGCGACGATGGCGAACAACACCCGCTACCTGACCCAGCTGTTCGGCGGCCAGAACAGCGCCGGCGCGATGGCCAACAACAAGTAAGCCTCGGCCGCCCCCTTCGGAGCAGAACCATGACGAACGACACCCTGTCCCGCGCCTTCGACCTGACCCGTGCCATGCAGTCGGCGGCGGACGCACGCGACTGGGTGCGCGTCGCGGCACTCGTCGACGAACGCTCGCCGCTGCTGATGAACCTGTCCGGCGAGCAGACCCCGGACGTGCTGGACCAGGTGCGGCAGATCATGGCGATCGACGCGTCGATCACCGAGCATGCGCAGACGGACCGAGACCGCCTGGCTGCGGAATTTGCACAGTCCCGGGAGCGGATCAAGGCCGCGAGCCAGTACCAGAAGGCCGGCATGCTGTGACCGGCCGGGCGTGTCGCCCGCCGCGCACGTCGAATTAAAAGACGCCGCCAGTCGAGCGGCCCGTTGTCGCCGTACCGTCGAGCCGCTTCAATGCGGCTTTTTTTCGCCGGCAGGCGGGAACGCGAGCCGGATCGCACCGGCTACGCCCGCGTCGCCCGCTCGACGGCCGCGTCGATCATCTCGGGCGGCCGGCCCGACGATGCGCGAGCGCGGCTTCCTGCCGTGGCGCGATCCCGTTCGTCACGCATCCCGGGGCGCCGTCTCGCCGGCCGCGTAGCGGGTCCACATGCCGTGCAGCGCGTCCTCGAGGTTGCGTGCGAAGCGCGACGCGTCGCACAGCGGCGACGCCAGCGCGCGCTCGCGCAGGGTTGCACGCAGCGTCGCCAGCCCGTCGCGGTCGCGCGCGAACGCGACGGCCTTCGCGAGGTACGCATCCTCGTCTTCCGCGATCCAGTCGCCCATGCCCGCCGCGTGCAGCAGGCTCTCGCAAATATGCGTGACGAACCGGCTGCCCTTCATCCCGAGCACCGGCACGCCCATCCACAGCGCTTCGGCCGTGGTCGTGCCGCCCGGGTACGGGAACGGGCTCAGCGCGACGTCGATGCGGTTATATGCGCCGAAGTATTCCGCGCGCGGCGAACCGCCTTCGAGAATCAGCCGATCCGCGCCGATGCCGTGCCGCGCGAAGCGGTCGAGCGTCGCCCGGTTCACGTCGCCGGCGCCGAGTTCATGGGCCTTCAGCAGCAGGCGTGCGTCCGGCAGCGCGTGCAGGATGCGCGACCACAGCGCGACGACCTCGTCGCTGATCTTGATCAGCTTGCCGAAGCAGCCGAACGTGACGCCGCCATGAGCCGCCATCGGCAGCGGGCCGACCGCGACATCGTACGGCGGCGGCGTGAAGCACAGGTAGCTGTCCGGCAGCCGCCACGGCCGCTCGGTGAAGTGATGCGCCTCGTCGGCCGGCAGCGTATGCGCATCGCCGATGAAATAGTCGATCGCGCGGCAACCGGTCGTCGCGAAGAAACCGAGCCAGCTCGCCTGCACCGGCGCGGGCTTGTGCCCGAAGATCGGCAGGCCGCTCCAGTTGGTATGGCCTGCCATATCGATCAGGATGTCGATGCCGTCGTCGCGAATCAGTTGCGCGGCCTCCTCGCGGCCCAGGCTGACCAGCTTCTTCCAGCTCGCGAAGTTCGGCCTGAGCCGCGCGGTCACGTCGTCCTCGCCGACGAAGGTCACATAGGCATGCGGCTCGATGCGCGACCGGTCGATCCGCGCAAGCACGCTTTCAAGGAAGATGCCGACCGGGTGCTGCCGCAGGTCGCCCGACACGAAGCCGACGCGCAGCGGCCGCCCCTGCGCCTGCGCGACGCGCTGCGCGCGGTCGTGCTCGAACGGGTGCGCGTCGCGCTCGAGATGCTCGCCGTAGCGACGCGCTTCAGCGACCCACTCCTGCGGCTCGAACGCGGGTGAGCTCGACATGTTGAACAGCATCCGCGAGTACGCGCGATGCAGGTCGTGCCGGATCGCCGAGCGGAACGCATCCAGCGCGCCGGCGAGATCCCCTTTCGCCCACAGGATGTCGCCGAGCGTCATCTGGACCTTCAGCGGATCGATGCCGAGCGCCCTCGCGATCTCGGTGTGCTTCATCGCCTCGTCGAGCTTCTCGAGCCGAAACAGCGCGGCGGCGAGGTTGTGATGCGCGTCGGCATCGTCCGGGTTCAGGTCGATCGCATGCCGGTGGCTCAACTCCGCGGCGGCCAGCAAGTTGAGGTTGTGATACGCGAAGCCCAGGAAGTTGTATGCGTCGGCCAGTTCGGGATCGAGCTCGATCGCACGCCGGCACACCTGCACCGCCTGCCCGTATTCGCCCTGCTGGTTGCGCAAATCGCCGAGCCACGCCCATGCCTGTGCATGCGCGGGGTCGATCGCGACCGCCTGCTCGAGCAGTTCGAGCGCCTTGTCGAAATCGCCGATGCGCTGCAGCAACCTTGCCAGCACGCAGTGCGCGTCTGCGTCGCCCGGATCGAGCCCCTCGCGCGCATGGTCGATCGCGCCGTGCAGATCGCCGGCCGCGCGCAGCGTCGCGCTCAGCCCCCGGTGCGCGACACGGAAGCCCGGTTGCAGCGCGATGGCGCGACGATAGGCATCCGCGGCAGCGTCGAATTTCTCCTGCGCATGCAGCGCGTTGCCGAGATTGCAGTACGCATCCGCGTACTGCGGCTGGTGCGCGACGGCCTTGGCGTAGCTCGCGGCCGCCGCTTCGTGCTCGCCCAGGTCCTGCAGCGCATTGCCGAGGTTGTTGTACGCCTCCGCATAACCGGGGCGCAGCTCGATCGCGCGCGCGCAGCTCTGCATCGCGGCCGCCGGCTCGCGCGCGTCGCGCAACGCGTTGCCGAGGTTGTTGTGCGCCTCCGGATAGTCCGGTCGCAGCCCCACCGCGCGCCGGTAGTGCACGATCGCGTCGTCGAGCCGGCCGCTTTCGCGCAGCATGTTGCCCAGGTTGTTGAAGTACGACGCATCCGGCCGCTCGACGAGCGATTGCTCCATCAGCGCGAGCCCCGCGTCGTACTGCTTCAGCTGGCACGCGAGCAGCCCGAGGAAATGCAGTGCATCCGGCTGGCCCGGCTGCGCAGTGAGGATCGCGTCGTACAGTGTCTTCGCTTCCGCGAGACGCCCCGCCTGATGATGCGCCAGCGCGGACTGCAGCGTGTCGTGGATATCGTTCATGCTTCCTGCTCCGAGTTCGTATAGCGTTGCCACATGGCGAGGAACGCCGCTTCGAGATGCGCCGCGAACCGGCGCGCGTCGCACAACGGCGACGCGAGCAGCTGCGCACGCAGGCTCGCGCGCAGCGCCGCGAGGCGCTCGCGATCGTGCACCGCCGCGATCGCCTTCGCGACATAGCTGTCCTCGCCGTCAGCGACCCATTCGCCCATGCCCGCCGCGTGCAGCACGCTTTCGCAGATGTGCGTGACAAAGCGCCCGCCCTTCATGCCGAGCACCGGCACACCCATCCACAGCGCTTCGGCCGTGGTCGTGCCGCCCGGGTACGGGAACGGGCTCAGCGCGACGTCGATGCGGCTATATGCGCCGAAGTATTCCGCGCGCGGCGAACCGCCCTCGAGGATCAGCCGGTCCGCGTCGATGCCATGCCGCGCGAAGCGCGCGGCGGTCGCGTCGCGCACGCCCTCGCGACCGAGTTCGTGCGCCTTGAGCAGCAGCCGCGCGTTCGGCAGCGCGTGCAGGATGCGCGACCACGCGCGCACGACGTCGTCGCCGATCTTCACGAGCTGGCCGAAGCAACCTAACGTCGGATGGCCGCTCGCCGCCATCGGCAGCGGGCCGACTTCGACGTCGCAGGCCGGCGGCGTGAAGCACAGGAAGCTGTCCGGCAGCCGCCACGGCTTCTCGACGAAGTGATGCGCTTCGGCGTCCGGCAGCGTGTAGCGGTCGCCGATGAAGTAGTCGATCGCGTCGCAGCCGGTCGACGCGAAGAAACCGAGCCAGCTCGCCTGCACCGGCGCGGGTTTCCAGCCGAACACGGGGAGTCCGCTCGATTGCGTATGGCCCGCGAGGTCGACGAGGACGTCGATTTCGTCGTCGTGAATCATCCGCGCGGCCAGGTCAGGACCCAGCGCGGCGATCGAGCGCCAGCCGTTCGCGTGCGGCTTCAGTTTCGCGGTGATCGCGTCCTCCTCGTCCGTGGTCACGTACACGCGCAGGTCGATGCGCGTGCGCTCGAGGTGCGCGAGCACGCTTTCCAGGAAGATCCCGACCGGGTGCAGGCGCAGGTCGCCGGACACGAAGCCGACGCGCAGCGGCCGCCCTTGCGCGCGCGCGGCCCGCTCGCGCGGATCGTGCGCATGGCGCGTCGAACGCGCGGCCAGGTGCCGGCCGTAGCGCCGCGCGTCGGCCAGATAGTCGGCGGGGTTCACGCAAGCGGACGCCGCCGCGCTGAACAGCAGCCGGTTCAGCACGGTCGCCGCCACGTCGTCGGCGTCGTCGCGCACCAGCGCGAGCGCGTCGCGATAGGCCTGGACCGCGGCATCGACGTTGCCCTGCGCGCGCAGGATGTCGCCGAGATTGACGTGCATCAACACGGCCGGCGGACCGGCCTGCAACGCCTGCCGGCAATACACGAGCGCCTCGTCGAGCCGCTGCAGCTTCAACAGCACGACGGACAGGTTGTGGCACGCGCCGGCGTCCGCCGGATTGAGCGTGACGGCCGTGCGATGGCACGCTTGCGCATCCTCGAGCCGGTTCAGTCCGTGATACGCGTTGCCCGCGTGGTTATGTGCTTCAGCGAGGTTCGGCGCGAGCCGGATCGCGTCCTGCGCATGCGCGAGCGCTTCCGCGCAGCGCAGTTGCTTGTGACGCACGGCGCTCAGGTTCGCGTGGGCCATCGCCATCGACGCATCCAGCTCGATCGCGCGGCCGTAATGCGTGGCGGCGCCATCGAGGTCGCCCAGATCCTGCAGCGCATTGCCGAGGTTGTTGTACGCCTGCGCATAACCGGGGCGCAGCTCGATCGCGCGCGCGCAGCTCTGCATCGCGGCCGCCGGCTCGCGTGCGTCGCGCAATGCGTTGCCGAGGTTGTTGTGCGCCTCCGGATAGTCCGGCCGCAGCGCCACCGCGCGCCGATAGTGCGCGATCGCGTCGTCGAGCCGGCCGCTTTCGCGCAGCATGTTGCCCAGGTTGTTGAAGTACGACGCGTCCGGCCGCGCGACGAGCGATTGCTCCATCAGCGCAAGCCCCGCGTCGTACTGCTTCAGCTGGCACGCCAGCAGCCCGAGGAAATGCAGCGCATCCGGCTGGCCCGGCTGCGCGGTGAGGATCGCGTCGTACAGCGTCTTCGCTTCCGCGAGACGCCCCGCCTGATGATGCGCGAGCGCCGCCTGCAATGCCTGTCCTGTTCCGTCCATCTCGTCTGCTTTGCTCATTAGGAATGCGGATCGTGTCCGAAGCCGATCCGCCTGCCGCCGTGTCCGATCATCACGGCCGACGCCGCCATCCCATCGCGTGCCATCCCGACGACGGTGTCGCGCACGCGCCACCGGTCGGAATGACGATCACGTCGGCCGGCGCGGTGTTCGGCGCGAGGGCCGCCATGTTCCGCTTGCCGCCACCATGGAAATGCCCACGCACGTCAAGTCGTAGGCGGCCTCACACGGATGCGACCGGCGCGGCTTCGACGTGCTGCGCCCACATGCCGTGCAGTGCGTCCTCGAAGTGGCGCGCGAAGCGGGGCGCGTCGCACAGCGGCGACGCGAGCACCTGCGCGCGCAGCGTCGTGCGCAGCGCCGCCAGCTCGGCCGGCTGGCCAACCTGCGCGACGGCCTTCGCGACATACGCGGCGTCGTCGTCCGCGATCCACTCGGGCAGCCGCGCCGAATGCAGCAGGCTCTCGGCGATGTGCGACAGGAAGCGCTCGCCGCGCCGGCACAGCACGGGCACGCCCATCCACAGCGCTTCGGCGGTCGTCGTGCCGCCCGGATACGGGAACGGGCTCAGCATCAGGTCGACACGCCGGTACGCGGCCAGGTATTCGGCGCGCGGCGAGCGGCCTTCGAGGATCAGGCGCTGCGCGCCGATGCCGTGCGCCGCGAAGCGCGCGGCAAGCGCCTGCTGCTCGCGCGGATCGTCGAGATGCTCGGCCTTCACGAACAGCTTCGCGCCCGCGACCGATTGCAGCACGCGCGACCAGACCGCGACGACATGATCGGTAATCTTCGCGAGCTTGCCGAAATAGCCGAAGGTCGGATGGCCGTTCGCGAGCATCGGCAGCGCGCCGACGTCGACAGGCTCGGCCGGCGGCGTGAAGCACAGATAGCTGTCCGGCAGGTGCCACGGCCGCTCGGTGAAATGCGCGGCCTCGGCGGGCGGCAGCACGTGACGGTCGCCGATCACGTAGTCGATCGCGCCCACGCCGGTGCTCGCGAAATAACCGGGCCAGCTCGCCTGCAGCGGCGCGGGCTTCCACGCGAACAGCGGCAGGCGGTTGTAGACCGTGTGGCCCGCCGCGTCGAGCAGCACGTCGATGCGGTCCGCGCGGACACGCGCAGCCGCCGCTTCGTCGCTCAGGCCGGCGATGCTGGTCCATGTCGAGAAGGCCGGCTTGATGCGGGCGGTCACGTCGTCCTCGACGTCGCGCGTCGGGTACGCATGCATCTCGATCCGGTTCGCGTCGAGATGCTTCAGCATGCTCTCGATGAAATAGCCGACCGGATGCGACTTCAGGTCGCCCGACACGATGCCGACCTTCAGCGGCCGCCCGACCCGGGGAGCCAGGTCGACGAGCCAGTCCGTCCACGGCGTCGCGCACCGCGTGACGAGTTCGTCGTAGCGCGCGGCCTCGGCGAGATAGGCGTCGTGGTCGAACGCTTCGCTGAAGTGGCTCGCGAACAGCAGGTTGCTGCGCGGCTCCGGCAGTTCGGGGCGCAGCGCGACCGCGTGCCGGTAAGCCTCGAGCGCGGCCGGAATCTCGTTCAGATCGAACAGCGCATTCGCAACGTTGTTGTAGGCCTGGCCGTTGTCCGGCTTCAGCGCAATGGCCTGGCAGAACGCATCGACGGCCGCGCGCGCGTCGCCGGCGAGCCGCAGCGCGTTGCCGAGGTTGTTGTACGCATCGACGTAGTCGGGTCGCAGCTCTATGGCGAGACGGAAGCACTCGGCGGCGGCGGCGTGACGGTTGTCCGCCTGCATCACGTTGCCGAGGTTGTAGTAGTACATCGCGTCCGGCCGGATCTCGATCGCCGCCATGATCAGGTCGGATGCCTCCTGATAGCGCCCGTACTGATGGCCGATCAGGCCGAGGAGGTGAAGCGCGTCCGCGTGCCGGGGATCGGTGTCGAGGATCTGCCGGTACAGCGTCTCGGCCTCTTCCAGCCGGTCGGCCTGATGGTGCGCCAGCGCCTGTTCGATCGTGGCGGCGGCGGGGGAGGTGGGCATCATGAGCTTTGTCGTCCTGGTAGCCAATACGGGATTCGAATCGCGGCCGGCACCGCTGCGTCGGCACACGCCTTCGCCCGCGGACGCACGCACCGACGGTCTCCGACGTGTCCGAATTCTCCACGCGCTCGCCGCGTTCCAATTTGGCGAGCAGGTGCTGGAATTGGTCGCTATTCCCGCGACTGCACGCCGCCCCCTCGGGCGCCCCGAATTCGCGCCGGACACGCGCGCATCCATCGAAATGCGGGGTGAAACCACCCGCTAATCCGACATTCGATCCTGGCGGCGCTCGCTAGACTTGATCGTAGAAAGATGTCCGACCTGCGACGCTCGGACGGTTGCGCATTCCGATGCCACCGCGCCGACACGCGCTCGTCCGGTCACACCCTTTGCGCTTGGAGCCCTGTGTATGCACGAATCAGCGATCATCACCAACGCAGATGGCGATCAGCTCGCGGCGCGCCGCGAACTGTTCGACCTGATGCAGACCTACCCCGCGACGCGCGAGGAACTGGAACGGTCGCTCGGCCTGTTCGTGCGCGGCTCGCTCCTCGCACGCATTCTCGCGACCTTCGAGATTTATCAAAAAATCGTGCCGCTGCCGGGCGCGATCCTCGATCTCGGCACGTGGCGCGGGCAGACCGCCGTGCTGTGCGAGAACTTCCGCGCGATTCTCGAGCCGCTGAACTTCCAGCGCCGGATCCACGCATTCGATACGTTCACGGGCTACACGGGCTTCGCCGAGCACGACACCCGCGACCGCAAGCTGTTCTCCGACGGCACGTACTCGCTGTCCGGCGAGTACGCCGACCTGCTGCGCAAGCTGCTGAACCTGCACGAGCGCAGCAACGCGATGGGACACGTGCATGACAAGCACCACGTGTGGGAAGGCGACTGCCGCGACACGCTGGCGGCGTTCGGCGAAGCGCATCCCGGCGAGATGGTCGCGCTCGCGTGGTTCGACCTGAACGTGATCGAGCCGACCCGGCACGCGTTCGACGCGGTGATGGAGCGGCTGGTGCCCGGCGGCGTCGTCGCGTTCTGGCAGCTCACCCGCGGCGGCCAGCTGCCCGCGGAAGGCGTCCATTACCTGCGCGACCTGCTCGGCAACCGTCCGCACCAGATCCACAAGGCGGCGGCCTATCCGTCGCTCTGCTACCTGTCATTCCCCGAAGGTGGGGGCACACGCAAATGAAAATCGCCATCCTCGGCAACGGCATTCTCGGCCTGATGACGGCCCGCGCATGGCAGCAGGCCGACGCGGGCGTCGAGCTCGTGATCGTCGGCCACGCGCATCGGCCCGGCTCGGCCACGCGCGCTGCGGCGGCGATGCTCAATTCGTTCACCGAGCTGGAAGGCGATTCGCTCGGCACGCCGATCGACCGCTTCAAGTTCGAGCTGAGCCGCGGCGCGACGGCGGCCTGGCCCGCCGTATTCGCTGAAATCTGCACGCCGGCGCGCGCGGTCGCGCACGGCTTCGGCACCTTCGTGCTGAACAACGCGGCGACCGACGCGCTCGACGACGAGAACTTCGCGGCCATGCAGCGGTTCTGCCGCGAATTCGAGGAGCCCTGCGAGGCGGTCGATCCGTCAGGCATCCCGAACTATCATCCGGACCCGCGCTATCGCGCGCTGAAGGCGGTCTTCCTGAAGCGCGAAGGCTGGGTCAATCCCAAACAGTTTCTCGACGCGCTGACCGCGTCGGTCGCGCAAGCCGGCAACGTGCGCTTCATCGACGCCGAGGTCGAGCGGCTCGACACCGCGGCCGGACGCGTCACCGGGGCGCGCCTGTCCGATGGCAGCGTGCTCGGCGCGGACCGCTTCATCCTCTGCAACGGCGCCAACGTGACGCGCGTGCTGCAGGCGAGCCTGCCCGAGCTGCCGGTGCAGCGGATGTTCTACGGCATCGGCATGTCGATCGAACTGCAGAGCACGGAGAACGTGCACACGCACTGCGTGCGCACGACCAACCGCGGCCTCGCGTGCGGTGTGTATTCGGCGCCGTACGGGCCCGACCGGACCCTCGTCGGCGCCAGCAACTACATCAGCCCGGTGCCGCACGAGCACGGCCACGCCGGCAGCGCGTACACGCTGCTCAAGTCCGCGATGGACCAGATCAACACCCGCTTCTCGCGCGCGAACCTGGTCAACGTCAACGTCGGCTGGCGACCGACGACGTCCGACCTGTATCCGCTGTTCGGCGAAACGAGCGTGCGCGACCTGTGGATTCTCGGCGGCACCAAGCGCGACGGCTTCCACCTGTCGCCGGTGCTGAGCCGCGATCTCGTCGCGGCGATGCGCGGCGAGCCGATCGATCCGCGCTACGCGGAACTCGCGCCAGAACGCCCGCTGATCCGCAACATGACGCGCGAGGCGGCGATCGCGAAGACGGTACGCCATCAGATCAATGCCGCGTACCAGCACGACTTCGTGCCGGCGCGCAACCGCATGGTCGAACAGCTCCGGAACGCGATGCGCGCGGACCTGGAGGCGCTGCACGACAAGCTGGGCGCAACGGACTGGGGCATTCCGCCCGAGCTCGTCGACATGTACCGGTACGGCCACATTCCGGCATGAGCGGTGCGACCATGAACCGCGACGCGAAGCGGGTGGCGATCGTCCAGTCCAACTACATTCCGTGGAAGGGCTACTTCGACCTGATCGCCGCCAGCGACGAGTTCATCCTCTACGACGACGCGCAGTACACGCGCCGCGACTGGCGCAACCGCAACCAGATCAAGACGCCGCAGGGCGTGCAATGGCTGAGCGTGCCGGTGAAGGTGAAGGGCAAGTATCACCAGTCGATCCGCGAAACCGAGATCGACGGCGCCGACTGGGCGCCGCTGCACTGGAAGGCCCTGCAGCAGAACTACGCGCGCGCGCCGCACTTCGCGCGCTATGCGGACGAGCTCGAAGCGCTCTACACCGGTCGCACCTACGGGATGCTGAGCGAGCTGAATGTCGCGATGCTGACGTGGGTCCTGCGGCAACTGGAAATCGGCACGCGCGTGTCGTCGACGTCGGACTATGCGCTCCACGGCGACCGCACCGAGAAACTGCTGAACCTGTGCGTGCAGGCGGGCGCGACCGAGTACCTGTCCGGCCCGGCCGCGCGCAGCTACCTCGACGAGAACCTGTTCGCCGATGCCGGCGTCGCGGTGCGCTGGTTCGACTACCCGACCTATCCCGAGTATCCGCAGCAGTGGGGCGACTTCGTCCACGGCGTGACCGTGCTCGACGTGCTGTTCAACTGCGGTCCCGACGCGCGTCGGTACGCGCTGACCTCGAAAGACTGAGGCGATGTCCATGAGCGAATCCCGGCATGCGAGCCTGCTGGAAGAAGTGGCCGCGTACTACAGCGCGCGGCTGGCCGAGCACGGCGCGACCGCGCGCGGCGTCGACTGGAACGGCGAAACCGGCCAGTTCCTGCGCTTCGAACAACTGACGAAGATCCTGCCCGAGTCCGGCGGCCACTCGGTGAACGATATCGGCTGCGGCTACGGCGCGCTGGTCGATTTCCTGAAGGCGCGTGCGCTGCCGGACGGCTTCGCGTATGCGGGCTACGACATCTCGTCCGACATGGTCGACGCCGCGCGGCAGCGCTATCGCGACGACGCGAACGTCGCGTTTCATGTCGGCGCGGTGCCGCAGGCCGCGTCGGACTACGGGATCGCATCCGGCATCTTCAACGTCAGGCGCGGTCACGGCGACGACGCATGGCTCGACTACATCCACGCAACGCTCGACACGCTGCACGCGACGAGCCGACTGGGCTTCGCGTTCAACTGCCTGACGTCGTATTCCGATCCGCCGTTCATGCGCCCGGACCTCCTGTACTACGCGGACCCGTGCGCGCTGTTCGATCGCTGCAAGCGCCGCTATTCGCGCCACGTCGCGCTGCTGCACGACTACGGCCTGTACGAATTCACGATTCTCGTCCGCAAGGACATCTGAGCGGCGCCGCGCGCGAGTCGCGCGGCCGAACGTCCCCCCTTACTGCGGAGCCTGACCATGTTCGGCCCACCCAATCTCGACGTCATTCCGTTCGGCCGCCCGTTCGTGGTCGGCAAGGAGCTCTACTACATCGCGAAAGCGGTCGAGCAGGGCGGCCTCGCCGGCGACCAGGCGTTCACGAAGCTCTGCCACCGCTGGCTGGAAGCGCGCATCGGCTGCCAGCGCGCGCTGCTCACGCACTCGTGCACGGCCGCGCTCGAGATGGCCGCGATCCTCGCCGACGTGCAGCCCGGCGACGAAGTGATCATGCCGTCCTACACGTTCGTGTCGACCGCCAACGCGTTCGTGCTGCGCGGCGCGACGCCGGTGTTCGTCGACATCCGCCGCGACACGCTGAACCTTGACGAGACGCAGATCGCCGCCGCGATCACCCAGCGCACGCGCGCGATCGTGCCGGTGCACTACGCGGGCGTCGCATGCGACATGGACGTGATCGGGCAGCTCGCGGCGGACCACGACCTGTGGGTGATCGAGGACGCCGCTCAGGCGCTGCAGTCGTCGTGGAACGGCAAGCCGCTCGGCAGTCTCGGCCACCTCGCGTGCCTCAGCTTCCACGAGACCAAGAACGTGATCTCGGGCGAAGGCGGCGCGCTGCTGGTCAACGACCCACGCCTCGTCGAGCGCGCGGAAATCATCCGCGAGAAGGGCACCAACCGCAGTCAGTTCTTCCGCGGGCAGGTGGACAAGTACACATGGGTCGACGTCGGCTCGTCGTTCCTGCCGGGCGAGCTGATCGCGGCGTTCCTGTACGCGCAGTTCGAGCACGCCGACGTGATCACCGCGCAGCGGCGCGCGACCGTGCAGCGCTACCAGGACGCGCTGCGGCCGCTGCACGCGGACGGGCTGATCGAGCTGCCCGCGATTTCGCTCGCCGAGCGCGGCAACGGCCACATGTTCTATTTCCTCGCACGCACCCTCGCCGAACGCACCGAGTTGCTGCAGCAGATCCGCGCGGTGGGCGTGAACGCGGTGTTCCACTACGTGCCGCTGCACAGTTCGCCGGCCGGCCAGCGCTACGGGCGCTGCGGGTCCGGCATGGCGGTGACGGACCTCGTCGCCGACCGGCTCGTCCGGCTGCCGCTTTACCACGACATGACCGAAGCCGAACAGGATCGCATCCTCGACGTGGTCTTCGATTTCTACCGCACCCGATAACGATGACGACTCCCAAACTTGGCCTGGCGCACGGCGGTTCGCGCATTTTTACGCGACTCGGCCACCCGTACTACATCCTCGCGCCGAATTTCCGGCAAACCTCCGGCGGGATCCGCGCGATGCACTACCTGTGCCACGTGCTGAACCTGCTCGGCCACGAAGCGTACGTCTGCACGCCGGTCGTGCATCCTGACCTGCGCACGCCGCCGCTGACCGACGACATCGTGCAAGCGCACGCCCGCGCGAATCGCAGCCCGATCGTCGTCTACCCGGACGTCGTCACCGGCAATCCGTTCAACGCGCGCTGCGTCGTACGCTACCTGCTGGCCGAGCCCGGCCGCATCAACGGCGAACCGATCACCCTGCAGCCGAACGACCTCATCTTCACGTTCGGGCCGTCGCTGGTGCCCGAAGAATGGCAGGCGGACCTGCTGCGCATGCCGCTGGTCGACACGCGCATCTTCAACAGCGACGGTGTCGACGACGCCCGCCGCAACGGCACGGCCGTCTTCATCAATCGCCACCTGCGGCGCGGCGGCACGCTGCATCCGGTCACCGCCGAGTCGATCGAAATCTCGACCCGCGTGCCGGAACGTTCGGCGCACGAACTCGCGGCGCTGTTCCGACAGGTCGAGTGCGTGTACATGTACGAATGGTCCACCGCCGTGTTCGAAGCGCTGCTGTGCGGCTGCCCGGTCGTGTGCATCATGAATGACGCGTCGCTGTCGGAGCCGACCCGGTGGGTGATGGACGGCAAGGGCATCGCGTGGGGGCTCGACGAACACGAGATCGCCCACGCGAAGGCCACCGTTCACGAAGCGCGCAGCGTCTACCTGAAGGAAGAGGAGGCGTTCTGGCAGCAGTTGCAGAACTTCGTCGAGCGGACCCAGGCCCACGCGGACACGCTGGATGCGCAGGCCTTCGCGACGGGCGCCGCCGCCCAGGGACGGCCCGCGTCCGCGCCGCGCTCGTGCATCGCGGTCGTCACCGCCGAGCCGGCCGACCACGCGCGCACCAGCATGCGCTTCGCGCAGCCGTTCGCGCGGCTGGACCGCGAATGGGCGCTGACGTTCCCTGTCACGCCAGCCGGCATCGATCCCGACGCGCTGCAGCGCGCTGACCTGATCGTGCTGCAGGGCGACACGCCGGGCCTGCTGTCTCCCGCCACGCTGGAACACCTGTTTTCGCTCGGCAAGCCGGTCGTCCTCGAGATCGACACGCCGCTCGACACGCTGCTCGCCGACATCCCCGGCGCGGCCGACAACGCGCGCCGCAAGGCGGGCATCCGCAGCGCCGTGCAGCGCGCGCATGCGCTCGTCGTGCCGTCGGAAGCGCTGGCGCGGCAGTACCGTCATGT
This sequence comes from Burkholderia sp. BCC0398, assembly GCF_902833245.1. NCBI lineage: Bacteria > Pseudomonadati > Pseudomonadota > Betaproteobacteria > Burkholderiales > Burkholderiaceae > Burkholderia > Burkholderia sp. BCC0398. The sequence goes on from NZ_CADFEM010000012.1 coordinate 107,025, forward strand.
CAACGCATCGGTCCACGTGCTGCCGACCGGCGTCGATCTCGAGCGTCTGCACCGCGCGGCGCCCGGCGTGCGCGACCACGTGAACCTCGCGGTTTCCGGCACCGGTCTCGACGACGTGCGTCTCGAGCAGGTCCGCCAGGCGCTGGTCGAGCTCCGCCGCCGGTTTCCGGGGAAGCTCCGGGTATCGTTCGTCGGTGCGGCGCTGCCGGCCGGCTGGGACCGCGAACCGGACGTCACGCTGATCGCGGAGCCTGCCCCTTACGACAGCTACGCCGACGCGCTGAAGCGCGCGGACCTCGACATCGCGCTGGTCGCGGCGCCGGTCAAATTGCACGACGACGCGCCGCCGCGCGCATGGCTCGAATGCTCGGCGGCCGGCGCGGCCACGGTGCTCGTCGCCACGCCGGCGGAAGGCTGCCCGGTTGTCCACGGCCGCACGGGCTGGCTCGTCGCCGACACCGCCGACGCGTGGGTCGACGCGATCGCGCACCTGATCGAGCATCCGCAAACCCGCGCGCAACTCGCCGCGGCCGCGCAGGATGCGATCCGTGCGCAGCACGACATCGGCCGCAACGCCGCGCGCCACGGCGTGCTGTACGCGCGGCTGCTCGCGGAGAACCGGACGCTGGCGCCCGTCGCCGCGACGGCGGACGCCGCACCGCGCCGCAAGCGCCTGATCGTGTACTCGATCGATCCGGACGCGTGCGCGTCATCGCGAATTCGCCTCACGCTGCCGTTCGGTCTGCTGAACGACGAATGGGAACTCGTCCCGGGCATCCGGGACGGCCAGATCGACAGCAGCGTGCTGGCCACGGCCGACGCCATCCTGCTGCACCGGCTGACGCCCGGCATGCTGACGGGCAACGACCTGTACACGATCTTCAAGCATGAAAAGCCGGTGATCTACGAGACCGACGACCTGCTGACCGACCTGCCGGCCGCGCATCCGCTCGCCACGCAAGGCGGGATGGCCCGCGCGGGGATCGAGCTCGTGCTGCGCAACGCGGACGCCGTGATCGTATCCACGCCGTTCATCGCCAGCCGCTACCGGCTGTCGCACCCGCGCGTTCACGTGCTGCCCGACAGCGTGGACTTCGACCGGTTCTACCGCCCCGTGACGGCGCGCGGCGACGACTGCGTGACGATCGGCATCGCCGGCGCGTCGCTGCGCGCCGACAACTTCGCGCTGGTCGACGCGGCGCTGCACGCGATCTGCGCACGCCATCCCGGCAAGGTCAAGGTGAGTTTCGTCGGCGCGGACGTCCCGCCAGGCTGGGCCGGCCACCCGGCCGCCGGGTGCGAGCCCGAGCTTCACGACTACGACGCGCACGCACGACGCCTGCCGGAACGGCGCTGGGACGTCGCGCTGCTGCCGCTCGCCGACCACGACTACAACGCCGGCACGAGCACGATCCAGTGGCAGGAATACGCGGCGGCCGGCATCGCGTCGATCGTCAGCGACCGGCCAGCCTATCGCCTCGCGCTGCACGACGGCTGCGACGGCCTGCTGGTCCCGGACGAACCGCAGGCCTGGGTCGACGCGCTCGATCGGCTGATCGCGAACCCGGCGCTGCGCCGCGGGCTCGCGCGCACGGCGCAGGCGAAGGTCCGCAAGCATCACGCGCTGCAGCAGGCGCTGCCGCGCTATCGCCATGTGTATCAGCAGTGCATCGACAAAGGCGCGGTCGGCAACCCGCCCGGCCGGCCGGATGCGCCGATCCCCGGCGCGCTGATCCTGGACGCCGAAGGCGACCTCGACAAGGTCCGGCTGAGCCTGCAGGAAATCGCAAGGCGGCCGGAACAGGATCTGCTGGCGGTCGTGGTGACCTCGTCGCAGGCGCCGCTGCCCGAATGGACCGACAAGGTGCGCTATCTGCACGCGCCCGAGCACGAGTACACGGCCACCGTCGAGCAAGTCTGCGCACTGCCGGCGTTCGACTGGACGCTGATCGTCGAGGCGGGGGACGGGCGCGCTGCGCAGGCACGAACGCCTGCGGATGCCGCGATCGCGTAGTTCGACGCGCGCCGTGCCGCTTGCCTGACGCTGGCGACCCGGCGCGCTGTTCCGGCAGCGCGCCCTGTGCTCAGCTGCTTGAACAGCCGCCGCAACTGCTTGAGCTGCATGAGCTCGACGAACTGCAGCTCGACGACGAGTCACTCGAACTGTAGGACGAACCGGTCGATCCGCCCGCCCGCGCGGCGGTCGGCGTCAACGGCGGCGGCTCCATCAGCACCATCGAATACGCGGCCCATGCGGTGCCGGTCAGCGCGCCCGCGCCGAACAGCGCGGCGGTCCACAGCAACGCGTCCGGCCGGTCGTGTTCGTCGCTGCGCACAATCCGTCGGGCGACGAGCGACGCCTGCCCGCCGACCGTCAGGCCGGGCCGCCCGAACCCGGTCAGCCGCCCCACGACGATGCGGTATGCAATCGCGAACGCCGCCATGCAGATCACGAGTAACAAGACCGGCCGTCCGCGACTCAGCCCGACCACCAGTTTCGCCGCGCCCGTGCCGAGCACCCCCAGCGCGATCGCGCGGGCCATGCGCGCCGTCCGCATGTCGCCCGGCGCCCAGAAACAGCCACGCGCGCGCAACGATTTCGCCTGCTCGGCAGCGCGACGCGCCAGCAACTGACGGAACGCGCCGAAGCTGGCCTCCCCCTCAGGCTGCCCGGCCAGCCATTCACATTCGTCCCCGTATTCGCCCGCCCGTGTCGCATCGACGAGCCGCACGCGCCCGCCCAGTCGCCCGGCCATCGCCAGCTCGATCGCGCCGGCGTGAACGAGCGACAGCGTCGCGACCTGCACGACCCGCGACTCGTCGCCGGCGAGGTACGCGGCCTGCTCGACCGTCAGGTCCGACGAGAATGCGCGCCTGCGCCGGCACCGGTATTCGATCTGTTGCGCAAGCCCGATCAACAGCAGCGCGGCCACGCAGGCCGGGATGTAGAACGCGAGAAACTGCGGCCCCGTGTAGTTCAGCACGTCGAAGTCTTGCGCCGATGCGCAGGTCGCGGCGACGCTCGCGGCGGCCGCCGGCCACGCGAGTTTCGGCAGCCGGTTGCGCCACGTGCTCCGCGTCGGCGCGAGGGCCGGCTCGTCTGCCTGCGGCGGCACCGCTTCGGCCGGCCGGTCAACGGGGCGCGGCCAGATCGATTCCGGCGGCTCATAGCCGAACAGCCGGCGGTAGCTGTCGAGCGTGTCGCGATAGCGCTGCGCGTACACCGCGCCCTCGTCCGGCGCGCCCGTGGCGGGCATGTGATGCAGTCGCGCACGCAGCACGCCGGCGCAGAAGACGTCCCAGTATTCGAGCGTGTACTGCAGGTGGAAATGCCACGCGGCATCGACCGCGACCGACGGCGTGACCGGGTGCCCGGCCGCCTGCGCGAGAAACGCGAAACGCTTGTACTCCTCGATCACGGCCAGCGCGTGCGCATGCGACCAGCCTTCGGCTTCGGCAAGGCGGCGGCTGTATGGCAGCGGCGCGTGCGGATCGTCGGGAGAATAGGTGTTCAGACGCGCGAGCAGCGCCTGCTGCGCATCGGTCAGCGCGCAGGCAGCGACTGCGGTCGGGGTGGACGGAATGGCAGCCATCGGAGTCGGCGCGATGCGCGGACGGCCGCCGCGATCGACGCTTGGAGTTGTCGTTGCGGGCGATTCTCGCACAATGGAAAGGCGGGGGAATAGCGGGGGAAATGACGGCGCGATACCGTGCGGTGACGCTATGCCTGGACGACTTCAGGAAAACGGATCGGGGAATTCGACGCCTGGATTCACTCACATCGAAGGGGCCCAAGAGCCCCTTCGATGTGATGCGATGGCAATGTCGGCCGGAACGGCGACGACCGCGGCCCGAAAAATCAATTACGCGTATTGGGGCGCTTTGGCGGCTAACGCATCCAGCACCTTGGTGACTCTCCAGTGCTGCGCCTGAGTCCCGTTATAGGCAAACGCCCAAATGACGTTGTTGCCTTGCAAACTGTCGAAGTGGTCGTCGATCACGAGATTCGGATTTGCCACCGACGTGATATATCCCGGGCGCATAGTCAGGCTCCACCGCTGAGATACCGCACCGGTAAATTTACGCACGACGAGCGGTGTCTCGGCAGCAACCTTTCCGTCCTTAAAATCGATCGCCAATTGCTCCGCTGGAGAATCAGGACTGGTGAAATCGAGAATGAAGAACCCTGGGCTGGCACGAAAATGCCACACGTTTAGTACATCCTGTTCGGTCAGATAGCGTAGTGCCAACGGCGAGTTGGGACCTACAAAGCCGCCCTGGCCAGAATCGGGCACAACGCCGATGCAGCGGCTCCGATCCGCGGCGAATTCAATGATCACGTCACTCATGATATTTTCCTTAAGATAATTGAGAAAATAATCGGCCTCGTCCTTCTTAAAATCCCCTTGAATTGCAAGGCCAGAGCGCCCCGCGATCCAAAGGTATCGGCAAGCTACCCTTATCGGTTCTCACCTGGATATAAAATAGACAAATGGCCTCTCGAGCTCAATTACACTTGATTACACATGGACGAAAATCGAGATCGATTGAATATTCGATGCCGACGAGTTTGGACTACATGTTGCGACCGGTGACTTGCCTGTTGTTCTTCAGCAAATGCCCGTCTGCTGCCCGCCGCAGGACGCACGCTCGCCGCAGTCGGTCGGCCGGCGAGAACCGTCCGTTCCTCATCACCGACGTGCGGGCCGCAATCGGCCGCGCCGGCACGAAGGGCACGCTCGCGCGTTCGCTCGACGCGATCGCGGCGCAGACGCGACCGAAACCTGGCGAAAGACGTCGAAGCGTGCACATATCAGTGACTTCCGCGGGCACAACCTGCGCGGCACCTGGGCAAGCTGGCACGTGCGACGCGGCACGCCGCTGCAAGTGCTGAAGGGACCGGGCGGATGGGAGACGATGGAAATGGTGCAGCGGTACGCTCACCTGTCAGCCGATCATCTGGCGCACAGCGTCGCGCCGCTCACGGCCGAGCCCGCTCCGATTCCGGCTGCAATCTAGCTGCAACGGTACTGCACGACGAAGGAAGGAAACCGCTGAGAGTCTGACTAGACTTGGCGCGCCCGGCTGGGATCGAACCAGCAACCCCTGCCTTCGGAGTTTTATCAGCGCCCCACAACTCTTTACAAATTAATGCCTTGCGCAACTCGCAAACTGCAAAACCAAGGCTAATCAAGGTCAATCAGAGCTGTCCAAGCTCATCCCAACTGTAATTTCACTGTAGTTCACACAATTTCGGTGGAACAGTTCCGTGCGACACGCGTCCCCTCGGCAAATCTCGATTGCGAAATCAATGCGCTACAGCTACGCTGCCGATCAAAGAATGCACAAACCAACGCCCGGGGAAATCAGATGACGTGCGAAGTCGCGGTCCTGAATAAGTATGCGGTCGTCATCGCAGCTGACAGTGCGGTTACAACGACAAACGGTCAGGGCGAGCCGCGGTACTCGAAGGGCGGGAACAAAATTTTCCAGCTGTCCCATACGGAACCCGTTGGCGTAATGATCTTCGGGACCGCGTCCGTCTGCGGCATGCCGTGGGAGGTTGTAATCAAGGCGTATCGCGCCGACCACCTCCAAACCAACAAGTTCGACTCTGTCCAAGAATACGCAGAGAATTTCTTCTCATTCCTTCAATCGGCGGCTAGCCCAATCTCCACGACCGTGCGCGACGATTCTTTCGTCGACGGACTGCAGACGGCTGCGGGCCAGTTGTTGAGTTTGATGCAAAGTCACGACCCGACGATCTCAGACGCTGCGTTGCCATCGGCGGATCGGGCGCCGCAAGCCTCCGCTGCCCTACTGGCGATAGAGGCTGAACTCGACGGTAGGCCGTACAAGACCGATGCTTTGGGACAGGCGGCAGCTCGCACACTGGCTGCACCGCCTCAGCGATTCAGGGACATCGTTTTCGGCGGACTCGAACAGGGCGGTCTGTCGGACGTAATTGACCTAGATCGTTTCGTGGCTGTCGCCTGCAAGTACTACTTCCGAAACTACGAGTCGCTGCTACCGACCACCGGAGTCGTGTTCGCCGGCTATGGCAAGCTCGAATACTTCCCCTGCCTCATCGAATATTCCGTAGCCGGCTTCATGGGCGACCATCTTGCATATGATGTAAAACAACAGAGCGCCATCTCAAACGAGGTACCTTCAAACATCATCCCTTTCGCGATGACGTCAGCCGTCGAGGCATTTATGAGGGGCGTTGGTTTCGATGTGTTCGCGTCGGTCGACACTCTGTATCGGAAATATACGTTAGACTTCGCCCGATCGGTTCTTGGTCGTCTCGGCGTTGCCGAACCACCTACACTGGAAGCAGACGCGGAACAATCACGCGAGGCGTTCACGGACGACTGGTATGGGAAGGTTCTAAGAGAGCACTATCACCCGCTCAGAAGCGTGATATCTGCATTACCGCTTGAAGAGATGGCTCACCTCGCGGAAACGCTTGTGACGCTTGAGTCTCTAAAGGAGAGAGTGACAACTCCCAAGCAAAGCGTCGGTGGGCCGATCGACGTTGCAGTTATCACGAAGTCTGAGGGTCTCGTCTGGATCAAACGAAAGCATTTTTTCGATTCTGACAAGAATTTGAGATTTATTTTGCGCCAACGAGCCATCCACCAATAGGAGCTATGCGATGAAGCCCGTCACCAAGGAACAGTTTGACGCTCTGACGACTCGGCTGCTGACCGAGCAAACTGACTTTGCTGTCGCAGTCTCGCGCATCGTCGAGCCCCAGGAAGATCCCACCCGAGTTGCCCGCGAAGCCCAGCGGAAGCAGCGTGCGATCGACACTCGCCGCGCGCTGACACCTGTCGAGCTATTCAGCTCCCGAAATTGACAGGTCTAGACCGCAGAGAGCCCGCCAGTTGAGCGGGCTTTTTGTTGATAGATCCGCGCCACGCGCCGGAAGAATTCGGCACTTCCCCCGCGCAGAACGGCAGCGATCGGAAATAATCCGACGCGTTCGCCCGCCGCCCCTCCTATTGCTTGACAATCTCAAAAACCTGTCAATCCCAACAGGGGAGCGGCTCACGCGTCGTGTGCTACAGTCGCCGGCTCCGTTTCTTCATAGGGTTCGGCATGGGCTTCGCATTCATTCGGGATGGCGACACGACCTCGCACGGTGGGCGCGTTATCGCCAGCGACATGACCAACACTGTCGACGGAAAGGCGCTCGCGCTGCTCGGCGACATGGTTTCATGTCCCCGCTGCGGCGGCCTCTATCCGATCGTCAATATCAAGACCGGTTTGAACATGACGTTCCACGGTCGGCCGGTCGTGTCCGAGGGCGACGTAACTGCGTGTGGTGCGACGCTGATCGCGTCGCAGAGCAGCGCAACAGCCTCCCCGACATCGGGCGCGGGCGCGCCGGTCGGTGGCGGCAAGAGCGTAGTGCCGCAGAACGACGGCCCGAATCGCGGCCGCTTCCAGGTCGTCGACGACAACACGCGCCGGCCCATCGCAAACCATCCGTACACCGTGACGTCGACGGACGGTCAGACGATTCACGGCACGACGGATGCGAACGGCCATACGGATTGGCTGGACACACAACAGGCCGCGTCGCTGTCGTTCAGCCAGCCGGGCACGACCGGCACCGCGGACACGAAGGCATGACCGACTATTCGCGCAGCTCGGCCGCCGGCGCGAGCAAGGGCGACGGCAACACGACCCTCGTCGGGCTCGACGGTCGCCTGTCGGGCAAGGATAAGGAAGTGCTCTGCGGCGTGATGTGCCCCTGCGCGCGCATCGGCGTCCAGACGAGAGTGGACAAGCGCGGGAGGTCGCGGACGCTCCGACAAGCATGCGTCGCTCAACGCCTGGACGCCATGAACGAATCGTCCCGAGCGACGTTCGGGGGACCGACCGAGTACCTGCCGGAGGTCAGCTACGACATGAGCCCGACACCGCCAGCGCCTCCGGTCCCGATCATGACCGAAGAGGATCGGCCGCTGCGCCCGGATTCCGTCGTCGACTGGATACGGGATAATTGGCCGGGCGGCATGAAGGGCTACCGCGACGGGAAGAAGACGGGCCTGGATCAAACGCGTCGACCCGACGTCGTGATCGTGCGCGATCCTGCTCTGCCGCCCGAGCAGTCGAATATCAAGACCGTCGTCGAAATGAAGTTCGAGGATTCGTACGGCGATCGTCAACGGGAGGCATACGTGCGAATCGCCGGTAGCGACAAAAAGGTGGCAACGCTGCGCCCCGCCGACTGCGGATGTGGCGACGACAAGCCGGACGAAAAACCGGCACGATCGACGCAAACGCAATCTGACGTCGAGTCGATTTTTGGCGTCAGTCCGGCGGGGCCGAACCGCGCAATGCCTGCCCCGATTCCGCATCTTCCGCCGGGCGTCCCCGGCTTCGCGTTCCCCTGAATATCATGACGAAAGATGAACTGGCTGCGTGGGCCAATGACCCGAAGCGCCGCGATACCCTGCCGTATGGACTGTTCGAGCCGACCTATCAGAAAGGCATCGTAGGCGCGGCGTTTGTCGTGCGCGGCGTCCTGTACTTCCGGAGCGGCTACACGGAGGCGACGCGCAAGTCGCTCGTGCGATGTTACGACCGCTATCTCGACGTCATCACAAGGTACGAGACGGCACTGGCCGAGGCTGAAGGCCGCGATCCGCCGAAGGCCGGCCCGATGCGATGGTTCTATGCCGAAGGCGCGGTGCCCGTCGCGTTCGACAAATCCCCTGGCTTTCCCGACTTGGCAAAGCACGTTCCGAGCAATGAGGCCCTGGTGTCGACTACGACCAGCGCGGATCACAAGCTCGCGGCCGGCTTCTACGATTTCGCCGTGTTCTGCCTCGAAGACTGGGAAGCGAAGTTTGAGCGCAGCCTCGACGTGATGTCGTTCACGGTGCCGCGCAGCTTTCTGCAGCTCGCGCCTGGCGCGTTCGAGCGGCTGTTCGCCGAGTTCGCGGAATGGTTGCGGCCAGTACACGGACATGGCGGTTACGCGGTCAACCTGCCGCCGATGGGGCGCGAGCCAAACGAAGCGAGCGAGTATTTTTGGGCGCGGCAGTACGGGGCCGGCGTCGACGTCGGAAGCCCACGGCGCACGTGCGTGCGTGACCTGACCGACAAGCTCAAGACGGTCGACTGGCTGACCGTGATCGATGCCGATCTCGTCCGCCGCGCCGGCGGTGCCGATGAAATGGTGCTCCCCCCGGACTGGTATCGAAAGTCTCCGTTCGGCGATGGCGCCCTGCTGATTCAGGCAGGGGTGGAACCTCAAACCGGCGTGTCGGTTGGCGCGGGGCTCCCGCCCGAGCCGCCAGCCGCATATGTCGTGCTGAATCGGGCTCTACGCCCCATCGTCGCCGATACGATCGACAGCCTGCAGGATGGCACCGTCAACAGCACCGCTCCCCTTCTCAGTACGACGATCGCGAGCGAAGCGTGGCTGCGGCGCTTCAACGTGCCCGACGACGAGCTCCCCGACTACTGGGTCGAGCTTCACAAGACGGCAAAGTTACCGGATCGACAGTGACCACGCGGAGACTGCATAACCAAGGCGCATAAAACCGCATAGAAGAATCGGGCCGCCGACCGCCGACTGACGCGCGCCGGGTCCGCGCCGGCCTCTTCCAGGACCGAGCGGGGCACGCCGCTGAAGGAGCTGGGCGGATGGGAGACGATGGAAATGGTGCAGCGGTACGCTCACCTGTCAGCCGATCATCTGGCGCACAGCGTCGCGCCGCTCACGGCCGAGCCCGCGCCGATTCCGGCTGCAAACTAGCTGCAACGGTACTGCACGACGAAGGAAGGAAACCGCTGAGAGCCTGACTAGACTTGGCGCGCCCGGCTGGGATCGAACCAGCAACCCCTGCCTTCGGAGGGCAGTACTCTATCCATTGAGCTACGGGCGCGTGAGACAGTGAAGCGACCCCATATACAGGCCGCCCACGATTGGCAAGACGGCAAGGATACCCGGTTTCCCAAGACGCGTCCACCTCGCCCGCCGAATCGCCGCCGGACGGCCCTGCGTGCGGGTAAACACGCGCCATCGCGCCGCTCGCCGTGATGTAAACGTTCCGTCTATAATCGTCCGTGCTTCATTGGACTGCCATTTTGCCGTTGCACCGCGCTCACAATTCCTATTCATGGAGACGAGGCAAGCATGAGCGAAGCACCCCACGAATCTCCCGTCAAAACCCCCGGGCAGCTGATTGCCGTCATCATCGCGTCGTTCGCGATTCCGATCGTCCTGATCGTCCTGTTCGCCAATTACGCGAACCATGCATTCCGTTCCGGCGCCGGCACCGACGCGCTATCCGACCAGCAGGTCGCCGCCCGTATCGCGCCGATCGCGAAGGTCGACGTGAAGGACGCCAACGCGCCCCGCACGTACAAGACCGGCGAGGAAGTCTACAAGGCCGTCTGCGTGACCTGCCACGGCACCGGCGCCGCCGGCGCGCCGAAATTCGGCAACAAGGACGACTGGGCGCCGCGCATCTCGCAAGGCTTCGACACGCTGCTGAAGACGGCCCTCGCGGGCAAGGGCGCGATGCCGGCGCGCGGCGGCACGAGCCCCGACGACGTCAGCGACTATGAAATCGCCCGCGCGATCGTCTACATGACCAACAACGACGGCGCGAACTTCCCCGAACCGGCCGCGCCGGCCGCCAACGCGGCACAGCCCGCCAGCGGCGCCCCCGCGTCGGGCGCCGACGCATCGAACGCGCAGGCCGCTGCGGCCATGGCCGCGATCGCCGCGATCCCGAAGGCCGGCGAAAAGCCCGCGGCCGCCCCGGCCGGCGCCGATGCGGCAACGGCCGGCAAGGCGCTGTACGCGTCGACCTGCCAGGCCTGCCACGCGGCCGGTGTGCTCGGCGCACCGAAGTTCGGCAGCAAGGAAGACTGGGCGCCGCGCCTGAAGGACTCGATGGATACGGTCTACAACTACGCGCTGCACGGCAAGGGCGCGATGCCGCCGAAGGGCGGGTCGAACGCGTCGGATGCCGACGTGAAGGCGGCCGTCGACTACATGGTCAACGCGGCGAAGTAACGCGCCTGTACGGCCATCCGTAAAAACCCCCGCGACGCACGCGCATCGCGGGGGTTTCGTTTTGGTGTCGCCGGCTCGGCGCGCGATCGTGCTTGCGGCAGCGCCGCCCCATCACTTCTGCAGCAACGCCTTCAGGCTCGCCAGCCGGTCCTTCGGCGACATCGGCGCTTCTTCCGGCGTCGGCGGCGGCGCTTCGTCGAGCCCCATCTCCGGGATGAAGCGCGACGGTTCGCACACGACCGTCTCGCGCGCCCGCTTGCGCTTCTTGCACCAGTTCAGGTGCAGGCTGCGCTGCGCGCGGGTGATCGCGACGTACATCAGCCGGCGCTCCTCCTCGATCCGTTCGTTGTCGATCGGGCCGTCGTCGTCGCTGCCGCCTCGGTGCGGCATGATGCCTTCCTCGACGCCGACCAGGAACACGTGCGGATACTCGAGCCCCTTCGACGCATGGACGGTCGACAGCCGCACGGCGTCCGGGTCCTCGTCCTTGCCTTCGAGCATCGACATCAGCGCGACGGTCTGGATCAGGCCGAGCAGGTTCTTGCCCGTATCGGCGAGGCCGTCCGCGTTGTGGAAACCTTCGGCCTCGCCGTCGACGGCCTCCGTCTCGGGCTTGGTGCCCTTGCGCTTCAGCCATTCGAGGAATTCGAGCACGTTCTGCCACTTCGACTGCGCCTGCCGCTCGTCGAACGCGTCGTACAGGTACGCCTCGTAGTGGATCGCCTCCATCATGTCGTCGAGCACGACGGTCGCGGGCTCCTTGTCCGCGCGCTCGGTCAGGCGCTGGATGAAGTCGCAGAACATCCGCAGCGGCTCGACCTGGCGCGCCGACAGCCGCGCCTCGATCCCGCCCATGTACACGGCCTCGAACAGCGACACCTTCGCCTGCCCCGCGAACGAGCCGAGCGCCTCGAGCGTCGTGTTGCCGATGCCGCGGCGCGGCGTGGTGACGGCGCGGATGAACGCGGGATCGTCGTCGGCGTTCGCGATCAGCCGCAGGTACGCGCACAGATCCTTGATCTCGGCCTTGTCGAAGAACGACTGGCCGCCCGACAGCACGTACGGGATCCGCTCGCGCCGCAGCACCTGTTCGAAGATGCGTGCCTGGAAGTTGCCGCGATACAGGATCGCGTAGTCGCGGAACTGCGCGCGCCGCTCGAACTTGTGCGCGGACAGCCGGAACACGACCGATTCGGCCTCGTGCTCCTCGTCGTTGCACGCCGTGACGGTGATCGAGTCGCCCATCCCGTGCTCGGACCACAGCTTCTTCTCGAACAGCTTCGGGTTGTTCGCGATCACGTTGTTCGCGGCGGTCAGGATCCGCACCGTCGACCGGTAGTTCTGCTCGAGCTTGATCACGTGCAGCTTCGGGAAATCCTTGCCGAGCTGCGCGAGGTTCTCGAGCGTCGCGCCGCGCCAGCCGTAGATCGCCTGGTCGTCGTCGCCGACCGCCGTGAACGCGGCGCGCGGGCCTGCGAGCTGCTTCAGCAGCTCGTACTGGCACGCATTGGTGTCCTGGTACTCGTCGATCAGCAGATAGCGCAGCTTGTTCTGCCAGCGGTCGCGCACCGGCTCGTTCTTCGCGAACAGCTCGGCCGGCAGGCGGATCAGGTCGTCGAAGTCGACCGCCTGGTACGCGTGCAGCGTCGCCACGTAGTTGCGGTAGACCAGCGCGGCCTGGTGCTCGTCCTCGTTGGCCGCGATCGCCATCGCCTCGTCGGGCATGATCAGGCCGTTCTTCCACAGCGAGATGATGCTCTGGATCTTGCGGATCAGCCCCTTGTCGGTCGTGCCGAGCTGCTCCTGGATCATCCCGAAGCAGTCGTCCGAATCCATGATCGAGAACTGCGGCTTCAGCCCGACGTGCTCGGCCTCCTGGCGCAGGATCTGCACGCCCAGCGAGTGGAACGTGCAGACGGTGAGCTGGTTGACGGGCACCTTGCGGCCTTCCTTGCCGGGCGTGGTGAGCGTCTTGCCTTCCAGCAGCTTCGACACGCGCTCGCGCATTTCGGCGGCCGCCTTGTTCGTGAACGTGACGGCGGCGATATGGCGCGGCTCGAAGCCTTTCGCTTCGATCAGGTGCGCGATCTTCTGCGTGATCACGCGAGTCTTGCCGCTGCCCGCGCCGGCGAGCACGAGACAGGGACCGTCGAGATAGCGCACCGCTTCATTCTGAGCGGGATTCAGGCCTGCGGACATGATGGCGGATGGTGTTGCTGGTTGACGGCGGAGGGCCGGGAGGATGCCGTGCGCGACAGGCTGGGGAAGCAGGCGGACACGCAGGCAGGACGCGCATGTTAACACGTCGGCGGCACGTATTTCGGGCGCGCGGCCGGACGGGCGCGGGCAGGCTTGCCGGGCGGGCGCCCCCTGTCCGTCCGGCGGGGTCGTGCCTGTCCGCTCGGCCAATCTGGCCCCGTCCGCGCCGGGATCGGACACAATATGTACTCCCCGGCGCCGTCCGCGCCGGCCCGCTTCAATTTGCCTGAACCGTCACCGGATCGACTCATGGGATACCCGTTCGCCACCGCCGCCCTCGGCCCGCTGCTGTTCGTGCAGGGGCGCTACGTGCGCCGCGTCACGCCGCGGCTGCCCGAGGCGGCCGGCCCGCGCGACGGCGTGGCCGGCGACGGCCCGCCGCTGCGCGTGCTGGTGGTCGGCGATTCGGCAGCCGCGGGCGTCGGCGTCGCGACGCAGCACGATGCGCTCGCAGGGCAACTGGCGAACGCGCTGGCGGCCACGCACCGCGTGCGCTGGAAACTGCTCGCGCGCACCGGCCTGACCACGCGGGAGCTGGTCGACTGGCTCGCCGCCGAGCCGGCCGAGCCGTTCGACGTGGCCGTCACGTCGCTGGGCGTCAACGACGTGACGGGCGGCGTGCCGCCCGCACGCTGGCTCGCGCAGCAGGCCGAGCTGGTCCGGCTGCTCGCCACGCGCTTCCAGGTCGGGCACGCGATCCTGTCGGCGGTGCCGCCGATGGAGCGCTTCCCGGCGCTGCCGCAACCGCTCGCGTGGTATCTCGGCCTGCGCGCGAGGCGGCTCAACGCGGTGCTCGCAGGCTGGGCCGGCACGCAGCCGGACTGCACGTTCCTCCGGGTCGATTTGCCGCTCGAACGTCACCTGATGGCCGCCGACGGCTTCCATCCCGGCGCATCGGCGTGCGCGGTATGGGCCGCGCAGGTCGCGGCCGCCGTGCGGCAGCGGGTGGGCGCATGACGCGGCACGCTACGGGCAGGTTGGCCGCCACGGCTCGCCGCGCGGCGCGCGCCATGTCACGCCACGCCGAGAGCCGCGAACCGAGCAGAGCCGAGCCGAAAGCCGGGCAGTCGCGCTGCCCGGCACCCGATCTCGCGCAAAATGCCGGCATTCCTTGCGCAGTTGCCGCATCACATCGCGCGTTTCGCCCGACGCGCCTATGCAGGCGGCGGCGCCATGCCAAAATAGCCGGTCGTCTCCGCGCCACCGCTCCGGCGCGCCATCCTTTAGTTTCCTTCGCAGCCAGGAATTGCCATGTCGTCATTGCTCAGGATTGGTTTGATGGGTTTCGGTTTCGCCGGCGCGACGTTCCACGCGCCCGTGATCGCCACGAGCGGCCGCACTGAAGTCGCCGCGATCGCGACGGGTCAGTCCGATCGCGCGCACGCCGCGTATCCGGGCGCGCGCATTGTCCCCGACCTCGACACGCTGCTCGGCCTCGACGATATCGAATGCGTGGTGATCGCCACGCCGAACGACACGCACTTCACGCTCGCACGCCAGGTGCTCGAAGCGGGCCGCCACGTGGTCGTCGACAAGCCGGTCACGCTCACCGCCGACGAGGCGCTCGCGCTCGCACGGCTCGCGAACGCGCGCAGCCGGCTGTTCGCGCCGTTCCACAACCGCCGCTGGGACGGCGATTTCCTCACCGTGCGTCGCATCGTCGAATCGGGCGAGTTGGGCCGCCTCACCTACTTCGCGTCGCACTTCGACCGCTTCCGGCCGACGCCGCGCCCGCGCTGGCGCGAGGAGCCGACCCGCGGCGGCGGCCTGCTGCTCGACCTCGGCCCGCACCTGATCGATCAGGCGCTCGCGCTGTTCGGCACGCCGGAAACGGTGAGCGCCACCGTCAAGACGCGCCGCGACAACGGCACGGCGCCCGATTTCGTGCACCTGCTGCTCGGCTATCCGGACAAGGACGTCGCGCTGCATGCAAGCGCGCTGTCGGCGATCGAACCCGCGCGCTTCACGCTGCACGGCACGCGCGGCAGCTATCAGAAATTCGGGCTCGACACGCAGGAAGACCAGCTCAAGGCCGGCCTCACCGCCGACGACGTCGAATTCGGCGGCGGCAACCCGCCCGGCCTGCTGCGCGTGCTCGACGGCGACCTCGAAGTCGAACGTCCGGTGCCGACGCTCGACGGCCAGTACGCGGAGTTCTACCGCGCGCTCGCCGCGTCGATCCGCGACGGCGCGCCGTTCCCGGTCACAGCGCAGGACGCGGTCGACGTGATGACGATCATCGAGCTCGCCGCGCAGAGCGAACACGACGGCCGCCGGGTGCCGTTCGTGCGCCGTACCGTCTGATGGCCGCCGGCCGGGTCGGTGCCGGCCCGGCCGCCCACCGCGCCACGCCGCCACGCGTCGGCGTCGGCGCTGCGTCTGCCGCCACACCGCCCCGTCGGCCCGGCCCCCAACATTCCGTTACAAATGGTGCGGGAACGAAAGTCAGCGGTCGTCCGGTCTGACGCGTTTCTCAAAATGTCGATTCGACACTTATCCGTCAGGAGAATGTGATGCAACGGTTGATTCGCGCAGCGGCATGCTGCGTCCTGGTTTCCTCGCTCGCGGCGTGTGTCGTGCAACCGCAGCGGCCGGTCCGGCAGGCGCCTCCGCCGCCGCGACCGAATCCGCAGGTCGTCGCGAACGACCGCATGCAGGAGGTCCAGGGCCGGATCGACAATCTGCATCGCCGGATCGACGCGCGCGTGAACGGCGGCTACTACCCGCCGCCGTACGGCGCGCAGTTGCACCACCGCCTCGACGTGATCCGCCAGGAAGCGAACGACATGTCGGCCCAGCACAACGGCGGCCTGTCCGGCGACGAGCAGCGGGTGCTGAACCAGGAACTCGACACGGCCGCACGCGCGATCGGCGAGTGACGCGCCGGCGCCCGCCGGAGCGGAGAAAAGCGGCGGCGCCGGCCGCCGCCGCTTGTCGCGAAGCGACATTCTTTTGCTCAAATTGACAATGCCGACCCGCTCGCGTACAGTCGCCCGCACGCGTCGGGAGAGCGTGTGACCGGGTCGTTCCGACACCGGTTGCGCCGCCGAAGGGGCACACCCGCAAACTCTCAGGCAAAAGGACCGACCGCGTCGGGGAACCGCGTCCGCGCACTGCGCGCACGACACTCCCCGCACTCTGGAGAGCGGCAGTAGCCCGCAGCGCATTGGCTGCGCGGGCAAGCTGCCCACCGAAGGGGCGCGCGTTCGCCGGGCTTGGCCCGCAGCGCAATCTCTCAGGTATCGAGGACAGAGGGGCATGTACCGGATCGCTCGAGGCCATCGGCCGCGGCGATCGGCACATGGCCGTTCTGATCCGCGCGCAAGCGCCTTGCCTGAGGCCTCGATGACTGCACTGAATCACACCCCGCTCAACGCCGCGCACCGCGCGCTCAATGCCCGCATGGTCGACTTCGGCGGCTGGGACATGCCCGTCAACTACGGCTCGCAGATCGAAGAACACGCGGCCGTGCGCACCGACGCCGGCATGTTCGACGTGTCGCACATGTGCGTCGTCGATTTCACCGGCAGCCGCGTGCGCGCATTCTTCGAGCACGCGATCGCGAACCACGTCGGCAAGCTCAAGACGCCCGGCAAGGCGCTCTACTCGTGCCTGCTCAACCCGCAGGGCGGCGTCATCGACGACCTGATCGTCTACTACTTCACCGAAGAATTCTTCCGCGTGGTCGTCAACGCCGGCACCGCCGAGAAAGACATCGCGTGGTTCAACCAGCTGAACGAGCAAGGCGGCTACGGCCTGACGATCGCGCCGCGCCGCGATTTCGCGATCGTCGCCGTGCAGGGTCCGAACGCCCGCGAAAAGGTCTGGGCGACAGTGCCCGCCGCGCGCGCCGCCACCAGCGAGCTCAAGCCGTTCAACGCCGCGCAGGTCGCCGGCACGCCGTTCGGCGATCTCACCGTCGCGCGCACCGGCTACACCGGCGAAGACGGCTTCGAAGTGATCGTCCCGGCCGTGCACGTCGTCGCGCTGTGGGATGCGCTGCAGCAAAACGGCGTGCGGCCGTGCGGGCTCGGCGCGCGCGACACGCTGCGCCTCGAGGCCGGCATGAACCTGTACGGCCAGGACATGGACGACACCGTCTCCCCGCTCGACGCGGGCCTCGCGTGGACGGTCGACCTCACCGCGCCGCGCGACTTCGTCGGCCGCGCCGCCCTGGAAGCCAACGGCACGCGCGCCGCGTTCGTCGGCCTGATCCTGCAAAAGGAAAACGGCAAGGCGGGCGGCGTGCTGCGCGCGCACCAGAAGGTCGTCACGCCGCACGGCGAAGGCGAGATCACGAGCGGCACGTTCTCGCCGTCGATGCAGGAATCGATCGCGTTCGCGCGCGTGCCGACGGCCGTCCAGATCGGCGACATCGTCCAGGTGCAAATTCGAGACAAGAATCTTCCCGCGCGCGTGGTAAAACTGCCGTTCGTGCGCAACGGCAAGGTCCTCGCTGCGTAACGACCGGGAGGCGGCCGGGCCGCCTCCCGGCCAGCCGGGAGATGGCGCCCGGCGCAACCCCATCCGGCGCACCATGGCGGCGCGCCAGCAAAACGAACACACCCTTTTATCCAGGAGCATCCGATGAGCAACGTCCCGGCCGATCTGAAGTACACCGACGAACACGAGTGGATCCGCACCGAGGCGGACGGCACGCTGACGGTCGGCATCACCGATCACGCGCAGAGCACGCTCGGCGACATCGTCTTCCTCGAGCTGCCCGAAGTCGGCAAGTCGGTGAGCGCGGGCGACGCCGTCGGCGTCGTCGAATCGGTGAAGGCGGCATCCGACATCTACTCGCCGGTGTCCGGCGAGGTCGTCGCCATCAACGAAGCCGCCACCGATGCGCCGGAAGAAGTGAACGGCGACGCATACGGCGTGTGGCTGTTCAAGATCAAGCTCGCGGACGGCGCATCGACCGACAAGCTGATCGACGCCGACGCGTACAGCAAGCTGATCGACTAATTTTCCTTACCCGAACCGCGTGCGGCCGGGCAGCCGGCCCGCGCGGGACCAGAGTCACGCCATGAAGCTCGAACACCCGGACCGCCTGATGAACCGCACGCCCCTCTCGCTCGCCGCGCTCGAAACGCACGACGCGTTCGCCGAACGCCACATCGGCCCCGACGCCGCCAGCCAGCAGGCCATGCTCGACACGCTCGGCTTCGCGTCGCGCGCCGCGCTGATCGACGCCGTGATCCCGGCCTCGATCCGCCGCGCCGAAACGCTGCCGCTCGGCCCGTTCGCGCAGCCGAAGAGCGAGGCCGAAGCGCTCGCCGCGCTGCGTGCGCTCGCGGACAAGAACCAGGTGTTCCGCTCGTATATCGGCCAGGGCTACCACGACACGCACACGCCGGCCGTGATCCTGCGCAACGTGCTCGAAAACCCGGCGTGGTACACGGCCTACACGCCGTACCAGCCCGAAATTTCCCAGGGCCGCCTCGAGGCGCTCCTGAACTTCCAGCAGATGGTCGCCGACCTGACGGGTCTCGCGATCTCGAACGCATCGCTGCTCGACGAAGCCACCGCCGCGGCCGAAGCGATGACGCTGCTGCAGCGCACCGGCAAGCCGAAGTCGAACGTGTTCTACGTCGCCGACGACGTGCTGCCGCAAACCGTCGAAGTGATCCGCACGCGCGCGCTGCCGATCGGCATCGACGTGAAGACGGGCCCGGCCGCCGAAGCAGCTCAAGCGAACGCATTCGGCGTGCTGCTGCAGTACCCGGGCGTGAACGGCGACGTGCGCGACTACCGCGCGCTCACCGAAGCGATCCACGCGGCCGGCGGCCACGTGGTCGTCGCGGCCGACCTGCTCGCGCTGACCGTGCTGACGCCGCCCGGCGAATGGGGCGCGGACGTCGCGATCGGCAACACGCAGCGCTTCGGCGTGCCGATGGGCTTCGGCGGTCCGCACGCCGCCTACATGGCCGTGCGCGACGAATTCAAGCGCCAGATGCCGGGCCGCCTCGTCGGCGTGACGGTCGACGCGCAGGGCAAGCCCGCGCTGCGCCTCGCGCTGCAGACGCGCGAACAGCACATCCGCCGCGAGAAGGCGACGTCGAACGTGTGTACCGCGCAGGCGCTGCTCGCGATCATGGCCAGCATGTACGCAGTCTACCACGGCCCGCACGGCCTGAAGACGATCGCGCTGCGCGTGAACCGCATCGCGGCGCTGTTCGCCGCCGGCGTGAAGCAGCTCGGCTTCGCGACCGTCAACGACACGTTCTTCGACACGGTGACGATCGACACCGGCGCGCGCACCGCGCAGATTCACGCATTCGCGAACGCGAAGCGCATCAACCTGCGCCGCGTGAGCGACACGCAAGTCGGCGTATCGGTCGACGAAACGACGACGCGCGACGACCTCGCCGATCTCCTCGACGTGTTCGCGCAGGCCGCGGGCGGCACCGCGCCGGCCGTCGATGCGCTGGACGCGGGCCTCGGCGGCGTCGCCGCGCTGCCGGCCGGCCTCGAGCGCACGAGCGCGTACCTGACGCACCCCGTGTTCAACCGCCACCATTCCGAAACCGAAATGCTGCGCTACCTGCGCAGCCTGTCGGACAAGGATCTCGCGCTCGACCGCTCGATGATCCCGCTCGGCTCGTGCACGATGAAGCTGAACGCGACGTCGGAAATGCTGCCCGTCACGTGGCCCGAGTTCGGCGGCATCCATCCGTTCGCGCCGGCCGAGCAGACCGTCGGCTACCGCGAGATGATCGACCAGCTCGAACAGATGCTCGTCGCGGCCACCGGCTACGCGGCCGTGTCGCTGCAACCGAACGCGGGCTCGCAGGGCGAGTACGCGGGCCTGTTGATCATCCACGCGTACCACGCATCGCGCGGCGAAGGCCATCGCGACGTGTGCCTGATCCCGGCATCCGCGCACGGCACGAACCCGGCGTCCGCGCACATGGCCGGCATGAAGGTCGTGGTCGTCGCGTGCGACGCGCAGGGCAACGTCGACATCGCCGACCTGAAGGCGAAGGCCGAGCAGCATTCGGCGAACCTCGCGGCGATCATGATCACGTATCCGTCGACGCACGGCGTGTTCGAGCAGAACGTCCGCGAGATCTGCGAGATCGTCCACGCGCACGGCGGCCAGGTGTACGTCGACGGCGCGAACATGAACGCGATGGTCGGCCTGACCGCGCCCGGCCAGTTCGGCGGCGACGTGTCGCACCTGAACCTGCACAAGACCTTCTGCATCCCGCACGGCGGCGGCGGCCCGGGCGTCGGCCCGGTCGCGGTCGGCGCGCACCTCGCGAAATTCCTGCCGAACCAGCGTTCGACCGGCTATGCGCGCGAGGAAGACGGCATCGGCGCGGTGTCGGCCGCGCCGTACGGCTCGGCGTCGATCCTGCCGATCTCGTGGATGTACATCGCGATGATGGGCGCGAAGAACCTGACCGCCGCGACGGAAACCGCGATCCTCAACGCGAACTACATCGCGAAGCGCCTCGCGCCGCACTATCCGGTGCTGTATTCGGGCCCGGGCGGGCTGGTCGCGCACGAGTGCATTCTCGACCTGCGTCCGATCAAGGAAACGAGCGGCATCAGCGTCGACGACGTCGCGAAGCGCCTGATGGACTACGGCTTCCACGCGCCGACGATGAGCTTCCCGGTGCCGGGCACGCTGATGGTCGAGCCGACCGAATCGGAATCGCAGGAAGAACTCGACCGCTTCATCGCCGCGATGATCGCGATCCGCGAAGAAATCCGCGCGGTCGAGGAAGGCCGCGCCGATCGCGAGGACAACCCGCTGCGCCACGCGCCGCACACGGCGGCCGTCGTCACCGCGAACGAATGGCCGCACGCGTACTCGCGCGAGCAGGCCGCGTACCCGGTCGCGTCGCTCGGCACGAACAAGTACTGGCCGCCGGTCGGCCGCGCGGACAACGCGTACGGCGACCGCAACCTGTTCTGCTCGTGCGTGCCGATGTCGGATTACGCATAACGCCCGCCTCGCGCCGGAGCGTCCGACCGTGACCCCACCGCACGCAGCCACCGGTTGCGTGCGGTTTTACGTTCGCCGCCCGACCAACCGTTTCACGCTTACCCGCCAATCCGGCTAACATCACACGCGATCCAGCCAATGAAGGAGTTCCGCATGGTGCGTCCGATGTTTCCGGGCCAGGGTGCAACGGCGCGGCGGCCGCGGCCGCGCGCAGACCGCAACGTGCCGATGCTCGTCGCATCGCTGTCGCTGGCCGCCGCCGGCCTCGGCGTGTCCGGCAATGCGCTCGCCGCGATGAATTTCTGCGCGGCGCCGGCGCTGCAGTCGAGCGAGACGACGCACGCCGAGCCGGGCGTGCAGGCGCTGATTCGCAGCGTCGACGCGCGCATCGGCGAGCAGCCGAAGGCCATGGCGCGCGTGCACACCGAGGGCACGCTGCCGCATGAAGGCATCTACGACCAGAGCGAAGCCGCGCTCAAGGACATGGACCTGATGCGCGATGCGGCGCTCGCGTGGCGCGTGACGAACGCGCCGCGCTACCTGCAACTCGTCGACCGCTTCCTGTCCGCGTGGGTGTCGACTTACCAGCCGAGCTTCAACCCGATCGACGAGACGCGCTTCGACAGCCTGATCGTCGCGTACGACATGACCGCGAGCGCGCTGCCGGTGAAGACGCGCAACGCGACCGCCGCGTTCATCGCGAAGCTCGGCGCCGGCTACGTCGCGCAGGTCGACGCACAGAAGCGCCCGCTCACCGGCACCTGGCGCAACAACTGGCAGAGCCACCGGATCAAGCTGATCGCGCTGTCCGCGTTCACGCTCGGCGACCGCAAGATGATGACCGCCGCGCAGCGGCTGTTCGTCGAGCATCTCGCCGACAACATCGGCCCGGACGGCAAGACCTGGGATTTCGAGGAACGCGATGCGCTGCATTACGCGGTCTACGATCTACAGCCGCTGGTGACGGCCGCGCTCGCCGCGCGCCGCTTCAACCGCAACTGGCTGCGCGAGCGCGGCGCGAACGGCGCGACGCTCGCGGCCGCGCTCGACTGGCTCGTGCCGTACGCGCTCGGCGAGAAAACCCACGAGGAATTCGTGAATTCGCCGGTGCCGTTCGACGCGAAGCGCCGCGAGGCCGGCTTGCCGGGTTACACGGGGCAGTGGGACCCGAAAAACGCCACCGAACTCTTTCATCTGGCCGCGCGGCTCGACGGGCGCTATGCCCGCGTCGCGCAGCAGCTTTCCCCAACGCCGCCCGCATGGCTCGCCGCGTGCCTGCCATTGCAGGCGCGCTAGCACCATTCTTACAGCAAGGCAGGTATCGAAATGGCAGTCAGCGTGTTTGACCTCTTCAAGATCGGCATCGGCCCGTCCAGTTCGCACACGGTCGGACCGATGCGCGCGGCGCTGATGTTCGTCCAGGGCCTCGAGCGTGACGGGCTGCTCGCCGCGACGGCCCATGTGAAGGTCGAGCTGTACGGCTCGCTGGGCGCCACCGGCAAGGGCCACGGCACCGACCGCGGCGTGATGCTCGGCCTGCTCGGCGACGCGCCCGACACCGTCGATCCCGACACGATCGACGCGCGGCTCGAAGACGTCCGCAAGACGAAGCAACTCGCGCTGCTCGGCACGCACCCGGTGCCGTTCGTGCTGAAGGAGAACATCGCGTTCTACCGCCAGGCGCTGCCCGAACATCCGAACGGGATGAAGCTGCGCGCGAGCGACGCGAACGGCGCGGTGCTGGTCGAGCGTACCTATCTGTCGGTCGGCGGCGGCTTCGTCGTGACGGCCGGCGCACCGAACACCAAGGTGCTGAGCGCGGCCGAGCAGATGACGCACCCGTTCCGCACCGGCGCGGAGCTGCTCGCGCTGACCGCGTCGACCGGCAAGTCGATCGCGCAGCTGATGTGGGAAAACGAGCGCGCGTGGCACACCGACGAAGAAACGCGCGACGGGCTGCTGAAGATCTGGGCCGTGATGCAGTCGTGCGTGTCGCGAGGCTGCGGGATCGGCAATCCCGACGCCGACGGCAACCTGCCCGGCCCGTTCCAGGTCAAGCGCCGCGCGCCGCAGCTGTACCGCACGCTGACGGGCAGCCCGGAGCGCGCGCTCCAGGACCCGCTGTCGATGATCGACTGGATCAACCTGTACGCGATCGCGGTCAACGAGGAAAACGCGGCCGGCGGCCGCGTCGTCACCGCGCCGACCAACGGCGCGGCCGGCATCATCCCCGCCGTGCTGCACTACTACACGCGCTTCACGCCCGGCGCGAACGAACAGGGCGTAATCGACTTCCTGCTGACGGCCGCCGCGATCGGCATCCTCTACAAGCTCAACGCATCGATTTCGGGCGCGGAAGTGGGCTGCCAGGGTGAAGTCGGGGTGGCCTGCTCGATGGCGGCCGGCGCGCTCGCGGCCGTGCTCGGCGGCACGCCGCAGCAGGTCGAGAACGCGGCCGAGATCGGGATGGAACACAACCTCGGCCTGACCTGCGACCCGGTCGGCGGGATGGTGCAGATCCCGTGCATCGAGCGCAACGCGATGGCGTCGGTGAAGGCCGTCAACGCGGCGCGCATGGCGCTGCGCGGCGACGGCTCGCATTACGTGTCGCTCGACTCCGTGATCAAGACGATGCGCGAGACGGGCGCCGACATGAAGACCAAGTACAAGGAAACGTCGCGCGGCGGGCTGGCGGTGAATATCGTCGAGTGCTGATGTCCGACCCGGCGGTCATGGAGGACGCTCCGCGTCTCGCATGACCGTCGGGTGCACAATCACCCATCCTTGCGTTCGGCCTGCTCCTGGTTGCCATGCCCTTCGGCCATGAAATTCGGCCCGAATTTCGCGAACTTCTCGAGCACGTGGGTCAAGGGCCGTCGCGCCGGCCGAATACGGATCTCGTCGCCGACGCGCTTGATTTCCAGCGCGATATCGCTGCGTTCATAGGCGAGGTCGGCAGGAATTTGCACGGCCTGCGCGTTGATGTACGCCCAGTCGTGCGCATGGTCATCCATCCGACATCGATTCGAAAACACCCGCCGCCCCGGCCGTCTTTTCCGTTCCGGACTTGGCCCGCCGCACCCGGTGAATCAGCCGGTGCAAATATCGCGTCACGACCACTGCCGCCGCGCATGCAGCACGCGAAGAATCTCCACGATGCCCTCGGCCGGCCGGATGCGATAGACGAGCACATAGTTCGGCGCGATCACCAGGTCGCGCGTGCCGGCCACCCGCCCTTGCCGATACAACTCCGCATGGGCCGGTAACGCCGCCGCCCTTTCTTCCAGCAGTTCGTCGAGTTCGAGCGCGGCCAGCGGATCGTCTTCACCGATGTATTCCATGATCGCGGCGCGATCCTCGTACGCCTTCGGATGCCACTGCAACGCGAGGGTCAAGCAGCATCCCCGCGCTTGCCGGCAAGCCGCTCACGCAGCGCCGCACGGCGCGATGCGAAGTCGGCGCTGACTTCGGCGTCCGGAATCGACGCACGCGGGTCATCCAGCGCCTGCTGCACCTGCTCGCGAAACCAGCGATCGTGAGCCACCGCCTGGTGTGCCGCCTTCAACGCCGCCGCACGATCGGGTCGAGTCGCCCGCCCGACCGCATCCGGATCGAATGCCGACGCGTCCACATCGAACCGGCTGATGCCAATGTCGCGCAGAAAGCCGACCAGCGTTTCAAAACGGCGAAACACTCGCACGTCGCCACGCTTGGCCGACAGGAAACGTTCGTGCGCGCCGCACCGGGCCGACAGCGCCCAGCCGTTGCCGCAACCGACCACGCGGGCCGCGCGCACCGCGCCGGCTTCGACCAGCTCCGTCAGCGTCTTTAGATCGATCGTTTCGGTCGTCATGGCGATTCCCGCCCCCTTTCTCCACTCATTCGTTGAAATTTTACTATTGAATGGCATCCCAATTTATTGTTATTTGGGATGCCCGCTTTCGGATCGAGACAAGCGTCAGCCCGCCATCCATAGCGCTCACTTTCCGCCGTCACCCGAGCGCGCACAAGCTGGCCGGATGGCCAACCGAAGCCCGCACGCAACCCCCGACCAGCCCCGCGTTCCGACACTTTTCAGCGGCCGTCGTACCGGCCCGCAGCCAACCGGCGTAAGCTGTACGTCCCGCTACCCAGGGAGACGGCAGCCCATGTCGCATTCCAAGGACCTCGAGTCGCGCGCCACCACCGGTGCACGACTGCTCGTCGATGCGTTGCTCGCCAATCACGTCGAACGCGTGTTCTGCGTGCCGGGCGAGAGCTTCCTCGCCGTGCTCGATGCGCTCGCGGACGACACCGCCCGCATCCAGACGGTCGTCTGCCGCCACGAGGCGGCCGCCGCGAACATGGCCGAAGCGGTCGGCAAGCTGACCGGCCGCCCCGGCATCGCGTTCGTCACGCGCGGGCCCGGCGCGACCCATGCGTCGATCGGCGTGCACACCGCATTCCAGGATTCGACGCCGATGATCCTGTTCGTCGGCCAGTGCGCACGCGAACACCTCGACCGCGAAGCGTTCCAGGAAATCGACTACCGCCGGATGTTCGGCCAGATGGCCAAATGGGTCGCGCAGATCGACGACCCGCGCCGCATCCCCGAATACCTGAGCCATGCGTTCCACGTCGCGACGTCCGGCCGGCCCGGCCCGGTCGTGCTCGCGCTGCCGGAGGACGTGCTGTCCGACGCGTGCGCGCCGCAGCCCGTCGTGCCGGCCGCGAAACGCGTCGCGGCCGCGCCGTCGGTCGCGCAGATCGACGAGTTGCGCGAGCGGCTCGCGCGCGCGGAACGGCCATTCGCGATCGTCGGCGGCAGCGGCTGGACGCCCGACGCGTGCGCGAACCTGCGCACCTTCGTCGAACGCTGGCAATTGCCGGTCGCGTGCGCGTTCCGCTTCCAGGACACGATCGACAACGCGCACCCGAACTACGCGGGCGACGTCGGGCTCGGGATCAACCCCGCGCTCGCGAAACGCATCCGCGACGCCGACCTGCTGCTCGTGATCGGGCCGCGCCTCGGCGAAGCGACGACCGGCGGCTACACGCTGCTCGACATCCCGAAAACGCGCCAGACGCTGATCCACGTGCATCAGGGCGCGGACGAGCTCGGCCGCGTATACGCCGCCGACCTGCCGATCGTGTCGGGCATGCCCGAGATCGCCGCGCCGCTGGCCGCGCTCGAACCGCCCGAGCGGCCTGCCTGGGCCGGCGCGGCCGCCGATGCGCACCGCGCGTACCGCGAATGGCATGCGCCGCTGCCGATGCCCGGCGACGTGCAGCTCGGCGACGTGATGGTGCAGTTGCGCGAACGCCTGCCGCACGACGCGATCCTGACCAACGGCGCAGGCAACTATGCGATCTGGCTGCATCGCCACTTCGCGTACCGGCACTTCCGTTCGCAGCTCGCGCCGACGAGCGGCGCGATGGGCTACGGGCTGCCGGCCGCGCTCGCCGCGAAGTCGCTGTATCCGCAGCGCGCCGTCGTCGCGCTCGCCGGCGACGGCTGCTTCATGATGGCCGGCAACGAGCTCGCGACCGCGATGCAGTACGGGCTGAACATCGTCGCGATCGTCGTCAACAACGGCCATTTCGGCACGATCCGCATGCATCAGGAGCGCAACTACCCGGGTCGCGTGCACGGCACGGGGCTCACGAATCCGGATTTCGCCGCCTATGCGCGTGCGTTCGGCGCGCACGGCGAGACGGTCGAGCGCACCGCCGATTTCGCGCCCGCGCTCGAACGCGCGCTGACCTGCGGGCTGCCCGCGGTGATCGAGATCCGCATCCCGCAGGACGCCAGCACGCCGGCCGCGACGCTCGAGCAGATCCGGGAGCAGGGCCGCCGCGCGCGCGGCGCATGACGACGGTGAACATGCACGCCGCGCCGCCCGTCGCCGCGCTGTCGCACGACGACGCGCTGGCCTGCCCCGGCACGCTGCTCGCGCCCGACCGCACGCTCGTCGCGCCGTACGACCTCGAATACGGCGACGTGCGCGCCGAAGGCTACGTGGCGGCCGCGCCGGCGCTCGGCCTGCTGCACGCCGCGCACCGGCCGTTCCGGCTCGATTACGGCGCTACGCGGCACGTGCACGTGATCAACGGGATGGGTGTCGCGCTCGGCGATTCGGTGATCGGGCTGACGGCCGTCGCCGCGCTGCGTGCGGCCCATGCAGGCCTGCGCTTCACGCTGTACCGGCCGGCGCGCGCGCCGCGCTACGTCGATGCGCTGTATGCGCTCGCGGCCGACGTCGTCGCGCCGTCGCGCGCATTGCCGTGCCCGGCCGAAGCGCTGCCCGCCGACGCGCACTGCATCGATGTCGGCAATCACCTGTATTGGCCCGCGTTCGCGCGGCTGCCGATGATCGATTTCTTCCTCGACGCGCTCGGCGTCGATCCGGCTGCCGTGCCGGCTGCCGCAAAGCGCAACCGCTGGCTCGCGCGGCTATCGCTGCCCGCGCTGCCGGCCGAATGGCTGCGGCCGTACGTGCTGTTCTGCCCGAATGCGAGCACCGCGGTGCGCAGCGTGCCGCCCGCGCTGCGCGTCGCGTTCGTGGAACGGCTCGCGCAGCGTTACGGGCTGCCGGTGGTGGGGTTCGGCCCGATCGCGCATCCCGCTTACGTGGATGTGAGCCGCGACGCGACCGACACCGCGCGCTTCATCGCGTGGGTCAAGGGCGCAAGCCTGCTGTTCGCGCCGGACACGGCGGCCGTGCATCTCGCCGACGGTTTCGACGTGCCGACGATCGCGTGCTTCACGACGATCGGGCCGGTGCTGCGCGTGCGCGACTATCCGTATTGCGTACCGGTCATCCTCGACGTACCGGCCGAATTGCACGGGCTGCATCGCAGCGAGCGGCCGGACGATCTGGCGTCGGTCGAAGCCGCGTACCGCGCGATCGACTGGGACGCGCTGGCGTGGCCCGCCCCGCGCGACGGGGCAGCGTCGGCCATCTGAACGAAGCCGGCGCGGCGGCGAGCGGAAGGGTCGAATCGACAGCAGCGCGCGCCCGGCGCCAGCACCGCCGTGAGCGCGCCGCCGGCCGCCCGGCTCACCATACCGACACGTTCACGCGCGATCGCGCAGCGTCTCCGACGGCCGCTTGCCGAATAGGCGTCGGTAATCGGTCGCGAACTGGCTCAGATGCCAGAAGCCCCACGCCTCCGCGACGTCCTGCACCGAGCCGGCCGCGCGCCCGCACAGGTCGCGCCGCGCGCCGTTCAGCCGCAGCGTGCGCAGGTAGGTCGCGGGCGCCATTCCCAGCACGTCCTGGAAGCAGTACTGCAGCGTGCGCCGACTCACGTGCAACTGCTCGCACAGCTCGGGCACGCCGACCGGACGCGTGCGGTGCGCGAGCACGTAGTCGCGCGCCTGGTCGACGATCCAGCGGCGCGTCGACGGCGCGGCGCCGCTGCCGTCGTCGGCCGGTTGCGCGCACGCATCGAACAGCGCGGCCAGCACTTCGGCCTGCAGGTCGTCGCGCTGCGCATCGGGCAGCGGGCCGGCCATCGCCACCGCGCCGTCGAGCCGGCGCCCGAGCAGCGCGCACAGGCGCGCGAGCCGCGCGTCGCCGACCTGCATCACGCGCTGCGTGAACAACCGCTCGTCGAGCGCGCGGTGCTCGACTTCCTCCGCGTAGCGACGCAGCACGTCGCCGCGCACGACGACGCCGTAGATCGAAAACTGCGCGGGCGTCACGAGTTCGAATTCGACGTTGCCGGGCCGGAACGCGAGCGCGCCGGGGCCGATGCGGCATGCATCGACGCGCGCCGAGCCGTCGCACACGAGCGGGATGCCGAACCAGTACGCGTCGCCGCGCACTTCGCACGCCTGGCGCAGCAGGTGGCTGGTCGATTCGCGAAACAGCTTCATCGTGTCGAGCGGCAGCTCGGTCAGCGTGCCGACGAAGCGGCCGGCCGCGAGCTGGTCGTAGGTTTGCCGCCAGCCGATCAGGTTGCGCGCCTGCTCGTCCGCATCGTGCGCGACGCTGACGACGGCCTGCCCGGCGAACGCGTCGTCGCCCTGCGCGCTGCGCCGCGTGTCCTCGGCGGTCGGTTCTTCCGTATACGCCACGTGTTGGTCCATCGTGTCCTCCCTCACCTGCGCGGAACCCTGCGTATCACGCAAGTCCCGTGCCGAACCGCACGGCCCGGCGAGCAAGCCGCCATTCCACGCTGTCCGGCCGATGCTCGCCATGCGGGCGCACCCGAAGGCGGCATGCCGCGCACGCCGCCGGTGCGATCCGCGCGGCGACCGCGCATGCGCGCCGCCGCCCGCGCCCGCGCCCGCGCCCGGCTACCGGCTACCGGCTACCGGGCCAGCTTCAGCCGCACGACCCGTGTGCCGCAATTGCCGTATGCCTGCGCGATCGCCAGTTCGACGATCGCGCTGTCCGCCGCCCACGGCGCCGCGTCCGCTTCCGGCAAATCGGCGCGCAGCGTGGCGCGACCGTTGATCCGGTAGCGCAGGCCGCGCACGACATCGACGAACAGCAATCCGACGCCCCGGCCGTCGCAGGCGGCCGCGTCGATCCGGCCGCCATCGCCGTCAGGCGCGGCCGGCAACGCGAACCGCAGCGTCTTGGTATCGATCACGCGCACCACCGGCAGCAGGTCGCCGTTCGCGTCGCGCCGGCTCTGCACGATGTCGCAGGTCATCGATGCGCCGACGCCGGAGGCCATGCCGACGAACATAAACGGCTGCGATTCGACGAACTGCCGTACGCCGACGCTCAGCCGCGTGGTCACGACGTCGCTCATCCGCTCGGCTTCGTCGGCGACGCCGAAGCGGTGTTGCGCGTCGAGTTCGCCCGGATGGAATACCGGGTGACGTGGAAAGGATCGGGGCAGGTCTGCCATGCTGGTTGTCGTCGCACGCGTGGGCGCACCGGGCGACCGCGAGCCCGCGACGACCGGAATCGTTAGCGGCGCCGGCTGCGCGGCAAAGCGCGACCGACGCCGACTGTCGAACAAGGAATCGAACCGCGCGAAGTGCCGGGCCCAACCGGCCCCGACACTTCGCCACGGACTACGGCGATCAGAAGAACCCGAGCGCCTCGGCCTGGTAGCTGACCAGCAGGCACTTCGTCTGCTGATAGTTCGACAGCGCCATCTTGTGCGTCTCGCGGCCGATGCCCGACTGCTTGTAGCCGCCGAACGCCGCATGCGCGGGGTACAGGTGGTAGCAGTTGGTCCACACGCGGCCGGCCTCGATCTCGCGGCCCATCCGGTACGCGCGCGTGCCGCTGCGCGTCCACACGCCCGCGCCGAGCCCGTAGAACGTGTCGTTCGCGAGTTCGATCGCTTCCTGCTCGTCCTTGAACGTCATCACCGACGCGACCGGCCCGAAGATCTCTTCCTGGAACACGCGCATCTTGTTGTTGCCGAGCAGCATCGTCGGCTTCACGTAGTAGCCCGTGCCGAGGTCGGCGGCCGGCGCCGTACGCTCGCCGCCCGTCAGGCATTGCGCGCCTTCGCCGCGGCCGATGTCGATGTACGACAGGATCTTGTCGAGCTGCTGCTGCGACGCCTGCGCGCCGATCATCGTCTGCAGGTCGAGCGGGTGGCCGGACTTGATGCGCTCGACGCGCGCGACGGCCTTCTCGATGAAGCGGTCGTAGATCGATTCCTGGATCAGGATCCGCGACGGGCACGTGCACACTTCGCCCTGGTTCAGCGCGAACATCGCGAGCCCTTCGAGCGCCTTGTCGAGGTACGCGTCGTCCTGGTCGAGCACGTCGGCGAAGAAGATGTTCGGGCTCTTGCCGCCCAGTTCGACCGTCGACGGGATCAGGCTTTCGGCCGCGGCGCGCAGCACGTGCTTGCCGACCGGCGTCGAGCCCGTGAACGCGATCTTCGCGATCCGCTTGCTGGTCGCGAGCGCTTCGCCCGCTTCCTTGCCGAAGCCGTTCACGATGTTGATCGTGCCGGCCGGGAACAGGTCGCCGATCAGCTCCATCAGCACGAGCACCGACGCGGGCGTCTGCTCGGCCGGCTTCATCACCACGCAGCAGCCGGCTGCGAGCGCCGGCGCGAGCTTCCACGCGGCCATCAGCAGCGGGAAGTTCCACGGGATGATCTGGCCGACCACGCCGAGCGGCTCGTGGAAGTGGTACGCGACGGTGTTGTCGTCGATCTCGGAGATGCCGCCTTCCTGTGCGCGGATGCAGCCCGCGAAGTAGCGGAAGTGGTCGACCGCGAGCGGCAGGTCGGCCGCCATCGTCTCGCGCAGCGGCTTGCCGTTGTCGATCGTCTCGGCCACGGCCAGCAGCTTCAGGTTCTTTTCCATCCGGTCGGCGGCGGCGAGCAGCAGGTTCGAGCGCTCGGCCACGGACGTCTTGCCCCACTTGCGGCGCGCGGCATGCGCGGCGTCGAGCGCCAGTTCGATATCGTCGGCGCCGGAGCGCGGGATGCGGCAGAACGGCTGGCCGTTGATCGGCGACACGTTCTCGAAATACTCGCCCTTCACCGGCGGAACCCACTTGCCGCCGATGTAGTTGTCGTATTGCTGACGGTACGGGTATTCGACGTCGAGGCCCAGTTGTTTCAGGTCAAACGGGTTCATACATGTCTCCTGTTCATCGTGCTTGTGTGAGTAGAGCGCCGGTTGGAATGCGCTGATCCCGTTCATGCAACATGCGTGCCAAACGGAACGGGCGGGAGCGGGCGCACGTCGATCGCGGCCGGCGCGGGTTCGCACCGTGCGGTGTTCACGTCCGCAACACGGCCGGTGTACCGATTCTGAACACCGCGATTGCGCAACGATGGGGCCGGTGTTCGGAATTTCCACAGTGCGCGGCGGCGCGCTGCCCGCCAGCGCGCGCCGCGCCGCGTGGCATGTCGCTTGCGTGCTTGTCGCGGATTCACACGCCACGGCGCACACGCCGACCGACACCATGAACGATCGCGGCCCGCTGACCGACGACGCCATCGCATTCATCCGCGAGCAGGCTTTCCTGATCGTCGCGACCGCCGATGCGGCCGGCAACGCCGACTGTTCGTACCGCGGCCGCCAGCCGCGCGCCGACGGCTCGTTCGCGCCGCTCGTCGATATCCCGGACCGCCGCACGCTGGTGCTGCCCGACTTCGCGGGCAACAACCTGCTCAACACGATCGGCAACCTGCTCGTGAATCCGGCCATCGCGCTGCTGTTCGTCGATTTCGTGCGTCAGACGACCTGGCTCGTGCAGGGCCGCGCGACGCTCGACGAGGATGCGCAAGCGCGCGCGCATCTGTGGCCGGATGCGTTGCGCTATCTCGTGATCGATGTGGAATGCGCGCAAGCTCGCGCGGAGGCAGGGCTGCCGCCGCTCGTGCTGGCGTGACGCGCGGCGGGTGAGGCTTTAACGAGCGGACGATGCGGGCACGGCGGCGTCGGCCTGCGCGGGGCCGTCTACTTCATCGCCCGCTTCGTCGACAGCCGGCCGCCCGCCGAGAAACCCGAACACCACCACCGCGCACAGCACCGTGACGACGGCCAGCGCGATCAACAGCCGGTCGAATGCGTGCGCGTAGCTCGCGACCAACGCCGCACGACCGACGCCCGGCAACGCGGCAGCCGCGCCCGCGAGATCGCCGGTCGCGAGCCGCGCGGCGGCCCGCAGCGTCGCGTCCGGCGTGCCGGCGGCCCCTGCCGCCTGCGCAAGCCCCGCTTGCGCGAGCGCGGCCAGCACCGCGCCGACGATCGCCAGCGCGATCCCCTCGCCGGCCACGCGCGTCGTGCTGAAAATGCCCGTCGCCATCCCCGCGCGCTCCTTCGGCACGACGCTCACCGACAGCCCGTCCATCAGCCCCCACGGCATGCCGGCGCCGATGCCGATCGCGAGCATCGGCGCGATCGCCGCCGGCCCCGCGCCGCCGCGCAGCGCGATGCCGAGCCACACGAGCCCCGCCGCAGCGACCAGCAGCCCGAGCCCGGAAATCACGCCGGCCGACAGCCAGCGCGTGAGCGTCGCCGCGACGAGCGGCACGACCAGCATCGGCGCGGAGATCGCGAGCATCAGCCAGCCGGCGTCGATCTCGCTGAAGCCGTCGATGCCGATGAAGCGCAGCGGCAGCACGACGAGCAGCACGATGTAGCAGCAGCAGGTCGACACCGGCAGCACCTGCACGCCGACGAAGCGCGCGATGCGAAACAGCGACAGGTCGAGCATCGGCCGCGCGACGCGCGTCTCGATCGTCACGAACGCGCACGCGCCGAGCGCCGCGCCGGCCAGCAGCGCGATCACGAGCGGGCTCGACCCGCCGCGCGCGGGCGCCTCGATCACGCCGAACGTGAACAGCGTCAGCGCGGCCGTGAACGCGATCGTGCCGGGCCAGTCGAGCCCCGTCGCGTGCGGATCGCGCGACTCGTGCATGCGCGGCAGTCCGAACGCGAGCGACAGCACGCCGGCCACCGCGCCCGTCACGAAGATCGCGCGCCAGCCGTAATGCCCGATCAGCCCGCCGGCGAGCACCGGCCCGAACGCGAGCCCGATCCCGAACGTCGTGCCGAGCAGGCTGAACGCACGCGTGCGCGCCGCGCCGTCGAATTCCTGCGCGAGCGCGGCCGTGCCGCCGGCCAGCGCCGCGGCCGCCGCGAGCCCTTGCGCGGCGCGCAGCAAATCGACCGCGAGGATCGACGGCGCGAACGCGAGCGCGACCGACATCAGCGTGAAGCCGCCGACGCCGATCGCGAACAGGCGCTTGCGGCCGAACTGGTCGGCCAGCGCGCCCGACGCCATCAGGAAGCTGCCGAACGCGAGCATGAACGCGTTGGTGATCCAGTTCATCGCGACGGGGCTGCCGTGCAGGTCGCGGCCGATCGCCGGCGTCGCGACCGCGCCGCCCGAAAACGACAGCGGCAGCGCGACGGCGGCCATGCAGACGGCGGCCAGCACCCATGTGCGCCGGCGCGCGGCCAGGACTGCAGCAGTTGAAACAGGGTGATCCATCATCGCTCCTCAAAAGCCGGCGCGGATGCGCCATCAGAGCGACAAAAGATAAATCGGATTCAATCCGCGAAAAACCACGCGAAGCTCCGCATATAACGGACTACAATTCCGCAATTGCCCCGCTAGCGTGCGTCGTCCGCACACCGTTCGATTCGATGGAAAACCTCACCGGCATCGTCGCGTTCGTCCGCGCCGCCGAAGCGCTGAGCTTCGTCGCGGCCGGCCGCGCGCTCGGCATTTCGGCGTCGGCGGTCGGCAAGACGATCGCGAAACTCGAGCAGTCGCTCGGCGTGCGCCTGTTCAACCGCACGACGCGGCGCGTGACGCTCACCGACGAGGGGCGGCATTTCTACGAGCGCTGCCAGCGGATCCTCGAGGATTTCCGCGACGCGGAGGCGACCGTGACGGCGTCCGCGCAGCGCCCGCGCGGCAAGCTGCGCGTGAGCCTGCCGGTGATCGGCTACCGCTTCCTGCTGCCGGTGCTGCCCGAATTCCGGCAGCGCTATCCGGACGTCGAGCTCGATCTCGATTTCAACGACCGGATGGTCGACGTCGTCGAAGGCGGCTTCGACGCGGTGATCCGCAGCGGCCCGCTGTCGGATTCGAGCCTGATGTCGCGGCGGCTCGGCCCGTTCGCGTTCGTGCTGTGCGCGACGCCCGCGTATCTCGCGCAGGCCGGCACGCCGCGCACGCCGCGCGAGCTCGACGCGCACGACTGCGTACGCTACTGCTTCCCGACCACCGGCAAGCTGCAGGACTGGGCGCTCGCGGCCGACGACGGCACGCCGCTCACGCTGCGCACCGCGATGACCTGCAACAACATGGAAGCGCTGCGCGGCGCCGTGCTCGCGGGGCTCGGCATCGGCTACATGCCCGACTTCCTCGCGCGCGACGCGCTCGAACACGGCGCGCTCGTCACCGTGCTCGACGACTACCGGATCGCGCCCGGGCAGTTCTCGATCGTGTGGCCGTCGAGCCGGCAGTTGTCGCCGAAGCTGCGCGTGTTCGTCGATTTCCTGTGCGAGCGGCTGTTCAGGTAGCGTTCAGTCCGGCGCCAGTGAATCAGGAACGCCGATGCGACGTCATACGTCGCCGTTTCGGGCCGCGCGTATCTGCCGCTTCATCGCACGGTCATACGCCTCAAAACGCTGCCACGCATCCGCTGTGCGCACATGGGGCCGTTCCCGATGTGAACTGATCCACCACGGCTTGCCTCGATGCTCATACCAGCGCCACACCGCCGCCTGCGCAATCTCGTGTTCCCGGTCAGGACACACGCCGTCGACGACATCCTCTATATGAAAGATGCATGCGAGATGCCATCGCCATCGATCGCACAGTTCGTCTGCGATCAGCCCCACCGTGAAGCCCAGAAAGATCAACGCGTATTGCAAAGGGGTTGCCGTACCCAGTACTGCCGACGCATACCCCTAACTCGCAGTCATCCAGACGGCACACGCCAGCAGCGAGAGCCACCACAACGCCACGAACCGGGAAATGCCGAATTGCCGAAATGCCTTCATCGCTGCTTACCCGTATTGGCGCCACACGTCGTCGGCATAGAGCCGCTGTGCGAGGATGCGCCAGCCACCACACAAGATCACGACGACAACCATGACACTGGTGAACACCGTTTCGAACGTGCCCCACGCCTTGTCGGGGGACAGCAGCATCCCGAATACCCACATCGCCACACACGCGACGAGTTCGACGGCTGGGAACAGGTTGTACTCGTAGTCCGTCTTCCACGGCGCGTCCACGCTCGGCAGCTCCTTGACGACAAGATTGAGCGCGACGCCGTCCTCGTGAGGCAGTGCGACAAGCTGCGCCCCCTGACCATATAACGCCATCTTGCCGGCCAGCGCCTGAAGGACCCAGCGCGCGACCGGAGCCTGCGGACCAATCGCCGGATCTAGCGCATGCGCGTCAATCTTCAGATCGGCATCCCTGACCGCGCCCAGCGTCGCATGTTGCGCGAGCCCCTTGAGCCGGCTATGCCAGAAGTGACGGATACGCTCGCGTGGCGCCTGCGCCGCGTTGAGCAGCAACGCCAGCGACCTATCGACCTGATCGGCTTCCCCGACGACCTGACGAAGTAGCCAAGCCTGCCGCTTTAGCTCAGGTTTTTCCTGTACGAGCGCGCGCGAACCGAGCAGAAGCGCAACCGCGGCTTCCGATGTCGCCGGCGCAATGCCGGGGGCGTCATCATTCAAATGCCATGCGACAACGAGGCGATACTTCGGAGTTCCGTCCACTGCATAGTGGCTAGAGGCAAACGGCGAGTCGCTTTTGTCCGTGAACCAGTTCTCCGCAAAGTTCACGTTGCGGTCGTTGTCGATCCATCGAACACAGGGCCGCCCTGGCAACTTCAGGCGCTCCCACACAGCCTTGACGTCCGTCGACCATTCCTGCCGGTCGCACTGCATCACGATTTCGAATGAGTTGCTGCGCGACGCCTCAGCCAGCCGCGCCGCCAGTGGCGTCAGAAGGGTTTCCAGCAGGCTGCTGACGCGTGACGCGACGTGGGTTGCGTCGAGGCCTCCAAGCAACATGACCTTCCCCGGATTCTCCGGTGGACTGCCTTCCAGTTTCAGCATGCGTTCGGCCAGGTCGGCTTCGGGCGTGAGAATGACACTGTCGAGCACGGCCATGCCTGCGCGGCTGAGTCGCTGCCATCGGACCAGCAAATGCCAGCGCGCCGCATTCCTGACCGCTGCCTCAAACGCCAAGCCGTCGTAAAACGACGAATAAAGCGCGGCGCAGATCGTGAGCCAAAAAGTAAACGGGACCGCCAGCGCGGAGCGCGTGAATTCCGGCGAGCCAACTGGTTTGCCCGCCGGCCACGTTATCACCGTATAGGCCAGGCACACGCCCGCGATCACGAGGAACAAGACGAGGTAGACCCATACGGGTGGCGGTTTGGGGTGCTGCCACTCGGGCGGCACGCGTTGATCCCAGCGAAATTTCATCGCGTCTCCGTGAATATCGCGTCACGCTTCGATCATCGAGTGGCGCTGCGATGCAATCAGCCGCGGCGACGGATGACACGCGCACCGGCAAAGGTCGTCTTCGAGCGCGGGCTGTTTGTCGCTCAGTTCATGGTCCGAGCGCTCACCGACCGGCTCGATCCGGCCAATGGTGTTGCACGCAGGACATTGGACCCGCGCGCCCACATGGCTCAACTTGCGATCGTCGAGTTCAACGTCATCAAGGCCGTCAAGCACGACGCCGTTCGCCGTCGTCCGGTCATGCTGATAGATCAGCGCACGTTCTCGCATTTCAGCCCCCCACCCATTCCCATTCAGCGTTGCCGGCGTCGTTCGAAATCGACGGCATCGGCTGACCGCGCCGCATCGTGACGATGCGGGACAGGTCATAGCGGTATTCCGGCGTCGAGTAGTCCGCATTCGTGCGCACGCGCGCCACCCAACGGCCGCCACGCGGACACGCCGCGCCGGGCAAGCTGAACTGCTCCGTGCCTTCGACGTAGGCGGACGAGAATGGCTTCGTGGGGGTCGGGGCACTGCCTTCCCATACCCATTGCACCAGTCCGTTGAGATGGACGCCGTCTCCGGACTCCATCGGCATCCTCACGCTGTCGGTCGTGGCGATGTCGCCGGCCTTGAACGGCATCACTTGCAAGCTGCGGTAGCTGCCGCCGGCATTCAGACGCACTGCGCGATACAGGCCGTCCTCAGCGAACGTATCACCGGGCTTCACCGCGTGATATGACATGTTTGCGCGATGCGTGGTCTCCCACTGCTCGCGCTCCTGTGGTGTTGAAGGATAGTCCCGATCGAAAGTTATTTGGCTTTTAATCGGACTAAAATCGACATGCGTTGACAGTCCCCAGCCATAACCCTCGTATTCTATTTTCATAAAAGTCACACCGGAAAGCTCGTACACACCTTTTGAAATTTTATTATCCGGAACAGCCTCGACCCTCAAAACCCTGCCTTCACCAGGATTGAGCATGACAAATCCATCCCGAAATTCATTTTTATTTATCAGTGTTTTACCCGCCAAATTAAAACCCCAATCATCGCGAGGCTGCATCCTCCCAAGCTCACTAAACGGCGCAATGGAAAGCCCTCCACCCCGAGTATTACCAGGCAATAGATCCGGAGTTTTAAATTTAATCCATCGATCGCCGGAATTGATAAATCTGACCGACACGATGTAATGATCGCCTTTATGCTCGATACTCACGGTCTCGAAATCCAACTTGATGATCTTCCGACCACCCGAGCGTGCTTGCTCGGATAGCCTGAGAGGTGCGTCAAAAACCTGACGCCTGAAGCGCTCTGGAATCAGACGCAATGAACCTGATCTCCGTACGGCTTTGCCTTCGTCTTGGCAGATAACGCTGAACGTTGCGGCAGGATCATGGGTTTCTGGTCCGCCAGACTGAATATCCTTGTCACACAAAGTGTGAGCTACGTCTTTCAGTTGCTGCGCATCTTTATTCTGCAGACTGAGAACAAAAACACCCACACCAGTTTGTGCTTCGTCGTTGATAGTATCCCCTTTGGCAAAATAAAACCTTCCTTCACCATCAAAAGTCATTTCTCTCGAGCCATATTCAAGGCCACCAGACCACGAAAGGGAAAACGCACCCGGCTTCATGACACTGTTGCTGAAATCATTCGCCATAACGAATCCATCTCCCATCCATACAAGAATTATCAACAGCGCCAGCTTTCGAACTACGTTAGAAAACTGCAAATCACTCCTGTCCAACAAGAGTGCCCCCCATATTTTGGGCTCACCTTTCGTTATCTGTTCATGCTTTCTTGACTGGCGCGTCATAGCCGACCCTCCACAACTTGTTGGTATGAGCGGAGAACCACCTACGGATGTATTCGAGGTAATACGGGGAGATCGTCGCCGTCGGCTGAAGACATCCACCGCCCATCAGATTGGTTTCAGTTTCAATAATCCAGAACGTATTCTTATCTTTATTTGCATCGGCAAGCGCAAAATCGATATTCACGCCATCCCTGACATAAATCGAGTGCACAAATCCCCCTTGCTGCCAGTATTCGTCAGGAAAATTAAAGAGATGCCCGATTTCATGCGCTTTTGTTTGCGTAAATCTTTCCGCATATCGCCCTGTTGTCACCTGCTTCTGATACTCTTTTTCCGGCCAATTCATAGCATCTGCCCGCTCAGTCGTCGGATACAGGTTAATGGTGATGTTCGGGTTGAGCACTGGCGCGTCAGCCGCCCTTACCACATGCACATCAGCACAGAATTTGACGGCGATCCGGCAACCGCAGGCGCCGCCCTTCTGACAGCCATCAAGAATCAGCTTGTAATTACCCTGATTCAATGTCCTTTCAATCTGGTTCTTGTAGGTTGAAGCGTCAACTTCCTTCGGGTCACGTTCGACCTGCATCAAGCCATGCTCGTCAAACGATTTTCCGGAATTGGCTCCATTCCTGAACGTTTCATATTGCACTACAATGTACCGGTTATTTTCGTCGCGCAACGGCTCTCCTGTTACCCGATTCATTTTCACCAGCAGTCGCGGCACCAATGCGGTAACGACCTTCGCCGTCAGCGTTTTATTACTCGAATCGTAGTTGAACTGGCATGTGGTGAGCGCTGTTCCGGCACACATAACCGGATCGTCACCATTTTTAAGTCTCTCATTTCTCGTCCAACCGTATTTCTGATACGTCGGCGTCTCCCGCATCATGCTGACTGACTCACTAAAATCAGCCAGTTGCCAATTACACGGAGCGGGACTTAATAGCTGAATCGGATCAGGCCTGATGACTTTTGTTGCTCATTGTCCGGATCGTTAACTGTCAGGCCGCGATCGCTTGACACTCCTGCGTTCGCACTTGATTTCCCACCGAAGATGTCCCCCAGGGATGATGGCGGCACTGTTGCGCCGGTATCTGACGCACGGACCGGCGGCACGCCCCCTCTATTACCCTGTGACTCCCATTGCGCCGGGTTCGGCTCAAGTGCCAAGGCCGGCGCTTGTACAAAATTCGGATTGGTACGCCAGACCTCACACTCCGTCTTGAACGGCACGAAAGCCGGCGCGAACGCCGCGCCGCTCAGGTCCAGTTGAGCCGGCCCGGTCTTCTTCAAGCCACTTGTCCTGAAGTGCACACGGCCGCGCGAGCCCATCTCGATCCCTTCCGGATTCACGCGGATATACGAGCCGCCGACGCTGAGCAGGACTTCCTTCGGCGACTTCACGTGCAAAACGCCATTGACCGTTTCGACCGTCATGTCTTCCTGCGCCGCAAGCTGCATGCGGCCTCGCTGGGCCTGCACAATGACCTCGCCGGCCGACGCGATCAGGCTCATGCCCTTCCGCGCGAACAGTGACAACCGACCGCCCGCAGCGGCGGTGATCCTCTTGAGCGCGCTGAAGTGGACTCCTTTCTTCGCGGTCCCGATGATCGAACCATCGGCGGCGAGTTGCACGCCGTCGCCCGAGACCACGCCAACCGGTCCCGGCGCAGTCACGACCGCACCCGGCCTTTTCAATTCGTCCAGCCCGTCGCTGATCGCCTTTTGGGCCTGGGTATCCGCAGGCGATGCCTTCGACGCCTCGGCCGACTTCGCCAGCGATTCAGCTAGCGCCAACATTTCCTTGAGTTGCGCGATCGTCTCGGCCATATCAAGCTGCTTGCCCGCGCCGCCCGGCCGGTCGTAGGCCGTCACCATCACACCTGCGCCGCCTCGCGCAACCGCATGCCCTGAAGTCCGCAGTTCGGCACCCGCGCCTCGCTGGTTCAGTGCGCGGTCCACCATATGGCCGAGATGGAGTTGCGAGCGGCCAGAGTGCTGCGTACCGAGTTCGATGCCTTCCTGATTGTCCCAATCGTCCATCCAGAACGTATTGCCGGATTGCGTTCGGATCTCGTTACGCGACATGCGCCGTCGTGACGAATTAATCAGGTCGGGGCACTCGCTATTGTGGATAAAGGCCGCAATAAAGGGCTTGTTCGGATTGCCTTCGCGAAAGCCGATCAGTGCTTCGTCGCCGTCCAACGCGGGCATGTGCATGCCCGTATGGTTCCTGCCTGCGAACGGCTTGGCGAGCCGTAACGGAACGCTTTCCCCACCCTTGGGCCAGTTGCCGAAGTCGCAGTGAAACCGCGCAACGTACTCGCCTTTGTCGGTCAGGTAGGCGAATTTGTACTTGTCAGGCGACGTAATAGTCGCGCCTAGCGTGCCGGGAATTTTCGGCCACCGACGCTCGTCAATTTCCCGCCGGTACGGGCGATCGGCCGGAATCGCCGTGAAGCTGTTCACATAGCTCGCGTTCCGCGCGCCGCGATGCACGACCGCTGTCACGAACATTGCCGCGCCGGCATCCTCGAGCGCCCGATCAGACTGCACGATGCTGCCAGGCCGGATCGCCAGCACGGTCGACTCCACCGAGTAACGAATCTGGCTGGCGCGTGCCGCTTCATGGCGCAACTGTGCGTCGCGTTTGGCCCCTTTGGCGTCGTCGTGATGCGTGCCCCAGACATAGGGCTTGCCGATCATGCTCTCGTCGTCCGATACGGCGCGGTCCTCGGCACGGAAGCGCTCCCACGCCTGCTCGGGGTTGTAGTCGGCAACCACATAGGATTCCGGCACGACGCGCGAGCGGACCTTGAAGGAAAAAATCGATTCCTCGAAGGTCGCCAGCCCGGCAGTAGGACGATCCAGTACAGGTATCGCGGGGCGCATATAGCCGTCAACGTCGTCCGCGATCACCAGCACGTCGCCGTGCTCGCCGGTCCTTGTGTAGCAATACAGGCCCGCTTGCTCCATCTCGAGCTTGATGTAGTCCCAGTCGCCGATGTTGTACTGGAAGCGGAATGGGTGCCTGGGATGCTCGCGGCGTAGATTGAATTCGACCTGTATCCAGAAGCGGAGGTCGTAACGCGCCAAAATCTCCTTGATGA
Organism: Burkholderia sp. BCC0398; assembly: GCF_902833245.1. Taxonomy (NCBI): domain Bacteria; kingdom Pseudomonadati; phylum Pseudomonadota; class Betaproteobacteria; order Burkholderiales; family Burkholderiaceae; genus Burkholderia; species Burkholderia sp. BCC0398. The sequence continues at coordinate 149,130 of NZ_CADFEM010000012.1, forward strand.
TTTCCCACGAGGCCATTCCCTGGTACGTGGCGCAATTGCTCGGGCCGTCCATGACGGCCAGATGCTGGCGCATCACAATACGGTAGGTGTAACCATCACGAGATTCCGATACGGAGTCGAACTGCGTCACGAAGCCGGCAAATTCGCGCTTGGCGCGTCCGTCCTCGGGTCGAACCGAAAATTTCGCGAGTTGCCCGAGCACCGTCTTTCTCGGAATCGCAACCGGTGCGGCAACGACCGCCTTGACGCTGTACGGCTCGCAGATCGCCTCGCGCACGACCCACGATACGACCGACACCGTGGGCATGGGAGGCAGTTCGCCCGTCTCCGGATCGCGCTTCGACTTGCGCCGCATCAGCGTCAGATGCGCGGATTGCCGCCCCGTCAAATAACTTGTCACGCGATCGAATTCCGCCATTCTTATCCTCGTTATATCGGGCGCCAGCCATATCACATCGAAACGCGGCCGCTATCCATGGACAAACCATTGCGGAAAATCTGCAACAAATGAAATGAGGCCAACCGAATCAACCAATCCGATTCAATCGTGCGTCAATCCAACAGTCGCTTTCGCCTTGGCATCAGCCGGATGGTGCTGCTGGCCTTGGTCACGCGTGCAGCAAGTGAGCTGCTGGTGAAGGAAAGATGGGGCGGTACGTTCGACTCGTCACTCATCGGGTCTCCTTTCTCGACAAATCGGTGATGGTTGCGCCACACGAAATTTGCGCGAATGAGAAAGATGAATCAATCAGACGAATTCGAAATTCGCAATGCGAATTTTCAAGAGCGCTGACCGGCGTCAAATGCGCCAGTAGTCGCGCGCGTTCAGGGCCGATGAGCCCGGAAGCCGTGCAAAGGATCGAGGTAGTGGTTTGCCAGGTGCGCGAAACCCAATCGACGGACCGATCGAGACGGAGCGCGGCAATGCCAAGATGCGCGGCACTTGCAACGCTCGCGCCGTCCCCGCGTGCGGCAAGCAATCAACGTGTTGCGCCGAGCCGGCAGTTGTCGCCGAAGCTGCGGGTGTTGATGGACTTTCGATGCGAGTGGCTATTCAAGCAGCCCCGATCCGCTCCGCATGAGCCGGCGGCGCCAACGCGTCGCTGTCGTCCTTCAGCCCGACGCCCGTCAGCCCGAGGCGGCGCGCGTGCGTCATCAGGTAATGCAGCTTGTGCGCGGCGGCCGCGTGCGGCAGCCCTTCGGGCCGCACGTTCGAGATGCAGTTGCGCAGCGCGTCGTGACAGCCGACCTTCGGCGCCCACGTCAGGTACACGCCGAGGCTGTCCGGCGAGCTGAGCCCCGGCCGTTCGCCGATCAGCATCGCGACCACCTTCGCGCGCAGCAGCTCGCCGATCTCGTCGCCGAGCGCGACGCGCGCCTGCGTCGCGACCACCACCGGGCCGATCCGCCAGCCGTCCGCGTCGAGCCGCGGCCGCACGGCCTGCAACAGCGGCAGCGCCTGCTTCGCGGCCGCGAATGCCGACAGCCCGTCGCCGACCACGAACACGACATCCGGCGCGTCGTCGAGCGCCGCCCCGTAGCCGGCCAGCAGCCCGCGGCTGTCGTCCGACAGCTTGCGGCCGAGATCGGGCCGGCGCAGGTAGTGGTCGCGGTCGGGCGCGGCGCTCTGGACGCGCAGCGTCGGCAGCATGCCGGCCGCCTCGATCTCGCGCCGCAGCGCATCCGCGTCAAGCGGCTGGTGCACCGCGTCGCGCGCTTGCGCATGCGACAGGTTGAAGGCCAACAGCGGCGCGGTCGGCAGGCTGTTGCCCGCGCGGCCGAGCGCGATCCGCGCGTTCGTGAACGACTTCAGCTGCGCCCACGGATTCTTCTCGACGGCGTCGCTCATGCGGAAATCCCCATCCAGTCGGTCGCACCCGCGAGCAGCGGCACGCGGGCGTTTGCCGCGCGCAGCGCGCCGTGCGCGTCGGCGATCTCCATCGTCTCCAGCCATTCCTCGAATTCCGGCGCGCGGCGCAGGCCGAGCACCTCGCGTACGTAGAGCTGGTCATGGAACGACGTGCTCTGATAGTTGAGCATCACGTCGTCCGCGCCCGGAATCCCCATGATGAAGTTGATGCCGGCCGCCCCCAGCAGCGTCAGCAGCGTGTCCATGTCATCCTGGTCGGCTTCCGCGTGGTTCGTGTAGCAGATGTCGCAGCCCATCGGCACGCCGAGCAGCTTGCCGCAGAAGTGATCCTCGAGCCCCGCGCGGATGATCTGCTTGCCGTCGTACAGGTATTCGGGCCCGATGAAGCCGACCACCGTGTTCACGAGGAACGGCTCGAACTTGCGCGCGACCGCATACGCGCGTACTTCGCAGGTCTGCTGATCGACGCCGAAGTGCGCGTTCGCCGACAGCGCGCTGCCCTGGCCCGTCTCGAAATACATCAGGTTGTTGCCGACCGTGCCGCGCTTGAGCGCCAACGCGGCCTCGCGCGCCTCGCCGAGCAGCGCGAGCGAGATCCCGAAGCTCGCGTTCGCCTTCTCGGTGCCCGCGATCGACTGGAACACGAGATCGACCGGCGCGCCCTTCTCGATCGCCGCGATCGTGTTGGTCACGTGGGTAAGCACGCACGACTGCGTCGGCACGCCATAGCGCTCGCGGAAGCCGTCGATCATCGCGAGCAGCTTCACGATCGCCGCGAGGCTGTCGGTGGCCGGGTTGATGCCGATCATCGCGTCGCCGCAGCCGTACATCAGCCCGTCGAGCATCGACGCGGCGATGCCCTTCACGTCGTCGGTCGGGTGGTTCGGCTGCAGCCGCACCGACATCCGGCCGGCCAGCCCGACCGTGTTGCGAAAGCGCGTGACGACGCGGCGCTTTCTCGCGGCCGCGATCAGGTCCTGGTTGCGCATCAGCTTCGACACGGCCGCGACCATCTCGGGCGTGAGGCCGGGCGCGATCCGTTCGAGCGCCGCGCCGTCGGCCGCGGGCGACAGCAGCCAGTTGCGGAAATCGCCGACGGTGAGGTGCGAGATCTCGGCGAACGCGTGCGCGTCGTGATCGTCGATGATCAGGCGCGTGACCTCGTCGTCTTCATACGGGATCACCGCTTCGTTCAGGAACGCCTTCAGCGGTACGCCCGCGAGCGCGATCTTCGCGGCGACGCGCTCCTCCTCGCTCGCCGCCGCGACGCCGGCGAGCTGGTCGCCGGAACGCAGCGGGCTCGCCTTCGCGAGCAGCGTCTTCAGGTCCGCGAAGCGGTACGTGCGCGGACCGATCGTCTCCGTATAGGACATCGTTCGAATCTCCTTGCCAAAAGCCGACGGCGCGCCCGTTCGACGGGGCGCGCCGGATGCCGTCAGGAACGGCCTTTCACGTTCACCGTCGTCACCGTGCTCACTCCTCCAGCAGCGCGTCGCCGGGTGCGCTCGCGCGCTGCGAACGGGTCGCGAGGAAGTACGCGTAACCGACCGCGAGGAAGCCGACGAACACCAGCGCGACCAGCCCGTTGAAAACCACCATCGTCGCGAGGCAGACGAGCGCCGCCAGGATCGCGAAGGCCGGGAAGATCGGGTACAGCGGCGCGCGGAACGGCCGCGCCAGGTTCGGCTGCGAGCGGCGCAGCTTGAACAGCGACGCCATGCTGACGATATACATCACGATCGCACCGAACACCGACATCGTCACGATATTCGCGGTGAGCGTCTGCCCGCCGAACTGGATCAGCTCGTCGCTGTAGATCGCGGCAATCCCGACCACGCCGCCCGCGAGAATCGCGCGATGCGGGGTCTTGAAGCGCGGATGCACCTTGCCGAGCCATTCGGGCAGGTAGCCTTCGCGGGCCAGCGCGAAGATCTGGCGCGAATAGCCGAGGATGATCCCGTGGAACGACGCGACGAGCCCGAACAGCCCGAGCCACACGAGCATGTGCATCCAGCCGCTGTTCGCGCCGACGATGTACTTCATCGCCTGCGGCAGCGGATCGTTGATGTTCGCGAGCTTGGTCCAGTCGCCCGCGCCGCCGGCGAACACCATCACGCCGATCGCGAGCGCCACGAGGGTCAGGATCCCGGCCACGTACGCGATCGGAATCGAGCGCTTCGGGTTCTTCGCTTCCTCGGCGGCCATCGCGACGCCTTCGATCGCGAGGAAGAACCAGATCGCGAACGGAATCGCCGCGAACATCCCGTGGAACGCGCCCACGCTGAAGTGATCGGCGCCCGACCAGCCGCCCTTCGTGAAATTGCTCCACGTGAAGCCCGGCGACACGACGCCCATGAACACCAGCAGCTCGAAGATCGCGAGCAGCGTGACGACGAGCTCGAAGGTCGCCGCGATCTGCACGCCGACGATGTTCAGCGCCATGAACACGAGATACGCGCCCATCGCCGCGTGTTTCGGTTCGAGCCCCGGAAACTGCACGTGCAGGTACGCGCCGATCGCGAGCGCGATCGCGGGCGGCGCGAACACGAATTCGACCAGCGTCGCCGCGCCGGCCAGATAGCCGCCGGTCGGGCCGAACGCGCGCCGCGCATACGCGAACGGGCCGCCCGCATGCGGGATCGACGTCGTCAGCTCGGTGAAACTGAAGATGAAGGTGGTGTACATCGCCGCGACGAACAGCGCGGTGATCACGAAACCCAGCGTGCCCGCGCTCGCCCAGCCGTAGCTCCAGCCGAAGTATTCGCCGGAAATCACGAGGCCGACCGCGATGCCCCACAGTTGCCAGGTCCCGAGCGTCTGCTGCAGCGCGGGCTGGCCGGAGGACTTGGCGCCGGCGGCGGGCCGGCCATTCGACTCTGCTTTCATCGGACTCTCCTCAAAGGCGCCGGCCTGCGGGCCCGCGCGACTGAGAATCGATGCTAGAGAGTCATTAAACGACGTGTTATCGAAATTCGGCAAAGATCGCGGCTGACATTTCGCTTGCGGAAACGCTTTCGAAAACGCTCGCGGCAACGCCGGCCGCCCGCGTTGCCACGCCGCTCCGGCCCGCGCGATGCGGGCCGGAGCGGCCGTGCCGGCCGGCGTTACTGGCCGCCGCCGCGCTGATTGAACCAGCGGTCGAGCAGCTTGCCGGCCGCTTCCCGGCCGCCGAGGCCGAACGACAGCGCGACGGCCACCGCGATCGCGCCGAGCACGAGGCCGAACGCGAGCTGGACGATTTCGTTCGCGATGCCCATCGCGCGCAGCCCCATCGCGAACACGAGGCCGAGGATCGCGAATTGCGCGATCCGCGCGAACAGCACGCTGTGCTCGCGGTCGGCCTGCTCGATCACGCGGCGCGCGAGGCCCGCGAGCCACACGCCGATCACGAGGATCACGCCGCCCATCAGCACGTGGCCGCCGAATTCGATGAACAGCGTGACGACGTCGCGCACCTGCGTGAAGCCGAGCCGGTTCGCGGCCTCGACCGACGCGAACAGCATCGCGAAGAACACGATCAGCCGCGCGACCAGCACCGACGGCTGCAGGATGCCCGAGAACACGCGCTCGACGCCGAGCACGGCCGGCAGCCCGTCGACGCCGGCCGCTTCCAGCAGCTTCTGCGCGAGCGACGCGACGAAGCGCGCGAAGTAGAACGTGACGAGCACGATCACGATCGCCGCGACGATGTCCGGCACCGCGCCGAGGAACTGGTTCAGCATGTTGGTCGCGGGGATCGAGATCGCGTCGATCTTCAGTGCGTCGAGCGCGGAGATCAGCGTCGGCACGAACACGAACACATAGACGATCGTGCCGACCAGACTCGACACGCGCACCGGCGTCGGGCTGTCGATTCCTTGCGTGAGGCGGTCGGCGCCGGCGGCGACCAGCAGGTTCGTCACGAGGCCGCGCAGCACGCGCGCGACGATCCAGCCGACGAAGCCGATCACGGCGGCCGCGAAAATGTTCGGCACGATCGCGAGCAGCTTGTCGACCATCCCCTGCACCGGCGACAGCAGGCCCGACAGCGCGAACGACGCGAGGATCGCCGGCAGGAACATCAGGATCACGAGCCAGAACAGCACGTCGCCGAGATAGCCGCTCATCGGCTGCATGCCGGCGCTTTCGGACAGCGTGGCGTCGACCTTGCTCGCCTTCAGCGCGCGGTTCGCGAGGCTGCGCAGCAGCGACGCGATCAGCCACGCGATCAGCGTCAGCGCCGCGCCGCCGATCAGGTTCGGCAGGTAGTTGACGATGTGCGTGACGAGCAGCGAGAACGGATTGGAGACCGCGTACAGGTTGAGCACGTTGAAGATGCCCACCGCGGTGACGAGCAGCACGAGCCAGAACAGGCCGCCGGCGATGATGCGTTCGACGCACGCGCCCTGGCCCGTGCTGTCGGTGATCCGCTGATCGACCTTCAGCGCGCTGAGCAGCCGGAGCGCGCCGGCCCGCACCGCGACGGCGATCAGCCAGCCGATCACCAGGATGCCGATCGCGCCGGCGATCTTGGGCAGGTATCCGCCTAGTGTGGCCTGCAGCGACGTGATGAAGCTGGAAGCATCCATTTCTTCTTCTCCCGAAAACGTGGTGTGGCGATTGAACATCGACGAACGACCTGCGTAATTCGAAATGCGTGCTGCCCCGTCCAAGCAACTTACCCGAGAAAAATGACGCGTTCACCCGATTTCACCGTCTTTAACTTTAGACATAGATTTCGGAGGGGCAAGACCCCATTTCGCTGAAATCAAAAAGGGGCTGATCGTTGGGTGTCCGGCATTTCCGCAAGATTTGTCCATTCGGCCCGTGCTACCGTGGCGTCGGTTCCAGCCCGGACACGCCGATGACCCCAGCCGAAACGAAACCCGACCCGCCCGCGTGGGTGCGCTACGCGGCGAGCGTGGCGCGCGTTCACGCGTACATCAGCGCGCATCTCGACGGCCCGCTCGACCTGAACCGGCTCGCCGAAGTCGCGTGCCTGTCGCCGTATCACTGGCAGCGCGTCTACCGCGCGCTGTACGGCGAGTCGATCGTGCTGACGGTGCGGCGGATGCGGATCGTGCGGGCGTCCGAGGATCTGGTCTGCACCGCGCGGCCGCTCGACGAGATCGCGCGGCGCGCGGGCTACGGTTCGACGCACGCGTTCGCGCGGGCATTTCGCGACGCGTACGGCGTGTTGCCCGCGCAGCACCGGCGCACCGGCATCCACCGGCCGATTTATCCACTACAGCGAGGAGAGGAAGACATGTTCAAGCACGAGGTCGAGATCCGGCGGCTGCCGGAACTGCGCGGCTACGCGGTGGCGCACACCGGTGCGTATATGAAAGTGGGCGACGCGTTCGGGCGCATCGGCGCGTGGGCTGGGCAGCGCGGGCTGATCGGCCCGGGCGCGAAGATGATCGGGATTTTCTACGACGATCCGGACACGACACCCGAAGCGCAACTGCGCGCGAAAGCGTGCTGGATGCCGGCCGACGGCGCGCCGGAAGTCGCGCCCGTGCCGCCGGTCGAGCGCGCGACGATCGCGGGCGGCGAATACGCGGTGCTGCTGCATACCGGGCCGTATGCGGACCTGAAGACGGCCTACCAGTGGCTCTACGGCGACTGGCTGCGTCACTCGGGCCGCGAAGCCGCCGACGCGCCGCCGTTCGAGCTATACCTCAATACGCCGATGGATACGGCGCCGGCCGACCTGCGCACCGAAATTCACCTGCCGCTGCGCTGAGTAAAGGGTGCGTCCCGGAGCCGTGTATCCGGACGGACCGCGACGATATTGCCGGTGCGAGCATGCCGGGGATGACATCGGGCATGCCGGTGCGCCGGCCGTCGAACGAAGCGTGCCGGCCTGTGCTTATGCGTGGCCGGCGCGAAGGTGCGGATAGCGTCAAGCCGCCTGCGTTCCGCAGCCGGGACAGAACCGCGCGTCGGCCGCCAGCGCCGCGTGGCAGCGGCTGCAGGCCTTGCCGCGTTGCGCCGCGCCGCACTGCGTGCAGAAGCGTGCATCGGCTGCGTTGAGTGCGCCGCAGCCCGCGCACGCGAGCTGGCTCAGCGGCAGATTGCCGCCCTGGCCACCGCTGCCCGCGTCGGCCGGCGCCTGCCAGCCCCAGCCGTGGCGATCGCGGCCGCGCGCATCGTGGCCGCCGTGCCCGCCCTGACGCAGGCCACCGTGACGCCCGCCGCCGTGGCCCCCGTTTCCGCTATTGCTGTGCCCGCTGCCATGACCACCGCCGTGGCCGCCGAGAATCCGTTTCAGGAAGCTCATCGCCCGCTCCTCAACGCTTGGCCGGGACGTCGCCGAACGCCCAGGACGACGACAGCAGCCGCAAACCGTTGGCCACGACGATCAGGCTCGCGCCCGCGTCGGCGAAGACCGCCATCCACATCGTGCCGAGCCCCGCGACCGTGAGGCCGAGGAACACGACCTTCACGCCGAGCGCGAAGCCGATGTTCTGCACCAGCACGCGGTGCGTCGCGCGCGACAGCCGCACGAACGCGGGAATCTTGCGCAGGTCGTCGTCCATCAGCGCGACGTCGGCCGTCTCGATCGCCGTGTCGGTACCCATCGCGCCCATCGCGAAGCCGATGTCGGCGCGCGCGAGCGCCGGCGCATCGTTGATCCCGTCGCCGACCATCCCGACCGCGCCCGCGCCGCCCGCCGACAGTTCCTCGACCGCCGCGAGCTTGTCTTCCGGCAACTGGTTGCCGCGCGCATCGTCGATGCCGGCCTGCCGCGCGATCGCCTGCGCGGTATGCGGGTTGTCGCCCGTCAGCATCGCGGTGCGGATGCCGAGCGCATGCAGATCGGCGATCGCATCGCGGCTCGTGTCCTTGATCGTGTCGGCCACCGCGAAGATGCCGAGCACGCGCGTGGCGTCGACCAGCACGACGACGCTCTTGCCCTGCCGCTCCAGCGCGTCGAGCTTCGCCTCGAGCGCCGCCGAGCAGCGCTCCAGTTCCTCGACGAGCCGGTGATTGCCGAGCCAGTAGCGCGTGCCGTCGATCGTGCCGCACACGCCGCGCCCGACGATCGCTTCGAAGTCCTGCACGTCGGCGAATGCGGTCGTGCCGGCGTCGCGGGCCGCGGCCGCAATCGCCTGCGACACCGGGTGATCGGAGCGCGCCGCGAGGCTCGCGCCGAGATGCCGCACGCGCGCCGCATCGGCACCGTCCGCATGCACGTCGAAGTCGGTCTGCACCGGCTTGCCGTGCGTGATCGTGCCGGTCTTGTCGAGTGCGAGCCACGCGAGCTTGCGCCCTTCTTCCAGATAGACGCCGCCCTTCACGAGAATCCCGCGCCGCGCCGCGGCCGCGAGCCCCGACACGATCGTCACCGGCGTCGAGATCACCAGCGCGCACGGGCACGCGATCACGAGCAGCACGAGCGCGCGGTAGATCCAGTCGTGCCACGCGCCGCCCATCACGAGCGGCGGCGCCACCGCGACCAGCAGCGCGACCGCGAACACGATCGGCGTGTAGACGCGCGCGAACTGGTCGACGAAGCGCTGGGTCGGCGCCTTCGCGCCCTGCGCTTCCTCGACCGCGTGGATGATCCGCGCGAGCGTCGAGTTGGCCGCGACGGCCGTCACGCGGTAGTCGAACGAACCCGATTCGTTGATCGTGCCCGCGTACACGGCGTCGCCGCTCGCCTTTTCGACAGGCAGGCTCTCGCCGGTGATCGGCGCCTGGTTGACCGTCGAGCGGCCGGCGACGACCTCGCCGTCCAGCCCGATCCGCTCGCCCGGCTTCACGCGCACGACCGCGCCCAGCGCGACCTGTGCGGCTTCGATCGTGCGCCACGCGCCGTCGGCCTGCTGCACGGTCGCGGTGTCCGGCGCGAGCTGCATCAGCCCCTGGATCGCATTGCGCGCGCGGTCGAGCGACTTCGCCTCGATCAGCTCGGCGATCGTGAACAGCACCATCACCATCGCGGCTTCCGGCCACTGGCCGATCGCCATCGCGCCCGTCACCGCGATGCTCATCAGCGCGTTGATGTTCAGGTTGCCGTTGCGGATCGCGATCCAGCCTTTCTTGTACGTGGTGAGCCCGCACGCGAGCACCGCGGCGAGCGCGAGCGCCGCCGACAGCCACACCGGCAGCCCGGCCCAGGTCGCGCCTTCGGATGCGATCGCGGCGACGCCGGCGAGCGCGAGCGGCCACCACGGTTTGGCGGGCGGCGGCGCGGTGGGCGCTGCCGGTGCATCGGCCGACGCGGCTTCCGGCGTCATCCCGAGCGAGCGGATCGCGCTTTCGAGCGCCGGTTGCGCGCCGGGCACGTGCTCGACGGTCAGCATCCGCTGCATCAGGTTGAATTCGAGCGCCGATACCTGCTGCATGCCGCCGAGCTTTTTGCGGATCAGCGTTTCCTCGGTCGGGCAGTCCATCTGCATGATCCGGAACGCGGAGCGCACGTGACCCGACGCGGTCGCCTGCGCGACCGGCAGCGGCGCGAGCGTCAGCGCGGCAGGCGCGCAGCAGTCGCCGGCCGCGTGGTCGTGGTCGTGGTCGTGGTCGTGGTCGTGGTCGCGACCGGCATGGTCATGCGCGGCGTGGTCGTGCGAGCACGACGCGCCATGCCGATGCGTATCCGTGTGAGCCTCGTCGTGATCGTGGTCATGGCCCGCATCGCCATGCGCGGCGTGGCCGTGGCCGTGATCGTGGTCATGGCCGTGCGCGCGCTCGCCGGCCGCCGGCGCCGCATCGGCAACGGTCGCCGTCTGCGTGTCGCGCGCATCGGCGCAACACGTATCGGCGCCGCCGGCATGACGGTGTCGTGGGTCGTGGGGACGCTGGGCGTCGGTCATGACAACCTCCTTTCGTGGCTTGACGGTGTAGAGTTAACACCCTGAAGCCACTACAAGGTCAACCCTTACACGGGAGAAAGGCATGAAGATTGGCGAACTGGCCAAAGCGGCCCGCTGCACGCCCGAGACGATCCGTTTCTACGAGAAAGAGGGGCTGATGCCAGATGCGGAGCGCACCGATTCGAACTACCGCAACTACACCGACGTGCACGTCGAACGGCTGCGCTTCATCCGCAACTGCCGCGCGCTCGACATGGCGCACGACGAAATCCGCGCGCTGCTGCGGCTCACCGACACGCCGGCCGACCGCTGCGATTCGATCAATTCGCTGCTCGACGATCACATCGGACACGTCGACGCGCGCCTCGCGGAACTCACGCATCTGCGCGACCAGCTCACCGAACTGCGCCGCCAGTGCGTCGGCGAGCACTCAGTCGAGGATTGCGGCATCGTGCACGGTCTCGCGACGATGGAAACCGTCGCGCCGGCCGCGAAGCGCTCGCATCTCGGCTGAAACCCTTGTCAAACAAGATAGTCTGGTAGAGAATAGTTATATTATAACTAGATATATATTTACTATTCATATCTATGATTCGTCCGTCCCCGCTCGCGCTGGCCGTCCTCGCGACGCTCACCGAAACGCCGATGCATCCGTACGGGATGCTGCAGCAACTGAAGGCCCGCGGCTACGACGAAGTCGTCAACGTGCGGCAGCGCACGAGCCTGTACCAGACGATCGACCGGCTGCTGCGCGACGGGCTGATCGTCGTGCACGACACCGAGCGTGACGGCGCGTTTCCGGAGCGCACGCTGTATGCGCTGACCGAAGCCGGGCACACGGCCGGGCAGGCGTGGCTGCATGCGCTGCTCGCGGAGCCCGCGCGTGAATTTCCGGCGTTCGGCGCCGGCCTCGCGTTCCTGCCGCTGCTCGATGCGGAAGATGCGCGCCACCAGCTCGAGCTGCGCATCGCGCGTCTCGACGCCGAACGCGAGCGGCTGGAGGCGCTGCGCGCCACCGCGCAGGCCGACCAGGTGCCGCGCCTGTTCCTGTTGCAGAACGAATATGCGCTCGTGCTGCTCAATGCGGAGCTCGAGTGGGCGCGCAGCGTCGTCGAACACCTGAAGATCGGCGCGCTGCGCTGGGTGGACGGCTGATGCGTCGCGCCGGCCGTTTTCCGTGAGGAACGGGCGTCGGCAGCGTCAAAGCACCTTGCCGGGATTCAGGATCCCAAGCGGGTCCAGCGCGGCCTTCAGGCGTCGCATCAATCCGATTTCCGCGTCGCTGCGTGTGTGCGCCAGATAAGGACGTTTGAGCACGCCAATCCCGTGCTCGGCCGACACCGAGCCGCCCATGTCGCGCACCACCGCATACACGCAGCAATCGAGCGCATCGGCATCCGTGTCGGTCATCTCGGCCAGCGACACGCCGATATGCACGTTGCCGTCGCCGACATGGCCGAAGAACAGGCACGTGAGCGCCGGCCAGCGCGCCCGCAACGCCGCCCCGCAGCGTTCGGCGAACGCGCCGAGTTCGCCCGTCGGCAGACTCACGTCGAAGTTGACGAGATGGGGCAGCGCATCGATCGCAAGCCCTTCGCGCAGCGTCCACAGGTCGCGCGCCTGCCGCTCGGAAGTCGCGAGCACCGCATCGTCGATGAGCCCTGCATCGAGCCCCGCAGCCAGCCCCGTTTCGAGCGCATGGTGCGCATCGCCGCCCGGCGCGCTCGTCGCGCATTCGATCAACACCACGAAACCGCCGTCGCCGACGAATGGCGCCGACACACCGGGCGTATGGCGCGCGACGTAGTCGTAGAACGCCGGCCACATCGCCTCGAAACTGACGACTTCCGGCAGCGTGCGCACGCGGTTCCACAGCGCGACCACCGCCTCGTAGTCGCGCACGCGGCAGAGCGCCGTGGCCGGCGCCGCCAGCAACGGATGCAGCCGCAGCACCGCGCGCGTGACGACGCCGAGCGTCCCTTCGCTGCCGATGAAGAGCTGCTTCAGGTCGTAGCCCGCGTTGTTCTTCAGCATCCGGTTCATCGACGACACGACCGTGCCATCCGCGAGCACCGCCTCGAGCCCGAGCACCTGCTCGCGCATCATCCCGTAGCGGATCGCGCGCGTGCCGCCCGCATTGGTCGCGAGCATGCCGCCGATCTGGCACGAGCCGCGCGCGCCGAGATCGACGCCGAACGTGAAGCCCGCCGCGTGCGCGGCGTCCTGCACCGTCTGCAGCGGCGTGCCCGCGCGCACGGTGATCGTGCCGGCCGCCGCGTCGAGCGCGTCGATGCCCGCGAAGCGCTCCATCGACAGCACGACCTCGCCGCCCAGCGCGACCGCGCCGCGCGCGAGCCCCGTCAGCCCGCCTTGCGGCACGACCGGCTGGCCGAGCCGCGTGCATAACGCGAGCGTCCTCGACACGTCGTCGACGCTACGCGGGCGCACCAGCGCGCGCGGCCGCACGCCGGCCGGCTCGTTGTACGCGGTGAAGTAACGCGGCTCGATGTCGGCCGCACGCGTGACGAGCGCATCGCCCAGTTCGTCGGCGAGCACGGCAGCGACGGCATCGTCCGGCAGCGGCAGCGGCGTGCCGCCCGGTTCGCTGCCCGCGGCGCTCGGGTTCGGAGTCGGCATCGCGCGCGCCCCCGCTTACTTCGTCGAGATGTCGATATCGCCGAAATACTTCAGGCCGAGCGACTTCACCGTGCCGTCCGCCTTCAGCTTGTCGATCGCCGCGTCGAGCTTCGCCTTCAGCGCGTCGTCGCCCTTGCGCAGGCCGAACGCGATGCCGCTGCCGAGAATCTTGTCGTCGTGCACCGGCTGCCCGACGAACGAGAAGCCCTTGCCGTCCGGGCGCGACAGGAAACCGCGCTGGCCGGACGGCGCGAGCACGAGCGTCGCGTCGAGGCGGCCGGCGACCAGATCCGCATACGCCTGGTTCTGGTCCTGGTACGCGACGACCGCGACGCCGGCCGGCTCCCAGTGCGCCTTCGCGAAGGTTTCCTGGATCGACGCCTGCAGCACGCCCACGCGCTTGCCCTTCAGCGATTCGGGCGTCGGCAGCAGCCCGCTGCCGGTGCGCGCGATCAGCTGGGTCGGCACGCGATAGATGATCGTCGTGAAGTCGATCGCCTGGCGCCGCTGCTCGGTCGCGTTCATCGCCGAGTTGATCGCGTCGAACTTGCGGCCCTTCAGCGCCGGAATCAGCCCGTCGAACGAGGTCTCGACCCATTTGCACGACAGCTTCGCCGTCTGGCAGACGGCATTGCCGACGTCGATGTCGAAGCCCTGCAGGTCGCCGTTCGGCGCCTTCGATTCGAACGGCGGGTATTGCGCTTCGAGGCCGAAGCGCAGCGTCGGCGCATCGGCGAGCGCCGTGCCGGAGCCGATGGCGCACGCGAGTGCGAATGCGAGTTTCAGGGTTGCCGTGTGCTTCATCGTGATCTCCAAGTGTCCGGTCGATGCGACGTCTCCGCCGCCGGTTGTCCTACAGCGAACGCAGCCGCCGCGCGCCTTCGACGAGCGTCGCGTCGTCCTTCGAAAAACTGAGCCGGATCACGCCGGCGTCGGTGCCGTCGGTATAGAACGCCGACAGCGGAATCGTCGCGACGCGCGCGTCGCGGATCAGGCGCAGCACGAAATCGCTGTCGCTTTCATCCGAGAAGTGGCGAAAGCGCGCGAGCATGAAGAACGAGCCTTCGCTCGGCAGCAGCTCGAAACGCGAATCGGCCAGCTCGCGCGCGAGCAGGTCGCGCTTGGCCTGGTAGAACGCCGAGAGGCCGAGATAGCTGTCCGGCCGCGCGAGGATCTCCGCGAACGCGACCTGCATCGGCGTATCGGCCGAGAACACCATGAACTGGTGCACCTTGCGGATCTCGTCCATCAGTTCGGCCGGCGCGAGGCAATGGCCGACCCGCCAGCCGGTCACGTGGAACGACTTGCCGAACGACGACACGATCACGCTGCGCTCGGCCAGCTCGCGGTGGCGCGCGACGCTCTGGTGCTGCGCGCCGTCGAACACGACGTGCTCGTAGACTTCGTCGGACAGCACCACGATCCCCGTGTCGCGCGTGAGCTGCGCGAGCCGCTCGAGATCGTCGGCGGAGAACACCGTCGCGGTCGGGTTGTGCGGCGTGTTGACGATGATCATCCGCGTGCGCGGCGTGATGGCCGCGGCCACCTCGTCCCAGTTCACGCGGAAATGCTCGGGCGACAGCTTGATCGCGACCGGCGTCGCGCCTTGCAGCCGCACGATCGGCGCATAGCTGTCGAACGACGGCTCGAAATAGATCACCTCGTCGCCCGGATGCACGAGCGCGCTGATCGCCGCGTACAGCCCCTCGCTCGCGCTCGCGATCACCGTGATCTCGGTCGCCGGATCGTAGCGCGCGCCGTACAGCGCCTCGGTCTTCTCGGCGAGCCGCTCGCGCAGCGCGATCACGCCGGCCATCGGCGCATACTGGTTGTGACCGTCGCGCATCGCGCGCGCGACGCCTTCGACGAGCGCCGGATCGGGCGCGAAATTCGGCGCGCCCTGCGACAGGTTCAATGCGTCGTGTTGAGCAGCCAGTTGGCCGATCACCGTGAAGATCGTCGTCCCGACGTCGGGCAGTTTCGAACGGGGCGCGGTGGCGCTTCGCATGACTCCTCCTCCTGATGTCCTTCGGGCGGGCCGCGCCGTGCGCGACCTGCATCTGCCGCATGATTTAGCCCGAACCAATATCGGCGGACAATCGAAAGTTCGTCATGGAGGCCATGCATTTTTCTCATGGTTCGCCGGGAGAAGAGCTTGGCGGCAAGGCGGGTCTGCGCGCCTGATATGCGAATCAGGCATTTCCCCCGGGAAGGCTACGCGTCCGCGGCCGCGAGATACGCGAGCAGCACGGCTCGCAGTTCGCGGCGCTGCGCGGCGAAATCGAGCGCGGGCCCGAGCGTCAGCAGCGCCTGCGACAGGCCGCCGTAGCAGATCGTATGGGCCATCCGCGCGAGCCCGTCGAGCCGCGCGGCGGGCGGCGGATCGGCCGCGTGGGCCAGCGCGTCGCGCCACAGCGCGACATAGGCGTCGTAATGCCGGCGATAGGCGGTCAGCGGCGACACCTGCCGCTCCAGCGCGAACAGCGCGCCCCACAGCGCCGCGTCGGCGGCGATCGTATCGACCTGGAGATCGACCAGCGCGACGGCGAGCTCGGCCCGCGGCGCACCGCGCAGCCGCTGCACCGCGTCGCGCAGCCGGTCGGCCAGCGCCAGCACGCGGCGATGAATACAGAGCGCCGCGAGGCTCTGCTTGTCGCCGAAATATTCGTAGAAGGTGCCGATGCTGACACCCGCGACGGCCGCGATCTCGCGGATCGTCGCCTTCGCGTAGCCGCGTTCGAGCAAAAGCTGAACGAACGCCTGTTGCAGCGCGTCGGAGCTCGCCTGCGCGCGCGACTGGCGCGGCCGGCGACGCAACGCGGGCGCGGGTTGCGCCGTCGGCGAGCCGGGCGGCGCCGGAACCTGAACATGTCGCGGCGGCATATTTGCTACTCTGAATTCAGCAGGGAATACGTTTTACCGGCAGCCGGAACCCGCGCCGAAGCGCGTTGCGCGCGGCACGACGCCGGCTGACCGTGAAGCATAAGACCGGAGACGACCGCGATGACCGACTCGACCCACGCCGTCACGAACCAGTTCGACGAACTCGTCGACTATAACCTCTTCGCGACGGATCTCGCGCTGCGCGACGCGCTCGTCCGGGCCGGCGCCGACTGGGCCGTACCGCAGCTCGACGCATACGGCGCGCGGCTCGGCAGCGCCGACACCGCGCAACTCGCCGACGAAGCGAACCGCCACACGCCCGAACTGAACGCGTTCGACCGGCGCGGCCGGCGCATCGACCGCGTCGACTTCCATCCCGCCTGGCACGCGCTGCTCGGCCAGTATCGTCACGAAGGCTTCGTGTCGCTCGCGTTCCGCGAGTCGCGCCGCGGCCGCTGGGCCGCGACGGCCGCCGGCTTCTACCTGCACGGCCAGATCGAGGCCGGCACGCTGTGCCCGGCGACGATGACGCAAGCCGCGATTCCCGTGCTGCAGAAAGAGCCGGCGCTGTGGGACCTGCTGCGCGACAAGCTCTACAGCGACGACTACGATGCGCGCGACGTGCCGGTCGCCGACAAGCGCGCGATCTGGTTCGGCATGGGCATGACCGAGAAACAGGGCGGCTCCGACGTGCGCGCAAACACGACGCTCGCCACGCCGGTCGGCGCGGGCGGCCGCGGCGGCGAATACCGGCTGCGCGGCCACAAGTGGTTCTTTTCCGCGCCGATGTGCGACGCGCACCTCGTCGTCGCGCGCACCGAAGCCGGCGGCCCGTCGTGCTTCTACGTGCCGCGCTGGCGGCCGGACGGCACGAAAAACGCGGTCGAGATCCAGCGGCTGAAGAACAAGGTCGGCAACCGCAGCAACGCGAGCAGCGAAATCGAGCTGAACGATGCGTGGGGGATCATGCTCGGCGATGAAGGCCGCGGCATTCCGACCATCATCGAGATGGCCACCTACACGCGGCTGAACTGCGTGCTCGGCAGCGCGGCGATGCTGCGCCAGGGCGTCGTGCAGGCGATCGCGTACACGCGCCAGCGTCACGCGTTCGGCCGCGCGCTCGCCGAGCAGCCGCTGATGCGCACCGTGCTCGCCGATCTCGCGCTCGAAAGCGAGGCGGCGCTGTCGCTCGCGATGCGGCTCGCCGATGCGTTCGAACGCGACGACTCGCCCCGCGAACGCGCGTGGAAGCGGATCGTCACGCCCGCCGCGAAATTCTGGGTCTGCAAGCGCGCGGTCGAGCTGACCGGCGAGGTGATGGAAGTGTTCGGCGGCAACGGCTACGTCGACGACGGCCCGATCGCGCGCCTGTTCCGCGAGGCGCCCGTCAACTCGATCTGGGAAGGCTCGGGCAACGTGATGTGCCTCGACGTGCTGCGCGCGGTGTCGCGCGAGCCCGATGCCGCCGCCGCGCTGTTCGACGAACTCGCCGACCTCGGCGCGGGCGAACCGCGCATCCGCGCGGCGCTCGACGCGTTGCGCGCGATGCTCGCCGCCCCGGCCGACACGCTCGAAGCGTCGGGCCGCGTGTTCGCGCAGCGGCTCGCGCTCGTCGCGCAGGCGTGCCTGCTGCGCCGCGATGCACCGGCGGCCGTCGCCGACGCGTTCGTCGCGACGCGGCTCGCCGCGCCCGACTGGGGCCGTATCGCGGGCGGCTTCGATCCGCGCGCGATCGACGTCGCCGCGCTGCTGCAGCGCGCGTACCCGGCCTGACGCCGGCCCGCTCAACCGAATTCGCGTTCGTTCGCCCGCCCGGAGCCCCGATGAACCTCGTCGCCGCCCTCGACCGCGCCGCCCGTGCGACGCCCGACAAGCCGTTCCTCGTCAGCGAATCCGCGACGATCACGTATGCGGCCGCACGCGAGCGTTCGCACCGCGCGGCGGCCGTGCTGAGCGCGCTCGGCGTCGCGGCCGGCGACCGCGTCGCCGCGATGTGCTTCAACACGCCGGCCTTCGTCGACCTGATGTTCGGCGCATGGCGCCTCGGCGCGGCGTTCGTGCCGATCAACCACAAACTGCAGGCGCCGGAAGTCGACTACGTGCTCGAACACAGCGGCAGCACCGTGCTGCTGTTCGACGTCGCGCTCGCGCCGGTGGTCGAGCGCATCGTGCATCCGGCGCGGCGGCTCGTGACCGAAGGCGAACTCGACGGCGTGCCGAACTTCGACACGATGTGCGCGACGATAGACGGCCTCGCGGGCATCGAGCCGGCCGACGACGACGTCGCGCAGATCCTCTACACGTCCGGCACGACCGGCCGCCCGAAGGGTTGCGTGCACAGTCATCGCACGGTGACGCTCGCCGCGATGCAAGCGGCGCTCGCCATCGGCATCGGCTGCAACGAACGCACGCTGATGGCGATGCCGATCTGGCATTCGTCGCCGCTGAACAACTGGTTCGGCGGCACGCTGGTCGCGGGCGGCACCGTCGTGCTGCTGCGCGAATACCATCCGCTGCGCTTCCTGCAGACCGTCGAGCGCGAGCGCGTGACGCTGTATTTCGGCGCGCCGGTGTCGTACACGCTGCCGCTCGACACGGTCGACGGCTTCGCGGCGTTCGATCTGTCGAGCGTGCGCGCGTGGCTGTACGGCGGCGGCCCGATCGGCGCCGCGCAGGCCGAACGGCTCGCCCGTGCGTATCGCAGTCACGCGTTCTTTCAGGTGTACGGAATGACGGAAGCGGGGCCGGCCGGCACGACGCTGTATCCGGACGAGCAGATCGCGAAGGCCGGCTCGATCGGCCGCCACGGTGGCCCGGGCGTCGACCTGAGGGTCGTGCGGATGGACGGTGTCGATGCGCGGCCGGGCGAGACCGGCGAGATCTGGTTGAAGGCCGACAGCATGATGCTCGGCTATCTCGACGACGCGGCCGCGACGCGTGCCGCGTTCGCGCCGGGCGGCTGGTATCGCACCGGCGACCTCGCACGGATCGATCAGGAGGGCTATCTGTTCATCGTCGACCGGCTGAAGGACATGATCGTCACCGGCGGCGAGAACGTCTATTCGAAGGAGGTGGAGGACGTGCTCGGTGCGCACCCGGACATCGCCGAGGCGGCCGTCGTCGGCGTCGCGCATCCGGACTGGGGCGAGACGGTCGTCGCGCACGTCGTGACGCGGGCGAACGCGGCGGCCGATGCGGACGCGCTGCGCGCGTTCTGCGGCGAGCGGCTCGCCGCGTACAAGATCCCGCGCGAGTTCGCGTTCGTGCAGGCGCTGCCGCGCACGCCGACCGGCAAGTTGCAGAAGTTTCTGCTGCGCGTGCGCAGGGACTGAGTATCCGCGATTGAGCTAGCGCATTCGCGCACGCGCGGTCAATGCAACAGGCGGAACGGAACAAGTAATAGAAGTTACCAGCGCTGAATCATATTCGTCCGATTGATCGACGTTTCTTATCTGGAATAGCGTCTCTAGGCAGCCATTCCATTTACTGAGACAGGGAAGCCGGATGAAAAACGAACACAAAGCACCGACCCATCTTTTCGCCACCGTTGGCGCACTCACGGAACGCGGTGGACGCGTCACCACCGCAACCAGCGGCCTGAACCTGGCAGGATTAGAAGTCGCCTGCGTCGGCGACGTAGTGACCTATGACGACGGCAGCGAGGCCGCGATTATCGACGGCGCGGGAAACAACCATAGCGGAGGCAAGCCGTTCGCGCTGGTCGGCAGCCGGTTGAGCAACGGTGACCGAATTACCGAAACGCCGCGCACCTCATGGGGCATTCACGTGCGGGAGGGGCAAAGCATTGCGGGCCTGTTCGATCCCACCTATGTGCCGCCACCCGCACCGCCTGCCTATAGACTGGCGGTACGTGGCGCGACAACAGCGCGCGGCGATGCATTGCGCGAGCCGTCCGGCACGTGGGAAGTAGCGTCGCACCTGGGAAAGCCTGCCACGGTGGGCGACCTGATCCACTATCCGGACGGTTCAACCGCGCACGTGACGAGCGGTCTGGGTTTGGCAGACAGGCCCGACTTCGCGCCGCTCGCATTCGTTGGAAGCGAACTCGATAACGGCGACACGATCACTGATAGCCCCGAGCGACGAGGCGTGGCGTCGTCCGTTGTATTTGGCATCGTCACCCGCTCGTCCATGCCCCGCTGAGGTAGCGCTCATGATCCGCTACTTTCTTGCCAAAGGCGACCGCGCCGGGGAAGCGGTGATTGTCGAGGGCCTCGATACCGTGACCTGTTCCAATCCGCCGCCGACGGTTCATATCGCCACGCTCGATATGAAGACCTACTGTTCGGCCTGCAAGCGCGAAGGATACATCGCACCGCAAGGGCCGCGCTGGCCCGGTACCGGCCCGAACGGCAAACAGTGGGCATTGAGCGGGGATATCAATGTCTGCGGATGCAACCCACCGCCGATCTTCTACGCTGAGCGCGGCATGCGGATGACTTTCACTGCGGGCGAAATTGCGGCGCTGAATGGGCGCAAACCTGGTGCAGCCCATCTGCCGTTTGCCTCATCGGATGCCGTACATGACGAGCAATTTACCTTGCTCGATGATGCGCACCGCCCGCTCGTCAACGTTCGCTATCGAATCGTCACCGACACCGGGCAGATCTTCGCAGGCATCACGGACGCGGCCGGGCAAACACATCGAATTGCCACCGACGCCGCAGCATCTCTGAAAATCTATACGAAGGGGCATTGACGCGATGAGCGGTTTTTCGGGAAATAAATACGACTTCGAAGATCAGGAAAACGAAGAATGGGTCCTCGTCCATTCGGGGGCCGTCACCAATACCAATCCGGGGTCGATGATCTATGTGTCCATCAACACGATGCCAATTTGCCCCAACATGAGCAACAAGGCATTCAGATCCCTAATAATGCGACTACGGGACACCGCGGTGATCTTAATTGAGGAGCGCATATCGGATCTGGCGCGATGGGATAAAACTGCCCGAGATAGAGTGCAATTCTGGTTTGGCCGAAGCGACGAAGCGATACGTCAAAAACTAAGTTTCGGCCTCCCCAAGCTCGCTGCGGCTATGTGCGAACTACAGCCCGAGAAGATCATCAGATGGGACGAACAAAGCCAGCGGCAACTTACATGCTCAGTGGCCCCTGATACTGGCGCAAATGACGCGGCTGTATGCAAGCCCGATTCGGCACGTCGCATAATCGCGATCTACCCGCATTTCTGCACTGTCGAGGATGTTTACGTTGCTGGAAACTGCAAATTGAAAATTCTCATTCACGAATGTTCCCATTACATTGACACATTCGATGCGGACGACGTCAACTATGGGTTTGCTCGAGGAATCGGATATTGGGCACAAGCCAATCCAGAAGGTGCAGATAGAAATGCAGACAGCATTGCATGCTACATCGCGCACTTTGATGAAATAAGTGAATTCTTAAAAAAGAATATTTGGTGATTGAATGATAAAACTTCTGATCCCCGTTGCTGCGCTTGCTGGTGCCGCTTTTATTCAACATGCAAGCGCTTGTACGATATCGGAACACATGCTCGAAAGCGTGCCTCTGAATTATCCCGGCATTCCAAATGCATATCGAATAAAGATAGTGGATATGGTTTTGGCTGCGCGGCAATGGCCCGATGTTGAAGTGCAGGCGCAAATCATCGCCAGCGCATATGTCGGCGAACGCAACTCCTTGAGTCTGGCAAAGTCGAGAGGTGACCAGCTGAAAGACTTCCTGATACAGCTTGGCATCAAGCCTCAATATATCTATGTTGACACGCACGTCAATCGAATTACATACCCAATCGATAGCACGGGCCATGGAGGATACTTGCAGCTCGGCGTGAGTCTTCTGCCTTTCTGCAAAAATGGATGTGGAAATTTATGCGACGCTCCGGCGTCTCGTCGACAACAAAACTCACCAAATAATAAACTATGAAATTAATTGCCGGCCTATGCGTCGTCGCGTCCAGTCATGCATCTGCATGTGTCGCAAGCGAAAATTTCGATATCCATTTTCCGAAAAACAGTTCATATATATCGAATTCTGAAATCGTCCGCACTGCAAACTGGACAGCAGACCAGAAAATCGCCTACGCACGTCACGTAACCAAGGAAACAACGCTGATTAGCGGCCATGCCGAGGAAAGTGAACAGAGCGCACTGCCCCTTGCACAATCGCGAATGCAAACCGCGTATGCGCTGCTGAAGCAATTCGGTTTTCTACGTGGAACCATTAAGACGAGCGCCCGCGTCTACTCGCATGGGGACGTAGATAATGGGCGGCGTGTGGAAATTTCCTTCCTGCCCGATTGCCCCAACAAGTGCTGTGAAGATAAGTAACCTCGCACTGCCGCCAGTCGCATCGATGAGACATTGACGTACACACGCGGCGCCCCCGTCGGAACATACCCAACCCGTTGAATCATCGCCGGCAAGAGCCGTATGTACTACCTGGCCGTGCACCGCCAAAGAAAAAGCCACCCGGCCCGACGGCCCGGTGGCTTTTTCACACGACCGGCCGGACAGCGACATGCGCCGCCGGCCGCGCGTCACATCAAAGGCTGCTTACTTCCCGCCGATGCTCTTCAGCGGCTTCCAGTCGCCCTTCTCGACCTTGTACATCGTGATGCCGCCGTTCTTGAGGTCCCCCTTCGCGTCGTACGCGACGTGCGTCGACGTGACGCCGGCCATGTCGGTCTTCGCGAGCACCGGCAGGTACTTCGCCGGATCGGTCGAATCGGCCTTCTTCATCGCGTTCAGCATCGCCATCGCGCCGTCGTACGCGTACGGCGAGTACGTCTGCACGTCTTCGCCGAAGCGCTTCTTGTACTTGTCGGCGTAAGCCTTGCCGCCCGGCATTTCTTCCAGCGGAAGGCCGGCCAGCGACGCGATCGTGCCTTCGGCCGCGTTGCCCGCGATCTTCAGGAACGTCGGCGTCTTCACCATTTCGCCGCTCATCAGCGGGGCGGTGATGCCGAGCGCCTTCATCTGCTTGACCATCGGCGCAGCCTGCGAATCCGCGCCGCCGTAGTAGACGAGGTCCGGCTTCGCCGCCTTCAGCTTCGTCAGAATCGCCTTGAAGTCGACAGCCTTGTCGTTCGTGAATTCACGGTCGACGATCGTCGCGCCGCCGGCCTTCGCGGCCTTCTCGAACTGGTCGGCGAGACCCTGGCCGTAGGCCGTGCGGTCGTCGACGATCGCGATCTTCTTCATGCCGAGATCCTTCGACGCGAACGTGCCGGCCACCGAGCCCTGCTGCGTGTCGGACGTCATCATGCGGAAGGTCGTCTTGTAACCCTGCTGCGTGTATTCCGGCGCCGTCGCCATCGCGATTTCCGGAATGCCCGCGTTCGCGTAGATGCGCGAAGCCGGAATCGTCGTGCCCGAGTTGAAGTGACCGAGCATGCCCTTGATGCCGTCGTCGACCAGCTTCTGGGCGACCGTCGTACCCGTGCGCGGGTCGGCCTGGTCGTCCTGCGTGTCGAGCACGAACTTCACGGCCTTGCCGCCGATCTTCGGGTTCGTCGCGTTGAAGTCTTCCAGCGCGAGCACGATCCCGTTCTGCATATCCTTGCCGTAGTGCGCCTGCGCGCCCGTCATCGGCCCTGCGTAACCAATCTTCACGTCGTCCGCATGGGCCGTCCCCGCCAGCGACATGACCGCGACGAACGTCGCGCCTGCCACTTTTTTCATCGTGTGTTGCATAGCATCTCCTTGGTACCAGGGTAAATGGAGCGGCTTCGGGATCGCCTGGCCGCTTCCTTTGTTTGATCCGAACGGCAAGGATGATCAGCCGATCGTCATCAAATTCGCATTGCCGCCCGCCGCGGCCGTGTTCACGCTCACCGAGCGTTCCGTCAGCAACCGCTCGAGCGCGTAGTCTTCCGCGTCGCCGTTCTCGAACGCGCCCGCCGACACGCCCTGCACCGACACGATCGGGCCGGGGCGCTGCGCGACGTCCTTCACGAGCGTCTGCAGCTCGTCGCTGTCGCCTTCGAACAGCACCGCGTCGAACGGCGCGTCGGCCTGCTTGCGCACGGCCGCGTGCGCCTTCAGCGACGCCGGCAGCGCGGCGACCAGCGCCTCGCCCGCCGCGCCGGCGAACAGCGCGCGGTTGCCCGTCGCCAGCACCGCCGCGAACTGCGCACGCGCGCCGCCCGGCGTGGCCGCGACACACAGCACCGTGCCGCGCGGGCCGAGTGTATACGTGTTTCGCTCGCCCGTCGGGCCGGTCAGCACCGCGGTTGCGCCGGCTGGCACCTGTGCGAGGTAACCGTCGCAGCGTGCGGCGAGCGCCGGCTCGCGCTGCTCGATCAGCCAGTCGCGCAGTGCGGTGAGCGCTGCCGCCGGATTACCGCGCGCGTCGCCATCGGCCGCGCCGTCCGCGATCAGCGACTCCGCGAGCGCACGCGGCAGCCCCGACGGACGCGTCGCGAGCAGGCGCTGCAGGTACAGCGCGCCGCCGGCCTTCGGCCCCGTACCCGACAGCCCTTCGCCGCCGAACGGCTGCACGCCGACCACCGCGCCGATCACGTTGCGGTTCACGTAGATGTTGCCCACGTGCGCATTCGAGATCACGTGCGCGATCGTCTCGTCGATCCGCGTGTGGATGCCGAGCGTCAGCCCGTAGCCGGTCGCGCGGATCTGCTCGAGCAGCTTGTCGAGCTGGCTGCGGCGGTAGCGCACCACGTGCAGCACGGGGCCGAACACTTCACGCTTCAGCTCGTCGATACTGCCGATCTCGATCAGCGTCGGCGGCACGAACGTGCCGTGCGCGCACGCGTCCGGCATCGGCAGCTGCGTGACCGCATGGCCCTTGTCCTTCATCGCCGCGACGTGCGTGTCGATCGTCTGCTTCGCTTCGCCGTCGATCACCGGGCCGACGTCGGTCGACAGCCGGTCCGGGTTGCCGAGCGCGAGCTCGTGCATCGCGCCCTTGAGCATCGTCAGCGTGCGGTCCGCGACGTCGTCCTGCAGACACAGAACGCGCAGCGCCGAACACCGTTGACCGGCCGAGTCGAACGACGACTGCATCACGTCGGCGACGACCTGCTCCGCGAGCGCCGACGAATCGACGATCATCGCGTTCTGGCCGCCCGTTTCGGCGATCAGCGGAATCGGCTTGCCGTCCGGGTCGAGGCGCGCGGCGAGCGTCTTGTTGATCAGGCGCGCGACTTCGGTCGAGCCCGTGAACATCACCGCACGCGTGCGCGGATCGGCGACCAGCGCCGCGCCGACGGTCTCGCCCGTGCCCGGCAGCAGCTGCACCGCGCCGGCCGGCACGCCGGCCTCGCGCAGCAGGCGCACGGCCTGGGCGGCGATCAGCGGCGTCTGTTCGGCCGGCTTCGCGAGCACCGTGTTGCCGGCGGCGAGCGCCGCGGCCACCTGGCCCATGAAGATCGCGAGCGGGAAGTTCCACGGGCTGATACAGACGACGGGGCCGAGCGGACGGTGCGTGTCGTTCGAGAATTCGCCGCGGATCTGCGCCGCGTAGTAACGCAGGAAGTCGACCGCTTCGCGGATCTCGGCGATCGCGTTCGGCAGCGACTTGCCGGCTTCGCGCACGATCAGGCCCATCAGCGTATGCATCTGCGCTTCGAGCAGGTCGGCCGCGCGCACCAGGCAATCGGCGCGCGCATCGACCGGCGTGGCCTGCCAGATCGGCGCGGCGGCCACCGCGTGCGCGAGCGCCGCGCTCACGTGTTCGGACGTCGCTTCGCTGACCGTGCCGACCAGGTCGCGCTGGTCGGCCGGGTTGCGCACGTCGCGCGCCGGGGCGTCGGCGAGCGCGTCGTCGGCGAGCATCGGCGCCGCGCGCCACGGGTGGTGCGCGCTCGCGAGCAGCGCGGACGACAGCGACGCGAGACGGTGTTCGTTCGACAGGTCGAGGCCCATCGAGTTGGGACGCTCGTCGCCGTACAGGTGGCGCGGCAGCGGGATCTTCGCGTGCGGCGCGCCGAGCGGCACGATCTTCGACGCTTCGTCGACCGGATCGGCGACCAGCTCCTTCACCGACACGGTTTTATCGGCGATGCGGTTCACGAACGACGTGTTCGCGCCGTTTTCCAGCAGACGGCGCACGAGGTAGGCGAGCAGCGTCTCGTGCGTGCCGACCGGTGCATACACGCGGCACGGACGATTCAGCTTGTCGCGGCCCGCGACTTCCTCGTACAGCGGCTCGCCCATCCCGTGCAGACACTGGAATTCGTACTGGCCCGGGTAGTAGTTCTGGCCCGCGAGCTGGTAGATCGCAGCCAGCGTGTACGCGTTGTGCGTCGCGAACTGCGGATACACGGCGTCCGGCGCCGCGAGCAGCTTCTTCGCGCATGCGAGATACGACACGTCGGTGTAGATCTTGCGCGTGTAGACCGGATAGCCTTCGAGGCCGTCGACCTGAGCACGCTTGATTTCGCTGTCCCAGTACGCGCCCTTCACGAGGCGGATCATCAGGCGGTGACGGCTGCGGCGCGCGAGATCGATCAGGTAGTCGATCACGAACGGGCAGCGCTTCTGGTAGCCCTGCACGACGAAGCCGATGCCGTTCCAGCCGGCAAGCTCCGGATCGAAGCACAGCGCCTCGAGCAGGTCGAGCGACAGTTCGAGGCGGTCGGCTTCTTCCGCGTCGATGTTCAGGCCGATGTCGTAGCGGCGTGCGAGCAGCGCCAGCGCGCGCACGCGCGGCAGCAGCTCGCTCATCGTGCGGTCCTGCTGCGAGCGCGAGTAGCGCGCATGCAGCGCCGACAGCTTGATCGAGATGCCCGGGCCTTCGTAGATGCCGCGGCCGCCGGCCGCCTTGCCGATCGCGTGGATCGCCTGTTCGTACGACGCGTAGTAGCGCTGCGCGTCCTCTTCGGTCGTCGCCGCTTCGCCGAGCATGTCGTACGAATAGCGGAAGCCGCGCGCTTCGTACTTGCGGCTGTTCGCGAGCGCCTCGGAAATCGTTTCGCCGGTGACGAACTGCTCGCCCATCAGGCGCATCGCCATGTCGACGCCCTTGCGGATCAGCGGCTCGCCGCCGCGGCCGATCAGGCGCGTGAGTGCCGACGACAGGCCCGCTTCGCTGTTGGTCGTCACGAGCTTGCCGGTGATCATCAGCCCCCAGGTCGCCGCGTTCACGAACAGCGACGGCGCGTGGCCGACGTGCGAGCGCCAGTCGCCCTTGCTGATTTTGTCGCGGATCAGCGCGTCGCGCGTCGCGCGATCGGGAATGCGCAGCAGCGCTTCGGCGAGGCACATCAGCGCGACGCCTTCCTGGCTCGACAGCGAGAACTCGTGGATCAGCCCTTCGACGCCGCCGCCCGAGCTCTTCTCGCGCAGCGCCTCGACCAGCTTCGTCGCGAGCGCCTGCACGTCCGCCTGCAGGTTCGCGGGCAGGCGCGCCTGGCCGAGCAGGAACGGCACGCACTCCGGTTCCGGCCGGCGGTACGCGGCCGTGATCGCCGCGCGCAGCACCGATTGCGGCTGCACGTTCTGCGCGAACTCGAGGAACGGATGCGGCGAGTTGTCGTCGTCGCCGTCCGCGGCCTGACCGTCGGCGAGCTCCGTCACGCCGCTGTGGCCCGACAGCTCGGGCGGCAACTGGCCGTGCTCGATCCGCTCGAGATACGCGAAGATCGCCTGCTTGATCAGCCAGTGGGGAGTGCGCTCGAGACGCGCTGCCGCGTCTTTCAGGCGCGAGCGGAGAAGGTCGTCGACTTTGACGCCGAGAGTCGTGCTTGCCATGGTGGGTTCGTGCGCCGGTGCGAGCCCGGCAGTATGGTGTGAGAGGATGCGCGAAATCCTACGGCACGCAATAAAAAGGTGCAACCAAATTGAGAGAGGGGTTGCACCCATAAGTTAGTCAATATAATCAGCCACTTATGAGGTTGCAACCTAGGGGTTGCCCGTGGTCGGGGGCTCGGTGTTTTCCCTGATCGGGGCGATTCGGTACGCGTGTGCAACCTTCGGCATGCGCGGAAGCAGTCGAAAACGGGTTGCACTGGGCGGTATGACGCGGTGGGGTGCGGGCGCCGGGCGCGAGACGGGAGACGATTCGGGCGCGCGGCGGCCCCGGCTTCCCGTATCAGGCAACGCCTCGCGCGACAGCCGCGCGGGCGTCGCTCAGATATCCAGCGGATCGACCTCGACGCTCCACCGCAGCACGCCCTTCAGCGCGCGCAACTCCGGCAACCATGCGCGCAGCGCATGCTGCAGCGCCGCCCGCGATGCGCTTTCGAGGAGCAACTGCGCGCGGTGAACGTTGGCGACCTTCACGATCGTCATCGGCACCGCGTCGTACACGGTCACGCGTTCGGCGCCCGGCAGCCCCGGCAACGCGGCCGCGGCCTGCAGCAGGAACGCGAGCGCCGCGTCGAGCGTACGCCCTTCGGCGCGCAGCAGCGCCTGGTAGACGAACGGCGGCAGGTGCGCGTCGCGACGCTCGCCGAGCTGCGAATTCGCGAAGCCGACGTAATCCTGCCGGCCGAGCGCGTGGTACAGCGCGTGACGCGGGTAGCGCGTCTGCACCATCACCTCGCCCGGCAGCCCGGCCCGCCCCGCGCGGCCGCTCACCTGCATCAGCTGCGCGAACAGCCGCTCGCTCGCGCGGAAGTCGTGCGAAAACAGCGCGGTATCGGCATTGAGCACGCCGACGAGCGACACGCGCTGGAAGTCGTGCCCCTTCGCGATCATCTGCGTGCCGACCAGGATGTCGACCTCGCCCGCGTGCACGTCGGAAAAAAGCGCCTGCGCGCTGCCCTTGCGGCGCGTGCTGTCCGCGTCGATCCGCAGGATCCGCGCGCCCGGCACGGTCTCGGCGAGCGCCTCCTCGATGCGCTGCGTGCCGCGCCCGAGCGGCGCGATGTCGACGTTCCCGCACTCGGGACACGACCGCGGAATCCGCGCTTCCCAGCCGCAGTGATGGCAGCGCAGCGCATGCTCGGGCTTGTGCAGCACGACGTACGCGCTGCAGCGCGGGCAACCGGCCACCCAGCCGCATGCGTCGCACGCGAGCTGCGGCGCATAACCGCGCCGGTTCAGGAACACGAGGCTCTGTTCGCCGCGTTCGAGCCGCGCCTTCAGCGCCGCGACGAGCGGCCCCGACAGCCCGCCCATCGATGCGCGCCCGCGCCGCCGTTCCTCTTCGAGATCGATCAGCCGCACGGTCGGCAGCGTCGCGTCGGCCACCGCGCGGCGCGACAGCGTGAGCCGCGTGTAGCGCCCCTGCTCGGCCTGCCACCAGCTTTCGAGCGACGGCGTGGCCGAGCCGAGCACGATAGTGATGCCGAGCTGCTTCGCGCGCCACACCGCCAGGTCACGCGCCGAATAGCGCAATCCTTCCTGCTGCTTGTACGCGGGCTCGTGCTCCTCGTCGACGACGATCAGCGCGAGCGTCGGCATCGACGCGAGCACCGCGAGCCGCGTGCCGAGCACGATCCGCGCGCGGCCCGTGTGCGCGGCGAGCCAGTTGCGCGCCCGCTCGCCTTCGGCAAGCCCGCTGTGCAGCGTGACGATCGCATCGTCGGCGAGCGCGCCCGCGAAGCGCGCGCGAAACGCGGCCTCGAACTGCGGCGTCAGGTTGATTTCCGGCACGAGCACGAGCGCCTGCGCGTCCGGCCGCGCGTCGAGCAGCGACGCGAGCGCATGCAGATAGACCTCGGTCTTGCCGCTGCCCGTCACGCCGTGCAGCAGGAACGGCGCGAAGCCCTGCGCCGCGCGGATCGCGTCGAGCGCCTCGGCCTGCTGGTCGGTCAACGCCGGCGGCACAGCGCGTCCACTGCTTGTCGACAGGTTATCCACAGGGTTGGCCACAGGCGCATCGGCCCAGCCGATCTCTTCGACGTCGACCCAGCCGCGTGCCGCCCAGTCGTCGAGCGTCGCGACAGCCTTCGGATGCAGCGCACGCGCGTCGGGCAGCGTCAACGAACCGGTATCGGCCAGCGCCTGCGCGAGCCGGCGCAGCGCGGCGCCGCGCGCGGGCAATGCGTCGGGCAGCGCCGCGCGGCCGGCTTCGGTCGGCCGGTAGCGCACTTCGGGCGCGAGCAACCGCCCCCAGCGCCCGGCGTCGCGCAGCGCCTGCGGCAGCGCCGGTAACGCGACTTCGCCGCGCCCGCGCTGATAGTAGTCGGCGGCGAACGATACGAGCGCGAGCCAGTCCGCCGACAGCGGCGGCAGCTCCGTGCAGATCGCATCGACCGCGCGCAGCCGCGTCGGCGGTACCTCGGTGTGAGTGGTGACTTCGCAGACGAGCCCGACGGCCTGCCGCTTGCCGAACGGCACCTGCACGAGCGTGCCGGGCACGGGCACCGGCTGCGCGTCGCAGCGGTAGTCGAACAGGGTCGCGAGCGGATGGTCGAGCGCCACGCGCAGGTAGGTGCCGCTCATCCGCGCGCTCCGGCAGCGGCGGTACGCAGCATACGGACGGCCGGCATCCGCGTCCGCATCGCGGCGGCGAACTTAAAGTAAAACGTCAGATTCGGCGCTAAGTTTTGGATTCGCATTAGGAATCGCCGTATACCCTGCCCAGCCTGTGGATAACTTTGTTGAGAACTCGCCGCTCAATGGCCGCAACGCGCGCCGGGCCGTGCTTTCCGCTGTTTTTCGCCGCTTCCGGCGGTGCCCCGCGAAGCCTTATTCCATAAGGCTGCTATTCAAATTACCCAACCATAGCGAGACAAATTGACCGATACGGGGCTCTACCGCGCTGCAACGTGGAAAATGTGTATAAGTCAAGTCTTGACAAGCACCGAATCGGCAACGGGAGCGGGGTTGCGTCCTGTTTAGTTTCAAAAACGAAACATCGTCATCCCGCAGCGCAGCATGACGGCGCTTGCGTTCAGCCCGACGCTCCGCTACGGATCGCGCGGCTGTGGGTATGGACTTCGTCGACGAGTTCGGCGACGTGATCGGGCGACGTGAATTGCGAAATGCCGTGCCCGAGGTTGAACACGTGGCCCGGATGGTTGCCGTAGCTGTCGAGCACCGCGCGCGCCTGTTCGCGCACCGCGGCCGGCGGCGCAAACAGGATCGTCGGGTCGAGGTTGCCCTGCAGGGCGACGCGCCCCGCGACGCGCTCGCGCGCGGCGCCGAGGTTGACCGTCCAGTCGAGCCCGACCGCGTCGACGCCGGTCGCCGCGATCTCCTCGAGCCACAGCCCGCCGCCCTTCGTGAACGTGATCACCGGCACGCGCTCGCCGTCATGCTCGCGCTTGAGCTGCGACACCACGCGACGGATATAGTCGAGCGAGAAGCGCTGGTACGCGCCGTCGGCCAGCGCGCCGCCCCACGTATCGAAGATCATCACGGCCTGCGCGCCCGCTTCGATCTGTGCGTTCAGGTACGCGGCCACCGCCTGCGCGTTCACGTCGAGGATCCGGTGCATCAGGTCCGGGCGCGAATACGCCATCGACTTCACCGTACGGAAATCGTCCGAGCCGCCGCCTTCGACCATGTAGCACGCGAGCGTCCACGGGCTGCCCGAGAAGCCGATCAGCGGCACGCGCTGCCGGCCCTGGCCGTCGGTGAGCGCGCGGCGGATCTCGCGCACGGCGCCCGTCACGTAGCCGAGCGTCTCCTCGATGTCCGGCACCGCGAGCCTCGCGACGTCGGCCTCGGTGCGCACCGGATGCGCGAACTTCGGCCCTTCGCCGACCTGGAAGTCGAGGCCGAGCCCCATCGCGTCGGGAATCGTCAGGATGTCGGAGAACAGGATCGCGGCGTCGAGCGGAAAGCGCTCGAGCGGCTGCAACGTCACTTCTGTCGCGTAGTCGGGATGCTTCGCGAGACCGAGGAAGCTGCCGGCGCGCGCGCGCGTCGCGTTGTATTCGGGCAGGTAGCGGCCGGCCTGGCGCATCAGCCAGATCGGCGTGTAGTCGGTCGGCTCGCGCAGAAGCGCACGCAGGAAGGTGTCGTTGAGCAGGTTATGGGCCACGGTAGGAGCGACGAAGCGAAGGCAAAGCGGCATTTTACCGGACAGCCGCGATCGGGCTGCGCATGCCGATGCGATGGCGGCCATATGACGCGCGCGATGGCTCCGTTATGATCGGACGCTCATATCGAACGAAACGAAGGAGGAGACGATGAAGACACTCGCCACGCTTGCCGCGCTCGCCACTGCCACCGCGTTTTGCTGCGCTGCCGCGCACGCGCAGGGAGCGGCCACGGCCACGGCCGCGCCCGCGGGCGCTGCGACCGCCGGCTCGCGGCTCGACGACGTGCTCGCGCGCGGCACGCTGCGCGTGTGCACGACGGGCGATTACAAGCCGTATTCGTACTACCGCGCGGACGGCCGCTTCGAGGGCATCGACATCGATATGGCGGAGTCGCTCGCGAAATCGCTCGGCGTGAAGGCGGACTACGTGAAGACGAGCTGGCCGAACCTCACCCACGACTTCGTCGCGAAGTGCGACATCGCGGTGGGCGGCGTGTCGACGACGCTCGAGCGCCAGAAGCGCGTGTTCTTCACGCAGCCGTACGTGGTCGACGGCAAGACGCCGATCGTGCGCTGCGCGGATGCCGACAAGTACCAGACCGTCGCGCAGATCGACCGGCCCGATACGCGCGTGATCGTGAATCCGGGCGGGACCAACGAGCGCTTCGCGAAGCAGTTCTTCGCGCATGCGAACCTGAGCGTCTATCCGGACAACGTGACGATCTTCAAGCAGATCCTCGCGGGCAAGGCTGACGTGATGGTGACGGATGCGTCCGAGACGCTGCTGCAGCAAAAGCTGAATCCGGGCCTCTGCTCGGTGCATCCGGACAAACCGTTCCAGTTCGGCGAGAAGGCGTATATGGTGCCGCGCGGCGACGTCGTGTTCCAGCAATACGTCGACCAGTGGCTGCATCTCGCGCTGTCCACCGGTGAATACCAGGCAATTGCGGACAAGTGGCTGAAGTAGTCGCGAGCGCGTGCGGCCTCGGCGGCCAATAATGGAAATCGTCCCCGTTGTTGCCGCCGACGAAGACTGAAAGCGGTGTGTTCTGCAGCCGGGCCGGCGCCCCGCCGTTACAGATTGCGGTGACGCCGACCGGCGTAAAACCGCGAAAATTGGCCGAATGGCCGACTACCACGTGCGCCGATCACGTTTCAAAATCTTTCTGACGAATGAATCGTCATGCGCGGTATCTATCGCGCGATGCACATTCACGCGTGCAAATGGGCAATTCACTGACGCGAAAACGCAGGAAAAACGCGTGATGCGCATACGATGAAAACTCTGCGGAAAAGACGGGTAAATATGACCTTTTTCAGGACCCCGAAAACAGCAAAAAATCCCGGAAAGCCTTATCTGGCGGGCGTTACAACCTGAAACACTTTGTTACCGCCACGGGTCATTAATTCGCCCACAATGGGCCTCAACGGTTTCAACACGGATGCGGTCTCGTGTGCCAAGTGTGAGCGGACGCGAAGCGCTGCGAGCCAGTCGGTCACGTACCGAAGCCCTTCCGAGGGGCATCCCTGTTGGAGTCGTTTCCGGCCCCCGCCGGATCCGGTTTCATCTTTGGTCTCCTCGCGCTAACCCCGTAGCGTGTGGTTTTTAGCGGGCTAATAAGCCCGCTTTTTTTCGTCCATCGAAAACGTAGCGACCTACAGGCCGCCACGTTTTTTCGCACCGTCTCCCTTCAAGCAGTCTTCTGCACGTCGAGCTTCAGTTCGTCGATCATCCGCTCGCGCATCACGAACTTCTGCACCTTGCCCGTCACCGTCATCGGCAGTTCGTCGACGAAGCGGATATAGCGCGGAATCTTGTAGTGCGCGATCTGCCCGTTGCAGAACGCGCGCACGTCGTCCTCGGTCATCTGCTCGTCCGCGCGCAGCACGATCCACGCGCACAGCTCCTCGCCGTACTTCGCATCGGGCACGCCGAATACCTGCGCGCTCTGGATCTTCGGATGGCGGAACAGGAATTCCTCGATCTCACGCGGATAGACGTTCTCGCCGCCGCGAATCACCATGTCCTTCAGGCGGCCGACGATGTTGCAATAGCCGTCCTCGTCGAGCGTCGCGAGGTCGCCCGTATGCATCCAGCCGTCGACCAGCACCTCGCGCGTCTTCGCGTCGTCATCCCAGTAGCCGAGCATCACCGAATAGCCCTTCGTGCACAGCTCGCCCGTCGCGCCGACCGGCACGATGTTGCCGCTCGGATCGACGATCTTCACTTCGAGATGCGGCTGGATGCGGCCGACCGTCGTCGTGCGCTTTTCCAGCGGATCGTCGGTCGAGCTCTGGAACGACACGGGGCTCGTCTCCGTCATCCCGTACGCGATCGTGATTTCAGACAGATGCATCTGCGCCACCACGCGCTTCATCGTCTCGATCGGGCACGGCGAGCCGGCCATGATCCCGGTGCGCAGCGTCGACAAGTCGAATCTCGCGAATTCCGGATGATCGAGCTCCGCGATGAACATCGTCGGCACGCCATGCAGCGCGGTGCAGCGTTCTTCGGCCACTGCCGCGAGCGTCGCGACCGGATCGAACGCTTCGCCGGGAAACACCATCGCGGCGCCCGTCGACACGCAGGCAAGCACGGCCAGCACCATCCCGAAGCAGTGATAGAGCGGCACCGGGATGCAGAGCGAATCCTGTTCGGTGAAACGCATCGCCATCGCGATCGAGCGCGCGTTGTTGACGACGTTGCGATGCGTGAGCGTCGCGCCCTTCGGGCTGCCGGTCGTGCCGCTCGTGAACTGGATGTTGATCGGATCGTTGGCCGCGAGCGTCGCGCCGATCGCATCGAGCAGCGCCGGATCGACGGCCCGGCGGCCGCGCGCCATCACGTCCGCGAAGCGGAACATGCCGGCGGGCGCCACCTCGCCCATCGACACGATCGTGCGCAGGCTCGGCACGCGCGCCGCATGCAGGTCGCCCGGCGTCGCGGTCGCGAGCTCCGGCGCGATGGTCTGCAGCATCTCGACGTACGCGGAACTCTTGAAGCGCTCGGCCGCGATCACGGCCTTGCAGCCGACCTTGTTCAGCGCGTATTCGAGCTCCGACAGCCGGTAGGCCGGATTGATGTTGACGAGCACCGCGCCGATCCGCGCGGTCGCGAACTGCGTGAGCAGCCATTCGCTGCGGTTCGGCGACCAGATGCCGACGCAGTCGCCCTTCACGATCCCGAGCGCGGCGAGCCCCGCGGCCAGCACGTCGACCTCGTGTGCGAATTCGCGCCAGGTCCAGCGCACCTGCTGCTCGCGGAACACGACGGCCGGACGGTCGGGAAAGCGGCCGGCCGTGTCGAGCAGGAACCGGCTGATCGTCGCGTCGGATAGCGGCACGTCGGTCGCGCCGCGCACGTAGGACAGTCCGTTTTCGGGCGCGATCAGCGCCCCCTTGCCAAGGTCTGCTGCCATCGATGTCTCCGTCCGTTTTTGTCTGATCGGCCCGCGCGCGTGCTGCGCCTGCCTGCTGCGCGCGCGCCTCCGCCGCGACGATCGCGACGGACGGCCTCAGCGCGGATGATGCCGCGCTCCGCTGACGACACTCTGACATCGAATCGCGGCGGGCGGGTGAAATAGCACGACCGGACGATACGATCCGGCCCGCAAAAAGACAGACGAAAAAGCCGGGCGAAAAAAAGCAGCCCGAAGGCTGCTTTCTTTCGCGGGATACGCGGCGCGGCTCAGTGCCGGCTGCGGATCTTCGCCAGACGCTGGATCGCCTCGAGCTGCGCCATCGCGGTCGCGAGCTCGGATTGCGCTTTCGCGAGGTCGAGATCCGACTTCGCGTTCTGCAGCGTTTCCTCGGCGCGCTTGCGCGCTTCCTCGGCTTTCGCCGCGTCGAGGTCCTTGCCGCGGATCGCGGTATCGGCGAGCACCGTCACGGCGCCCGGCTGCACTTCGAGAATGCCGCCCGCGACGAACACGAATTCGTCGTTGCCGCCCTCGACCTCGATGCGCACCGCACCCGGACGAATCCGCGTGATCAGCGGCGTGTGACCCGGCAGAATGCCCAGCTCACCCGTTTCGCCCGGCAGCGCGACGAATTTCGCCTCGCCCGAGAAGATCTGCTCTTCCGCGCTGACGACGTCTACTTTGATGGTTGCCATATCGACTCCAATCTCATCCACAGGTTGAGCGTATTGCGGCCGACGCGGGCGGCCGGCATACAAGTCATCGCTGACTCATTGCTCCGGCCGGCACACGCCGGCTTGCGCCCCACTCAAGCCCTTACTGGATCTTCTTGGCCTTTTCGAAGGCTTCGTCGATCGTGCCGACCATGTAGAACGCCTGTTCCGGCAGGTGGTCGCACTCGCCGTCGACGATCATCTTGAAGCCACGGATCGTTTCCTTCAGCGGTACGTACTTGCCCGGCGAGCCCGTGAACACTTCAGCGACGTGGAACGGCTGCGACAGGAAACGCTGGATCTTACGTGCACGTGCGACCGACAGCTTGTCTTCCGGCGACAGTTCGTCCATGCCCAGAATCGCGATGATGTCGCGCAGTTCCTTGTAGCGCTGCAGCGTCTGCTGAACGCGACGGGTGATCGAGTAGTGCTCTTCACCGATCACGTTCGGGTCGATCTGGCGCGACGTCGAGTCGAGCGGGTCGACCGCCGGGTAGATGCCCAGCGAAGCGATGTCACGCGACAGAACGACGGTTGCGTCAAGGTGGCCGAAGGTGGTCGCCGGCGACGGGTCGGTCAAGTCGTCCGCAGGGACGTACACGGCCTGAACCGACGTAATCGAGCCCTTCTTGGTCGACGTGATGCGCTCTTGCAGCTTGCCCATTTCTTCAGCCAGCGTCGGCTGATAGCCCACTGCCGACGGCATACGGCCGAGCAGTGCCGACACTTCGGTACCGGCCAGCGTGAAACGGTAGATGTTGTCGACGAAGAACAGCACGTCGAGGCCTTCGTCACGGAAGTGCTCGGCCATCGTCAGGCCGGTCAGCGCGACGCGCAGACGGTTGCCCGGCGGCTCGTTCATCTGGCCGTACACCAGCGCGACCTTGTCGAGAACGTTCGAGTCCTTCATTTCGTGGTAGAAGTCGTTCCCTTCACGGGTACGCTCGCCCACGCCCGCGAACACGGAGTAACCGCCGTGTTCCTTCGCGATGTTGTTGATGAGCTCCATCATGTTGACGGTCTTGCCCACGCCAGCACCGCCGAACAGGCCAACCTTGCCGCCCTTCGCGAACGGGCAGATCAGGTCGATGACCTTGATACCCGTTTCGAGCAGTTCGGTCGACGGCGACAGTTCGTCGAACGCCGGTGCCTTCTGGTGGATCGAACGCGTCGTTTCGCTTTCGATCGGGCCGGCTTCGTCGATCGGACGGCCGAGCACGTCCATGATACGGCCGAGGGTCGGCTTGCCGACCGGCACCGAGATCGGCTTCGCCGTGTTCTTCACGGTCAGGCCGCGGCGCAGGCCGTCGGATGCACCCAGACAAATGGTACGGACCACGCCGTCGCCCAGCTGCTGCTGGACTTCGAGCGTCAGTTCCGAGCCATCGAGAATGAGCGCGTCGTAGATCTTCGGCATGCTGTCGCGCGGGAATTCCACGTCGATAACGGCGCCGATGCACTGTACGATCTTGCCTTCTACCAAAGCAGCAGTACTCATCGCTTTTCCTTTAAATACCTGATTCTTTACTCGCGCAAAGGCGCAGTTGTCGTCCCGGGCGCGCGCTTAAACAGCGGCTGCGCCGCCGACGATCTCCGACAGTTCTTTCGTGATCGCGGCCTGACGGCTCTTGTTGTATACGAGCTGCAGTTCGCTGATCACCGTCTTCGCGTTGTCGGACGCGGCCTTCATCGCGACCATGCGCGCCGATTGCTCGGACGCCATGTTTTCCGCGACGGCCTGGTACACCAGCGCCTCGACGTAACGCACGAGCAGTTCGTCGACGACTGCCTGCGCGTCCGGCTCGTAGATGTAGTCCCACGACGTCGCCGGCGTACCGTCATCGGCTTCGAAGTGTTCCGACGACAGCGGCAGCAGCTGCTCGATCACGGCTTCCTGCTTCATCGTGTTGACGAAGCGCGTGTAAGCGATATAAACCGCCGACAGCTTGCCTTCCGAGTACAGATCGAGCTGCGTCTTCACGGCGCCGATCAGCTTGTCCAGGTGCGGGGTGTCGCCGAGGTGCACGACCTGCGACATCACCTTCGCGCCGAAGCGGTTCAGGAACCCGAGGCCCTTGCCGCCGATCGCGGTGGCTTCGACCTTCTGGCCCTTCTCTTCCAGCTCCTTGAACTTCTGCACCGTCGCACGCAGCACGTTGGTGTTCAGACCACCGCACAGACCCTTGTCCGTCGTGACGAGGATGATGCCGGCCGTCTGCGCGCCGTCGTTCGCCACCATGAACGGGTGGCGGTACTCGGGGTTCGCACGGCTCATGTGCGCGGCGATGGCACGGACCTTGTCTGCATACGGACGAGCAGCGCGCATGCGTTCCTGCGCGCGACGCATCTTCGATGCAGCCACCATCTCCATCGCCTTCGTGATCTTGCGCGTGTTCTGCACGCTCTTGATCTTGCCGCGAATTTCCTTCATTCCAGCCATAGCTTGCTCCTTTGCGCCCCGAGTTAGCGCTTGAGCGCTTTACTCGGGGCTCATGCCTCGCTCACCGAAGCGGCGCGGGCGCATCATGCGCGCCCGCGCGGCCTCGGTGTGTCACTCGCGGATCAATAGGCACCGGACTTCTTGAAGGATTCGATCGCCGCGCGCAGCGCGCCTTCGTCGTCCTTCGAGAGATCCTTGGTGTCTTCGATGCGCTTGATGAGGTCAGCGTGGCTGGTCTTCAGGTTGTCGCGCAGGCCCTTCTCGAACGACAGCACTTGCTTGACGTCGAGATCGTCGAGGTAGCCGTTGTTCGCGGCGTACAGCGACACGGCCAGTTCCCAGACCTGCAGCGGCTGGTACTGCGGTTGCTTCAGCAGTTCCGTCACGCGGCGGCCGCGCTCGAGCTGCTTGCGGGTCGCTTCGTCGAGGTCCGATGCGAACTGCGCGAATGCGGCCAGTTCACGGTACTGCGCGAGGTCGGTACGGATACCGCCCGACAGCTTCTTCACGACCTTCGTCTGAGCGGCGCCACCGACGCGCGACACCGACACGCCGGCGTTGATTGCCGGGCGGATACCTGCGTTGAACAGGTCGGTTTCCAGGAAGATCTGGCCGTCGGTAATCGAGATCACGTTCGTCGGAACGAACGCGGTCACGTCGCCAGCCTGCGTTTCGATGACCGGCAGTGCCGTCAGCGAGCCGCTCTTGCCCTTCACTTCGCCGTTCGTGAACTTCTCGACGTACTCTTCCGACACGCGAGCCGCACGCTCGAGCAGACGCGAGTGCAGATAGAACACGTCGCCCGGGTACGCTTCACGGCCCGGCGGGCGGCGCAGCAGCAGCGAGATCTGACGGTATGCCCAAGCCTGCTTGGTCAAGTCGTCATAGATGATCAGCGCGTCTTGGCCGCGGTCGCGGAAGTATTCGCCCATCGTGCAGCCGGCGTACGGCGCCAGGTACTGCATCGCAGCCGAATCCGATGCCGAAGCGGCGACGACGATCGTGTATTCCATCGCGCCCGTTTCTTCGAGCTTGCGAACCACGTTCATGATCGACGAAGCCTTCTGGCCGATCGCGACGTAGATACAGATCAGGTCCTTGCCCTTCTGGTTGAT
This sequence comes from Burkholderia sp. BCC0398, assembly GCF_902833245.1. Taxonomy (NCBI): domain Bacteria; kingdom Pseudomonadati; phylum Pseudomonadota; class Betaproteobacteria; order Burkholderiales; family Burkholderiaceae; genus Burkholderia; species Burkholderia sp. BCC0398. Next base: position 188,914 of record NZ_CADFEM010000012.1, read on the forward strand.
GATCGCGTCGAGCGCCACCGCGGTCTTGCCGCACTGACGGTCGCCGATGATCAGCTCGCGCTGGCCACGGCCGATCGGCACCATCGCGTCGATCGACTTGATGCCCGTCTGCACCGGCTGCGACACCGACTTACGCCAGATCACGCCCGGGGCGATCTTTTCGATCGCGTCGGTCAGCTTCGCGTTGACCGGGCCCTTGCCGTCGATCGGGTTGCCGAGCGCGTCGACCACGCGGCCGACGAGTTCCGGACCAACCGGGACTTCGAGAATGCGGCCCGTCGTCTTGACGATGTCGCCTTCCGAGATGTGTTCGTATTCGCCGAGAATCACCGCGCCGACCGAGTCGCGCTCGAGGTTCAGCGCGAGACCGAACGTGTTGCCCGGAAACTCGAGCATTTCGCCCTGCATCACGTCCGACAGGCCGTGGATACGCACGATACCGTCGGTCACGGAGATCACGGTGCCCTGGTTGCGAACGTCTGCGCTCGCTTCAAGGCCCTGGATCCGGCTCTTGATCAGCTCGCTGATCTCAGAGGGATTGAGTTGCATTATTCGCTCCTGATAGTCAATTCTGTTGCGTGCCGGCGTGGCGCTCAGGCGGTCAAGGCAGCCTGCATCGATGCGAGACGCGCGCGAACCGAGGTGTCGAGCACTTCGTCGCCGACCGTCACGCGCACGCCGCCGATCAGCGACGAATCGACTTCGACCGTCGGTTTCAGCTTGCGCTTGAACTTGCGTTCGAGGCCCGAGACGAGACTGTCGAGATCCGCGCCGTTCAGCGGGAACGCGCTCACGATCTCGGCGTCGGCTGCACCTTCACGTTCGTTCTTGAGCGCCTCGAACTGCTCGGCAATTTCCGGCAGCAGCGCGATGCGATGATTGTCGACCAGCATCTGCACGAAGTTCTTCGCTTCGGCGCCGGCCGCGACGGGCGACTTCACCGCAGCAAGCAGCAGCTCGGCTACTTGCGTGCGCGTCACCTTCGGGCTCGACGCGACCGACAGCACTTCCGGCAGACGCGCAACCTGGGCCAGCTCTTGCACGAGCGTGGACCAGGCGGCGATGTCACCGCCCTCGGCCACGCGGAACAGCGCTTCTGCGTAAGGGCGGGCGATGGTTGCAAGTTCGGCCATGATCAGAGCTCGGCTTTCAGTTGATTCAGCAGTTGGGCGTGGGCCGTTTGATCGACTTCGCGCTTCAGGATCTGCTCGGCGCCCTTCACGGCCAGCGCGGCGACTTCGCCACGCAGCGCTTCGCGCGCCTTCACGATTTGCTGTTCTGCTTCCGCCTTCGCCTGGGCGACGATGCGGGCGGCTTCAGCCTGGGCGTTGGCCTTGATTTCCTCGGCGACCGCCTGCGCACGCTTTTCAGCGTCGGCGATGCGCTGCTGGCCGTCGTTGCGGGCCTGCGCGAGTTCCTGGTCCACGCGCTTGTGCGCTGCGTCGAGTTCCGCCTTGCCCTTCTCCGCGGCGGCGAGGCCGTCGGCGATCTTCTTCGAACGTTCGTCGAGGGCGTTGATCAACGGCGGCCACACGAATTTCATCGTGAACCACGCGAGGACCAGGAACACGACCATTTGCGCAAACAGAGTTGCGTTGAGATTCACGGTGTTTCCTTATCTGCTATTCCGGAAAAATGAAACGGTAAGGCGCTCATCGAGTTGCATTCGATCAGCGCCCCAAGTCTCCGTTCCGCCCTGCGCCGGCTCGCGCCGGACGCATATTTCCGAGGAACCTTAGCCTGCGAGCTTCGACAGGAGCGGGTTCGCGAACGCGAACAGCATTGCGACACCAACGCCGATCAGGAATGCAGCGTCGATCAGACCAGCCAGCAGGAACATCTTCGTTTGCAGCGGGTTGATGAGTTCCGGCTGACGTGCGCAGGCTTCGATGTACTTGCCACCCATCAGCGCGATACCGATACAGGCGCCGATTGCACCCAGGCCGATGATGATGCCGATACCGATGGCGGTCAGACCCTGGATGTTGGCGATGTAAGCTTGCATGATCACTCCTTTGTGAAAAGACTTGGAACTGAGATTTAAAAAACTAAAACGAAGACTCTTTGTTGCACGCCGCGCTTAGTGCGTGTCGTGCGCCTGGCCGAGATACACCAGCGTCAGCATCATGAAAATGAATGCCTGCAACAGAACAATCAGGATGTGGAAGATTGCCCAGACGCTACCCGCGATCACATGACCAACGAAGCCGAGGAACGTTGCGTCGCCACCGAAGCTCCACATACTGCCGAGCAGGGCGATCAACAGGAACAACAGCTCACCCGCGTACATGTTGCCGAACAGCCGCATGCCGAGGGAGACGGTCTTTGCGAGGTATTCGACGATGTTCAACGCGAGGTTCGGAATCCACAGCAGCGGGTGGGCGCCGAACGGCGCCGACAGCAGCTCATGCACAAAGCCGCCCGCGCCCTTGATCTTGATGCTGTAGTAGATCATCAGGACGAACACGCCGAGCGCGATGCCGAGCGTGCCGTTCAGGTCGGCCGTCGGGACGATGCGATGGTGGGAAATCACGTCCGACAGACCGAGCAGGCCGATCACGCGGCCCGGCAGGTCGACCGGGAGGAAGTCGAGGGAGTTCATCAGCGCGACCCACACGAACACCGTGAGGGCGAGCGGCGCGATGAAGGTGCGATTGCCGTGGACGATGGCCTTCGACTGGTCTTCGACCATTTCGACGAGCATCTCGATCGCGCACTGGAAACGGCCCGGCACGCCCGACGTCGCCTTGCGGGCGGCCAGACGCAGCAGGAGGATCGTCACGATGCCGCATACGATCGACCAGAACAGCGTGTCGATATTCCAGACGTGAATATCGAAAATCGACGTCTGATGCGAGGTGGAGAAATTCTGCAAGTGGTGCGCAATGTACTCGGACGGATCCGGACCGCGCGTGCCTTCGCTAGCTGCCATATCGTTAATGCCACCCAAATTGTCGAAAATCGTTTTGCCCCGTTCCGCAACACGCTATTGCGGGAACGGGCCGGTGCGGTTCGTTGTCGAAACCGCACGCTGCTTGTTCCCTACCGCCAGGCCAGCGCGATCCAGTACGTCTTCAGCACGACGAGGTACGTGACGAGGAACGGCACCCAGTGCACGCCGGCCCAGCCGAACGCCACCGCGGTGAACATCCCGATCGTCAGAGCGAGTTTCAGGGCTTCGCCCATCACCCAGCTCATCACGGTGGCCGAGCCACCTGCCTTCAGTCGTGCCACGAATACCGCACTGGGCACCCAGCCGATCGCTCCGCCCAGAAACGCGGATTGCGCAGCGGCGCCCGGCGACTTCGAAAACAGCCACCACGCCAGCGTTGCAACCAGGGACAGGACCACTTGCGCGAACACCACCTTGTAGGGGGTCACGCGCGAGGGCTTGCTCACGTTCGGGCCAAACAGCCTTTCGGCCTCGGCCCGCGTCAGCGGAACGATGTTGTTATCTTGCTGCTCGACATCCCAGTCGTCGTCGGATTCACGCCGCTCGCCGGCCGCCGAAGCGGTGCGTTGCGTGCGCTGATCATCGTGCCTGTCGTCCGGCGCCTGACCCGCCATCGCAATCTTCCGCTGAAATCCTTGAACCCGACCCCAAGCTTTCTGAAAGCTTTCAGGGGTGCCTAGCTAACAAATCCGGGCGATTGTAAGCGATAGTTGCAAGTGATTCAAGGCTTTAGACGCGACAAAAACCTGCATAAAACGACGCCTCATGATGTGAAAAAACGCCCGATTCGACGACGTACGATGACAGTTGTAAGGTCGGTTTCCTGCACCGGTATTTCGTGCGCAAAAAACTCCGGTGACGGGGGTAAATGGCGGGGAAACGATGCGCGGGGCGGGTCAGGCGGAAGCGGTGCGATCGCCGCACGGAATTCGCTGCAATGCAGCCATTGGAAACGACTCGGCGCGACGCGCCCGAATCAGCCACGCGCGAGAACCGAACAGCGCGCGCGACGCGAGAAATTCGACCGGATGTTCGCGCATCGATTCATCCAGTCAGTTGTCGCGCCGCCACAGATGTTCGACTGTGGATTGCAACACTTATCCACAATGCTCGATCACGATGGACGCTGTGCGCCCTGCCCCCGACCCGAACGGCACACCTGCGCCGCACGCACCGGCCTCGCTCAACCGTGCATGAGCAGCCACGCGCCGAGCGCCGCGCTCACCAGCGCGAACGGAATCGACACGACGTGGAACGGCAGCCACATGCGCGGCTCCTTCGCGAGACGCACCGCGATCAGGTTCGCGAGCGAACCGATCGCGAAACCGAAGCCACCGACCGATACGCCGAAGGCAAGCGCGCGCCAGTCGCGCGTGAACTCCGAGAGCAGGATCGCGGCCGGCACGTTGCTGATCACCTGCGACAGCACGGCGCCAGCGGCATAGACGCGCAGCGGCGAATCGAGTTGCGCGTGCGCGATCGCGTCGTGCACGACGGGCAGCGCGGCCGCGCTGCGCAGCACGACGAACATCAGCACGAAGATCAGCAGCAGCAGCCAGTCGATCTTCAGGACTGCGTCGCGTTTGACGGCGAGCAGCACGATCGCGACCCCGACGAGGCCCGGCAGCGGATGGTGCGCATCGGCGAGCAGCACGAATGCGGCGAACAGCACCGCCGCGATCAGCGCGTGCATGCGTTGTACGGGAAAGGCCGCGGCGTCGCCGGACAGGTCGAGCGGCTTCGCGCGGAACATCAACGCGGTCAGCACGAGCAGCAGCGCCATTAGCGCGACGGCGAGCGGCCCGAGCGTGACCACGAAGCGGCCGAACGACACGCCGCTCAATTGCCACAGGAAAAGATTCTGCGGATTGCCGAGCGGCGTCGCGACGGACCCCGCATTGACCGCCAGCGCGACGACGATCACGAGCCGCCGGAACGGCAGCGGCGTCAGCGCGCGCAGCGACACCATCAACGGCACGACGACGAACAGCGCGACGTCGTTGGTGAGCCACATCGACAATACCGCGGCGAAGCCGACGAGCAGCATCGCGAGCCCGCGCTCGGAATGCACGTGATGCACGATGCGATGCGCGAGCCACATCAGGCAGCCGGACAGCTCGAGCGCCTTCGTCAACATCAGCAGGCCCGCGAGCGTCGCGACCGTCTGCCAGTCGACGCGATCGGCGAGTACCGAAAATGGTTGCGGACGCACCCATTGCAGCACGATCAGCCCCAGCGCGAGCACCGATAGTACCGGTTCCTGCGCAAGCCAGCCGAGCCACCGGCGCGGCGGCGGTGCGCCCGTTTCCTGCATACCTGCCCCGTTATTCTTCTGTTGCGACGTTGCCGCGCAGTCGCGCGAGAATGCCCTCGAGTGCATCGAGGTTGCCGAAGTCGATCAGCACCTGCCCTCGCCCGCGGCGGCCGAGCTTGATCTTCACCGTCGACGCGAGCAGGTCCGACAACTCCTCTTCGAGGCGACGCGTATCGCGACCGCCATCGTCCTTCGCACGCGCCTTCACGGCGGGGGCTTCCTTCGTCGTGTGCGAGACGAGCTTCTCGGTCTCGCGCACCGACATGCGCTTGTTGACCACCTGATGCGCGAGCGTGATCTGCGTGGCCGCATCGACCGCGAGCAGCGCCCGTGCGTGCCCCATGTCGAGATCGCCGGCCAGCAGCATCGTCTGCACCGGCGACGCGAGGTTCAGCAGGCGCAACAGGTTCGACACCGCGCTGCGCGAACGGCCGACCGATTCGGCCGCCTGTTCGTGCGTGAAACCGAACTCGTCGAGCAGACGCTGGATGCCGTGCGCCTCTTCGAGCGGATTCAGGTCCTCGCGCTGGATGTTCTCGATCAGCGCCATCGCGGCGGCGGCCTGATCGGATACGTCCTTCACGAGCACCGGCACTTCATCGAGGCCGGCCAGGCGCGCCGCGCGGAACCGCCGCTCGCCCGCGATGATCTCGTATTTGTCTGACGAAATGGGCCGTACCAGGATCGGCTGCATCACGCCCTGCGCGCGAATGCTTGCCGCGAGTTCCTGCAGGCTGCCCTCGTCCATCCGCGTGCGCGGCTGGTACTTGCCGGCTTGCAGCTTGCCGAGCGCGAGCGTGTTCGGTGCGCCTTCGATCTTCACCGCTTCGGTGATATCGGCGCTGCCGCCGAGCAGCGCTTCGAGGCCACGTCCCAAGCCCTTCTTCTTTGGTACCGCGTTCATGTCTTTCTTCCTCGCTTCGCTCATGTCCGGATCACGACACCTCGAACGCGCGCACGCGCTCGATCATCTCGGCACCGAACTGGATATACGCCTGCGCACCACGCGAGCTGCGATCGAACACGACGCCCGGCAACCCGTAACTCGGCGCTTCGGCGAGGCGCACGTTGCGCGGAATCACCGCGTCGAACACCTTGTCGCCGAAGTGCGCTTTCAGTTGATCGGAGACTTGCTGCTGCAGCGTGATGCGCGGATCGAACATCACGCGCAGCAAGCCGATGATCTTCAGGTCGCGGTTCATGTTCGCGTGAACCTGCTTGATCGTGTTGACGAGGTCCGACAACCCTTCCAGCGCAAAGTACTCGCACTGCATCGGAATCACGACGCCATGCGCCGCGCACAGGCCGTTCAGCGTCAGCAGCGACAGCGTCGGCGGGCAATCGATCAGCACGAAATCGTAGTCGTCGGCCACGTGCTCGAGCGCGGCCTTCAGGCGACGCTCGCGGTTGTCGATGCTGATCAGTTCGATCTCGGCGCCGGACAGCTCGCGGTTCGCGGGAAGCACGTCGTAGGTGACGCCTTCCGGACGCACGCGCGCGTCGGTGACCGACACGCCGTCGACCAGCACTTCGTACACGGTCGCTTCGCAGGCGGCCTTGTCGATCCCGCTGCCCATCGTCGCGTTGCCCTGCGGGTCGAGATCGATCAACAGGACTCGTTGCTCCTGCGCTGCAAGGCTTGCGGCGAGATTGACCGATGTCGTCGTCTTGCCGACGCCCCCCTTCTGGTTCGCAACGCAGAAGATCTTTGCCATCGTTGGTGTGTTCCCTTTACCTTCAAACAAACGGCGCGCTACCGCGCGCCTTCAATTCGCGTCGTCGACGGCCACTTCGAACAGATGCCGCTCCGCATCGAGCATCGGCACCGCCAGCCGGATCGTCTGCTTCACGCGGCTGCCTTCCGGCAACCGCGCAATCTCGTCGTCCGGATGAACGCCCTTCATCGCCCAGATCGATCCGCCCGGCGCAACCAGATGTCGAGCAAGTTTAACGAAGTCGGACAGGTCCGCGAAAGCGCGGGATACGATCATGTCGAATTTTTTCGGGACTTCGACACCCGGCTGCAGCGATTCAACCCGGCCGGTCACGACCGACAGGTTCGCGAGCTTCAGTTCCGCGCGCATCTGCGTCTGGAACGCCGATTTCTTCTGCACGATGTCGTTCAGCGTGACCTGCCAGCCCGGCTCGACGATCGCCAGCACGATACCGGGCAGCCCGCCGCCCGAGCCGACGTCGAGCACGCGCGCCGACGTACGGCCGCGCAGATGCGGGACGATCGAAAGCGAATCGAGGATGTGCTGGATCAGCATCTGCTTCGGGTCGCGGATCGCGGTCAGGTTGTAGACCGCATTCCACTTGCCGAGTAGCGCGACGTAGTCCAGCAGCTGGTTGCGCTGCGTATCCGTCAGCGTGAGGTCGAGCGCCGCCGTGCCTTCGACGAGCATTCCCTCCAGTACGTCCCGATTAACCGCCGGCGCGCGACGCGCCGTCATTGTTGCGTCGGGACAGTGCCGTCCCCCTGCTCCGCGGCCGCGGCGGCCTCTGCGGCCGTACCATTACGGCGGCCCAGGCCGCGACGCTTCAGATGCACCATCAGCAGCGAGATTGCCGCCGGCGTGACGCCCGAGATGCGGGACGCCTGCCCGATCGTTTCCGGCCGGAACTCGTTGAGCTTCTGGCTCACCTCGAACGACAGGCCGCGAACCTCGCGGTAATCGATACCGTCCGGCAGGCGCGTGTTTTCGTTCGCGTCGTTGCGCTCGATCTCCGACGCCTGGCGCTCGATATAGCCCTGATACTTGATACCGATCTCGACCTGCTCCTTGATCTGCTCGAGCAGCACCGGATCGTCGGTCAACGGCTCCGCGGGGCCGCACTCGCCGCCCTTCAGCCCGCACACGCCGTCGTAGCTCACGCCGGGGCGGCGCAGCAGCTCGGCGAGGCTGTATTCGTGGTCGATCGCCTTGCCGAGCAGCGCGGTCGCCTCTTCGGCAGGCAGCGTCTTCGGCGTAACCCACGTCGACTTCAGGCGTTCGGTTTCACGTGAAACAGCGTCGCGCTTCCGGCTGAAGGCATCCCAACGTGCATCGTCCACCAGCCCAAGCTCGCGGCCGATCTCGGTCAGGCGCATGTCGGCGTTGTCTTCGCGCAGGCTCAGGCGATACTCGGCCCGGCTCGTGAACATCCGGTACGGCTCCGCCACGCCGCGCGTGACGAGATCGTCGACCAGCACGCCCAGATATGCCTGGTCGCGACGCGGGCACCACGCATCCTTTTCCTGCACGTAGCGGCCCGCATTGAGACCAGCCAGCAGACCCTGCGCAGCCGCTTCTTCGTAGCCGGTCGTCCCGTTGATCTGACCCGCAAAGAACAGTCCGTTGATCGCCTTCGTCTCGAGCGACGCTTTCAACGCACGCGGGTCGAAATAGTCATACTCGATCGCGTAACCGGGGCGCAGGATGTGCGCATTCTCGAGGCCGCGCATCGAATGCACGAGCTCGAGCTGCACGTCGAACGGCAGGCTCGTCGAGATCCCGTTCGGGTAGAACTCGTTAGTCGTCAGCCCTTCCGGCTCGAGGAAGATCTGGTGCGATTCCTTCGATGCGAACCGGTGGATCTTGTCCTCGATCGACGGGCAATAGCGCGGCCCGACGCCTTCGATCACGCCTGTATACATAGGCGAACGGTCGAGACCGCCGCGAATGATGTCGTGCGTGCGTTCGTTCGTGTGCGTGACCCAGCACGGCAGCTGCTGCGGATGCTGCTCCGCGCGGCCCAGGAACGAGAACACGGGAATCGGATCGAGGTCGCCCGGTTGCTCGTCGAGCTTCGAGAAGTCGATCGTGCGGCCGTCGATACGCGGTGGCGTACCGGTCTTCAGCCGGCCCTGCGGCAGCTTCAGCTCCTTCAGGCGCGACGACAGCGACACGGCCGCCGGATCGCCCGCGCGACCGCCCGTGTAGTTGTTCAGGCCGACGTGGATCTTGCCGTCGAGGAACGTACCGGCCGTCAGCACGACCGCGCGAGCGCGGAAGCGGATGCCGATCTGCGTGACGGCGCCGACCACGCGGTCGCCTTCGACCATCAGATCGTCGACGGCCTGCTGGAACAGCCACAGGTTCGGCTGATTTTCGAGCCGGTGGCGGATCGCGGCCTTGTACAGGATGCGATCGGCCTGCGCACGCGTCGCGCGCACAGCCGGCCCCTTCGACGAATTGAGGATCCGGAACTGAATACCGCTTTCGTCCGTCGCGGCGGCCATTGCGCCGCCCAACGCGTCGACTTCCTTGACCAGATGGCCCTTGCCAATGCCGCCGATCGACGGATTACAGCTCATCTGCCCAAGCGTTTCGATGTTGTGGGTCAGCAGCAGTGTCTTTGCGCCCATACGGGCGGACGCCAGCGCGGCTTCCGTGCCGGCATGGCCGCCACCGACGACGATGACGTCAAATTCTGTGGGAAAAAGCATGGTGGATTCCGTACGCGGAACTGCGTACGAACCTATCTGAGAAATGTATGGGCCGAATTATAGCGGGTTCGCTTTTCGCCCGAAGGCCGTCCGAATGGTAGGGTCTGTGCATTTCGGCGATTTTTTAGTCGGGAACACGCAAATTTGCCGCGCCGGGGCTGTCTCAGCGTTGTCGGTGAGCGATTCAACGCACATCTTCGGGCCTGTGCAAAGCATGTACGGAACCCCGAACTCCCCGATGTCTGTGGCCAGCGCAACACTTCGAACCCGTGGCCGTGCGCCCTCCGCCACACAGCATTTCCGCCGGTTGTCCCGGCACTTGTCCACTGAAGTGCAGCATGGTCGACCTGTGGAACCAGCCTGCGCGGCACCGCACAGCGCTTCCCACTGTTCCCGCACGACTTATCCCCGGCCTTGAACCGTGGACGCGAAAACTGCACCCGGCTCACAAACAAAAACGGCGTGTTTCACGTGAAACACGCCGCCCGTTTCCCGTCCACCGCACCGGCAATCAAGCCGTCTTCTTCGCCAACCCAAGATACGTCTCGATCACACGCGGATTCTGCGCAAGCTCGGCCGCCGGCCCTTCCAGCGCAAACTCGCCCGTCTCCAGCACATAGCCATAGTCGGAGATCTGCAGCGCCGCCCGTGCATTCTGCTCGATCAGCAGCGTCGCCACGCCGGTGCCGCGCAACGCGCTGATGATATGAAAGATCTCCTTCACGATCAGCGGCGCCAGCCCGAGGCTCGGTTCGTCGAGCATCAGCAGGTCGGGCTTGCCCATCAGCGCGCGGCCGACTGCCAGCATCTGCCGCTCGCCGCCGGACAGCGTGCCGGCCGCCTGCCGGCGCCGCTCCTTCAGCCGCGGAAACAGCGCGAACACGTGATCGAGCTGATCGAGGAAGTTTGATTCCCCCGCCTGCTTGCGCCGATACGCGCCGAGCACGAGGTTGTCCTCGACCGTCATCGTGCTGAACAGCTCGCGCTTTTCCGGTACGAGGCACATTCCACGCGCGACGCGCTGCTCGACCGGCAACACGCTGACGTCGGTACCGCGATACACGACCGCGCCCGACGCGTGCCCCGTTACCGGGAGCGCCCCCATGATCGCGTTCAGCAGCGTCGATTTACCGGCGCCGTTCGGGCCAATCACGCTGACGATCTGCCCCGCCCCCACCTTGATTGCCGCACCGTGCAGCGCCTCCACCTTCCCGTACCGCACCGCCAGCCCGCGTACGTCGAGAATCGGCATCGTCGTGTCCGTCATCACTCCACCCCGCCCAGATACGCTTCGAGCACGGCCGGGTCCTGCTGCACGTCCTGCGGCAGCCCTTCCGCGATCCGCGTGCCGAATTCCATCACCACCAACCGGTCGGTGAGGTTCATCACGAAATCCATGTCATGTTCCACGAGCAACACGCTCATTCCTTCCGCCTTCAGCCGCCGCAGCAGGTCGGCGAGTTGCTGCTTCTCCTGGTAACGCAGCCCCGCCGCCGGCTCGTCGAGCAACAGCAGCGTCGGATCGCAGCACAGCGCCCGCGCGATTTCGAGAATCCGCTGCTGACCAAGCGCGAGGCTCCCCGCGTCGTCGTACATGTGCGCTTCGAGCCCGACACGCCGGATCTGGCGCGCGGCTTCGGCCAGCAACTGCGCTTCCTCGTGCGCATTGAGCCGCGCAATGCTGCGCCACACGCCGGTATGACCGCGCAGATGCGCGCCGATCGCGACGTTCTCGAGCACCGTCATCGTCGGCAGCAGCTTCACGTGCTGGAACGTGCGACCGATGCCGCGGCGGACGATCTGGCGCGACGTCAGCCCGTCGATGCGCTCGCCGCGGAACGTGATCGCGCCGCCGGTCGGCTTCAGCACGCCGGTCACGAGGTTGAACGTGGTCGACTTGCCCGCGCCGTTCGGGCCGATCAACCCGATGATCTGCCCCGCTTTCACGTCGAAGCTGACGTCGTTCACGGCCACGAGCCCGCCGAACTGCTTGCGTGCGGTGTCGACGACGAGCAGCGGCTCGCCGGCCACGGGCTTCGCGCGCTGCGGCAGCGGATCGGCCTGCTCGGGCACGTGCGCACGGGGCCCGCGCGGGAACAGTCTCGCGACGAACGGCCATACGCCCTGGCGCGCGTACTGCAGCAGCAGCACCATCAGCACGCCGAACACGATGATCTCGAAGTTGCCTTCCGAGCCGAGCAGTTTCGGCAGCAGCGTCTGCAGATAGTCCTGCAGCACGGTCAGGATCGCCGCGCCGAGCACCGCGCCCCATACGTGCGACACGCCGCCCACCACAGCCATGAACAGGAATTCGATCCCGTGGTTCAGACCGAACGGCGTCGGGTTCACCGCGCGCTGCAGGTGTGCGTACAGGAAGCCCGATACCGCCGCGAGCACGGCCGCGTAGACGAAGATCACGACGCGCATCCACGCGGTGTTCACGCCCATCGCCTCGGCCATCACGCCGCCGCCGCGCAGCGCGCGGATCGCGCGGCCGGGCCGGCTGTTGAGCAGGTTCTGCACCGACACGATCGCGGCCAGCACCACGGCCCAGATCAGGAAGTACAGGCTGCGGCCGCTGTCGAGCACGATGCCGAACAGGTTCAGCGCCGGAATCCCGTTGATCCCGTCGTACTTGCCGAGCAGTTCGAGGTTGCCGAACAGGTAGAACAGCGCGAGGCCCCACGCGATCGTGCCGAGCGGCAGGAAGTGCCCGGACAGCCGCATCGTCACCGCGCCGAGCACGAGCGCGACGAGCGCCGTCAGCACAACGCCGACGATCAGCGCGAGCCACGGCGATACGCCGTAGCGCGTCGTCAGGAACGCGGTCGCATACGCGCCGATGCCGACGAACGCGGCCTGTCCGAAGCTCGTCATCCCGCCGACGCCCGTCAGCAGCACGAGCCCGATCGCGACGATCGCATACAGGCCGATGTAGTTCAGCAGCGTGATCCAGTATTCGGGCACCTGCAGCGCGCCGGGCAGCACCGGCAGCGCGAACAGCACCACGAGAAACAGCCAGAAGGTCTTGTTGCGTACCATCGTCTTCATCGCGTCACTCCTCTTCCTCTTCCGCATGCGGCGTCGCGAAGCTCCGCCACAGCAGCACCGGAATGATCAGCGTGAACACGATCACCTCCTTGTAGGCGCTCGCCCAGAACGACGAATACGATTCGAGCACGCCGACGAGCAGCGAGCCGGCGGCCGCGAGCGGATAGCTGACGAGCCCGCCGATGATCGCGCCGACGAAGCCCTTCAGCCCGATCAGGAAGCCCGAGTCGTAGTAGATCGTCGTCAGCGGGCCGACGAGGATCCCGGACAACACGCCGAGCCCCGCCGCGAACGTGAACGCGAGCCGCCCGGCTTCGGTCGTGCCGATGCCGACGAGCCGCGCACCGAGCCGGTTCACCGACGTCGCGCGCAGCGCCTTGCCGGCGATCGTGCGCCCGAAGTACACATACAGCGCGCCGATCAGCACGAGCGCCGTGACGACGACCAGGATGCTCTGCACCGACACCGTCATGCTGCCGATCGCGAGCGACGCGTCCGAGAACCCGTTGGTACGCGAGCCTTCCGCGCCGAACATCACGAGGCCGAGGCCGACCATCGCGAAATGGACGGCGACCGACACGATCAGCAGCAGCAGCGTCGTGCCTTCGGCGATCGGCTGGTACACGAGCCGGTAGACGAACGGCCCCATCGGCACGACGATCGCGAGCGTCAGCGCGATCTGCGCGAGCATCGGCATCGGCTGCGCGGCGAAGCTGCGCGTGATTGCGAACACCGCGAGCGGCAGCAGGATGTAGCGGCTGCCGAGCGTCGCGAGCGTGCGGCCGAGCTGATGGCGGCGTTCGCGATGCCGGATCAGGCCGCCGGCTTCGAGCAGGAAGCATGCGACGCCCATCACGAACAGCAGCCAGCAGGTGGCGGGAAATTTCTGCGCCTGCAACGCGGCCAGCGTCAGCGCACCGTAGGCGACGAATTCGCCCTGGGGAATGAAGATCACCCGCGTGACGGAAAACACCAGCACGAGCGCCAGCGACAACAATGCATAAATGGCGCCGGTCGTGATGCCGTCTTGCGCGAGGATCGCCGCAATCGAGAGATCCATACGTTTCGTGTATCGAGAGAATGCTGCGGAGAAACGAAAGGCGGAAACGGCCGGGGCGCACGGCGGGCCCCGGCCGTTCCAGGCGGCACGGATGCGGCCGTGACGCGCGCCGCCCTGCCGACGGCGTGCGCGGCGCCGTTCGCGCCGCGCACGCCGGTTTCACGTGACGCTTACTCGGCCTGCAACTTCCACTTGCCGTCGACGATCTGCACCATCACGCGCGCACGTGTGTCGAAGCCGTTGTGATCCGTCGCCGTCATGTTGATCACGCCGTGCGAGACGGGCAGGTCCTTCACGCTTTCGAGCGACGCGCGCAGCGCTTCGCGGAACGCCTCGGTGCCCGGCTGGCCCTTCTTCAGCGCGTCCAGGATCGCGCGCTGCAGCAGCAGGCCCGCATCCCACGCATGGCCGCCGAAAGTCGACAGCGAACCCGCGCCGTAAGCCTTCTCGTACGCGGCCTTGTAGCCGAGCGCCGGCTTCTTCACCGGATTCGAATCGGGCAGCTGGTCGGTCACGAGCACCGGGCCGGCCGGCAGGATCTCGCCTTCGCAATCCTTGCCGCACACGCGCAGGAAATCGTTATTCGCGACGCCGTGCGTCTGGTAGACCTTGCCCTTGTAGCCGCGCTCCTTCAGCGTCTTGGCCGGCAGCGCCGCCGGCGTGCCGGAGCCGGCGATCAGCACCGCATCCGGGTTCGCGCCCAGCAGCTTCAGCACCTGCCCCATCACCGACGCGTCGGTCCGGTTATAGCGTTCGTTCGACACGAGCTTCAGCCCGTTCTTCGCGGCCGCCGCGTCGAACGTCTTGTACCAGCTGTCGCCGTACGCGTCGGCGAAGCCGATGAAGCCGACCGTCTTCACGCCATGCTTCGCCATGTAGCCGGCGATCGCGTCGGCCATCAACTGGTCGTTCTGCGGCACCTTGAACATCCACGCGCGCTTCGCGTCCATCGGCGCGATGATCTGCGCGCTCGCCGCGAGCGAGATCGTCGGCGTCTTGCCCTGCGACACCGGATCGAGCATCGCGAGCGAGTTCGGCGTGACGGACGAGCCGATGATCGCGTCGACGTGGTCCTCGTCGATCAGCTTGCGCACGTTCTGCACCGCACGGCTCGTGTCGGACGCGTCGTCCAGCACGATGTACTGCACGCTCTTGCCCGCGATCTCCTTCGGCAGCAGCGCGATCGTGTTCTTTTCCGGAATCCCGAGCGACGCGGCGGGCCCGGTGGCCGACAGCGTCACGCCGATCTTCACCTGCGCCGACGCCGTGGCCGCCGCACACACGAGGCCCGCGGCAAGCAGGGCCTCCATCCATCGATTCATCTTCATTTACGTTGTCTCCAAACGCTGCTCGAAAAAACCACGGTTGCTCGGGCGGCTCCCGGTCCCCAAACAAGTTAATATCTTAATTATCCCACCCGTCCGCGCCCATGCTCGTTTTCCCGCGACACGCCGCCACGCGCCGCGCGCCGATTGAAACGGCCGTCCGACCGTCACGATGCGCAGCAGCGGTGTCGTCAGGATGAAGAAAGCGAAGAAATGCGGGAGCGTGCGCAAGCTTGTTGCGCGCGCATCGATGGTCGGCACGCACGGCAAGCGATGAAACCTCGGAAAGCCCGCCGCTCATGCGATTGCGCATACGGATGCAGAGACGGATGCGAGCGCAACGACCCGCGCCGGCGCCGGGACGCGCATACAGGCCGCGGAACGGCTCGGAAATGCCCCGATGACCCATCGGGCACCCCATGACGAACGAACGGCGTCCGCCGCGTCTCCTGCCCCGAACCACCGTGCTGCGCTGCTCATCCAACCGTACTCCCTGTTCTGCATTGTGCTTGTAGGAGAACTGCCGACCGATTTTCCCGACCGCACGGTCGGCGAAAGCCGAGTGTAACGGACGCCTTTCGCGCCCGCCAACCGGGTAAGCCCGAAGCGCCTGTGCAGGATTGCGCATCGTCGGCGAACGGATCGCGGGAAACGGAAAAACGGGCAACGCGGCAAAGCGCGGAAAAGACGCGGTGCGAACGCAAACGCGGAAAGCGGCGCCATCGGCTGGCATGCGGGCCGATGCACCATCGAGGGAATTCGTGCACGCAAATGAAAAAGCGCTGTTGGATTCCGTCCAACAGCGCTTTGGGGTCCGGGCACTTTGTGCCTCGATTGTCTCCTCGTTCTCCACCTGCAAATTCGTTTCGCGGTGCATCAGAACTGAAGTGAATCTTAAAGAGGCTTAAGCACCACGACAACTTAGCATTTACCCCTATGGTGCATTGCCGCACGAAAATGGGGCACCAGCCGGCCGCGCGGCGACGGCCCGAGCCCGCGGTGACGCCCTTCCCGGCCGAGCCGGATGGTGCTTCGCATCAACGCGGGCGACGCGCACCGCATGCTCACGACGACGCCCTGAGCGGCTTGATACGCGCGACCATCTCACCGACGATGCCGCGCCGGAACGCCAGCACGCATGCGATGAAGATCAGCCCAGTGACGATCGTCGTCGATTCGCCGAGCGAATGGAACCACGCGACGCCCGTCGTCGACGCGAGCCATTCGCCGATGTCGCCGAGCCGGTCTTCCAGCGCGACGATCAGCGCGGCGCCGAGCAGCGGCCCGAACAGCGTGCCCATCCCGCCGACGAGCGTCATCAGCACGACGAGGCCCGACATCGTCCAGTACGCATCCGACAGCGTCTCGAAGCCGAGCACGAGCACCTTCAGCGAGCCGGCCAGCCCCGCGAGCGCGGCCGACAGGATGAACGCGAGCAGCTTGAAGCGATCGGTGTCGTAGCCGAGCGAGATCGCGCGCGCTTCGTTCTCCTTGATCGCGACGAGCACCTGGCCGAACGGCGAATGGACGACCCGCACGATGAACGCGCACGCGGCCACGACCGCCGCCAGCACGACGTAGTACAGCGTGACGTCGTTCGACAGGTCGAGCAGCCCGAACAGATGGCCGCGCGGCACGCCCTGCAGGCCGTCCTCGCCGTGCGTGAACGGCGCCTGCAGATAGATGAAGTAGACCATCTGCGCGAACGCGAGCGTGATCATCGCGAAGTAGATGCCTTGCCGGCGGATCGCGAACAGCCCGACGACGAGCCCGAGCAGCGTCGCGGCGACGGTGCCGGTCAGCACGCCGAGCTCCGGCGTGAAACCGAGCGTCTGCATCGAATAGCCGGTGGCATAGCCGGCCGTCGCGAGGAACATCGCATGGCCGAACGACAGCAGCCCCGTATAGCCGATCAGCAGGTTGAACGCGGCCGCGAACAGCGCGAACGCGAGCACCTTCATCACGAACACCGGATACGCGCCGATGAACGGCGCGGCGAGCAGTGCGGCGAGCAGCACGCCGTAGAGCACTTTTCTCTGCATCATTTTTCCTTGCCGAAGAGGCCCGCCGGGCGGAACAGCAGCACGATCGCCATGATCACGAACACGACGGTGGCCGACGCTTCGGGATAGAACACGCGCGTGAAGCCCTCGATCACGCCGAGCAGCAGGCCCGTGACGATCGAGCCGAGGATCGAGCCCATCCCGCCGATCACGACCACCGCGAACACGGTGATGATCATCGGCTGGCCCATCAGCGGCGACACCTGGATCACCGGCGCGGCCAGCACGCCCGCGAACGCGGCGAGCGCGACGCCGAAGCCGTAGGTGAGCGTGATCATCATCGGCACGTTCACGCCGAACGCCTCGACGAGCTTCGGGTTCTCGGTGCCCGCGCGCAGGTACGCGCCGAGGCGCGTCTTCTCGATCACGAACCACGTCGCCAGGCACACCGCGAGCGACGCGACGACGACCCACGCGCGATAGTTCGGCAGGAACATGAAGCCGAGGTTGGTCGCGCCGGACAGCTGCGACGGCACGTCGTACGGTTGGCCGGATGCGCCGTAGATCGAGCGGAACACGCCTTCGACGACGAGCGTGAGGCCGAACGTGAGCAGCAGCCCGTACAGGTGATCGAGCTTGTACAGCCAGCGCAGCATCGAGCGTTCGATCGCGATCCCGAACGCGCCGACGATCAATGGCGCCAGCACGAGCATCGCCCAGTACGGCAGCGCGAAATACGACAGCCCCATCCACGCGAGCATCGCGCCCAGCATGAACAGCGCGCCGTGCGCGAAGTTGATCACGTTGAGCAGCCCGAAGATCACTGCGAGCCCGAGGCTCAGGATCGCATAGAACGAGCCGTTGACGAGCCCGAGCAGCAACTGGCTCAGCATCGCCGGCAACGGAATGCCAAAGATTTCCATCGACTTAGCCGTCAGAATGAGTTTCGTTGCGTACGCAACTTTGCAGCCGCGCGCACGCGGGCGGCGCAGCGGGCACGTCGCTGCCACCGCCACCGTGCGGCGCGCCCGTGCGCGCCGCTATCCGATGCTTACTTCCACAGCGCGCAGCGCGTTTCCTGCTTGGTGCCGAACGCCTGTTCGCCCGGAATCGTCGCGAGCACCTTGTAGTAGTCCCACGGCTCCTTCGATTCCGACGGCTTCTTCACTTCCATCAGGTACATGTCGTGGATCATGCTGCCGTCCTGACGGATGTAGCCCTTCGCGTAGAAGTCGCTGATCTTGATCTTCTTCAGCTCGGCCATCACCTTGTCGGAATCGGTCGTCCCGGCGGCCTGCACGGCCTTCAGGTAGGTCGTCACCGACGAGTAGTCGGCCGCCTGCAGGCTCGACGGCATCTTCTTCATCTTGCCGAAGTAGCGCTGCGCCCACTGGCGCGACGCCGCGTCGCGGTTCCAGTACCAGCTGTCGGTCAGCACGAGGCCCTGCGTCGTCTCGAGGCCGAGGCTGTGCACGTCGTTGATGAACATCAGCAGCCCGGCGAGCTTCATCGTCTTCGTGATGCCGAATTCCTTCGCGGCCTTGATCGAGTTGATCGTGTCGCCGCCCGCGTTCGCGAGACCGAGGATCTGCGCCTTCGACGATTGCGCCTGCAGCAGGAACGACGAGAAATCCGACGCGGACAGCGGATGCCGCACCGCCCCCAGCACCTGTCCGCCGCTCGCCTTCACGACGTCCGACGTGTTCTTCTCGAGCGCCTTGCCGAACGCGTAGTCGGCGGTCAGGAAGAACCACGTCTTGCCGCCCTGCTTCACCACCGCCGAGCCGGTGCCTTTCGCGAGCGCCATCGTGTCGTACGCATAGTGCACCGTGTACGGCGTGCACTCCTCGTTCGTCAGCGTGTCCGCGCCCGCGCCGATGTTGATGTAGACCTTCTTCTTCTCCGCGGCCAGCTTGGCCATCGCCAGCGCCGTCCCCGAATTCGTGCCGCCGACGAGCAGGTCGAGCCCGCCGCGGTCGATCCATTCGCGCGCCTTCGACGCGGCGATGTCCGCCTTGTTCTGGTGATCCGCGTACACGACCTCGATCGGCTTGCCGAGCACCTTGCCGCCGAAGTCGGCGACCGCCATGCGGATCGCCTCGAGACCGCCCTGGCCGTCGATGTCCGCATACAGCCCCGACATGTCGGTGACGAAACCGATCTTCACGCTATCCGCGGCATGCGCGGCGCCAGCGGTGAGTGCGGCGGTCGCGAGCGCGAGACAGGCCTGTGCGAGGGTCTTCATTTTCATTGACGTCTCCTGTTGTTCTGATGCGTTGTGGTTATTCGAGGGCCGCCACGGCTAGCGGCAACGGAAACGAGGCGGCGTCATACTCCGAGCAGGTCGTGCAGGGTCGGCATCTTGCCTTCCAGTTCGGACGCGCGGAAATGCTCGACGATGCT
The DNA here is from genome assembly GCF_902833245.1 of Burkholderia sp. BCC0398. Taxonomy (NCBI): domain Bacteria; kingdom Pseudomonadati; phylum Pseudomonadota; class Betaproteobacteria; order Burkholderiales; family Burkholderiaceae; genus Burkholderia; species Burkholderia sp. BCC0398. Next base: position 208,452 of record NZ_CADFEM010000012.1, read on the forward strand.
GCCGTGCTCCATCACGTAGAAGCGGTCGGCGAGCGGCGCGGCGAAGCGGAAATTCTGTTCAACCATCACGATCGTGTAGCCGCGCGCCTTCAGCGCGACGATCATTCGCGCGAGCGCCTGGACGATCACCGGCGCGAGGCCTTCGGAGATCTCGTCGAGCAGCAGCAGGTTCGCGCCGGTGCGCAAAATTCGCGCGACCGCGAGCATCTGCTGCTCGCCGCCGGACAGCCGCGTGCCCTGGCTCTGCCGGCGCGACGCGAGGTTCGGGAACATCGCGTAGATCTCGTCGAGCGACATCGAATGCTCGCGCGGCCCGATCAGCGGCGGCAGCATCAGGTTCTCCTCGCACGACAGGCTCGAGAAGATCCCGCGCTCCTCCGGGCAATAGCCGATGCCGTAATGCGCGATGCGATGCGTCGCGAGGCCGATCGTCTCGTGGCCGGCGACCTTGATCGACCCGCTGCGGCGGCCCGTGAGGCCCATGATCGCGCGCAGCGTCGTCGTGCGGCCCGCGCCGTTGCGGCCGAGCAGCGTGACGACCTCGCCACGATGCACGGTCAGGTCGACGCCGTGCAATATGTGGGATTCCCCGTACCAGGCCTCCAGGCCCGTGATTTCCAGCGCAGGCGTACCGCTCTCGACGCCGCTCAATTCGCGTTCCTCCCGTTCGCTGTGCTTCATGCGTGCGCCCCCGCGAGCGCCGCGTCGGCGCTGCCCATGTAGGCTTCGATGACGAGCGGATTCTTCGACACTTCCGCGTACGAGCCTTCGGCCAGCACCTCGCCGCGTTGCAGGACGGTGATCGTGTCGGAGATCCCCGCGATCACGTTCATGTTGTGCTCGACCATCAGGATCGTGCGGCCGCTCGCGACCTTCTTGATCAGCGCGGTCACGCGGTCGACGTCCTCGTGGCCCATCCCCTGCGTGGGCTCGTCGAGCAGCATCAGTTCGGGCTCCATCGCGAGCGTCGTCGCGATCTCGAGCGCGCGCTTGCGGCCGTAGGCCAGCTCGACGGTCGGCACGTGCGCGAAATCGGTGAGGCCGACCTGCGTGAGCAGGTCCATCGCGCGATCGTCGAGCCGCTTCAGCGTGCGTTCGCTGCGCCAGAAATGGAATTCGGTGCCGAGCGCGCGTTGCAGGCCGATGCGCACGTTCTGCAGCGCGGTCAGGTGCGGGAACACGGCCGATATCTGGAACGAGCGGATGATGCCGCGCCGCGCGACCTGCGCGGGCCGCTCGTCGGTGATGTCGATGCCGTTGAAGACGATCTGGCCGGCCGTCGGCGTCAGAAATTTGGTGAGGAGGTTGAAACAGGTGGTCTTGCCCGCGCCGTTCGGCCCGATCAATGCGTGGATCGCGCCGCGGCGCACACGCAGGTTGACGCCGTTCACGGCGGTGAAGCCCCTGAATTCCTTCGTCAGTCCGCGTGTTTCCAGAATCGTGTCGCCGAGAATCATGTTCCCTTCCGTACGAAGTCAGGCGAAGCACCGGGAAGCCTGGCGCAAGCGGCCGCGAACAGGTCAGCGGATCAGCGGGCTGCCCCCGGGCGCCGTGGTACGCCTCGAGGGTTGGTCTCCCGCGCCGACGCGTATGCACATTACAGAACATTGTCGCGCCGTTGGTGCAGTGCAATCATCGGGATTTGCACTTATAGGGGTGGCCGCCATATCGGATGCGACGGCGCACGGTTATTCACCACGCTTTTTTGACACGTGCATCATCACGCGTTGACCTGCCGCAGGATCTGGCACACGCGCGCCCGATAAAAAACCGCGCGACGGCGCGGCTTGCACGGATCTTGCCGTTAGAGCGGACGCGCCGGCAGCTTGTTTCGCATAGCGAATCAGCGGGCGTTCGCATGACGGCCCGCTGGCGCGCGGGTCAGCGAGCCTTCATGCCGCCGTCACCGCGGCCTCGGTGCGCACCGACGTCGTTTCGCGCGCCGCACGGCGGTCGGCACGAATCATGTCGCTCGCGCGCTCGGCGATCATCAGCGTCGGCGAATTGGTGTTGCCCGACGTGATGAACGGCATCACCGACGCGTCGACGATCCGCAACCCCGCGATGCCGCGCACGCGCAGCCGGCTATCGACCACCGCGCGCGCGTCGTCCGCACGCCCCATCCGGCACGTGCCGACCGGATGGAAGATCGTCGTGCCGACGACGCCGGCCGCGTCGATCAGTTCGGCCTCGGTCTGGTACCGCGGGCCCGGCAGGATTTCCTCGGGGCGATAGCGCGCGAGCGCCGGCGCGGACGCGATCCGGCGCGTGAGGCGCAGCGCGTTCGCGGCGACGTGACGATCGTGATCGGTCGACAGATAGTTCGGCGCGATCGTCGGTGCGCTGCCCGGATCGGCACTCGTGACGTGCACGCTGCCGCGCGAGGTCGGCCGCAAATGGCAGACCGACGCCGTAAACGCGTTGAAGCCGTGCAGCGGCTCGCCGAAGCGTTCGAGCGACAGCGGCTGCACGTGGTATTGGAGATCGGGGCGCGTGAGCGCGGGATCGTCCGGATCCGATTTCGCGAACGCGCCGAGCTGCGACGGCGCCATCGACATCGGCCCGCGCTGCAGCAGCGCGTATTCGGCGCCGATCATCAGCTTGCCCCACCAGTGCGCGGACAGCGTGTTGAGCGTGCGCACGCCGTCGACGCGAAACGCCATCCGCAATTGCAGATGATCCTGCAGGTTTTCGCCGACGCCCGGCAGATCCTGCACGACGTCAATGCCGAGCGCCTGCAGCCGCCGGCCATCGCCGACACCCGACAGTTCGAGCAGTTGCGGCGAATTCACCGCACCCGACGTCAGCAGCACTTCCGCGCGCGCCCGCGCGACGTAGTCGGTGCCGCCGCCGTGATATTCGACGCCGACCGCGCGCCGACCGTCGAAGATCACGCGCTGCGCATGCGCGCCGGTGATCACGGTCAGGTTCGGGCGCGCCATCGCGGGCCGCAGGAACGCCTTCGACGTATTCCAGCGCACGCCGCGCTTCTGGTTCACTTCGAAATAGCCGACCCCGGCATTGTCGCCGCGGTTGAAATCGTCGGTGGCGGGAATGCCCGTCTGCTGCGCGGCCTGCGCGAACGATTCGAGGATCTCCCAGCGCAGCCGCTGTTTCTCGACGCGCCAGTAGCCACCCGCGCCGTGCGCATCGCTCGTGCCCGCATGGTGATCCTCGCTGCGCTTGAAGATCGGCAGCACGCTGTCCCACGACCAGCCGGCGTCGCCGGTTTCCTGCGCCCAGTTGTCGTAATCCTCGCGCTGGCCGCGCATGTAGATCATCCCGTTGATCGACGAGCAGCCGCCGAGCACGCGGCCGCGCGGATACGACAGCGCGCGGCCGTTCAGCGCCGCTTCGGGCTGCGTCTTGTACAGCCAGTCGGTGCGCGGGTTGCCGATGCAGTACAGATAGCCGACCGGGATATGGATCCAGTGATAGTCGTCCTTGCCGCCCGCCTCGAGCAGCAGCACGCTGATGTCGGGATCCTCGGTCAGGCGGTTCGCGAGCACGCAACCCGCGGTGCCCGCGCCGACGATCACGTAGTCGAATTCGCCCTCGAGCGTGCGTTGAGTACTCACGGCGTGTCTCCTTCCTGCTTGTTGTGTACCGCGCGGCGCGATGCCGCGCGCATGTTCAGCATAGTGCGTCGCGCCGCGCCTGCGGCCCCGCGCCACGATCCGATGAAGCGTACTCCCGCGCCCGGCCGCCGATCCAATGAGTTATGCTGAACTGCGTTATAAGCCACGCTCATATCACAACGATGGATCTCACCCTGCTTCGCGCGTTCGCGACGGTCGCCCGCGAAGGCAACCTGACGCGCGCCGCCGTGCAGCTACATTTGACGCAGCCCGCCGTCAGCCTGCAGATCAAGCATCTGCAGGAAACGCTCGGGGTCGTGCTGTTCACGCGCACGTCGCGCGGGCTCGCGCTCACGCGCGACGGGCAGACGCTGCTGCCGCACGCGGAGCGCGCGCTCGCCGCCGCCGCCGACGTGCAGCGCGCCGCTGCCGCGCTGCGGCACGAGGTGCGCGGCCGGCTGCGAATCGGCACGATCCTCGATCCGGGGTTCCTGCGGCTCGGTGGCTTCCTGCGCGCGCTGGTCGAGACCCATCCGCAGATCGAAACGGCGCTGCGGCACGGGATGTCGGGCTGGGTGCTCGAACAGGTGCGCGCGCAGGCGCTCGACGTCGGCTACACCATCGGCCGGCCCGACGACGATTCGCCGCGCGACGGCGCGCTGTTCCACACCGTCACGCTCACGCGCTTCGAATACCGCGTGCTCGCGCCGGCCGGCTGGAAGGAGCGCGTGCAGCGCGCGCACGACTGGCGTGCGCTGGCCGCGCTGCCGTGGATCTGGACGCCGCCCGCGTCCGCGCATCACCGGCTGCTGTCGCGATTGTTCGCGGCGGCCGGCGCGCAGCCGGTGAAGGTCGCCGAGGTCGACCAGGAGCAATCGATGCTCGATCTCGTCAAATCGGGGATCGGGTTGACGCTCGCGCGCGATTCGATCGCGCTGGCCGAAGCGCACGCGCATGCGCTGACGATCGTCGAACGCATGACGGTGCCGACCGAGCTGACGTTCGTGACGCTCGCCGAGCGGCGCGACGAGCCGGCGATCGCGGCCGCGCTGCGGTTGATCGACGCGCAGTGGGCGATATGAGCGCGGCTGATATCGACGCGGCCCGTTACGCATCGAGTTTCGGCGCCTGACGCATGCCGCGGATCGAATCGCGTGCCCCGCGTCGTGTCGCCGCGGCCGGTCCGCGCGTCACGCCACCATCGCAGGCTTTTTGCTAGATTGTGCGTTCGCACACCGCGAGACCCCGATTGAAGGAGACCCGCATGGCCCGCAACATCGAGATCAAAGCCCGCGCCCGCGAATTCGACCGGCTGCGCGAACGGGCGGCCCAGCTCGCGACCGAAGCGCCGCTCTTCTACCGCCAGCAGGATTTCTTCTATGACGTGCCGCGCGGCCGGCTCAAGCTGCGCCGCTTCGAGGATGGCACGCCGGCCGAGCTGATCTTCTACCAGCGCGACGATCGCGACGGCCCGAAGGCGTCGTACTACACGCGCAGCCCGGTGACGAATCCCGACGCGATGCATTCGCTGCTCGCGACCGCGCTGACCACGCGCGGGATCGTGACGAAGGAGCGGCACGTGTACCTCGCCGGCCGCACGCGCATCCACCTCGACCGCGTCGACGGCCTCGGCGATTTCATCGAGCTCGAAGTCGTGCTGGGTCCCGACGACGACGAAGCGGGCGGCGAAGCCGAAGCGCACGAGGTGTTCGCGAAACTCGGCGTCGCGCAGGACGATCTCGTCGCGGTCGCGTACGTCGATCTGCTGAACGCCGACACCCAGCCCGAAACGGCCTGATCCGGCCCCATCGAAGGCGGTACGGCGCGTGCCGCCTTCAGCGCCGATGCCGATGCCGCGTCCCCGTCACGCGGCGCCCGGCGCGAGATGCGCGAGCGGCAATGCACCGTTGCGCTTGAAGGTCGTCAGCACGATGTTCGAGCGCACGCTGTCAACGCCCGGCACCCGCATCAGCTTCTTCATCACGAACTGCGACAGCGCGTTGAGATCCGGCGCGACGATCCGCAGCAGGTAGTCGGCATCGCCCACCACCGCATGACATTCGAGCACTTCGGGCAGCACGTCGATCTGCTGCTGGAACTGCTCGATGATCGAATCGCCGTGATGCTTGAGCTTCAGGCTCGTGAACGCGGTCACGCCGAGCCCGAGCTTTTCGGGTCGCAGCATCACGCGGTAGCCTTCGATCACGCCGGCCGCCTCCAGCCGCTGCAGCCGCCGGCCGATCTGCGACGGCGACAGCGGCACCTGCTCGCCCAGCTGCTGATGCGTCGCGCGACCGAAGCGCTGCAGCACGTCCAGCAACGCGAGATCGAAGTGATCGAGTTCCAGCATGAGCATTCTCCGCATTGATTCGTTATTTGATGCGCAATTATCGCATCACTAAGCGAATTGACGCCAACTATGCGCCCAATCCGCGCGTCGCCCGCTCTACACTTGCATGGTCCCAACCCAGCGTGCAGAGCCTGATCATGTCCACCGTCGTCACCGCGAAACTGCAGGAGCAGTTCGATGCGGGTCTCGAAACCCGCGCCGATTTCACCATCGACCAGCCGCTGCAGCGCTACGGCCAGGTAGACCACGCGGTGTGGAAGCAGCTCTATGCGCGCCAGTCGGCGCTGCTGCGCGGCCGCGCGTGCGACCCGTTCGTCGCCGGGCTCGGCAAGATCGCGCTGCCGGCCGATCGCGTGCCGTCGTTCGCCGACGTGAACCGTCAGCTGAAGCCCGCGACCGGCTGGGAAATCGTCGCGGTGCCCGGCCTCGTGCCCGACCGCGTGTTCTTCGCGCATCTCGCGAACCGGCGTTTCCCGGTCACCTGGTGGATGCGCCGTCCCGACCAGCTCGACTACCTGCAGGAACCCGACTGCTTCCACGACCTGTTCGGCCACGTGCCGCTGCTGATCGACCCGGTGTTCGCCGACTACATGCAGGCGTACGGCCGCACCGCGCTCGCGGTCGCCGACGACGAAGCGGCGCTGGCGCGGCTCGCGCGCCTCTATTGGTATACGGTGGAATTCGGGCTGATCCGCGATCCGCGCGGCACGAACGGGCTGTCGATCTACGGCGCCGGGATCGTGTCGAGCAAGGGCGAAAGCCTGTACAGCCTCGAAAGCGCGGCGCCGAACCGGCTCGGGTTCGACCTCGAGCGCGTGATGCGCACGAAGTACCGGATCGACACGTTCCAGAAGACCTACTTCGTAATCGACGATTTCGCGCAGCTGTTCGCGCTCGCCGACGTCGATGGCCGCGCGCTGGCCGACCGGCTCGCGGGGCTGCCCGAATTCGCGGCCGGCGCGGTGCTCGACACCGATCGCGTACTGCATCGCGGCACGGGCGAAGGCTGGCCCGACGACGCCGACGCCGACGCGTGACGCGCCGGCCGTCGGCTGCCGGTTGCCGGCCGCCCGTCGTCCTTTCCGCAACTATGGAACAATGAACGATGCCGGCTTCGCCGCGCGGCGCAGCCGCGCGCGGGCGCCGTTACCGAACGAGAGGTGCAAGATGATCCACAAGCTCACATCCGAAGAACGCAAGACCCGGCTCGAAGGCCTGCCGCAGTGGACGGCCGTGCCGGGCCGCGACGCGATCCAGCGCCGCCTGCGCTTCGCCGATTTCAACGAGGCATTCGGCTTCATGACGCGCGTCGCGATCAAGGCGCAGGAAATGAACCACCATCCGGAATGGTTCAACGTGTACAACCGCGTCGACGTCACGCTGTCGACCCACGACGCCGACGGCCTGACCGAACGCGACATCGAACTCGCGCGGTTCATCGACGGCGCCGCCGCGCACGCGCAACCGGGCGCCTGAATCCCGTCTCCGCCGCCGCGCGCTTTCCGTGCGCGGCGCGTCAACTTTTCATTTCGCTGAACGTTTTCTAGGATGTACTCAGCGAAAGCCTTCAGCTTTCCAAGCCATCCTTAAGGCGCACGTAAGTCTCGTACGCTTTCCGCGCCTTGGGGTCCAAACCTTCCAGTTGCAGCGCGCTTTCGCGCTGTACAATCAGCAGCGCATACGGCTTGGAGAGCGCGCTGGCCTCTTCGCAGAGTTTGAGTTCGTCGCCGCTCGACGGCGAGCGGGCGCGCCAGAAATTGATCGCGGCTTCGAGGTCGTGGATCGAAATATCGGACATGATTGGATTTAATCGTTCGCTGGCCGCCATGCTTGATGTCAGGCGATGCGGCGTTCCTGTGGAAACGGCTTCGTGCTGTCCGCGTGCCTGAACCGCCAACCCATTGTACTTGAGCGAACTTCATGCGACTCCTTCTGATCGAAGACGACCGCCCCATCGCACGCGGTATCCAGAGCAGCCTCGAGCAGGCTGGCTTCACCGTCGACATGGTGCATGACGGCATCTTTGCCGAACAGGCGCTGGCACAGAACCGCCACGAACTCGTGATCCTCGACCTCGGCCTGCCGGGCATCGACGGCATGACGCTGCTCACGCGCTTTCGCCAGACCAACCGCCACACGCCGGTGATCGTGCTGACCGCCCGCGACGAGCTGAACGACCGGATCCAGGGCCTGAACTCCGGCGCCGACGATTACATGCTCAAGCCGTTCGAGCCGGCCGAGCTCGAAGCGCGTATCCGCGCGGTGATGCGCCGCAGCGGCCCGCACAGCGACATGCCGCGTCCCGAAGTGTCGCTCGGCGGCGTCCGCCTGTCGGGCGTCGACCGCCGCATCTTCAACGACGACAAGCCGCTCGAACTGTCGCCGCGCGAATTCGCGGTACTGGAAATGCTGCTGCTGCGGCACGGCCGCGTCGTCAGCAAGGCGCAGTTGCAGGATCACCTCACGCACTTCGGCGGCGATCTCGGCGACACCGCGATCGAAGTCTACGTGCACCGCGTCCGCAAGAAACTCGAGCAGTGCCGGGTCGAAATCGTCACGGTGCGCGGCTTCGGCTACCTGCTGCAGGAAATCCGCCAGACGGCGAGTGTCTGAGCGACGCCGCGCGCCGGCCGGCCGCGTGCCGCCGGCGCACGCGTGCTGCTCTGCGTCGCCGTTCCCGGCGCACGACCGCGCCGCTCCCCGTGAGCGGCGCTTATCCTTTTGCCCGTCGAAATGTCTTCTGATCCGGCTGTGACCACCAGCCTGCGCCGCTCGCTGCTCCGGCGCCTCGCCGCCCCGCTGTCGATGCTCGCGCTGATGAGCGGCCTGATCGCCTACTGGCTCGCGTGGCAATACACGCAGCACGTGATCGACCGCTCGCTCGCCGATCTCGCGACCGCGATCTCCAAGCAGATCCAGATCGCCGGCCCCGACGCGCCGTTCACGGTGCCGCCGCTCGCGCAGGCGATGTTCTCCGATCCAGCCGAAGCGCTGATCTACCGGATCAGCGACGGCGAGGAGGAACTCGCCGGCGATCCGAAGCTGCCGCTGCAGGGCATCAACGTGCGCCGCATGCATCACGCGTACGTGTTCGAGGCCGAATACGACAATCGCGCGGTCCGGGTCGCGCAGGTGCGCGTCGACAACGTCGAGGGCGGCCGGCCGATGGTCGTCGAAGTCGCGCAGCCGGTGCGGCACCGCTACCGGATCGCGGCCGAATTCCTCGTCGCGATCATGATGCCGCTGCTGTTGCTGCTGCTCGCGGGCTGGGGCATCGTATGGCGCGTCGTGAACCAGCAGTTGGGCCCGCTCACGCATCTCGCCGATTCGCTGAACCGGCAAACCCATACGTCGCTGGAACCGGTCGACGAAACCGACGTGCCGCTGGAGATCCGGCCGCTGACCAGCGCGATGAACGCGCTGCTCGGCCGCCTGAAGACCGCGCTCGACGCGCAGCGCAAGTTCATCGCCGATGCTGCCCACCAGTTGCGCACGCCGCTCACCGCGGTGAAGCTGCATGCCGAGCAGGCGGCCGTCGCGCGCGACCCGCACCAGACCTTCGCCGCGGTGCGCGAGCTGCGCGCGGCCGCCGACCGCGCGGTACGGCTGTCCAATCAGTTGCTGTCGCTCGCGCGGGCCGAGCCGGGCGAACAGGCCGCGCGCTTCGTCGACGTCGATCTCGCGGCGATGGCGTTCGAGACCGGCGCCGAATGGGTGCCGCGCGCGCTCGCGTCGCACGTCGACCTCGGCTTCCAGCGCAGCGACGAGCCGGGCGACGACGAGAAGCTGATCGTGCGCGGCAACCCGGTGCTGCTGCGCGAGGTGATCGCGAACCTGCTCGACAATGCACTGAAGTACGTGCCGCTCGCGCGGCCGGACGGCGCGCGGATCACGGTGAACGTCGCGCGCGCCGCGCTCGAGGACAGCCAGCCGGCCGCCGAGATCGTCGTCGAGGACAACGGCCCCGGCGTGCCCGCGAACCAGCAGGCCGACCTGTTCAAGCGCTTCTTCCGCGGCGACGCGCAAAGCGGCAACGGTGTCGAAACCGGCGCCGGGCTCGGGCTCGCGATCGTGCACGACATCATCGCGATGCACGGCGGCACCGTGTCGTACGAGGATGCATCGGAAGGCGGCTCGCGCTTCGTGGTGCGGGTGCCGCTCGCGACGCGGACGGAAAAACCGGCCAGCGAAACGCCGGCCGCGGCGCCGACGCACTGAGCGATCACCAGCGAGTCGCGGCGGGCAACCGCTGGCCCGTCGACCGGGCGGCCCGCCGGAAAAGGAAAGCGAACGCCGGGCCGCCACGACGCGGCAGCCGCGGGCTGAAACGACCGCGGCAGCGCGCGATGCGCTGCCGTCTGCATCACTTCCTGTTCTTCTTGTCCTTCGAACCGGACGCAGGCTTGCCGTCCTTCTTGTCCTTCTTCTTTTTCTTCTTCCCGCCTTCGTCGGACGTCGCGAGCAACGTGCCGCGGCACGATTCCGCACCGCAGTGGCACGCGTATTCGCGCTTGAGCTTCTTCGTCAGCTTCGCGTCGATCACGAGGCCGTAGTCGTAGAACAGCTCCTCTTCCGGGCCGATATCGCGCAGCGCGTGGATATACACGCGGCCTTTGACTTCCTCGGCTTCGCAGTTCGGCGCGCACGAATGATTGATCCAGCGCGCGCTGTTGCCGTCGACCTTGCCGTCGATCACGCCGCCTTCGTCGAGTGCGAAGTAGAACGTATGATTCGGCTCGCTCGGGTCGTGCGGATGACGGCGCAGCGCTTCCTTCCACGAGATTCGCTCGCCCTTGTATTCCACTACGCGTTCGCCGGCCTTGATCGGCGCCACGGCGAACACGCCCTTGCCGTGTACTCCCGAGCGGCGCACCGCGATCCTGCGTGAACTCATCGAACCAATCCTTGTGAAGACGACTTGAACGGAAGCGACCGCGATCGCGGCCGGGCGCCGCGCCAAACGAAAACGCGGCACCGGTCGGTGCCGCGTCGGGGCATGCGGCGAATCACCCGCATCCTACACGTTCGATATTGCTTCGTTCAACATCGCGCGCAATATTGCGCGATGCGCTCAGCGCTGGCCGAACGCGACGTCGCCGAACAGCGCCTTGTGCTCGCGCGGCTGCGAGCGCCAGTACTGCGGCGGCGCCGTCACCTGCGCGCCGAGCTCGGCCGCCGCATGCCACGGCCAGCGCGGGTCGTACAGCATCGCGCGCGCCATCGCGACGAAATCGGCATCGCCAGCCTCGATCAGCCGGTTCGCATGCTCGGGTTCGTTGATCAGGCCGACCGCGATCGTCGGCATGCCGACCGCCCGCTTCACGGCCTGCGCGAACGGCACCTGATAGCCGGGCGACAGCGGAATCTTCTGCAGCGGCGACACGCCGCCGGACGACACGTCGATCCAGTCGCAGCCGCGGCGCTGCAGTTCGTGCGCGAACGCGATCGTATCGTCGAGTTCCCAGCCGCCTTCGACCCAGTCGGTCGCGGACACGCGCACGCCGACCGGCCGATCGTCCGGAAACGCGGCGCGCACGATCTCGAAGATCTCGAGCGGAAACCGCATCCGGTTTTCGCGCGAGCCGCCGTATTCGTCGGTGCGCCGGTTCGCGAGCGGCGACAGGAACTGATGCAGCAGGTAGCCGTGCGCCGCGTGCACTTCGATTGCATCGATGCCGAGCCGCGCGGCCCGCCGGGCCGACGCCGCGAACGCTTCGCGGATGCGGTTCAGGCCCGCCGCATCGAGCGCGAGCGGCGGCGTCTCGCCGTCCTTGTGCGGAACGGCCGACGGGCCATGCGGCAGCCAGCCGCCGTCGGCGACCGGCACGAGCTGCCCCCCCTCCCACGGCGCCGCACTCGACGCCTTGCGCCCCGCATGCGACAACTGCATCGCGATGCGGATCGGCGAATGCTTGCGGATCGCGGCCAGCACCGGCTTCAGCGCGGCTTCGGTCACGTCGTCCCACAGGCCGAGGTCGCCATGGGTGATGCGTCCGTCGGGTTCCACCGCGGTCGCTTCGATGCACAGCAACCCGGCGCCCGACAGCGCGAGATGGCCGAGGTGAATCATGTGCCAGTCGGTCGCTTCGCCGCGTTCGGCCGAGTACTGGCACATCGGGGAGATCACGATCCGGTTCGGAAGGGTCACGCCGCGCAGCGTGAACGGGGAAAACAGCGCAGTCATGGAAGCCGCTCGCCAGGAAAGGGAAAGAGCGGACGAGCGTAGCACGCACGCCTGAAGCGTGCAGACAGCGCGCTCCGCAGTAAGCGGATGGTCAGGTATGGCCGGCCGGACGCCGGCGGGGCGTGGAACAAACGGAATAGGCGATGGAAGGCGATGCGCCGGCCCTCAACGGATGCAGGCCGGGCCAATCCTTTCCGGCGGACGGGACCGCCCGCGACGTCAGAGCCCGACGCTACCGAGCCACTCCGCGAACATATGCCGTGCGGCCGTCTCGAGCGCGGGGCCGTGCTGCGCGGTATCGGCGCGCAACTGACGCGCGTCGATGCCGGGCGTCGCGGCGATTTCGCCGGCGTTCGCGATCAGCCACGGTTCGAAGCGATCGGTACGGATCTCGGGATGACATTGCAGCGCCAGCACGTGCTGCCCCCATGCGAATGCCTGGTGGCGGCAGGCCGGCGTCGACGCGAGATGGATCGCACCGCCCGGCAGGTCGAACGTATCGCCATGCCAGTGCAGCATCGATGTCGTCGCGCCGTCGAGATGGCGCAGCGGCGACGCGCGGCCGGCATCGGTGAGCGTCAGCGGCGCCCAGCCGAGCTCGTGCTGCGCGGCCGGATAGACGCGCGCCCCGAGCGCCCGCGCGATGAACTGCGCGCCGAGGCAGATGCCGAGGATCGGCAGCCCCGCGTCGATGCGCTGGCGCACGAGCGCCAGCAGCGGCGCGATCGTCGGATACTGCGCGTCGTCGTACACGCTGAGCGGCCCGCCGAGCACGACGAGCAGCGACGGCTCGAGCACGTCGAGCACCTCGACCCGCGACGATCCGACATCGACATAGCGCACCCGTCGACCGCGTTCGCCGAGCACCTGCTCGAAGCTCCCGAGATCCTCGAAATGCACGTGGCGGATCGCCACGACTTCAGCGTTCATCATCGGCCTCCCGGTCGATCGACGGACGTCAGCCTGCGAAAATCTTCCAGGTCTTCTTCTGCGTCGCCGCGTCGGCTTCTTCCTGCACCGAGCAGTCGAGACGCAGATCGCTGTCGGACATGTCGAGGTCGAGCGTCGCGCAGTGATGCACCGTCTTCTTCGACGGTTTGCCCGGCTGAAAGTACGTGCACGTGAGGCACATGCGCTGCGGCGGCGTCGCACCGGCCACCTGCAGCTCGCGCAGCGTCTTCAGCAGCGCGCGGTACAACGTGCCCTGCTCGTCCGCGCCGAGCTTGCCGACTGCTTTCGTCAGGAATTCAGGCCATTGCAGCGCCTTCTTCGCGGCCGTGCGGCCACGCGCCGACAGGCGTACGGCCAATGCCCGGCCGTCGTCCAGCGCACGACGCTTCTCGACGAGCCCCTTCGTCTCGAGCGTGCTGACCGCATCGCTCGTGGTGGCCGCGGTCAGCTGCGTCTCGCGCGCGATCTCGCCGAGCCGCATCGGGCCCTTGCGCTGCAGCAGCAGCACGAGAATCTCGCCTTGCGTCGGCGTCAGGCCAGCGCCTTCCGCCCAATCCCATGCCTCGCTCCGCATGGCCGTGCTCAACCGCAGCAGGCTGTGGGTCACACGTCCCGCAGCCTGGTTCCCGTAAACGCCTTCGCTCATAGTCTTTTCGCTTTGCCGCCGCCCGGATGGCCGAGCGGCCGTAGTGTGGAGATCGAATCCATCTCAAAACAGACGCCCTCTCTCGAGTGCGTCAGCACGGCCGTCGCGAGGCACACGCGGCGGTCGCGTTCGCGGCGACCGGAGAGACACGCATCGTTCCGGTGTCCGCAAAGCCGACATTCTAAGCGAGAGCGGAAAATCGCACAGCTAAGTTATCCCCTGCATGCTGTGGAAAATCGCTGGATAACCGGATTTTTTCGTTGTGCGCGCGATGTCGCGCGCCCGCGAAACGGGGCGCGCCGGCATTTTCCTGTTCGGATCGGCCATCGGCCGCGCGGTCATGATCCACCGGGTTATCCCACCCACAGAGCATTGACTTTGCAGCGGAATATCGGGTTATCCACAGATTGCGACGGTGCCCGTCGACGATTTCGGCGCGACAGGGCGCCGATAACCGTTCAGCGAATCGCGGCGCGGTCGATTCTGCAATCTGCAAAACATATTTTCACTCGCGCCAACGTAAGCACTGCTGCCGGACCGTCTCGTTCAGCGATTTTTCCTGTTTGAAAACGGTTCTCAACCACGATGCATCGTTCACGCGCGCCTTTGCGAGCGCACCGATCTCGTCGAGCGCCGCGCGCGAACCGAGCGCGGCCGCATGCGGCGCGATCCGGTCGAGCGTGTCGAGGATGTCTTCCGCGATCGTGCGGCGCTCGCCCGTCTGAGGATTCACGCAGGTGCCCTCGAGCCCGAAGCGGCACGCTTCGAAACGGTTGAACGTGTAGACCAGGTAATCGTCCTCCGACAGCTTCAGCGGCCGGTCGGTCAGCAGGTAGCGTGCGAGCGTCTGGATGTAGCAGGCGATCGCCGCCGCGCGGTCGACCGACAGCGGCGTGTCCATCACGCGCACTTCGATCGTGCCGTAGCCGGGCTTCGGCCGGATGTCCCAGTAGAAGTCCTTCATCGAGTTGACGACGCCCGTGTTCACCATCTTCGTGAAGTACTCCTCGAACGAGTCCCAGGTCAGCACGAACGGCGCGCGGCCCGACAGCGGGAACGCGAATACCGAATTCAGGCGTGCCGAATGGAAGCCCGTGTCGACGTTCTGCACGAACGGCGACGACGCGGACAGCGCGATGAAGTGCGGAATGAAGCGCGACATCGAGTGCAGCAGGAACAGCGCGCTGTCGGGATCGGGGCAGCCGATGTGCACGTGCTGGCCGAACACGGTGAACTGCTTCGCGAGATAGCCGTACAGCTCGGAGATGTACTGGAAGCGCGGCGCATCGTAGATCTGCCGGTCGCTCCATTGCTGGAACGCATGCGTGCCGCCGCCGGCCAGCCCGACGTTGAGCTGGTCGGCCGCCTTCACGAGCACGTCGCGGATCGCATGCAGCTCGCTGACGGCCTGCTCGTGCGAATGGCAGATGCCGGTCGACAGCTCGATCATGCTTTCGGTGATTTCCGGCGTGATGTTGCCGGGAAAGGTCTCGCCCTGGATCAGGCGCATCAGGTCGGACGCCGCTTTGGTCAGGTCGTAGTTGTGCGTGTTGACGACCTGGATCTCCAGTTCGACGCCGAACGTGAACGGTTCGGAATTGACGAAGGTTTCGAGTGCCATGGCAGTTTCCGGAATCAGTTGCCGTCGCTGCGTTCGCCGACCGCCGACAGGCAGCGATAGACGACGAACGGGCTGACGAGCTGCAGGATCACGATCGAGCACATCACGATCGCGCGCAGGTGCGGGTCGAAATTGGGATAAAGCTGGTAGGTATCGTCGACGAGCAGGTACGACAGCGCGGACATCGGCGTGAGCGCGATGCCGAGCGCGATGCCCTGCTTCATCCCGAGGCCGCTCGGCTTCGCGAACGCGACGACGCCGGCCAGCTTCGCGGCGAGCCGCGTGACGATCAGCACGATCGCGAGCAGCCCGCCGAGCGCGATGTCGCCCCACGTGAACGACGTGAGCGTCAGCACGAACAGCACCACCGTCAGCAGCCAGCCGGCCGTGCCGAAGTGCTCGGGCCACAGCTGCGGCCGCGCTTCGAGGTTCTTCACGATGATGCCGGCGAGCAGCAGCGTGAGCAGCGTCGACAGCTTCAACGCCTGCGCGACGGCGATCGCGAGCATCACGAGCCCGAACAGCGCGACGAACGAATGCTCGTCGCGCATCGTCGCGGTCATGTGACGGAACAGGTAGTTGCACGAACGCGCGACGAGATACGCGACGATGAACGAGCCGGCTAGCAGGTAGAGCGGCTGCAGGATCGTCGCGAAAACGTTGCCGTACGCTTCCTGGTGCAGCCAGCTCGTCACGAGCTTGGTCAGCACGATCGCGTACACGCTGTTGAGCGCGGTGAGCGTGATCAGGCGTTGCGACACCTGCCCTTCCGCGCGCAGTTCGGTCTTCAGCTGGATCACCATCGACGGCGACGTCGCGATCGCGATCGCCGACAGCACCAGCGCGACCATCCCCGATACGCCGAGCGCGAGCATCACGAACAGCACGAGCACGAACGTGAGCGTGGCCTCCGCGAGACTCGACGCGACGAGCCACGGATTGCGCCGGATCCAGCGCAGGTCGAGGCGGCTGCCGAGTTCGAACAGCAGCAGGCCGAGCGCGACGTCCATCAGGAGCCGCGAGGTTTCGTCGGTGCTGGTGTCGATCACGCCGAATCCGAACGAACCGGCGATCAGGCCGATCACGGCATAGCCGGTGATGCGCGGCAGGCGCCACGCGCGATAGCACAGTTCGCCGCACAGGCCGGCTGCGAACAGCGCGAGCCCGGCCCAGAACACGGCATCCGGCGCGAGCGGCCAGTTGGGCAGGAATGAGAACGCCGACTTCATCGTGGTGACTTCTCCTTTGGAAGCAACCGCCAGCGACGCGGGGTCAAGCGACAGGAATGGATGCGCGCCGGCTGGGTATTGCCCCGAATGTGATTGTTGTGCTCGACGATGGCGGTACATGGGGTCCGCCTGTTCCGCCACAAGGCGGAACGTCGTTCAGGTTGCCGATCTGGATTGTCGGCCTGGTGTGTGAACGGACTGCGCAGTCTCGAAGATTCAGATTCGAAATCGTGCCGACCGTTCCATTGAAGCATGTCCGGCGCTTGGCCGAACGAACGCGAAGGAAACCGATTGTGCCACAGGTTTTTCGCTCCGGAACCGATTGAATCGACTCGTGGGGCTGTGCGCCGCCGCAGGTCTTTGGTTTCAAAGGTTTACTTTGTATATATACGTAGTAGAAGTTAACAAAGGACGCACAGTTCTGTGGATAACTCCGGTTTACGCTGACAGATCAAGGTGTTGGCGAAACCATAACCGGTTGCACAGGCTGTTCGCGCACAGCGGTTTGAGTTGAGCAACTTTCGGGCCGCATCACAGCTGTGCCGAGTTGCCCAGTTTACGTCCACTGTGATTGCACACGGAGTGCACGCGGATTCCGCGCGGTTATCCACAGCGTCGCGTGGATAACCTTGCGCGGAAAAATCGGGAAACTGTGACGGCTGCGGGCGGCCAGTCAGCCGGCCGAACCGACGCGGCGGGCGCGCAGTGCGCGGATCAGGAAGCGGGCGGGATCGATCGCGTCGGCGAGTTCGCGCTCGAGCGGCCACGGCTCGCCTTCGAGTTGCGACGCGATCAGTTCGGCGCCGAGCGCAGCCCATACGAGGCCGCGCGAACCGAAGCCGAATGCGCCGTAGAGGCCCGGCGTGCGCGGCAGGTCGCGCGCCTGCGCACCGCCCAGCGCGCGTGCGTTCGCGGTGGCCTGCGCCTCGTCGGCGAGCGGGCCGACGAGCGGCAGACGGTCGCCGACGACCCAGCGGAACGCCACGCGGCCGTGCAGCGTGGCCGGATCTGGCAGTTCGCCGATCAGGCCCGGCAGCAGGCGCCGCACGCGGTCGAGGTTTTCGGCGTGGCCGGCCGCGCGCATCGCGGGATCGGTGTCGTCGGGTTCGAACGTGGCGCCGATCAGCAGCGTGCCGTCGTCGAGCGGCACCGCGTAACCGTCGCCGATCGCCGGGCACGGCAGCGGCGCCGTCGTGCCCGGCGGCAGCAGCGTGAGCTGGCCGCGTACCGGTTGCAGCGCGACATGCTTGAGCCCGGCAAGACGCGCGGCGTCGCCCGCGTTCGCGAGCACGACGACAGGTGCATCGGCGAGCGTGGCGCCCGTATCGTCGAGCGCATGCCACGCGTCGCCCCGCCGTTCGAGCCGTGCGACGCCGGTGGACGCGAGCAGGCGCACGCGCTCGCCGGCCGCCGCATATTGCGCGGCGCACAGCCCGGCCGGCCAGACGGCGCCGCCGTGCGGGAACAGCAGGCCGCCGTGCGCGACCGGCAGATTCAGATGTGCGCGTGCGGCATCGGCATCGAGCAGCGTCACGTAGTCGGACGGCGCGCCGAACGCATCGAAGGCGTCGCGCATCCGCGCGAAATCGTCGGCCGATTCGGCAAGATGGATCATCCCGTGCGTGCTGCGTGCGAATGCATGCCCTGCGTGTTCGAGCGCACGCCAGCGTGCGAGCGCGTGCAGGAAGCCGCCGCGCGTGAGGCGGCTCGCGACGTTGTCGTCGCGCGTCATCAACGGGTGGAACACCCCGGCCGGATTGCCCGACGCTTCGCTCGCGATCCGTTCGTGCCGCTCGATCAGCGTGACGTCCCAGCCGCGCGCGGCCAGACGTTCGACGACCGCGCAGCCGGCGAGGCCCGCGCCGATCACGATCGCACGGCGCGCTGCAACGGGCAGCGCACGCGGCGGCTCGTGCCGGCGCGCGCGCCAGCGCGGCGCATAGTCGCCGACGAGACGATCGTCGACTTCGCGGAACGTGAAACCTGTTTCGCCGAGCGCGTACTTCACGTCGTCGGACTTTGCATGGGTCGCAAACGTCGCGTGTTCGCCGGCGAGTTTCGCGAGTGCGCGGATCCCGTCGCTCGACGCCGCGGCGCCGTCGAGAAAAAACGCATCGGCGCGCGCGACGAGCTTCTTCAGCAGGTCGATCGGATCGCCGAACGCGAGCGTGAGCACGACGCGTCCTTCGTCGAATTCGAGCCGGTGCACGCCCGGCACGAGCATCTGCCATGCGTCGATCAATGCATCGGTGTCTGCCGATATGGTTGTGTCCGCAACCATATGCGAAACCGCGCGGCGCAGGTCGTCGCGCGAGAACGGATGCGACTCGACTGCAACGACATGCAACCGTTCGCAGCGCGCGGGATCGTCGCGCCACGCGGCCCACGCCGCGAGGAAGCCGGCGCCCGCGCCGAATTCGGTCGCGACGATCGTAAACGTCCGGCGGCGCTGCCAGCGCGTGGGCAGCCCGTTGCCGGAGACGAACGCGCGATGTGCGTGCGCGAGCGTGCCGGATGCGCCGCGATGAAGCTCGCCGAACTCGGGCGAGACGAGCGTGCCGTCGTCGCGAAGCGCGAGCGAGGCGTAAACAAGTCGGTCGGGCATGCGAAACAAAAAACGTGGCAGCCAAGCCTGGCAAGGGATTGCGGCAGGCCGTCCGATCGGCCGTTGGAAAAGGGCAACGGGGCGACGGGCGGGCGGACCACGCTGCGTATCCTGTCCGGTTGGCGCAGGTCAAAAAACGGGCAATCGACGATTCATTCGGCGAAATACCGATGAAAATCTTTGAAACCCTTGTCGTTATTGGGTTTGCGCTGCGCTATCATAGCAACGCCGTACCGCGGGGTGGCCGCCGGCAAGCCGGAGGGCGCGTCGCGCGGGCCAGGATTCGGCGCTGTGTCGTCGGAGTCTGACTCTCGACGGCACGGTTCGCGCACGTATAATCGGCGCGTTCGCGCTGTTCGTGTCAACCTAACCTGATAAAGGAACCTTAATGAACAAACAGGAACTGATCGACGCCGTCGCCGCCCAAACGGGCGCCAGCAAGGCTCAAACCGGCGAAACGCTGGACACGCTGCTCGAAGTCATCAAGAAGGCCGTGTCGAAGGGTGATGCGGTTCAGCTGATCGGCTTCGGCAGCTTCGGTTCGGGCAAGCGCGCAGCACGTACGGGCCGCAACCCGAAGACGGGCGAAACCATCAAGATCCCGGCAGCCAAGACGGTCAAGTTCACGGCTGGCAAGGCGTTCAAGGATGCCGTCAACAAGCGTTAAACCCGCGCCTGTTCCAGAAAAAACCCGCCTCTCGGCGGGTTTTTTGTTGGGCGCGCGCGGCATTTTCGCCACAGTTCGCGCCGCCCTTGCAAAAGTTAACGGTTGTTTTTACAAGCCGTTACCACGCGATCACGCGTGCACGATCTGCGTGTCGCCGTGATCGTCGTCGTCGTGCGAATCGACGTCCCACGCCGGGAACGGATCGTCGAACGCGGCCCATCCGGCCGCGCCGAGTGCGAACTCCGCATCCGTCAGCAGACACGCGTCGAGTTTCGTGCGCCACGCATCGGCGTCGAGCGCGATGCCGATCAGCACGAGTTCCTGCCGGCGATCTCCGACCGTGCGATCGTCGAGATCGCCGAGCCATTCGGTGCGGATTTCAGCGAGCAGCTCGTCGTCGTCGGGCCATTCAGCGCGATCCTGCGCCGCCCACCACAAACCCGCCGGCCCGTGCCGGCATACGCCGCCCGCCTGCGACAGCGAGCCCGCGATGTCGTTGCGCGTCGCGAGCCAGAAGAAACCCTTGCTGCGCAGCACGCCCGGCCACTCCTGATGCAGCAGCGCCCACAGCCGTGCCGGGTGAAACGGCCGGCGCGCGCGGTAAACGAAATTGCCGATCCCGAATTCGTCGGCTTCGCCGTGCACGTGCGCATGATGGTCGTCATGGCAGTCGGGGTCGTCGCAATGCGTGTGATCGTGGTCGAGCGATGCGAGCCAGCCCGGTGCGTTCGCGGCTTCGTCGAAATCGAAGCGGCCGGTGTTCAGCACTTCGTCGAGCGGCACGTTGCCGAACGTCGATACGACCTGATGCGCGCGCGGATTGAGACGCGCGAGGATGTGCTGCAGGCGTGCGAGATCGTCCGCGCCGACCAGATCGGCCTTGTTGATCACCAGCACGTCGCAGAATTCGATCTGCTCGATCAGCAGCTCGACGAGCGTGCGGTCGTCGTCTTCCGACGCGGCGATGCCGCGCGTCGCGAGCGCATCGTCGGAGCCGTAGTCGCGCAGGAAGTTGTACGCGTCGACCACGGTGACGAGCGTGTCGAGCCGCGCGATCGACGACAGCGACGCGCCGTCGTCGTCGACGAACGTGAACGTTTCGGCGATCGGCATCGGCTCCGCGATACCGGTCGATTCGATCATGATCGCGTCGAAGCGGCCTTCGGACGCGAGGTTGCGGATTTCGACGAGCAGATCGTCGCGCAGCGTGCAGCAGATGCAGCCGTTCGACATCTCGACGAGGCGTTCCTCGACGTGCGACAGCGCCTGCGCGTCGCGCACGAGCGACGCGTCGATGTTGACCGCCGCGAGATCGTTGACGATCACCGCGACTTTCAGGCCCGCGCGGTTCGCGAGCACGTGGTTGAGCAGCGTGGTCTTGCCGGCGCCGAGGAAACCGGACAGCACGGTGACGGGCAACGGCTGTTTCATTGCCGGATTCATGATGATATGCACCAACGGAAAAGATGAAAAAGCGGCCGCGGCGCCCTGCCGGGGCGCGATCGGCCCGCACGCGGGCGAAACGGCGGCGCCAGCCCGCATTGTGCATCAAACGCGCGCGGCCGGCCCTGCGTCAACCGGCGACGCGGCGCCGAATCACTGAGCGGGCTGCGCTGGCTGCGCGGCCTGGGCAGTCTGCGCGGACGGCAGCAGCTTCCATTGCGTCAGGATGCCGGCGATCTGCCGCGCGTACTTGTCGCGCAGCGACGGCGTTTCCGAATGATAGGCGCCGACCGCCTGCCACGTGTTGCCGTAGCGGTTCATCTTCTGTTTGAGATGCCACGCGGCGATGTACACGTTCTTGCACGGCTCCATCAGCGTGTCGCGGCCGATCCCGTAACGCGACAGCGTGGGCAGGTGGATCGAATTGATCTGCATCAGGCCGTAGTCGACCGAGCCGTTCGTATTCTTGTTCAGCGCACCGGGCCGGTTGCGCGATTCCTGCCATGCGATCGCGCGCAGGATCAGCGGATTGACCTGCTGATATTTGGCCGCTTCGTCGAAACAATCCGCGCGTGCGTTGCCGCTGGCGAACCACGCGCCGGCGGCGATCAACGCGATCGAAGCGAACCGTCTGTTCATCGTGCGGAAACGGAAAGGAATTGCGCGAAGCTCGGGAAAACCCGTGCCTGTTATTAATGCGACGAGAAACGCGCCGCCCGTATCATACCGGCAGACCGTCCAATTGCGACAGGCAGGAATACGGCAGCCCGGTTATACCGCATTTCCGTGTCGATTCATCTCGAAATCGGGGCGACGGCCGGCATGCGGAGGGTGACGCCGATCCTTACATATCGCATACGATTCGCCGGACACATGTCGTATGTGAGACAGTCTTCGGATCAATGTGATATTTCGGACATGAAAAACTGCTAATGTCGCCTCTTTCGGACTTGGATCCCAGCACTACCGCCGGAAGTGGCCTGAGCCGGCATCGACCCATTCATCCATGACAAGAAATCGCTTCGTTATGCGGCGTATCGCCACGACCCTGCTCGTGGCCGGCATCATCGTCTCGCAGGCTGCCTACGCTCAGGTCACGCTCAACTTCGTGAATGCGGACATCGACCAGGTCGCGAAAGCGATCGGCGCCGCGACCGGCAAGACCATCATCGTCGACCCCCGCGTGAAGGGGCAGCTCAATCTCGTCGCCGAACGGCCGGTGCCGGAAGACCAGGCGTTGAAGACGCTGCAGTCCGCGCTGCGCATGCAGGGCTTCGCGCTCGTGCAGGATCACGGCGTGCTGAAGGTCGTGCCGGAAGCCGACGCGAAGCTGCAGGGCGTGCCGACCTACGTCGGCAATGCGCCGCAGGCGCGCGGCGACCAGGTGATCACGCAGGTGTTCGAGCTGCACAACGAATCGGCGAACAACCTGCTGCCCGTGCTGCGGCCGCTGATCTCGCCGAACAACACGGTGACGGCCTACCCGGCGAACAACACGATCGTCGTGACCGACTATGCGGACAACGTGCGCCGCATCGCGCAGATCATCTCCGGTATCGACAGCGCCGCGGGTGCGCAGGTGCAGGTCGTGACGCTGCGCAACGCGAACGCGATCGACCTCGCCGCGCAGATGCAGAAGATGCTCGACCCGGGTGCGATCGGCAACAGCGACGCGACGTTGAAGGTGTCGGTCACGGCCGACCCGCGCACCAATTCGCTGCTGCTGCGCGCATCGAACGGCTCGCGCCTCGCGGCCGCGAAACGCCTCGCGCTGCAGCTCGATGCGCCGAGCGCGGTGCCCGGCAACATGCACGTCGTGCCGCTGCGCAACGCCGATGCGGTGAAGCTCGCGAAGACGCTGCGCGGGATGCTCGGCAAGGGCGGCGGCAACGACAGCGGCGCGTCGGCGTCGTCCAACGATGCGAACAGTTTCAACCAGAACGGCGGCTCGTCGTCGAGCGGCAACTTCTCGACCGGCACGTCGGGCACCCCGCCGCTGCCGTCGGGCGGCCTCGGCGGTTCGTCGTCTTCGTCGGCGTATGGCGGCGGCGGTTCGTCCGGCGGTGGCCTCGGTACGGGCGGCCTGCTCGGCGGCGACAAGGACAAGAGCGGTGACGACAACCAGCCGGGCGGGATGATCCAGGCCGACTCGGCGACCAACTCGCTGATCATCACCGCGTCCGATCCGGTTTACCGGAACCTGCGCTCGGTGATCGACCAGCTCGACGCACGGCGCGCGCAGGTCTATATCGAAGCGCTGATCGTCGAGCTGAACTCGACGACGCAGGGCAACCTGGGCATCCAGTGGCAGGTCGCGAGCGGCCAGTTTCTCGGCGGCACGAACCTGAACCCCGGGCTGGGGCTCGGCAACAGCATCATCAACCTGACGGCGGGCGGCTTGACCAACGCGGCCGGCGGGGTCACCGGCGGCGGGCTGGCGTCCAATCTCGGGCAGTTGTCCCAGGGCCTCAACATCGGCTGGCTGCATAACATGTTCGGCGTGCAGGGGCTCGGCGCGTTGCTGCAGTATTTCTCGGGCGTGAGCGACGCGAACGTGCTGTCGACGCCGAACCTGATCACGCTCGACAACGAGGAAGCGAAGATCGTCGTCGGCCAGAACGTGCCGATCGCGACCGGTTCATACTCGAACCTGACGAGCGGCACGACGAGCAATGCGTTCAATACCTACGATCGCCGCGACGTCGGCCTGACGCTGCACGTGAAGCCGCAGATCACCGACGGCGGGATCCTGAAGCTGCAGCTCTACACGGAGGATTCGGCGGTCGTCAGCGGGACCACGAACGCGCAGACCGGCCCGACCTTCACGAAACGCTCGATCCAGTCGACGATCCTGGCCGACAACGGCGAGATCATCGTGCTCGGCGGCCTGATGCAGGACAACTACCAGGTGTCGAACAGCAAGGTGCCGCTGCTCGGCGACATCCCGTGGATCGGCCAGCTGTTCCGTTCGGAATCGAAGCAGCGCGCGAAAACCAACCTGATGGTGTTCCTGCGTCCGGTGATCATTTCCGATCGCAGCACCGCGCAGGAAGTCACCGCGAACCGCTACGACTACATCCAGGGCGTGACGGGCGCCTACAAGTCGGACAACAACGTGATCCGCGACAAGGACGACCCGGTCGTCCCGCCGATGCCGCTGGGTCCGAGCCAGGGCGGCACGCCGGCCGGCAACCTGTTCGATCTCGACAAGATGCGCCGCCAGCAGTTGCAGCGCCAGGTCGCGCCGGTACCGGCCCAGCCGCTGCCGGAAGCAACGCCCGCGCAGCCGCAGAGCGTGCCGCAGCAGGCGGTGCCGCAACAGCCGCTGACCACCGCGCCGGGAGCGTCGCAGTGAGCGACGTGCTCGCGTCATCCGCCCACGACGGCGCGCCGGGCGAGCGCCAGCCGCCGTCGCCGCTCGCCGCGCGCCTGCTGCCGTACGGTTTCGCGAAGAGCGGCCAGGTGCTGATCGCGCATCAGCTCGACGACACGCTCGAGGTGTGGATCAGCGAACGCACGAGCGACGCCGCGCTCGCGGAGATCGCGCGCAACTTCGGCTCGATTTCCGTGCATCGCGTGCCGGCCGACGAGCTCGCACAGGCGATCAACCAGGCCTACGCGCGCCAGGATGGCAGCGCCGCGCAGGTGGTCGGCGAGGTCGAAGGCGAAGTCGACCTGTCGCGGCTGATGCAGGACATCCCCGAAGTCGAGGATCTGCTCGAATCGGAAGACGACGCGCCGATCATCCGGATGATCAACGCGCTGCTCACGCAAGCGGCGCGCGAACAGGCGTCGGACATCCACATCGAGCCGTTCGAGAATGCGTCGGTCGTGCGCTTTCGCGTCGACGGCACGCTGCGCGACGTCGTGCGCCCGAAGAAGGCGCTGCACGGCGCGCTGATCTCGCGGATCAAGATCATGGCGCAGCTCGACATCGCCGAGAAACGGCTGCCGCAGGACGGCCGCATCACGCTGCGCGTCGGCGGCCGGCCGGTCGACGTGCGGGTGTCGACGCTGCCGACCGGGCATGGCGAGCGCGCGGTGCTGCGTCTCCTGGAAAAGGACGCGCAGCGGCTGAACCTCGAAGCGCTCGGGATGGGTCGCGACACGCTCGTCCAGTTCGACAAGCTGATCGCCCGTCCGCACGGCATCGTGCTCGTCACCGGCCCGACCGGTTCCGGCAAGACGACCACGCTGTACGCGTCGATGTCGCGGCTCGAAACCGCGACGACCAATATCATGACCGTCGAGGATCCGATCGAATACGACCTGTCCGGCATCGGCCAGACGCAGGTGAACGAGCGGATCGGGATGACCTTCGCCCGCGCGCTGCGCTCGATCCTGCGCCAGGACCCGGACGTGATCATGATCGGCGAAATCCGCGACCTCGAAACCGCGCAGATCGCGGTGCAGGCGTCGCTGACGGGCCACCTCGTGCTCGCGACGCTGCACACGAACGATGCGGCGTCCGCCGTCACCCGTCTGACCGACATGGGTGTCGAGCCGTACCTGCTCGCGTCGTCGCTGCTCGGCGTGCTCGCGCAGCGCCTCGTGCGCCAGCTCTGCCCCGTCTGCAAGGAAGAGCGGCACGAGGACGGCCGCACCGTGTGGCATCCGGTCGGCTGCGACAAGTGCGGGCATTCGGGCTATGCGGGCCGGCGCGGCGTGTACGAACTGCTGCTCGTCGACGAGTCGATCCGCACGCTGATCCACCGCAACGCGGCCGATGCCGAGATCCTGGCCGCCGGCCGCGCGGAAGGGATGCGCACATTGCGCGACGACGCGGAGCGCTGGCTCGCGTCCGGCGCAACGTCGCTCGAGGAAGTGCTGCGCGTGACGGGAGGCGCATAGCGCGATGCCGGCATTCCGTTTCGAAGCAATCGATTCGGCGGGGCGCGCGCAGAAAGGCGTGATCGATGCCGACAGCGCGCGAGCCGCGCGCGGCCAGCTGCGCACGCAGGGGCTGACGCCGCTCGTCGTCGAGCCGGCCGCCAGCGCGACGCGCGGCGCGCGTTCGCAGCGGCTCGCGTTCGGCCGCAAGCTGTCGCAGCGCGAGCAGGCGATCCTCACGCGCCAGCTTGCGAGCCTGCTGATCGCGGGGCTGCCGCTCGACGAGGCGCTCGGCGTGCTGACCGAGCAGGCCGAACGCGACTACATCCGCGAACTGATGGCCGCGATCCGCGCGGAAGTGCTCGGCGGCCATTCGCTCGCGAATGCGCTGGGCCAGCATCCGCGCGATTTTCCGGAAATCTACCGCGCACTCGTTGCCGCGGGCGAGCACACCGGCAAGCTCGGCATCGTGCTGTCGCGCCTCGCCGACTACATCGAGCAAAGCAATGCGCTGAAGCAGAAGATTCTGCTGGCGTTCACGTATCCGGGCATCGTCACGCTGATCGCGTTCGGCATCGTCACGTTCCTGCTGAGCTACGTCGTGCCGCAGGTCGTCAACGTGTTCGCGAGCACGAAGCAGCAGTTGCCGATCCTCACGGTCGTGATGATGGCGCTGTCGGAATTCGTGCGGCACTGGTGGTGGGCGATCCTGATCGCGGTCGCGCTCGTCGTGTGGTTCGTGAAGGCGACGCTGTCGCGCGCCGGGCCCAGGCTCGCGTTCGATCGCTGGGTGCTGACCGCGCCGCTCGCCGGCAAGCTCGTGCGCGGCTACAACACGGTGCGCTTCGCGAGCACGCTCGGGATTCTCACCGCGGCCGGCGTGCCGATCCTGCGCGCGCTGCAGGCGGCCGGCGAGACGCTGTCGAACCGCGCGATGCGCGCGAACATCGACGATGCGATCGTGCGCGTGCGCGAAGGCTCCGCGCTGTCGCGCGCGCTGAACAACGTGAAGACGTTTCCGCCGGTGCTCGTGCACCTGATTCGTTCGGGCGAGGCGACGGGCGACGTGACGACGATGCTGGATCGCGCGGCCGAAGGCGAAGCGCGCGAACTCGAGCGCCGCACGATGTTCCTGACGAGCCTGCTGGAGCCGCTGCTGATCCTCGCGATGGGCGGCATCGTGCTCGTGATCGTGCTGGCCGTGATGCTGCCGATCATCGAGCTGAACAACATGGTGCAGTGACGGTGCGGCCCGATTCCGACGGATGGGCCGCTACCGTTCAGCGCATGTAGATCGCGGGGGACGGCGTGTTCGCCGGGAGCTGGATTTCGGCGCGGGCGCCGTTGCGGTCGACGATGATCGAGCGCGGCCGGACTTCGGCGAGCTTCGCGCCGGACGTGACCTCCGCGCCGAGCGATACGGCGCGCGGCGGTTCGCCGCCGACGCCGACGATCGCGGCGCCGCCATGATCGAGCGCGAGAATGCCGAACAGGTGGATGTCCTGGACGGGATTCTTGTCGAGCTGGCCGCCGAAGAGCGCCGCGGCGTCCTCGGTGCGGATCGGCAGCCGCGCGGCGGCGGCGGGCAGCGGCGCTTCGCGGGCCGACAGCGTGACGACCCAGTAGGTGGCCGTCGCGCACAAACCCGCGAAGAGGGCGAGGGAAAGGATCCGGATCGAGAGCGCGTTCATGCGCGCTATTGTACGGATGTATATGAAATTTGCGTTGGGTGAAAGCCCTCGGCGATGCGCGCCTTACAATGCGTGCTCCGCGCCCGCCGGTCCGGAAGGTTGCTGTCAGGCAATCGTCCGGTGCGCCGGGTGCGTCACTCAATCGACGACATTTTTTGGAAAGAGGTAGTCAGTCATGCAAACGTGGATCACTCGCCGCAACGCGGCCGTGCGTCGTCAGCGCGGTTTCACGCTGATCGAGATCATGGTGGTGGTCGCGATCCTCGGGATCCTGGCGGCGCTGATCGTGCCGAAGATCATGAGCCGCCCCGACGAGGCGCGCCGCATCGCCGCGAAGCAGGACATCGGCACGATCATGCAGGCGCTCAAGCTGTACCGCCTGGACAACGGCCGCTATCCGACCCAGGAGCAGGGCCTGAACGCGCTGATCCAGAAGCCGACCAACGATCCGATCCCGAACAACTGGAAGGACGGCGGCTATCTCGAGCGCCTGCCGAACGATCCGTGGGGCAACGGGTACAAGTACCTGAACCCGGGCGTGCACGGCGAGATCGACGTGTTCAGCTACGGCGCCGACGGCAAGGAAGGCGGCGAAAGCAACGACTCCGACATCGGCTCGTGGCAGTAAGCCGGCGCTGATCGGCCCGACGTTTCATTCCGTTCTTCATGCTCGCCATTCGCACGACCTCCCGCTGCGGCCGCGATTGCCGCGTGCGTCGCGGTGCGGTGCCGTCCGTACCGGCAGGTGCCGATGGCGGCTTGATGAAGCCCCGCGCGGCGCGCCGTCGCGGGCGCGGCTTCACGCTGCTCGAAATGCTGGTCGTGCTCGTGATCGCCGGGTTGCTCGTGTCGCTCGCGTCGCTGTCGTTGACGCGCAATCCGCGCACCGACCTGCGCGAGGAAGCGCAGCGGATCGCGCTGCTGTTCGAGACGGCCGGCGACGAAGCGCAGGTGCGCGCGCGGCCGATCGCGTGGCAACCAACCGCGCACGGTTTCCAGTTCGACGTGAGCTCGCCCGACGGCTGGCGCACGCTGCGCGACGACCTGCTGCGCCCGCGCGACTGGGACGGCGGCGTCACCGGCGCGGACATCGATTACCCGGGGTCGGACACGCGCGCGAACCGCGTCGTGTTCGGCACCGAGAGCATCGACACGCCGGTGCGCGTGACGCTGCATTCGGCCGCCGGCAGCGCGACGATCGTCGGCACCGGCAACGGTCGCTACGAGGTGCAATGACGATGCGTCGTCGCCTGCCCTTCCCCGTTTCCTCCGCCCGCGGCTTCACGATGATCGAGGTGCTGGTCGCGCTCGCGATCATCGCGGTCGCGCTCGCCGCGTCGATCCGCGCGGTCGGCACGATGGCGAGCAACGCGTCCGACCTGCATCGCCGGCTGCTCGCCGGCTGGAGCGCCGACAACGCGCTTGCGCAGCTGCGGCTCACGCATGCGTGGCCGGAAGTCGGGGAGCAGAGCTTCGACTGCTCGCAAGGCAACGTGCAGCTCGTCTGCACGCAGCGCGTGAGCACCACGCCGAACCCGGTGTTCCGGCGCGTGCGGATTTCGGTGAGTACGCCCGGCCGTGCCGGCGTGCTCGCGCAGATGGTGACGGTGGTCGCGAATGAAACCAGCCGTCCGCTCTGACGCGCCGATGCGACGCCCGTCCACCCGTGCCGCCCGCCTCGCCCGCGGCTTCACGCTGATCGAGCTGATGATCGCGATCGCGATTCTCGCGGTGGTCGCGATCCTCGCATGGCGCGGGCTCGACCAGATCATGCGCGGTCGCGACAAGGTCGCGGCCGCGATGGAAGACGAGCGCGTGTTCGCGCAGATGTTCGACCAGATGCGCATCGACGCGCGGCTCGCCGCGACCGACGACGAGGCCGGCCAGCCGGCGATCGGCGTCGCCGGCAATACGCTGCAGATCGTGCGCGAACTCGACGTGCCGGGCGTCGCGCCGCGGCTGCAGGTGGTCCGCTACCGGATCGCCGGCGGGCGCGTCGTGCGCTATGCATCGCCGCCGATCGACGACACGAACCGGCTGCGCACCCTGCTGAAGGACAGCAGCGTCGACGGCTGGAGCTGGGTCGCGCTGATGGGCGGCGTCGGCGCGATCGACGCGAAGCTGTACGTGCCGCGCGTGGGCTGGACCACCAACCTGCAGACGGCCGACGAAGCGCTCGCACAGAACAACGACGCGCTGAAGGTGCCGCAGATCGGCAACGCGCCGCCGGCGCGCGCGGTGACCGGGCTGCAGGTCAGCATCGGCGCGACGTCGCTGCGCGTGCCGGTCACGCGCATCTTCCTCGTCGGGGAATGACGATGCGTGCGCGCCCTTCCCGTCGAATCCGGGCCCGCCGCCAGCGCGGCGCCGCGATCATCACCGCGCTGCTCGTGGTCGCGCTGTCGGCGATCCTCGTGTCGGGGATGCTGTGGCGCCAGCAGGTGCAGATTCGCCGCATCGAGAACCAGCGGGTAATCGCGCAGGCACAGTGGGTCGCGCGCGGCGCGCTCGACTGGACGCGGATGATCCTGCGCTCCGAAGGCGATACGGCGCCCGGCATCACGTATCTCGGCGGGATCTGGGGCGTGCCGATCGCGAAGACGAAGCTGTCGGATTTCCTCGGCCGCATCGGCGCGCCCAACGACACGGACGCCGAAGACACCTATCTGTCCGGCTCGATCGAGGATGCGCAGGCGAAGTTCAACCTGCGCAACCTCGTGTCGTCGCCGGCGCCCGGCGTGCTGCAGCTGAACGTCACGCAGATGCAGGCGTTCCAGCGCCTGCTGACGACGCTCGGCTACGACAGCGCATTCGCGAAGCGCATCGCGCTGCAGGTGCGTGCGGGGCTGCTGCATTCGGCCACGCGGTTCCAGATGCCGAACCTGCCCGGCGGCGGCGGGACCGCCGCGACCGCCGCGACCGCACCGGTGACGAGCGGCGACATGCAGGGCAGCGGCTTCACCGACGATCCGGGGATGGCCGGCGGCGACCGCGGGCCCGCGCCGCTGATGATGACGCGCGTCGACAGCCTGCTCGACGTCGACGGCGTGACGCCGGAGATGGTCGCGCGGCTGCGCCCGTTCGTCACCGTGCTGCCGACCACGACGCCCGTGAACATGAACACCGCGCCGGCCGAAGTGATCGCCGCGCTGATACCGGGGATGAGCGTGTCGTCCGCGCAGGCGCTCGTGGCGCGCCGCGAGACGGTGTTTTTCCGCAACGTCGGCGACGTGCAGCTCGCGCTGCGCGGCGCCGGCGCGCCGCCGAACGTGACGATCGACTCGAGCCTCGTCGACGTCAATTCGAGCTATTTCATCGTGCATGGCCGGATCCAGCACGAACGCGCGGAGGTCGATCGCACCTCGCTCGTGTATCGTGATCCGACCACGCACTCGACGCGGGTCGTGCGCATCCGCGACCAGCTATAACGACGCCAATCGGGAGAGGAGCTCTTGTGAGCACGTTGATTGTTTCTTTGCCGCCGCGCGAGCCTGCCGTGCCGTTGCAGGAATGGCAGTGGCCCGAGCTGCCGTTCACGCTCGTCGACAAGGCCGGCCACGTGCAGCGCGCGGGCCGCGCCGCGCTCGCATTGCTGCCGCGCGCGAACGCGACGGTGCTGATCGTCGCCGCGCGCGACGTGCTGCTGCTGGCCGCGACCGTGCCGCCGCTGAAGGGGCCGAAGCTGCGCCAGGCGCTGCCCAACATCGTCGAGGATCAGCTGATCCAGGATCCGCTCGGCTGCCATATCGCGCTCGATCCGGCCCCGCTGCCCGACGGGCGCCGCGTGCTGGCTGTCGTCGATCGCGCGTGGTTCCGCACGATCTGCGACGCGTTTACCGCGGCCGGCCACCGGCACCTGAGCGCGGTGCCCGCGACCCGCTGCCTGCCGGCGCCGCGCGCGTCGGCCGACGCCGCATCCGCCGTGCCGGCCGACGGCGAGACCGCCGACGCCGCCGCGCTCGTCGCGGACGTCGCCGAGCCGGCTGCCCGCCCGGCGACGGTCGCCGCGGTGCTCGGGCTCGCGACGGCGGTCGAGCCGGTGCTCGTCGAAGCCGGCGCGCTGCCGGCCGCGGCCGGTGCGCCGCGCCTCGAGCTGGCGGTCGCGCGCGGTGCGCTCGGCGAAGGCTTCGCGGCGCCCGCGTCGCGCGCCGCCGGCACGCTGGCCGCGCTCGCGGGCGGCGGCGACATCGAGCTGTACGAACTCGGTGAGCCGGGCGCGGAGCCGCGGCTCGCGTCGGTCGGCCGCACGGACGCGCCGCTGCTGCCGGGCGCCGCGCCGCTGTCGTTCGATACGTTCGCGCGCCGGGCGCTGACCGAGAAATTCGATCTGTGCCAATTCGAGTTCGAATCGCAGCCGTGGCGCTTCGACCGCGCGACGCTCAAGCGCCTGCGCGTGCCGATCGCGCTCGCCGCGGCGACGCTCGGCGTCGCGGTGATCGGGATGAACGTGCACTGGTGGAAGCTGTCGCGCGAGCGCGATGCGCTGTCCGCGCAGATCACCGAGACGCTGCTGTCTGCCTTTCCGAAGACGACCACCGTGCTCGACCCGCCCGCGCAGATGCAACGCCAGCTCGACCAGCTTCGGCTGGCTGCCGGCGAGCTGTCGCCGAATGATTTCCTCGCGCTGTCGAGCGGCCTGGCGCGCTCGATGGGTGCGCTGCCGCTGAATGGCATCGCGTCGCTCGACTATCACGACCGGCGGCTCGACGTCGGCTTCAAGCCGGAGGTCAAGGTCGATCCCGATTTCACGCAGCGCCTCGCGCGTAACGGACTGTCCGGCGAAGTCGACAGCAACACGGGCAAATGGACGATCCGGAGCCGCTCATGAAAACCGAACAACTGAACCAGACGCTGGCCCAGTTCTGGGGCGAGCGCTCGCCGCGCGAGAAGATGCTGCTCGGCTGGGGCGGCGCCGTGCTGGCCGTCGCGATCGCGTATTCGGTGCTGTGGTCGCCCGCGCAGGAAGGCCGTGCGCGAATCCAGCGCGCGCTGCCGACGATGCGTCACGAACTCGCGCAGATGACCGCGCAGGCGAACGAGGCGAAATCGCTGTCGGCTGCCGCGCAGGGCGTCGCGCCGACCGGCCTCGCGCTCAAGGATGCGCTGACCGCGTCGCTGTCCGATCACGGGCTGCAGGGCGCGCAGGTGCAGATCGTCGGCAATGGCGTGCAGATCCAGATGAAGAACGTGTCGTTCCCGGCATGGACCCAGTGGCTCGACGATGCGCGCCGGCAGTTCAAGGTGCAGGTCGGCGAAGCGCATGCCACGGCGCTGAAGGAAGACGGCCAGGTGGACCTGACGGCCGTGATGCAGCCTTCCGTCCAGAAATAGATGACCGCAGTGGATGACGCAAACGAAGGCCGGCCGATGCGGCCGTGGGTGAGACGGCTCGTCGCCGTGTTGCCATGGGTGCTGGCGGGCGGCGTGGCGACGGCGGTGACGCTCGTCGCGCTCGCGCCGGCCGCGTGGATCGCGCCGCAGTTCGCGCGGGCGACCGGCGGTCACGTGAATCTCGTCGATCCGGACGGGTCGCTGTGGCACGGCTCGGGCACGCTGATGCTCGCGCCGGGCGCCGACCAGAGCGCGGCGACGCTGCTGCCGGGACGGGTCGAATGGACCACGCGCTTCTGGCCGCTGCTGACCGGGCGCGTGCAGATGCGCCTGCGGCAGACGGAAGCGATGCCCGATGCGGTCACGCTCGATGCGACGTGGCGCGGCGCGGTGCTGTCGTCGGGCACGATGGCGGTGCCCGCGTCGCTGCTCGCGGGGCTCGGCACGCCGTTCAACACGCTCGACCTGCAGGGCGACGTGCGGCTCGGCTGGAGCGACTGGCGGCTCATCGGCAACAACGCGTTCGGCCAGTTGACGGTGACGATCGATTCGATGAGTTCGCGCGTGTCGCGCGTGAAGCCGCTCGGTTCGTACCGCGCGGTATTGCAGGCGAAGGGCGCGGGCGCCGATCTCGACCTGTCGACGACGCAGGGCCCGCTGTTTCTCGACGGGCACGGCAGCTTCGGCCCCGGCCAGGGATCGTTTCGCGGGACCGCGCATGCGGCGCCCGAGCAGCAGGCGAACCTCGCCGGGCTGCTGAATCTGCTCGGCCACCCGATCGGCAACAACCAGGTTTCGCTGATCTTCGGCGACGCGCAGCGCTGATTGCGCGCGTCGCCCGCTTCCCTGCCTACTTCTGCGCGAGCGGCGCAGCGACCGACCGTGCGGTAGCCGCGGGCGCGGCCGCACCGGACGCCGGCACCGGCGCCGCCATGTCGCCGTTCTCGCGCGCCAGTTCCGACACGTCCCAGCCGCCGCCGAGCGCCTTCACGAGCCCGACCGACGACACCATCCGCTGCCCGGCGATCGTCGCGAGCTTCTGCTGCGCGGTGAACGCGGTGGTTTGCGCGTTCAGTACGTTCAGATACGCGACCGTGCCCGCCTTGTACTGGTTCGTGACGATCGCGAGCGCGTGCTCGGCGCTGTCGACGGCCTGCCGCTGCACGTCGATTTCCTGCGCGAGGATCCGTTGCGACGCAAGGTTGTCCTCGACGTCCTGAAACGCGGTCAGCACCGCGAGGCGATAGGCGGCGACGTCCTGGTCGTAGGTCGCGCGCGCGGCGTCGGTCTGCGCGGCGCGCAGCCCCGCGTCGAACAGCGTGGCCGCGAGCTGCGGGCCGACCGTCCAGAAGCGCGCCGGCAGCGTGAACAGCTGCGACCACACCGAGCTCTGGAAGCCGCCGGTGGCCGACAGCGTCAGCGTGGGGAAGAACGCGGCGATCGCGACGCCGATCTGCTCGTTCGCGGCCGCCGCGCGGCGCTCGGCCGCCGCGACGTCGGGCCGGCGCTCGAGGATCGTGGACGGCACGTCGACCGGCGTGATCGGCGGCTCGGCCGCGAGCGGGGTCGGCGGCAGCGAGAAGGTCGACGCGGGCTCGCCGATCAGCGTCGCGATCGCATGCTCGTACTGCGCGCGGGCGACGCCGTTGTCGATCTGCGCGGCCTGCGCGCTCTGCAGTTGCGTCTGCGCCTGGATCACGTCCGCGCGCGCGGCGACGCCCTGCGCGTACTGGTTCTGCGTGAGCTGCAGCGAGCGTTCGTACGACTTCACGGTGTCGTCGAGCAGCTGTTGCAGCGCATCGGACGTGCGCAACTGGAAATAGGTCTGCGCGAGCAGCGCCTGCTGCGACAGCCGCGCGTTCGCGAGATCGGCCGCGGCGGCCGCTTCGCCGGCGCGCTGCGCGCTGACGGTGCGGCTCACCTTGCCCCACAGGTCGGGTTCCCAACTGGCGTCGAGGCCGACGCTGTAGCTGTTGTTGATCGACCCGGTCGACCCGCTGCCGAAATTCGACGACGAACCCGACGACAGCGACGTGCGCGGCGACCGCGCGCGCGAGCCCGATGCAGTCAGCCCGACGGTCGGGAAATACGCGGCGCGCGCCTCGGTGACGAGCGCGCGCGCCTGCCGGTAGGCGGCCGCCGATTGCGCGATGGTCTGGTTCGACGCGTTGAGCTTGCCGATCAGCGCATCGAGCTGCCGATCGTTGTAGACCGTCCACCAGGCGCCGCGGTCGGCACGATCGGCGGGCTGCGCGACTTTCCAGCCGGCCGGCGCTTCCTTGAAGGCGGCGGGGATCGACGTGTCGGGCCGGTGATAGTCGGGCCCGACGGCGCAGCCGGCGAGCAGCACGGCCGTCGCAATGGCGACGGCGGCGCTCAGCGGGCGAACGGCGCGCGGGAGGGGGGCGTACGGCATGGTGGTTTTCCTGTCTGGGCGTGACGGCCGGCGAGCGGCGTCGCGCGATGCGGTCGTCGTGCCGCTGGCGGACAAATGGTAACTGACGGCGGGAAAGCTGCGCAGCCCTAAGGGTACGGTGCACGGCGGCCCGGATGTGTTACCGGCGCGGCCGGCCGGTTTACCGGCCATTACGGCTCGCTTGCGGGAAAACGGACGTGCGACCGGGCATACGACGCCGGTCACGCGTGACGCGGCCGGCGATCAGGCGGGATAGTGTGGAGCGTGAGAGCGCTGCGACGTCAGTGGCAGCGCGCGGGCACCGGGACGGGCTCGGCGGCGGCCCGCCATGTCGACGGCTCGGTTGCGGCCGGCTGGCTCGTGCGGCGGGCGCCGCCCTTCGCGTTGCGCTGCCGGCGATGATCGAACCATGCGAACCCGAGCGCCGCGAGCGAGCCGCCAGGCACGACCAGCATCGTCACGTACAGCGCGATCTTCCAGCCGCGGTGCGGCCCGGAGAACACATGATGAGCGGTATCGGTCAGGTTGCGGCGCAGCGCGCCGGCGGCATTTTTCAGGAACAGCATCGCGAACATCCTCGGGGTGCCCGGCAGCGCGGGCCAATCGGTCAGAACATCGTCTCCGGCAGTGCAACATGCACGTCGTAACTGGTTGACTCAAATAATATTGACTAAGCAATCATTTTTCAAGATACTGGGCGCGTTCAAACCCGAAACGCACTATTGCTGCGCGCGCAATCGTATGACCGGCGGCCTCTACGATCCCGAGAACATCGCGCTGGAAACGAGCCTCGGCTATTACCTGTCGAAGGCGAAGCAGGCGCTCGTCGAGCGGATGGATCGCGCGCTCGAGCCGCTCGACCTCACCGCGCAGCAGATCGGCGTGATCCTGCTGCTGTCGCGCGGCTACGCGCGTACGCCGTTCGAGCTGTCGCGCAAGATGTCGTACGACAGCGGGTCGATGACGCGCATGCTCGATCGGCTCGAACGCAAGGGGCTGATCGCGCGTGCGCGCAGCGAGCAGGACCGCCGGATGATCGAGCTGACGCTGACCGAGCGCGGCATCGAAGCCGCCCGCGCGCTGCCGTCGCTGGTCGCGACCGTGCTGAACGCGCAGCTCGAAGGCTTCTCGGCCGACGAACTCGCGACGCTCATCGGCCTGCTGCAACGCTTCATCGCCAACGGGCCCGGTTCGACCGGCTGCCCGACGCCCGACGAACCCGACTGCTGATGCGTGCGGAGACCCCATGTCCAGGTTTAAACAGTCGCTTATTTCTCTGTCTGGGCAGAAGATGACGAGGCACGCGCTCCGCTTTTCCCCTTTTTCATTCCACCCGGCCGGGCCGCGCTGCGTCGCGCGCCCGTGCGTTGCGCCGGCGCGTTGCGCGCGCCGCGTCTAGGAGATCCCGATGTCCGCCACCACGGCATCCGCCCCCGCCGCCGAACCGGCGCCGCTGACCGGCGGCGCGCTCGCGCTGCTGACCGTCGGGCTCGCGCTCGGCACCTTCATGGAAGTGCTCGACACGTCGATCGCGAACGTCGCGGTGCCGACCATCTCGGGCAGCCTCGGCGTCGCGACGAGCGAAGGCACGTGGGTGATTTCGTCGTACTCGGTCGCATCCGCGATCGCGGTGCCGCTGACCGGCTGGCTCGCGCGGCGGGTCGGCGAGGTGCGGCTGTTCACGCTGTCGGTGCTCGCGTTCACGATTGCGTCCGCGCTGTGCGGCCTCGCGACCAACTTCGAGACGCTGATCGCGTTCCGGCTGCTGCAGGGCCTCGTGTCGGGGCCGATGGTGCCGCTGTCGCAAACGATCCTGATGCGCAGCTACCCGCCCGCGAAACGCGGGCTCGCGCTCGGGCTATGGGCGATGACGGTGATCGTCGCGCCGATCTTCGGCCCGTTGCTGGGCGGCTGGATCAGCGACAACTACACGTGGCCGTGGATCTTCTACATCAACCTGCCGATCGGCGTGTTCTCGGCGACCTGCGCGTACTTCCTGCTGCGCGGCCGCGAGACGAAGACGTCGAAGCAGCGGATCGACGCGATCGGCCTCGCGCTGCTCGTGATCGGCGTGTCGTGCCTGCAGATGATGCTCGACCTCGGCAAGGACCGCGACTGGTTCAACTCGTCGTTCATCGTCGCGCTCGCGCTGATCGCGGTCGTGTCGCTCGCGTTCATGCTCGTGTGGGAGGCGACCGAGAAGGAGCCGGTGGTCGACCTCACGCTCTTCAAGGACCGCAACTTCGCGCTCGGCGCGCTGATCATCTCGTTCGGCTTCATGGCGTTTTTCGGCTCGGTCGTGATCTTCCCGCTGTGGCTGCAGACGGTGATGGGCTACACGGCCGGCAAGGCCGGCCTCGCGACCGCGCCGGTCGGGCTGCTCGCGCTCGTGCTGTCGCCGTTGATCGGGCGCAACATGCACCGGCTCGACCTGCGGATGGTCGCGAGCTTCGCGTTCATCGTGTTCGCGGGCGTGTCGCTGTGGAACGCGACGTTTACGCTCGACGTGCCGTTCAACCACGTGATCCTGCCGCGGCTCGTGCAGGGCATCGGCGTCGCGTGCTTCTTCGTGCCGATGACGACGATCACGCTGTCGAGCATCTCCGACGAGCGGCTCGCGAGCGCGTCGGGGCTGTCGAACTTCCTGCGCACGCTGTCCGGCGCGATCGGCACCGCGGCCAGCTCGACGTTCTGGGAGAACGACGCGATCTACCATCATGCGCGGCTGTCGGAATCGGTGAGCGTCTACGCGCAGAACACGACCGACTACCAGGGCGCGCTCGCACAGCTCGGCATCGTCGGGCAGACGGCCAATGCGCAGCTGAACCAGCTCGTCACGCAGCAGGGCTTCATGATGGCGACCAACGACTTCTTCCACCTGTCGGCGGTGATGTTCATCGCGCTCGCGGCGCTCGTGTGGATCACGAAGCCGAAGAAGGGCGCGGGGCCGGCGATGGGGCATTGAGGGCGCAGGACTGGAGACGGTACTTTCGGGCTACGTGCTCGCCTTGCGTGGATTGTCGGATTGAACTAAGCTAATAATTTCAGTGAACTTAGTTCAATTGGGGGACGTGATGCATACCTATAACATGCATGACGCAAAAACGAATCTGTCGCGTCTGATCGACGAAGCCGTGCATGCCGGCGAACCGTTCGTAATCGCAAAAGCCGGCAAGCCGCTCGTCAAGGTGGTTCCGATCAATGCGCCGGAGCCGGTCCGGCCGAGCCGGATCGGTTTCATGAAGGGGCAGATCCGCGTCCCGGACGATTTCGACACAATGGGCGGCGACGAAATCGGCAAGCTGTTCGAGGGTGACGCATGAAGTTGCTGCTCGACACACACTTGCTTCTGTGGGCGGCAGCCGGTGCAGCCGAGCTGCCCGCCCGCGCCAGCACACTGATCAACGATCCCGCCTATACACCGCTTTTCAGCGTTGCGAGCCTCTGGGAGATCGTCATCAGGCGTGGATTGGATCGCGACGATTTCCAGGTGGACCCAAACGTGCTCCGCCGCAATCTTCTTGATGCCGGCTACGTGGAATTGCCGATCACGAGCGCGCATGCACTCGCGGTCGAACAACTGCCGTCGATCCATCGCGATCCGTTTGACCGTCTTCTGGTCGCCCAGGCGATCTCGGAGGGCGTCACGCTGCTCACGCACGACCAAACCGTCGCGCGCTATCCGGGCCCGATCACACACGTCTGATTGCGTCGGGCATCGGCCTCACTCCCGCGCCCGCAATCCTCCAAACGCCAGATCGTCGGCCGGCGCGAGCGGCAGCGTCGCCCGCGCGACGTCGAGCCACGCGCGCGCCGCGTGCGACAGGTAGCCCTTCTTCAGCCAGCCGAGCGCGATCGCCCACGTGATTTCCGGCTCGACGATCGGCCGGCACGTGAACTGGCTCGCGTCGAGCCGCCGGCAATACGGCTCGGGCAGCAGCGCGATGCCGACGCCCGCATGCACGAGCGCGGCCATGAAATCCCAGTGGCCGCTGCGGCTCACGATCGACGGCGTGAAACCGGCTTGCCGGCACGCATCCAGCACCGCGTCGTGCAGCGCGAGGCTTTCCGCATAGAACACGAACGATTCCCGCGCGAGATCGGCGAGCGGCACGGCCGCGTGGTCCTCCCAGCGCGACTCGCGGGGCGCGACGAGCCACAGCGGCGCGCGCACCATCGGCAGTCGCTCGAACGTGCCGGGATCGACCGGCTCCAGCAGCCCGCCGAGTTCCAGCTCGCCCGACATCAGCGCCGCCTCGATCATCCGCGCGCCCTGCTCGAACAGCTTCAGCTCGATGTTCGGGTAGCGCTGCTTGTACGCGGCGATGATCGGCGTGAACAGCGAACCGCCGAGCGGCGGGATGCCGATCGTCAGCTCGCCGCGTCCGAGCGTGCCGAGATCGTTCAGTTCCGACTGCAGCTGCGCCTGCGCGGCGAGCACATCCTGGCCGCGCTGGAACACGATCCGCCCGGCGTCGGTCAGCACCATCTGCCGGCCGTCGCGCAGCAGCAGCGGCGAACCGATCTCGTCTTCCAGCGCCTTCACCATCTTGCTGATGGTCGGCTGCGTGACGAACAGCTTGTCGGCCGCCGCGGTGAAGCTCTGCTGGCGAACCACCTCGACGAAGTACCGCAGCGCGCGCAATTCCATCGATCACTCCCCAGATTGGTGCAGCTGAATTCAAAGCGAATTCCGAATTGGAATGACAAGGATAGAGACAAGTCATTTTATTTATGGTTAGGGGAAACCCTATACTTGCTCCATTGACAGAAACATCTGTAGGGAGCCCGCCATGAACAAGCCGACCGCCACTGCCGCCGCCCGCCCCGCCGCTTCGGGCAGCCTCGCGCACACGGGCCGGATCGTGCTGCAGGCCACCGCGCTCGGCGTGTTGTGGATGGCGGTCGACTGGGCCGTGCGCAAGGTCGGGCTGCCGATTCCGTCCGGTGTGATCGGCCTCGCGGTGCTGCTCGTGCTGCTGTTCTCGGGCCGCGTCGCACCGGCGTGGGTGAAGGACGGCGCGAACTGGCTGCTGTCCGACATGCTGCTGTTCTTCGTGCCGGCCGCCGTCGCGGCCGTGCAGTACGGCGGGCTGTTCCGCGAGGACGGCTGGCGCATCGCGCTGGTGATGCTCGCCGGCACCGCGTTCGTGATGGTCGCGGTGGCCGTCGCCGTCGATCTCGCCGCGAAGCTCGAACGCCGGCTCGCCGTGCAGCGCGTGTTCGCCGAACGCCGCCGCGCGCGCCTGAGCGCCATCGCGCACTGAGCCGGAGCCTTCCATGCTCGCCGCGCTATCGAACCTGCCCGCCGACCGGGTGAATACCGCCATCTCCGTCGGCTGCTTTGTGCTGACGATCGTGCTGTATTTCGCGTCGAAGCGCCTCTATGCGTACAAGAAGACGCTGCTGTTTTCGCCGCTCGTGTTCGTGCCGGGCGTGCTGGTGCTGCTCGTGCTGCTGACCGGCATCCCGTATTCGGTCTATTTCCGCGACACGCGCTGGCTGATGTGGCTGCTCGGCCCGGCGACGATCGCGTTCGCGGTGCCGATCTACGACTATCGCGACCTGATCCGCCGCCACTGGCTGTCGCTGTCGGTCGGCGTCGCGGTCGGAATCGGCGCGGGCGTGTGCGGATCGCTGCTGCTCGCGAAGCTGCTGCACCTGTCGCCCGAGCTGCAACGCTCGCTGATGACGCGCTCGGTGTCGACGCCGTTCGCGCTCGCCGTGTCGGACAAGATCCACGCGCCAAAGGACCTCACGGCCCTGTTCGTGATCGCGACCGGCATCTGCGGGATGCTGCTCGGCGAACTGGTGCTCGCGCTCGTGCCGATGCGCACGCGGCTCGCGCGCGGCGCGCTGTTCGGCGCGGCCGCTCACGGGGTGGGCACCGCGAAGGCGCGCGAGATCGGCAGCGAGGAAGGCGTCGTGTCGAGCCTGACGATGATGATCGCGGGTGTCGCGATGGTGCTGATCGCGCCGCTGCTGTCGCTGCTGCCGATCTGACGATGGATGCGCGGGCGGGCACCGCTGCCCGCCGGCCGCACTCCTTGCCCGAAAGCCCGGTTCCCGCCGGGCGCACGCCGTCCCGCTCCCGCCCGATCGTTTCCCCCCGCCGTTCCTGCCCCGCATCGCGCCGACATCCGGCCGACAATCGGCTGAGATAGCCGCAATTCCCCCCTCTTTTCCGCCCATCGGCCTCGGCCCGGATGCCGAACAATGCATGCTACGAGACATCACGCACGCATTCACATGGCCACGACTGCAACCCCGACCGCCGACAAGCCGGCTTCCTCCGGCAAGTTCAAGCGCATCGCGCTCATCGCCGTCATCGCGCTGGGCGCGGCTGCCGCCGCCGCCGGCGGCATGTACGTGTTCCTGGGCAAGGCAGGCGTCGGCCATCCGAGCGCGCCCGCCGAGCCGGCGCCGCTTGCCGCGCCGGTGTTCTTCGCGCTCGACCCGCTGACCGTGAACCTGCAGTCCGACGACGGCGCGCAGCACTACCTGCGCGCCGGCCTGTCGCTGAAGCTCACCGACCCGAAGGCGCAGGAGCAACTGACCGCGCGGATGCCGGAAATCCGCAGCCGGATCCTGCTCGCGCTGTCGAACAAGCATCCCGAGGAGCTCGCGACGCCGGACGGCAAACGTTCGCTCGCGAAGGAGCTGCGGGAGCTGATCGAGCAGCCGACCCAGCCGGGCAACCAGCGCGCGAAGGTCGACGACGTGCTGTTCACCGAGTTCGTCGTCCAGTAACGCGGCCGCAAAAGGAGCGCGTATGGGTCACCAGGAGTTCATGTCCCAGGAGGAGGTCGATGCCCTCCTCAAGGGCGTCACGGGCGAAACCGATTCGGTCGACGAGCAGCGCGACACATCGGGCGTCCGCCCCTACAACATCGCGACGCAGGAGCGGATCGTCCGCGGCCGGATGCCCGGCCTCGAGATCATCAACGACCGCTTCGCGCGCCTGCTGCGGATCGGCATCTTCAACTTCATGCGGCGCACGGCGGAAATCTCCGTCAGCCAGGTGAAGGTGCAGAAGTACAGCGAATTCACCCGCAACCTGCCGATCCCGACGAACCTGAACCTGGTGCACGTGAAGCCGCTGCGCGGCACGTCGCTGTTCGTGTTCGACCCGAACCTCGTGTTCTTCGTCGTCGACAACCTGTTCGGCGGCGACGGGCGCTTCCACACGCGCGTCGAGGGCCGCGATTTCACGGCCACCGAGCAGCGGATCATCGGCAAGCTGCTGAACCTCGTGTTCGAGCACTACACGACCGCGTGGAAGAGCGTGCGGCCGCTGCAGTTCGAATTCGTGCGCTCGGAGATGCACACGCAGTTCGCGAACGTCGCGACGCCGAACGAGATCGTGATCGTCACGCAGTTCTCGATCGAGTTCGGGCCGACGGGCGGCACGCTGCACATCTGCATGCCGTACTCGATGGTCGAGCCGATCCGCGACGTGCTCAGCTCGCCGATCCAGGGCGAGGCGCTCGAAGTCGACCGCCGCTGGGTGCGCGTGCTGTCGCAGCAGGTGCAGGCCGCCGAGGTCGAGCTGACCGCGAATCTCGCCGAGATCTCGGCGACGTTCGAGAAGATCCTGAACCTGCGCGCGGGCGACGTGCTGCCGCTGGAGATCGAGGACACGATCACCGCGAAGGTCGACGGCGTGCCGGTGATGGAATGCGGCTACGGAATTTTCAATGGTCAATATGCGTTGCGCGTGCAGAAGATGATCGGCGCGAGCGATTCGATGAAGGAAGGTGGATATGAGTGAGCTGAACCAGACGCCCGACGACGACATGCAGGCGATGGCCGATGCGGCCCTCGCGGCGTCG
Source organism: Burkholderia sp. BCC0398 (assembly GCF_902833245.1). NCBI lineage: Bacteria > Pseudomonadati > Pseudomonadota > Betaproteobacteria > Burkholderiales > Burkholderiaceae > Burkholderia > Burkholderia sp. BCC0398. The sequence goes on from NZ_CADFEM010000012.1 coordinate 251,826, forward strand.
GCCGCCGCGGCATCGGCCGCCGACGCGAAGGCGCCGGCCGCGGCCGACGAAGAGCAGGGCCTCGACGACTGGGCGGCCGCGCTCGCCGAGCAGAACGAGCAGCCGGTGCAGGTGGGCGCCACGGGCGCCGGCGTGTTCCAGCCGCTGTCGAAGGCCGCGGCGAGCTCGACGCACAACGACATCGAGATGATCCTCGACATCCCGGTCAAGATGACGGTGGAGCTCGGCCGCACGAAGATCGCGATCCGCAACCTGCTGCAGCTCGCGCAGGGCTCGGTCGTCGAGCTCGACGGCATGGCCGGCGAGCCGATGGACGTGCTCGTGAACGGCTGCCTGATCGCACAGGGCGAAGTCGTGGTCGTCAACGACAAGTTCGGTATTCGCCTCACCGACATCATCACGCCCGCCGAACGCATCCGGAAGCTGAATCGATGAACGTCGTGAAGCCCGGCTGGCGCGTGTGCCGCGCGATCGCAGCGGCGGCGCTGGCCGCCGCCGCGTCGCTCGCGTGCGCGCCGGCCGGCGCCGCCGACATGAACGCGGTCAACCACGCCGGTTCGATCGCGTCGAGCGTGACGGTCGGCTCGGCCGTGCCGTCGCTCGGCATCGGCGCGGTGCTGCAGACGCTCGTCGGGCTCGCGGTCGTGATCGGCCTCGTATTCGCGTGCGCATGGCTCGCGCGCCGCTTCGGCTTCCAGCCCGCGCGACGCGGCGGCCCGCTGAAGGTCGTGTCGAGCGTCGGGCTCGGCGCGAAGGAAAGCGCGACGATCGTCGAGATCGGCGACACCTGGCTCGTGCTCGGCGTCGCGCCGGGCAACGTGCGCCTGCTGCATACGCTGCCGGCCGGTTCGGTGGCGGCCGCCGCCACGGCGGGGTCGCCCTCGACCGACGCAGCCGCCAGCGGCAATCCGTCCGACGGCACCCTGCCCGGCACGTTCGGCGCGCGGTTTCGCGACGCGCTCGCGGGCGAAGCCGCGAAACGCCTCGGTCGCGGCAAGGACCGCTGACATGGCGCCGCGCCCTCTTTCCGTCTCCGCACTCCGATGAAACACGCATTCCTGCATCACGCGGCGCGTGTCGCGCCCGTGCTGATCCTCTGTCTCGCGCCCGCGCTTGCGTGCGCGCAGGCGAACGGCCTGCCCGCGTTCAATGCGAGCCCGGGCCCGCACGGCGGCACCACCTATTCGCTGAGCGTGCAGACGATGCTGCTGCTCACGATGCTGTCGTTCCTGCCGGCGATGCTGCTGATGATGACGAGCTTCACGCGCATCATCATCGTGCTGTCGCTGCTGCGCCAGGCGCTCGGCACCGCGACGACGCCGCCGAACCAGGTGCTCGTCGGCCTCGCGATGTTCCTGACCTTCTTCGTGATGTCGCCGGTGCTCGACCGCGCGTACAACGACGGCTACAAGCCGTTCTCCGACGGCTCGATGCCGATGGAGCAGGCCGTGCAGCGCGGCGTTGCGCCGTTCAAGACCTTCATGCTGAAGCAGACCCGCGAGACCGATCTCGCGCTGTTCGCGAAGATCTCGAAGGCCGCGCCGATGCAGGGTCCCGAGGACGTGCCGCTGTCGCTGCTGGTGCCCGCGTTCGTCACGAGCGAACTGAAAACCGGCTTCCAGATCGGCTTCACGGTGTTCATCCCGTTCCTGATCATCGACATGGTCGTCGCAAGCGTGCTGATGTCGATGGGGATGATGATGGTGTCGCCGTCCACCGTGTCGCTGCCGTTCAAGCTGATGCTGTTCGTGCTCGTCGACGGCTGGCAACTGCTGATCGGCTCGCTCGCGCAGAGCTTCACGTAAGCGGAGGATCCACGCGATGACGCCTGAACAAGTGATGACGCTCGCGCACCAGGCGATGATGGTCGGCCTGCTGCTCGCGGCCCCGCTGCTGCTGGTCGCGCTCGCGGTCGGCCTCGTCGTGAGCCTGTTCCAGGCCGCGACGCAGATCAACGAAGCGACGCTGTCGTTCATCCCGAAGCTGCTCGCGGTCGCCGCAACGCTCGTGATAGCCGGCCCGTGGATGCTGACGACGATGCTCGACTACCTGCGGCAGACGCTGCTGCACGTCGCGACGCTCGGCGCCGGCTGAGCCGCGCGCAGCACCCGGCGACGATGTTCTCGGTCACCTATGCGCAGCTCAACGGCTGGCTGACGGCTTTCCTGTGGCCGTTCGTGCGGATGCTCGCGCTCGTCGCGACGGCGCCCATGGTCGGCCACGCGGCCGTGCCGGTGCGCGTGAAGATCGGCGTCGCCGCGTTCATGGCGCTCGTCGTCGCGCCGACGCTCGGCGCGATGCCGGACGTCACCGTGTTCTCCGCGCTGGGCATCTGGATCCTCGTCAACCAATTCCTGATCGGCGTCGCGATGGGTTTCACGATGCAGCTCGTGTTCGCGGCCGTCGAAGCGGCCGGCGACTTCATCGGGCTGTCGATGGGGCTCGGCTTCGCGACCTTCTTCGATCCGCATTCGAACGGCGCGACGCCCGCGATGGGTCGGTTCCTGAACGCGGTCGCGATGCTCGCGTTCCTCGCCGTGGACGGCCACCTGCAGGTATTCGCCGCGCTCGCCGCGTCGTTCCAGTCGCTGCCGGTGTCGGCCGAGCTGCTGCACGCGCCGGGCTGGCGCACGCTCGCCGCGTTCGGCGCGACCGTGTTCGAGATGGGGCTGCTGCTGTCGCTGCCGGTCGTCGTGGCGCTGCTGATCGCGAACCTCGCGCTCGGCATCCTGAACCGCGCGGCGCCGCAGATCGGCATGTACCAGATCGGCTTTCCCGTCACGCTGATCGTCGGGCTGTTGCTCGTGCAACTGATGATCCCGAACCTCGTGCCGTTCGTGTCGCACCTGTTCGACATGGGGGTCGATGCGATGGGGCGGGTGTTGATCGGGTGGCGGTAGGCGCCCTGTCGACGCACATAGATCCTCTTCTGCCTCATTCGGGCCGCACTTTCCTTCCGCGATTCTCCCTGCTGGCACCCCGGCATTTGATTCCGACCGTGCCCCTTTTTTCGTCCTTTCCACCGCGGCGCCGACCGCCCGCGGCGCGCCCACCGCCCGCCCCGTGCGACAACCGGCCCGAACCCGCTTCCAGCCCGTCCGGCGGGCGATCGCGGCCGATACAAGCACGTTCGTCGCACATCGGTGCTTGACCTGCGCCGACCGACTCGCTAGCGTTTCGGGTTTGCCCGGGCGGCCATTGCCGCCGGTGCCGTGAGCGCGCCCGACGTCCTGGCGCGCGCGGCCGGGCTCCGATGGAAAAGACGATGCAGAAACTCGATGCGGCCAGCCCGCAGGCGATGTCGACGGATTTCACCGCCGACAACGTCGCGCGCCTGAAGGCGCTGTTCCCCGAACTCGTGACCGAAGGCCCGGACGGCGCGTCGGTCGACGTCGACGTGCTGAAGGCGCTGGTCGGCGAGCGCACGGTCGGCGACGCCGACGAGCGCTACGGCTTTCACTGGCACGGCAAGCGCGCCGCTCGCCAGGCCGCGCTCACGCCGTCGACGGGCACGCTGCGGCCCTGCCCCGACGACAGCGTCGCGTGGGACGACACGCGCCATCTGGTGATCGAGGGCGACAACCTCGACGTGATGAAGCTGCTGCACAAGAGTTACGCAGGCAAGGTGAAGCTCGTCTACATCGATCCGCCGTACAACACCGGCAGCGATTTCGTCTATCCGGACGACTTCAGCGACAGCATCCGCCACTACCTGGCGATGACGGGCCAGACCGAAGCCGGCGTGAAGCGCAGCACCAACACCGAGGCGAACGGCCGGTTCCACACCGACTGGCTGAACATGATGTATCCGCGCCTGAAGCTCGCGCACGCGCTGCTGTCCGACGAAGGGCTGATCGCGGTGCACATCGACGAGCACGAAGTGCATGCGCTCGTGCTGATGCTGCGCGAGATCTTCGGCGAGGAAAACGAGCTCGGCGTGGCCGTGTGGGACAAGCGCAACCCGAAGGGCGACGCGCGCGGCGTCGCGTACCAGCACGAATCGCTGGTGCTGTTCGCGCGCAACGCCGAGACGCTGCTCGAACAGGCGCCGCTCAAGCGCCCGAAGCGCAATGCGCAGCGCATGCTCGACGCCGCGCACGACGCGGTGTACCGCAGCGGCAACCCGAAGGACGCGCAGAAGGCGTACCGCGCGTGGATGAAGGCGCAGACCAACCTGTCCGGCGGCGAGGTGATGTACGACCGGCTGTCGGCGGAAGGCCGCGTGTACCGCCTCGTGTCGATGGCCTGGCCGAACAAGAAGAAGGCCCCGGACGAATATTTCACGCCGCTGATCCACCCGGTCACCGGCAAGCCGTGCGCGATGCCGGCGCGCGGCTGGCGCAACCCGCCCGCGACGATGCAGGCGCTGCTCGAGCGCGGCCAGATCGAATTCGGCCCGGACGAAACCACGCAGCCGCAGCGGATCTACTACCTCGACGAGAACATGTACGAGAACGTGCCGTCGGTGCTGCCGTTCGCGGGCTCCGACGACGCGCTGTTGAAAACGCTCGGCATCCCGTTCGACCTGCCGAAGCCGGTCGACTTCGCGGCCGCCGTGATCGGCTGGTGCACGCGCGGCGACGACATCGTGCTCGACTGCTTCGCCGGCTCCGGCTCGACCGGCCACGCGGTGATGCAGGTGAACGCGACCGACGGCGGCGCGCGCCGCTACATCCTCGTGCAGCTGCCCGAGGCGCTCGACCGACGCGACAAGACGCAGACGGCAGCCGCCGATTTCTGCGCGAAGCTGAAGAAGCCGCTGACGCTCGCCGAAATCACGAAGGAACGCCTGCGCCGCGCCGCGCAGCAGGTCGCGCGCGACTATCCGGAAAGCTATGGCGACCTGGGTTTTCGCGTGTACCGGCTCGACACGACCAACGTGATCGAGTGGGACCCGCGCCGCGACGACTTCGACCATGCGCTGTTCGCGTCCGTCGAACACGTGAAGACCGGCCGCACCGAGGACGACCTGCTCGCCGAGCTGACGCTGAAGCTCGGCCTCGACCTGTGCACGCCGGTCGAGCATCACCAGGTGGCCGGCAAGACGGTGCACCTGATCGGCCGCGCGATCGTCGCGTGCTTCGATGCGCGCATTTCGCGCGACGACGCGGGCCCGCTCGCCGACGGCATCGTCGACCTGCTGGATGCGACCGGCGCGTCGCGCGACGTCACGTGCCTGTTCCGCGACAGCGGCTTCGTCGACGACGTCGCGAAGCTCAATCTCGCCGCGCTGCTCGAACAGCACGGCGTGAAGCGCGTGCGGAGCCTGTGATGCGGCTGCATTTCGAAGCGGATCTCGACTACCAGCGCGAGGCGATCGACGCCGTCTGCGACCTGTTTCGCGGGCAGGAATCGTATCGTGGCGACTTCAGCGTGCTCGCGAACGCCGCGCCCGGCACGACGGCCGCCGCGCAAGGCTCGCTCGGCTTCGCGGTGTCCGAGCAAGGCGTCGGTAACCGGCTGTCGCTGACCGACGACGCGCTCGCACGCAATCTCGCCGACGTGCAGTTGCGCGGCGGGCTGCCGCCGTCCGGCCTGCCCGGCTCGCGCGACTTCACCGTCGAGATGGAGACCGGCACCGGCAAGACCTACGTGTACCTGCGCACGATCTTCGAGCTGAACCGCCGCTACGGCTTCACGAAATTCGTGATCGTCGTGCCGTCGATCGCGATCAAGGAAGGCGTGCACAAGACGCTGTCGATCACCGAGGATCACTTCCGTGCGTTGTACGCGGGCGTGCCGTACGACTACTTCCTTTACGACTCCGCGAAGCTCGGCCAGGTGCGCCACTTCGCGGCGAGCGCGGCGATCCAGATCATGGTGATGACGGTCGCCGCGATCAACAAGAAAGAGATCAACAACCTCTACAAGGACAGCGAGAAGACCGGCGGCGAGAAGCCGATCGACCTGATCCGCGCGACGCGGCCGATCGTAATCGTCGACGAACCGCAAAGCGTCGACGGCGGCCTCGAAGGGCGCGGGCGCGAAGCGCTCGCCGCGATGGCGCCGCTCTGCACGCTGCGCTATTCGGCCACGCACGTCGACCGCCACCACATGGTGTACCGGCTCGATGCGGTCGACGCGTACGAGCGCAAGCTCGTCAAGCAGATCGAGATCGCGTCGGCGATCGTCGAGGATGCGCACAACAAGCCGTACGTGCGGCTCGTCGGCGTGTCGAACCGGCGCGGCGCGATCAGCGCGCGCGTCGAGCTCGACGTCGCGACCGCGGCCGGCGTGAAGCGCCAGATCGTGTCGGCCACCGACGGCGACGATCTCGAGCGCCTGACCAAGCGCGCGCTGTACGCGGGGTTGCGGATCGGCGAAGTGCATGCGGTCAAGGGCGCCGAATACGTCGAGCTGCGCCATCCGGAAGGCGAGGCGTTCCTGTCGCTCGGTGAGGCGTTCGGCGACATCGACACGCTCGCCGTGCAGCGCGAGATGATCCGCCGCACGATCCGCGAGCATCTCGACAAGGAGCTGCGCCTCGCCGAGCGCGGCGTGAAGGTGCTGTCGCTGTTCTTCGTCGATTCGGTCGAACGCTATCGCCGCTACGACGAGAACGGCGTGCCCGTGAAGGGCGACTACGCGCTGATCTTCGAGGAGGAATATGCGCGCGCGGCGCGCGTGCCGGCCTACCGTGCGCTGTTCGACGGCGTCGACGTCGCGCTGGAAGTCGAGCGCGCACACAACGGCTACTTCTCGATCGACCGCAAGGGCGGCTGGACCGACACGAGCGAAAGCAGCGCGGCGGCCCGCGAGAACGCGGAACGCGCGTACGGCCTGATCATGCGCGAGAAGGAAGCGCTGCTGTCGTTCGACACGCCGCTCAAGTTCATCTTCTCGCACTCGGCGCTGAAGGAAGGCTGGGACAACCCGAACGTGTTCCAGATCTGCACGCTGCGCGACATCCAGACCGAACGTGAGCGCCGCCAGACGCTCGGCCGCGGGCTGCGCCTCGCGGTCGACCAGGACGGCGAACGCGTGCGCGACGCGGGCGTGAACACGCTCACCGTGATCGCGACCGAGCGCTACGAGTCGTTCGCGGAGAACCTGCAGAAGGAAATCGAGGCCGATACGGGCATCCGGTTCGGGATCGTCGAGGAACACCAGTTCGCGGCGCTGCCGGTGCAGGAAGACGACGGCCCCGCGCATGCGCTCGGCATCGAGCTGTCGCGCGTGCTGTGGAACCATCTGCACGAGCAGGGCTACGTCGACGCGCAGGGCAAGGTGCTCGACCGGCTGAAGGATGCGCTGCGCCAGAGCGCGCTCGTGCTGCCGGACGCGTTCGAGCGACTGCGCGCGCCGATCGTCGCGACGCTGCGCAAGCTGTCGGGCCGCTTCGCGGTGCGCAATGCCGACGAGCGCCGCGCGATCGCGTTGCGGCGCGATGCGTCGGGCAAGGCCGTCGTGTTCGGCGAGGATTTCCGCGCGCTGTGGGACCGCATCCGCCATCGCACCGTGTACCGCGTCGAGTTCGACAACGCGAAGCTGGTGCGCGACTGCGCGGCCGCGCTGCGCGACGCGCCGGACATCGCGCGCGCGCGGCTGCAGTGGCGCAAGGCCGAGATCGACATCGGCAAGGCCGGCATCGAGGCGATCGAAGTAGCAGGCGCCGGCACGGTGCTGCTCGACGAAGGCGAGTTGCCGCTGCCCGACCTGCTCACCGAGTTGCAGGACCGCACGCAGCTCACGCGTCGGTCGCTCGCGACGATTCTTGCCGACAGCGGCCGGCTCGACGATTTTCGCGTGAATCCGCAGCAGTTCATCGCGGTCGCGGCCGACGCGATCAACCGCTGCAAGCGGCTCGCGCTGGTTGCCGGCATCGCGTACCGCAAGCTCGGCGAGCGCCACGTGCATGCGCTCGAATCGTTCGAGAGCGAGGCGCTGACCGGCTACCTGCGCAACCTGCGGCCGGACGCGCGCAAGTCGATCCACGAAGCGGTCGTGTGCGAGACGGACGCCGAGCGCGCGTTCGCCGATGCGCTCGAAGCGCACGACGGCGTGAAGCTGTACGCGAAGCTGCCGGCGTGGTTCCGCGTGCAGACGCCGCTCGGCAGCTATCACCCGGACTGGGCCGTGCTCGCGGAACAGGACGGCGGCGAGCGGCTGTACTTCGTCGTCGATACGCCGAATGCGGACGGCCACGTGCCGAGCGAGCACGAGCGCGCGAAGCTCGCGTGCGGCGAAGCGCATTTCCGCGCGCTGGTCGAGGGTGACGGCGCGGCGCGCTTCGTGCGCGTCGGGCAGGCGGATGCGCTGTTCGAACCGGCCGCGATTGCGCCACCGGCGGGCGGCGGGCGGTAACACGAAGGGCGGCGACGAGCCGCCCTTTTTTCATGGGCCGGCGGTGTCCTTCTTCCCCCGTCGAATCCGTCCGTCAAGCGCGTGAAAGCGGTTCGTATGATGGCGGGCGGGGCGGCCCAGTTACGGCTGGTTGCAAATCGGGTCGGTTCGACGTTTCGGCGCGACGGTCGCCTCAGCCGCTTGTGTCGCTTGTGCCGCCGCAATGAAAAAAAGGCGCCGAAGCGCCCTTCTCCGGCCTGCGTGCGCCGGCTTACAGCGTCCGGCCGAACGCGTTGCGGTGCGTGTGAGGCGTGGACGTCTTGCCGTGCGTGGTATGGCTGTGCGTATGCCCGCGGCCCGGCTGCGTGCCCGCGCGATCGGCGATCGTGTCGGAACGGTCGGCCGCGCGCGCGAGGCCCTTGTCGCGGTCGCCCGCACTGAAGCCGTTCGAGTTGCTCAGCGCCTGGCCGCTCATGTGACCGGCCGACATGCCGCCCGCGTTGCCACCCATCCCGCCCATCCCGCCTGCGCCGTGACCGCCGCCATTGCCACCGCCATTGCCGCCGGCTGCCGCATTCGCGGAGACGGCACCCAGTGCGAGCAGCGCGGCTGCCAGCACGGACAGATATCGTTGGGTTTTCATTGTTTGCTCCCTGGAGCGTGTTCGAATGATTGCATTCTAGGAACGCGCGGTTTCCGCGCGACTCGACGTTGTAAATGATCGTAACGACGCGCATCGCGCGCATTCGTCCGATCAATTTGCCGTATGCCGGCTGCGTGCGCGGAATGCGCGGCCGGCCGTCGCCGAACAAGGAAGTTGCAAGGCGGAAGCGGCGCGTGCCGTTCCGCCGGTCGATGAAGATGCTAGCTCGGCGCTTATTGCGCCGGCAGCATCCGTTGCGCAGCCGCCTTGTGCTGCGCGGCCTGCTCCTGCTCGTGCTGCTTCGCGACGTGATGGCCGACGATACAGCCGCCGACTGCGCCGACCACCGCGTGGTGCCCCGCATAGTGGCCGGCCACCCCGCCGACCACCGCGCCCTTCATGCAGCCCGCCGCGTGCGCGCTGCCGATCGTTGCGAGCGCAACGACAGCGGCGGCGGCACACAGCCTGATGTATCGCACGGGCATCATGTTTTCATCCTCCTCTTGCGACGATCAGATGGGCCGCTTAATCCCAGCGGCCGCCACGCCAGCCGCCGCGCTCGCGCCACTCGTGCTCGCGCCATTCATGGCGGCGCCATTCGCGTTCGCGCCATTCGCGCTGACGCCAGCCGTCGCCGCGCCAACCGTAGTCGCGATAGCCGACCGGCGCGTACATCACCGGCGGCGGCGCCACATAGACGGGCGCCGGCGCCGTGTAGACGCCCGGCACGCCGATGCCGACCGACAGGTCGACGTGGGCCGACGCGACGCCCGAAGCTGCCAGCGCCGCTACACCGAGAACTGCACCGAGAATAAGTTTCTTGCTCATTTCGCGACTCCCTGCACGTGTCGTGCGTCATGTGACTACGGTTCGGAGTCTAGGCACCGGACGCTGACACAGGTGAAACGGGTATGCGAGACAGGTAACGGACGTTTACGGGTGCCCGCAAAGCCTTATGGAGCAAGGGAAAGGCGACGTTCCGGACACCGTTGCAGCGATGCACCGGGTCGGTAAAAAGGGAATTTTCGGCACGAAACCGGCGATCGGATCGAACCCGCCGGTGTGCACGGGGAGCGAACCGCCCTCACCCCGCGGCGCGGGCGGCTCGCAACGGCGCGCGTTACGCGCGGATATCGTCGACGCTGCGCAGCCAGTGCACGCTGAACAGGTTGTCCGCATCGGTCCACACGGTATCGGGTGCGAACCCGGCGCGGCGCGCGATCGCGTGGAAGCCGTCGATCGTGAACTTGTGCGAGTTCTCCGTGTGGATGCGCTCGCCGGCTTCGAAGCGGAACACGTGGCCGCGCACGTGCACGGTCTGCGCGACGTCGCTGACCAGATGCATCTCGATGCGCTGGCGCTCGCGGTCGTAGAACGCGCAATGCGAGAACGCGTCGACGTCGAAATCCGCGCCGAGCTCCGCGTTTGCGCGCACCAGCAGGTTCAGGTTGAACTGCGCGGTCACGCCCTGCGCGTCGTTGTACGCGTGATGCAGCGTGCGCTCGTCCTTCACGAGGTCGGCCCCCACCAGCAGGCCGCCGCCGCGCAGCAGCCGTGCGGCGTCACGCAGGAACGTGTCGGCCTCTTCCGGCGAGAAGTTGCCGATCGTCGAGCCGGGAAAGAAGCCGATGCGTCGCCGCGGCGTTTCGGTCAGCCCGGCCAGTTGCTCGGCCTTCGTGTAGTCGGCAGCGAGCGGCGCGACGTCGAGCCACGGATAGGCCGCACGCAGCCGCGCGGCCGCACCGTGCAGGTAATCGGCGGAGATGTCGACCGGCACGTAGCGCGCCGGCGCGTTCGCGTAGTTGTCCGCGAACGCGTCGAGCAGCACGCGGATCTTCTCGAGCGAACCCGCGCCGAATTCGACGATGTCCGCATGCGGGCCGACGCGCCGCACGATCTCGGCCGCGCGATCGCGCAGGATGCCGAGCTCGGTGCGCGTCGGGTAGTACTCCGGCAGTTCGCAGATGCGGTCGAACAGCGCGGAGCCGGCCGCATCGTAGAAGTATTTCGGCGGGATGCTGCGCGGCGTGCGCGACAGTCCGTCGATCAGGTCGCGCTCGAACGCGCTCGGCCGCGAATCGCGGGCGGGTTGCAGGCCACCGCTCGTGGCCGTCAGGTCAGACGTCTCGCGCAAGTCGCACCCCCGTGAATTGCCAGCGTGCCGCCGGCGGAAAGAAATTGCGGTACGTCGGCCGTTCGTGCCCGGGCGGCGTCGCGATGCTGCTGCCGCGCAGGACCTGCTGGCCGACCATGAACTTGCCGTTGTATTCGGCCGCGACCCCGGCGAGCGGCCGAAAGCCCGGATAGGGCTCGTAGGACGAACGCGTCCACTGCCAGACGTGCCCGAGCATTTGCCGGATCCCGTCGGCCGCGAACGCGGTTTCCCATTCGAATTCGGTCGGCAGCCGCGCGCCGGCCCATTCTGCATACGCGGCGGCCTCGTAGAAGCTCACGTGACACACTGGCGCGTCGGGCGCGAGCGGTTCGACGCCGTGCAGGCCGAAGGTGCGCCGCACGCGCGTGGCGGCTGCATCGTCGTCGTCCGGGATCCAGTACGCGGGCCCTTGCCACCCTTCCCGCTGCACCGTGGCCCAGCCGTCGGACAGCCAGAACTCGGGGCGCGTATAGCCGCCGTCGGCGACGAACGCCGCGAATTCCGCATTCGTCACCAGGCGGTTCGCGATCTCGTACGGCCGCACGAGTGCGGTGTGGCGCGGCCGTTCGTTGTCGAACGAGAACGTATCGCCGTCGTGCCCGATCTCGACGAGCCCGCCCGGTTGAGGCAGCCAGCGCAGCGGGCCGGCATCGCCCGCGGCGAGCGCGTGTTCCGCCTCGGCGCCGGTACGCGGCCGGAACGCCGGCTTCAACGGGTTGCACGAGAACGCATGGAGCATGTCGGTGACGATCAGCTCCTGGTGCTGCTGCTCGTGATGCAGGCCGAGCACGAGCTCGGGCGCGATCGCGTCGAGCAGCGCCGCATCGGCGCCGGCCAGCGCGCGCAGCATCGCGTCGTCGACGTATTGCCGGTACGCATGCACGTCGTCCAGCGACGGACGCGTGAGCAGCCCGCGCTGCGGCCGCGGATGGCGCGGGCCGAGCGCTTCGTAATAGGAATTGAAGAGGAACTGGAAGGCGTCGTGGAACGGCGCGTAGCCAGGCACGCGGCGCATCAGCACGACGGTTTCGAAGAACCAGGTCGTATGCGCGAGATGCCATTTCGTCGGACTCGCGTCGGGCATCGACTGCACGGCCTGGTCTTCGGGGGACAGCGTCGCGGTCAACGCGACGCTGTGGGCGCGCACGTCCTGGTAACGGCGCTGAAGCTGTGATGCAAGAAGGCTCATCGGTTTACCGTTCACGTCGCGATTCGCTGCGTTGCGTTGCCGGAAAAGGGAAAGCCTTGCGCTGGGATGCGCGCGGCTGACGGGCGATTTGCTGCTGCGTCGTCGGGCAGCCGGCGCGCGCGCCGGGCCGCTCATGCGGCTTCACTTCATCTGCCCGTGCAGAACAGTATGGTCCAGAAATGTGAACGTCGCGAATCGGATTTCGGATGAAACGAAGGCGAAAGAAAAATGAAAGCATACGTGGGGTGGGCGTCGCGCGTTTCAGGAACGGCCGATGCCTGTCGTGACGGGGTTCGGCCGACGGAGGCAACCCGCGTGCCCGCGGCTGCGCCCTACTGACGTCCGGTGACAACCGCTCGGCATGCGTGAAAGGTCGATGGCGCGCGTGCGCCCGAGGCGCGGCGTCAGGCAGCCGATTCGTCAGTCGATATCGCGACCTTCCGGGTGCCCGGCTCTACGGCTCCACCCTTTGCGTGCCGTCGCTTTCTTCTCCGGCCGCAAAAAATTTTTTGCATCGATGTCACACGCGCGGGGTGCTCGCTCGTCATATCGGCGGAACCCACACGAAAGGAGAAGGAACCATGACTGCGAAACTCAATCCGTTTGCCGCCGCCCCCGCGTTGATGAAGAGCTGGATGACCGTGTCGGTCGCCGCTGCCGGGAGCCTCGAGCCGACGCTGATCGAGCTGGTCAAGATCCGCGCGTCGCAGATCAACGCGTGCGCGAACTGCCTTAACATGCACACCGTCGAGGCGCGCGAGCAAGGCGAGACCGAGCAGCGCATCTACCTGCTGTCCGCGTGGCGCGAAGCGCCCTGCTACACCGACCGCGAGCGCGCGGCGCTCGGCTGGACCGAGGCGCTCACGCGGCTGTCGGAGGGCCACGCCGCGTACGAAGCCGCCTATGCGACGCTGAACGACCATTTCAGCGAGGAGGAACAGGTGAAACTCACGGTGATGATCAACGTGATCAACGGTTGGAACCGGCTCGCCGTCGGTTTCGGGCTATGGGTCGACCCGGCCGACGCGAAGGCCGCCGCCGCGAAGATGGTGGCCTGATGCCGAGCCTCGACCCGGTCGGCAGCCACGCCGACGAACGGGCCGACGCGGCGGCGAGCTTCGATCCGCTGCGTCGCACGCTGATCCGCGTCGCATACCGGATGCTCGGTTCCGTCGCGGATGCCGAGGACATGGTGCAGGACGCGTTCATCCGCTGGATGGACGTCGACCGTACCGAGGTGCGCGTGCCCGAGGCGTTCCTGCGCCGCATGGTGATGCGCATGTGCCTCGACCAGCTGAAGTCCGCGCGGCACCAGCGCGAGACCTATATCGGCCCGTGGCTGCCCGAGCCGGTCGTCGAGGAAAACGAACCGGACGACGTCACGCTGCCGCTGCTGCTCGCGCTCGAACGGCTGTCGCCGCTCGAACGCGCGGCGTTCCTGCTGCACGACGTGTTCGGCCTCGAATTCGACGAAGTGGCCACGACGATCCAGCGCGACCCGGCCGCCTGCCGGCAGCTCGCCGCGCGGGCCCGCACGCACGTGCGCGAGGCGCGACCGCGTTTTCATGTCGAAAAGCAGCGCGGGATCGAACTGGCCGAAGCGTTCTTCGCGGCGTCACGCAGCGGCGACATGCGCGCGCTCGGCGCGCTGCTCGCCGAGGACGTGAGCCTGCATTCGGACGGCGGCGGCAAGCGGCCCGCGGCCGGCAAGCCGGTGTTCGGCTTCGAGCGGGTGATGCGGGTGCATGCATACCTGGCCGAGCTGTTCGCGACGCATGCGTCGAAGCTCGTGCGGGCCGGGTTCATCAACGGGCTGCCGGGTTTCGTCACGCTGGAAGCCGACGGCGAGCTGCAGACGACGGCACTCGAGATCGACGACGGAAAGATCGTCGCGATTTATGTCGTGCGGAATCCTGACAAATTGAAGCATCTGCATTGAGCGCGGCGCGAGCATGCGCCGTATGCGATGTGCCCGCCGGCGCCGCCCTCTTCTTTTTGCCCTGCGTTTTCCAATCGCCGGATATCGCGATCAGTACGTCGCGCCTCCGACGTTGCCGATCATGTACAACAGCACGCCGAGCAGCGGCGTCGCGACGGCGAAACCGGCCGCCGCCAGCCAGTTCGTGCCGCCTTGCGCCTCGAGCAGCGCGAGAAACGATTCGCGAGACGTCGCGTGCGGGCGCAGTTTTTCGATCTGGCGTTCGACGTATCGCTTGTAGAGGCTGTTCCCGCACCAGCCGAGCGAGACCGCGATCCCGATGGTGATCGGGTCGAGCGTGCTCGATTCGAAGTATGTCGGGAAGTACAGCAACTCGAGCAGCGTGATGCCGAGCGTGGCGGCAAGCACGGCGGCCGCCTGCCAGTACATGCATCGATACGCCATCCAGGCCGGGCCCAGGAAGCACGCGGCCCAGTTCCACGATTGCCGGCTCTTGCGCGAGTCGGCGATCGCCCATTTTCGTTCGTACCAGGCGGCCTTCTTGCCGACGTAAGCGGCGATTTCGTCGTTGCTTGCCGATGATGCGGCGGTCGTGGCCTCGGACATGATCGTGTGCTCTCAGTCGCGCGGATCGCGCGTCGTTGTTTTGATGTGGTGGAAGTCGGATGACGGGCGAAGCCGCCGCGTCGATGCGCACACGATTCTACGCGCCGTGCAGCGGCAGTTGTGTGGCGGATCGGATGGTTCGTGACGATGCGATGCCGGGCCGTGTATCGCGCAACGCATCGGGGCTTCATGCGTTGTTTTGCGTTGTTTCGGACCGGAAAAGAAAAACGCCACGCGAGGTTGCCGCGTGGCGTTTGTATGTTGGCGAGCCGCGTTGCCTGTAGGCAAGTTGTGCTGCCGGACCCCTTCATTTTGTTCGTTGGTAGGCTCGATTGGATTCGAACCAACGACCCCCACCATGTCAAGGTGGTGCTCTAACCAACTGAGCTACGAGCCTAAGAAGCCGCGAATTATAGAGAGGGTTTTGGGGCAGCACAAGCCCCTTCGTGAAAATTTTTTGAAAGGGGCCGCGCATGCGTGCCGACGATCGATGTCGTGCAGCGATGCTGCGGACGCGGGCTTCGTCTCCACGCATCACAGCAAAACGCGTCGATGTGCTGTGGTGTTATCCACATTGCCCTCTGGATAACCGTCCGGGAAGTCTCTGGATTCACAGTGGAACGATTGAGGATATGTCGGCGCGGCTGTGAATCGACGAAAAGTTGTTCTGTGCTGCCGGACGCTGTTCACGTCGCGCACCCAGGGTTATGCATTTCGGTTCGCGTTGAAAATTCAGTGCGTTACGGAGGTTATCCACTGTGGGGCACAGAGCTTGTTAACTATCACTACGTATATATACGAACCCTGTTAACACCTTTGGATAAGCACAGTCCGTCGACTGTGATCCGCTCAGGATATGCACTGCGTGCAGCGAGCTGACAAACGAAACGGAACGCTGTGAAGCGCGTCGATCGGTGCGCGAGTCTTCATGTCTGTAGAATCGCCGGCATCCAGAATGCAAACGCCCGACGAACGGGTTCGCGGCCAATGACCCATGCTTCGTCGACCCATCTCCAGGCGCTCGATATCGACACCGTCGTACGCCGGATGCAGCACCATCCGGGCGACATCGTGTTGGAGCGACGCGTATCGATACCGGAAGCCGAGGTCCTGTGTTGCCGCTACAACGGCGAGCGATTCAACGTGAAGTTCGATCTCGACTACGAGGTGTCTGTTGATCGTGTCGGCATGCTGTCCGGCGAGGACGTCGCGAAGATCGTTGGATGGCTCACGAAGGAGGCAAGGTGATCACAGCGGGTGACACTGGACGATGCGCGCGATGAAGGCGCCCGTCGACGAGATGCTGGCGACGGACATTGCCGGCCACATTGCGGTCGTCGTGACCGACATGGCGGCTGCGGTCGAGGGGCTGATCCGGTTGGGCTTCGCTCGCCAATCCGATCGGTGGGAACGCGCGATCGCAGACGATACCGATCGCCAGGCGCTCGTCGCCGCGCTTATCGATCTCGATGCGTTGTTTCCCGCAGGCCGCGACTGGAGCCCGCAGGCACTCGTCGAGTATTACCGGGAGATCGGCGTCGTTCGAAGCGGGTACCGTTCGGTTGCATGGCGCGGGCCGACGCAATTCGTCATCGGATGACGTCGAACGACATGACGAAACCGAAGCAGGACCCGGGCGACACCCGTGCTTCAGGAACCATGACACGGGATGGAACATCCGCCTGCGCGGGCGATTGTTATCGGAAGACAGGCGGTGAAATTCGGAGAAGACGATGAGCACATCGAATTTCGGCACGATCGACCGGTGTTCGGTCACGCTCAACACCGCGACGCTGCCCGGCCTGAAAACTGCCTACGAAGACTTTGCGGCGACCGGGCAGGACCTGCGCAGCTTCGAGATCTGTATCACGGATAAAAGGGCATTCACGGTGGATCCCGGACCAGACGATGATGTCATCACCATCACGTTCGTGGCGAAGCTGATTCCGGGCATGCGCGGGCTGGGCAACGCAAACCGGCTCGGAAAGTCGATCCACTGCGTCATCGCGCCGGAAACCGGCGAGATTCTCGGGATAGTCGGGACGAAGTGACCGGAAGCGCGAGCGGCGGTGTGTGGATAACCGGCGCACGATCCAGTCGAAACCCTGTGCCCCCGATCGGTGAGCATTCCGGTTTCGATGGTCCTGTCGGCCTGAATGCCCGACCTGACAAGGCTTTGCCGACAATGAAAGAGGGCAGCGAACAAATCGCGCGCGACGTCTGGAAGTCGAATGCCTTGTGGATATCGACGCCCAAAACAACCCGAAACGCTGTGCACGTCAAAGGTGAGCGAACCGACCGAAGGCGACCTGCGGGACCAGCAGGAGATATGTGGATATCCGGTTCCGCGGCGACTCGAAACCCTGTGATTTTAAAGGTGAGGGCGCCGGCGCGGTGTCGATGTGAATAACTGCCGAGGAAAGTCAGTCGAAACGCTGTGCATTCGAGCGGTGAGCATGCGCCCGTTCAAGCCCGCCAAGCCGCCCCACAAAAGGCGCTGACGGCCACGACCAACCGCCAGCCGGGCGCGCATCCTACCGCTTCAAGTCTGCTGATCGAGCGCCTGCACGACTGCCTTCTCGGCAAGACTCCCCGCCGGTCCGACCACCGCATAGTTGAGCCCATTCACCGATCCATACCGCGCGAGCAGCGCGCCATCCACGCGTTGCCCGTTCGGCAGCAGCCGATGTCCCGATTCCGCCGGCCGGAGATAGAAGCTCAGCGTCCGTCCCGCATCATCCTCATAGAGCACCATCGCAGCAGTCGCCCCGCTGTCCGTCGTGAACAACCGTCCACCGACCGGCCTGAACCCCGCCGCGCTCAAATCCGGCAGCTTCGCCGATGCGCCCACGCCTTTGGTGAGCCATCCCTGCAAATCGCCCGCACCGGTCGGCCGGTAATCGACCTTGGCCGTCCGATCGACCGCCATCATCTGGTAAGCCTTGACCGCATCGCTCATCGGCGCGATAGGCGGCGCCGCGTTCCACCCGCGAGCCTGCCAGCCGCCGAACGTCCCGAGCCCGACGCAGAATACGAACGAAGCCGCCATCGCGAACCGCATCCGGGAGCGCTCGGCCCGCCGGCCGCGAATCGCCGCCGGATCCAGCGCAGGGTTATCGGCCGGCATCCGCACGCTCTCCAGCGCGGCCCGCAACCGCTGCGCGTCCTGTTGCCATTGCTTCACCTGTTCCGCGCGCGCCGGATGCAGCGCGAGATAGCGCTCGACCGCGGCGCGCGCATCGTCGTCGAGTTGGCCGTCGACATAGGCCTGAAGGTCATGTTCGTTCGGAGGCGTGTTCATTTTTTCATCAACCGCAAGGAAGGAGCGGGAAGTTCACCGTCGCTGAGCTGGCGCAGCGCCTGGCGCGCGCGGGAGAGCCGCGACATCACGGTGCCGATCGGCACCTCGAGCAGGTCGGCGACCTCCTGATAGGTGAAGCCCTCGACCGCGACGAGCAGCAGCAGGCTGCGCTGCTCGTCCGAGAGCCGGCCGAACGCTTCGAGCGTCGCGCGCGCCGCGAATTCGCGTTCGGCGGACGGCCAGTGCGCTTCGTCGTCGTCGCCGATGCGGCCAAGCAGCCACGCGTAGCGCTTCGCGCTGCGTTTGCCATCGAGAAACTGCCGGTACAGGATCGTGAAGAGCCAGCTGCGCAGCGATGCGTCGTCGCGACGGCTCGTCCAGCGCGACAACGCGCGCTCGAGCGTCGACTGGACGAGATCGTCGGCTGCATGGACGTCGCGCGCCAGCCAGAGCGCGAAGCGTCGCAGCCTGGGGATGAGTTCGCGCAATGCTTCGTCGTCGAGGGCGGTGGAGGGCATGGCTGGGCCGGTTGCCGAAAGGGTCGTGGATGCCGTGTAGGACGCCGGCCGGCATCGGTTATTCCCTCCAGCATACGAAAAAATTCTTCGTGGAATAAAGCGGCGTGGGCGGCGTCCTACACGCGTTCGACAATGATCTGACGATCGGGAGTGCATTCATGAAGCAATCTTCTTCTTCGCCGCAGCGCGAGCCTGGGCGCGGGTGGTGGCGCTGGGCCGTGATCGGTGGCGCGGTGGCCGGCGTGGCCGCGGCGTTCGGGTATGCCGGCGGATGGCTCGCGCCGGCGCGTCTGACCCCGCACCGGCTCGTCGACGCGCTGCAGACCAACAGCGGCATCCATGCCGGCTACCGGCGCAATCACGCGAAGGGCGTGTGCGTGACCGGCTATTTCGAAGGCAACGGCGCCGCGAGCGCGTATTCGGTCGCGCCGTTCTTCAAGGCGGTGCGCACGCCGGTGGTCGGGCGCTTCGCGTTGCCGGGCGGGAACCCTTATGCGCCGGACAGCAGCGTGCCGATCCGCAGCCTCGCGCTGAAGCTCACCGCGCCGGACGGCGAGCAATGGCGGACCGGGATGAACGCGATGCCGGTGTTTCCGGTGGCGACGCCGCAGGCGTTCTACGAGCAGACGCTCGCGACCCGGCCCGATCCGAAGACGGGCAAGCCCGATCCGGCGAAGGTGAAGGCGTTCTTCGGCGCGCATCCGGAAGCCGGCGCGTTCCTGCAATGGGTGAAGGGTGCGAAGCCGAGCGCGAGCTACGTCACCGAAAGCTATTACGGGTTGAACGCGTTCTACTTCGTCGATGCGGCCGGCAAGCGCCAGGCGGTGCGGTGGCGCGTCGTGCCGGAGCAGACGGCGGGCGCCGGCGACGTCGCGACGGCCGCGGATCCGAACGTGCTGCAACAGGACGTGACGCAGCGCATCGCGGCCGGCCCGCAGAAGTGGAAGCTGCTGGTGACGCTGGCGGAGCCCGGCGACCCGGTGGACGACGCGACGAAGATCTGGCCCGCGCAGCGCACGACGATCGATGCGGGCACGCTCGTGCTCGATCGCGTGGAGGCGCAGGACAGCGGCCCGTGCCGCGACGTGAACTACGACCCGACGGTGCTGCCGCAGGGGATTCAGGTGTCGGGCGATCCGTTGCTGGCGGCGCGTTCGGCCGCGTATGCGGATTCGTATCTGCGGCGCACGAGTGAAGAGGCCGGCGTGGCAGGCGTGGCGCGAGTGAGTGGGGAGGGACGGTGATGAAGGCTTCGACGACGTTTAGTTTGCCGGCGCGGGTGCTGCACTGGGTGATGGCCGCGATGATTCTCGCGATGCTGTTCATCGGAGTGGGGATGGTGGCGTCGGTTTCCGGGCGGCACGAGATCCTGGTGGCGATTCACAAGCCGCTGGGCGTGGCCGTGCTGGTGCTGGTGTGCGTGCGGATCGTGGTGCGGATGCTGTCGAAGCCGCCGGCGTTGCCCGACGATCTGCCGTGGTGGCAGAAGGTGGCCGCGCACGGGTCGCATCTCGTGCTGTATGCGCTGATGGTGGCGATGCCGCTGATCGGCTGGGCGATGCTGTCGGCGGGCGGGTATCCGGTGACGTTGGGTGGCGGCGTGCAACTGCCGGCGCTAGTGTCGGCCGATCCGGTGACGTTCGCGTGGCTTCGGGTCGCGCATCGCGTGCTGGCCTATCTCTTCTTCCTGACGTTCCTCGCGCACTTTGCGGCGGCGCTGTATCACGGGCTGATTCGGCGGGACGGCGTGGTGAGGGCGATGGTGGGGCGGTAATCGACGGAAGGGTGCGTTCGATACGGCGGGGCTGTCCAAGGGCGACCTGCGCCTGCCGTGTCGTCTTATATATGAGCACTGGGAAGTGCTCGGCGGTCCCGGCCATAGCACGTCAAAAATATTTCACAAAAGGGGTTGCGGAGACGGGGGCAGGTGCTTAGAATCACGCCTCTTTCGCGCTAACGGAAACGCAGCGCGGGGGAAGAAGAGGGAAGCGGTGCTGTTGAAGTCGGTTTTATCGATTCCAGTGCACGCGAAATTAAACCGCAGTCGTCGCAACGAAGTAGTTAAAAAAGTTGTTGACGAGTTTCAAAAAACGGTTGATAATCTCGCTTCTCTGCTGCTGAAAATGCAGCGCTGCCGGGAAACACGAAGTTCCTCGCAGAATGCTCTTTAAAAATTAACAGCCGATAAGTGTGGGCGCTTGATGGCAGCGAGCTGATCCTCGGATCAGATAGCGAAAGTATCAAGAGTCTCACACTAAAGTAAGTCAGGTTTATGAAGTGATTCATATTCCTGTCAGCTTTGAGTGAGCGACCGGTTCTATGGAACCGAAAACAGTAACAGGTTTGAACTGAAGAGTTTGATCCTGGCTCAGATTGAACGCTGGCGGCATGCCTTACACATGCAAGTCGAACGGCAGCACGGGTGCTTGCACCTGGTGGCGAGTGGCGAACGGGTGAGTAATACATCGGAACATGTCCTGTAGTGGGGGATAGCCCGGCGAAAGCCGGATTAATACCGCATACGATC
>NZ_CADFEM010000013.1:0-242660 GCF_902833245.1 Burkholderia sp. BCC0398
ACGCTGCCTGCGATCAAATCGGCAGCATGATTGCCCCGGACGCTCCACTTAAAAATCTCAGAAAGCTGTCCGAACGAGTGAGGCCACCTCTGTTGTCGCGCATCCCATTTCCGTTCAACCGCTGCGCGGTACAGCATCGCCAGCGTGATCGGTTCCCGTTCGAGAGCGTGCGGTTTTCGGAGCACCCATCGACGGAACAACGAATAGAAGCCCCCTTCGCCCTCAATCAGGAAATACCGGTGAAAATCGAAGTCGCCGGCATCCACGGAAAAACGCTCGAAAAAGCGACCCATGAAATCGTCGGCTTCGTCGCCGGTCTGGCCAAGATCCTCCCAAAGCCTCGTGGCGGCGAACAACGGCGTCGATTTGCCAAGCCCTACCTCTGCTCTGACGAAGACCTCGATCTCATCCCAACGCACGCTTTCCATCAAAACACCTCGCCCCCTGGATTGAAAGGCGGTTGTACCCGGCGAATCGCGCCATGCATCTGCGGCTCGCTGTCGCAGTCCGCTCAGACAGGTGTCACGTCGAGGCCCGTTGGAAAAACTTCGTCACACAATGCAAAGTTCCGGGCCGCTCGCACCTACTTCAACCGAGTTGTATTTGAACGCCCTCCGCTCATCTGCTCGCCCTCGCATCGATCTCGCCAAATGCAAAAGGCCGGTGCACGTCCATGCACCGGCCTTGTTGTACAGCTTCCGCCCTCGCCGCGTTACTTCACCGGCGGCTTGTAAGCGATGCAATCGACCTCGACCTTGCAGTCGATGACCATGCTCGACTGCACGCAGGCCCGCGCCGGCGGGTTCTCGCCGAAGTACGACACGAACACCTTGTTGAACGACGCGAAATCGCGCGCGTCGTCGAGCCACACGCCGCAGCGCACGACGTGCTCGAGGCCGTAGCCGGCTTCCTTCAGGATCGCGATCACGTTCTCGATCGTCTGCTTCGACTGCGTGACGATCCCGCCTTCGACGACCTCGCCGTTCACCATCGGCGTCTGGCCCGACACGTACAGCCAGCCGTCGGCTTCGACCGCGCGTGCAAACGGCATCACCTGGCCGCCGGTCCCCTTCGCTTCGCCTACGCCATATCGCTTCATCGTTTCACTCCTCACATTTCGGTTACGGATGCGCGCGCCGGCTTGGGCACACGCGGAAGATCGGAACACACGCCGCGTTCAGAACGCCGCGTCGGCGCTGGCCGGCACACGCTCGCCGCGTGCGACGAAACCGCCGGCGCGCTCGCCGGTCGGCTGGCCGTTTTCGTAGGTCAGCACGCCGTTCACCCACACCGCGTCGATCCCGTGCGCGGGCTGTTGCGGCTTCTCGAACGTCGCCGCGTCGATCACGCTCGCCGGATCGAACAGCACGAGATCCGCGTGGTAGCCGACATGCACTTCGCCGCGCTTCGCGATCCCGTAGCGGCGCGCGGACAGCGACGTCATCTTGCGGATCGCCTCCTCGAGCGGCAGCAAGTTGGTCTCGCGTACGTAATGGCCGAGCACGCGCGGAAACGCGCCCCACAGCCGCGGATGCGGCAGCGGATCGTTCGGCAGGCCGTCCGAGCCCACCATCGTCGCCGGATGCGACAGAATCCGGCGCACGTCGTCCTCGGACATGTTGTGGTACACGGCGCCCGCCGGGCGAATGCGCTGCGCGGCTTCCTGCTCGGTCATGCCCCAGTCGGCCGCGATCGCCTTCAGCAGCTTGCCCGCGACTTCCGGATGCGGCTCCGACCACGTGATCGTGATGTCGATGTCACCGGTCACCTGCTTCAGGTCGAGCGTCGACGAACTGCGGCTGTACGGATAGCAGTCGCAGCCGACCGGCTGGTAGCGGCGCGCGCCTTCGAGCGACGCGAGCACCTCGGTGCTGCGCCCCCAGTTCGACGGGCCCGCGCACTTCAGGTGCGAGATCACGACCGGCACCTGCGCGTGGCGGCCGACGCGATAGGCCTCGTCCATCGCGTCGAGGATCGCGTCGAACTCGGTGCGCATGTGCGTCGTGTACAGCGCGCCGGCCTGGGCGAGCGGCTCGGCGAGCGCCATCACTTCCTCGGTCGGCGCCTCGAACGCGGAGCCGTACGCCAGGCCCGACGACAGGCCGAGCGCGCCGTTCGCGAGCGCCTCCTCGAGCTGCGCGCGCATGCCGGCGATCTCGCCGTCGGTCGCCGCGCGGTCGAGGCGGTCCATCTGGTTGTTGCGCAGCGCCGTATGGCCGACGAGCGCCGCGACGTTCACGGCCGGACGCGCGTCGTTCACGGCCGCGACGTAAGCGGCGAAGGTCGGGTACCGGAACGCACCGCGCTCGCCGAGCAGGTTCATCGGGTCGGGCGGATCGCCGGCAAGCGTCACCGGCGATGCGCTGATCCCGCAGTTGCCGACGATCACGGTCGTCACGCCCTGCGAGATCTTCGGGATCATCTCCGGCGCGCGGATCACGTGCGTGTCGTCGTGCGTGTGCACGTCGACGAAACCCGGCGCGAGCGCACGGCCGTTCGCGTCGACGACGTTTTCGGCGAGCCAGTTCGACAGGTTGCCGATCGCCGCGATCAGGCCGTTGCGGATCGCGACGTCGCGCGTGACGGGCGGCGCGCCGGTGCCGTCGTACAGCTGCGCGCCGACGATCAGCGTATCGGCCGCTTCGGGATGCGAATGCATGGTCAGTCTCCTACCGGTTGACGGTCGCCGCCGCCGCGGTGCGCATCGAGCGCGTGTTTGATGCGGCGCAGCGATTCCCGGCCCGCATCGCCGAGCCGCAACGCGACGCCGGTGACGAGCACGTCGATCGCCATCATCATCGCGTAGCGCGAGGTCGACGGCTTGTAGATGAAATCGGTTTCGAACGCGACGACGGGAATCAGGTGGTCGGCGAGCTTCGCGAGCGGCGACGCCGGCGCGGTGATCGCGATCAGCTTCGCGCCGTAGCGCTTCGCGAGCCGGCAGCTTTCGAGCAGCTCGGGCACGCGCCCGCTCACCGACAACGCGACGACGGCGGTGTCGCTCGACAGCGTCGCGGCCACCATCCGCTGCAGCAGGCTGTCCTGGTAGCTCGCGACCGGCCGGCCGAAACGCACGAGCCGGAAGCGCAGCTCGTCGGCCAGCGCGGTCGAGCCGCCGCCCTGCCCGTACACGTAGGTCATCTTCGCGCCGGCGAGCAGGTCGGCCGCCGCATCGAACGACGTGTTGCGCAGCAGTTGGTGGTTGTGCGCGAGCGCCACGCGAATCTCGTCGTAGACCATCGACGCGGGGCTCGCGTCGTCGGCCGGCGCGTCGTCGGACGGCACCAGGAAGCGCTGGCCGACGGCCGCCGCCTGCGCGACGAGCACCTTCAGTTCGCGCACGTCGCGGCAGCCGACGGCCTTCGCAAAGCGCGTGACCGTCGCGACGCTGACCTCCGCATCCCGCGCGAGCGCGCCGATGCTCGCATGCGCGGCGCGCGCCAGATCGGCGAGGATGAACGCGGCGACCTTGCGCTCGGCTTCGCGCAGCTCGGGCGCGCACTCGGCGATCCGCGCGACGATGTCGAGGACCGGCGGGGCGGCCAGCGCGGGATGAGACTCGGCGGCAAGCGGAGCGGACGGGGAAGCGGGCGTGTTCATCGACGGAAAGGGTGCGGAACTCGATGTTATTAAATAACATCACCGCGCCGATGCTACTTTCTGTACCATCTGCATGTCAACTTCAGTGCAATGCATAGTGATGATGGAGCGGGATGACATGAAAGTTACAAACTATCAGGAAGCGACGATCGATCCGTTCGGCAAGGGCCTGGGCAATGTGCCGAGCGCGAGCGTGCCGCTCGGCGACGCCGGCCGGCTCGAATGGAACCTGCTCGCGGAAGACGTCAGCCTGCCGGCCGCCGTGCTTTACGAGGATCGCGTCGAGCACAACCTGAACTGGATGCAGGCGTTCGTGCAGCAATACGGCGTCAAGTTCGCGCCGCACGGCAAGACGACGATGGCGCCGCAACTGTTCCGCCGCCAACTCGACGCCGGCGCGTGGGGCATCACGCTCGCGACCGCGCACCAGACGCAGGCCGCGTATCACGGCGGCGTGCGGCGCGTGCTGCTCGCGAACCAGCTGGTCGGCCGCCAGAACATGACGATCATCGCGGGGCTGCTGTCCGATCCCGATTTCGAATTCTTCTGTCTGGTCGATTCCGCGGACAGCGTCGACCAGCTCGGCCGCTTCTTCGGCGACGCGAAGAAATCGCTGAACGTGCTGATCGAGCTTGGCGTGCCGGGCGGCCGCGCGGGCGTGCGCGACGCCGCGCAGCGCGAGGCCGTGCTGGCCGCGATCGCGCGCTATCCGGACACGCTGAAGCTGGCCGGCATCGAACTCTATGAAGGCGTGCTGAAAGAGGAAGGCGAGATCCGCGCGTTCCTGCAGCAGGCGGTCGCGCTCACGCGCGAGCTGGCCGAAGCCGGCCGCTTCGCGCGCACGCCGGCGATCCTGTCCGGCGCCGGTTCGGCGTGGTACGACGTGGTCGCGGAAGAATTCAGGAAGGCATCCGACGCGGGCTTCGCGGAAGTCGTGCTGCGTCCGGGCTGCTACCTGACGCACGACGTCGGCATCTACAAGAAAGCGCAGACCGACGTGTTCGCGCGCAACCCGATCGCCCGCTCGATGGGCGAAGGGCTGCTGCCGGCGCTGCAGCTGTGGGCGTACGTGCAGTCGGTGCCGGAAGCCGACCGCGCGATCGTCGCGCTCGGCAAGCGCGATGCGGCGTTCGACGCGGGCCTGCCCGAACCGGCGCGCCACTTCCGGCCGGGCCGCGACACCGCGCCGCGCGACGTCGCCGCCGCCGAAGGCTGGGCCGTCACCGGGATGATGGACCAGCACGCGTACCTGCAGATCCCGCCGGGCGCGGACGTGAAGGTCGGCGACATGGTCGCGTTCGACATCTCGCACCCGTGCCTGACGTTCGACAAGTGGCGCCAGGTGCTCGTGCTCGATCCGCAGTTCCGCGTGACGGAAGTCGTCGAAACCTTCTTCTGACGCACGCCGCGCGCGATGCCGCCCCGCCGCTCGCGCGCGGCGGCCGTCACGCGCGCTTCAATCGGCCGGAGTACACTGCGCTTTCGTCCTCGGGGCCCGTCGCGGCCGTCATGCACGGCGCGACCGGGCCTTCAACGCTGCTTCACTGGAGAAAGCCATGGCCGCGAAGAAGATCCTGTTCCTGACCGGCGATTTCGCCGAAGACTACGAAACGATGGTGCCGTTCCAGGCGCTGCAGGCCGTCGGCCACCACGTCGATGCAGTCTGCCCGGGCAAGCGCGCGGGCGACAAGATCAAGACTGCGATCCACGATTTCGAAGGCGACCAGACCTACACCGAGAAGCCCGGCCACAACTTCACGCTGAACGCGGCGTTCGACGACGTCGATGCGGCGCGCTACGACGCGCTCGCGATCGCGGGCGGCCGTGCGCCCGAATACCTGCGACTCGATCCGAAGGTGATTTCGCTCGTGCGCGCGTTCGCCGAAGCCGGCAAGCCGATCGCGGCGATCTGCCACGCGGCGCAACTGCTCGCGGCCGCCGACGTGATCCGCGGCAAGCGCATTTCGGCGTACCCGGCCTGCGCGCCGGAGGTGAAGCTCGCGGGCGGCGAATACGCGGACATCCCGGTCGACGCGGCCGTCACCGACGCGCCGTTCGTCACCGCGCCCGCGTGGCCCGCGCATCCGGCGTGGCTCGCGCAGTTCCTCGCGTTGCTCGGCACGCGCATCGAGCTGTGAACGACGTGAGATGAGTTGAAGTGAAAAGCCGGCCGGCGGCGGGCACGTTCGACCCGCTTGCCGCGCCGGCCACGATCGCCGGGGCGCGCGCCTTTCGTGCCGCCTCCCGATGCTTGTTGCGGCTTCCCTGCCTACCCTTCAGGGAGACGCCGGCGTCGATCCGACGTCCGCGATCCGCGACTCCAGCATCGCGAGCGCGCCCGACAGCGCATTCAGCACGTCGTCCGGCAGCTGCGCCATCGTCTGTTCGAGAAACGCCTTGCGGCGCGGCAGGCATGCGTCGAACGCGGCGCGCCCTGCGTCCGTCAGCGTGACGTTGGTCACGCGGTTGTCGCGCGCGTCCGATTCGCGCTCGATCCAGCCGAGCGCGTCGAGCGACTTCAACTGGCGCGTGAGCGCGCCCGGATCGATGCGCAGCACCTCGACGAGCTTCTTCTGCGACGCATGCCCGTCCATCGTGTGCAGCGCGACCATGATGCGCCAGCGTGGCATCGGCTGCCCGACGTGCGCCTCGAACGCGGTCATGAATGCGCGATACGTGCGTCCGAATTGCTGCAAGATCGCGACGCGGTCCTGTTCTTCCATGCGCTGATTTCGTTCCGGTGAATCGTTGAGTCGTCGAATCGCTCGCCCGATCGGTCAATCGGCCGCGACGCGCGGTTCGATCTTGCGCCGCAGCGCGATCGGCGGCACGCGACGGCACTGCCACACCGACACCACGGCGACGACCGCCGCCATCGCGACGCCCAGGTGAATCGCGCCGACCAGCGATTCGCGGGCCGCTTCCAGCAGCAGCGCGCCATTATGCCCGGCACGCGTCAACTCCGCGACGAGACCGCCCTGCGCCGCGCGATCGATCAGGATCTGCGGATCGGCGAGCCGCGCGTGCCACTGCATCGCCTGGTCGGCCGACAGCGCATTGCGCACGCCGCCCGAATACATCTGATTGACGAGCGTGCCGGTGAGCGCGGTGCCCAGCATCCCGCCGACCATCCGCAACGATTGCAAGAGCGCCGTCGCGATGCCGAGATGCTCGCGGCCGGCCGTCTGCTGTGCGAACACGGTCAGGTTCGGCAGCACGAAGCCAAGCCCGATGCCGCCCGCGACCATCAGCGCCATCAGCATCCAGGCCGGCGTCGCGTGGGTGGACACGACGATGCCCGCGCACGCGAGCGCGAACAGCACGAAGCCGACGTGCAGCATCGTGTTCGGGTTGCGAATGCGCGTGATGACGCGACCGTTCATGATGCTGCCGATCGTGATGAACACGACGAGCGGCGTGATCACGAGCCCCGCCTCCTTCGGCGACATCCCGAAGCCGCCCTGGAACAGCAGCGGCGCGTAGAACAGCAGCGAGAACATCGAGAAACCGGCGAGGATCGCGAGCACGAACAGCGCGGACAGCGCGCGGTTGCCGAACATGTCGAACGGCAGAATCGGCTGCGCGCAGCGCTTCTCCCAGTGCCACAGGCCGATGCCCGCCGCGACCGCGACGACGAGCAGCAGCGACGCCCAGCTCGCGGCGCCGTACTTCGGCAGCCATTCGACGAACAGCTGCAGCGCACCGAGCGACAGCGCGATCAGGAGCGCGCCCGGCCAGTCGAGCCGCATCTTGCGATCATGCTCGACGTGGCGCAGATGCGGCAGGTAGCGCCACACGAAGATCAACGACAAGATGCCGATCGGCAGGTTCACGTAGAACACCGAACGCCAGCCGAACGACTGGGTCAGGAAGCCGCCGAGCGACGGGCCGACCGCGTTCGCGATGCCGAACGCCGAGCTCATCAGCACCTGCCAGCGCAGCCGCACGACGGAATCGGGGAACAGATCGGGAATGCACGCGAACGCGGTGCCGACCAGCATCCCGCCGCCGATTCCCTGCAGCCCCCGCGCGAGCACGAGGGACAGCATGTCGTTGGCCATCCCGCACAGCACCGACGCGCCGGTGAACACGACGATCGACGCGATCACGAACGGCTTGCGGCCGTAATAGTCGCCGAGCCGGCCGAAGATCGGCACCGTGATCACGGAACTGAGCAGATACGAGGTCGCGACCCACGCATACAGGTCGAAGCCGCGGAGTTCGGCGACGATGGTCGGCAGCGCGGTGCCGACGACCGTCTGGTCCAGCGCGACCAGCATGGTGACGAACGAGATCCCGATCATCGCGAGCAGCGATTCGCGGAACGGCAGGACTTGCCCGCTCGAATGGTGGGCGGCAGTGTGGACGGCCATTTTTTGTCGATGCAACTTTTGCCGAGTCAAAGAATCTCAAAATTCTAGCACGCCGGAGTAATCTAGGCTGGCGATGGGTTCAGGGCCCGTTCACGCCAAGGAGAGAGATGGAACCGATTTCAATTTCCCCCGCCGCGACGCTGTCGCCGGAGGATCGGGACGCGCTGCGGCGCGCGAAGCAGGTGCTGGAAAGCCCGTCGCTGACGATGAAGCTGACGGGCGTGCTCGGCGCGCCGGTCGAGAAAATGATCGCGCGGCTGCCGGACTTCGCGACCGGCAAGATCAACGATGCGACGCAGCTCGCGCTGCGCAAGTGCCTGAACATCGCGCTGCGCACGCTCGGCAAGCCGCAGGCGCCGGACGCCGAACCCGAGAAGCCGAGCAACCTGCTGCACAAGCTCGCGGTCGCGACGACCGGCGCGGCGGGCGGCGCGTTCGGCTTTCTCGCGCTGCCGGTCGAGCTGCCGGTGACGACCACGCTGATCTTCCGCTCGGTATGCGACATTGCACGCAGCGAAGGCGAGGACCTGACGTCGGTCGATACGCAGCTGCAATGCCTGGCCGTGCTCGGCATGGGCGGCAACCCGGACAAGCAGGAGGAGGACGCCGATCTCGGCTATTTCGTGCTGCGCGGCGCGCTCGCGCAGGCGATCTCGAAGGCGTCGTCGGACATCACGGCCAAAGGCATCGCCGCGCACAGCTCGGCGGCCGTGTTCAAGCTCGTGCAGACGGTGGCGTCGCGCTTCTCGGTGCAGGTGACCGAGCAGATGGCCGCGAAGTCGATCCCGGCGATCGGCGCCGTGCTCGGCGCGACCGTCAACACGCTGTTCATCGACCACTTCCAGCAGATGGCGCACGGCCACTTCACCGTGCGCCGGCTCGAACGCAAGTACGGTTCGGTGGCCGTCAAGGCCGCCTATCAGACGATCGACGCCTCGCCCGCACGCTGAACCGCGCGCGCGACCGCGACGCGGCGCACGAACGCGGCCGCGCGGTCGAGCGCATCGCGCGCTTCCGGCACCATCGGCGCGTACAGCTGCCACACGTGCGGCATGTCGGGCCACACCTCGATTTCCACCTGAACGCCGGCCGCCTTCGCCTTGTCGGCGACGCGGCGCGAATCGTCGAGCAGCACTTCGGTGCTGCCGACCTGGATGTATAGCGGCGGCAAGCCCGCGAAGTCCGCATGGAGCGGCGACGCGTACGGATGCGTCGCCGGCGCGTCGCCGAGATACAGCTTCGCGGCCTTCGGCAGCGCGGCGGCCGCGAACATCGGGTCGCGGCCGTCGTTGCTGCGCATCGTGTCGCCGGTGCCGGCCAGGTCCGTCCACGGCGAGAACAGGATCGCGCCGGCCGGCAGCGGCTCGCCGCGATCGCGCAGCGCGACGAGCGTCGCGAGCGCGAGGCCGCCGCCCGCGGAATCGCCGCCGAACACGATCGACTCGGGCGGCGTGCCGAGCGCCAGCAGTTGCCGATACGCGGCGAGCGCATCGTCGAGTGCGGCCGGGAAGCGGTTTTCGGGCGCGAGCCGGTAGTCGAGCGAGAAAGAACGCACGCCCGCGCGCTTCGTCAGCCCGAACACCAGCGGGCGGTGGGTTTTCGTCGAACAGAAGTAGTAGCCGCCGCCATGGAAATACAGCAGCGTGCGGCCGGGCCCGCGCGCCGCGCTCGAGTCGGTGCGCTCGAGCCATTCGCCGCGCAGCGGCGCGTCGCCCGGGCCGTAACACTGGCGCAGCCGGTAGCCCGACGGCGCCCGGCGCGGCACGATCATCCGCAGGTCGGTAAAGCGCCGGGCACGCGCGGGGTCGAGCACCTCGCGCGTGGTTTCCGGACGAAACTGCCAGCGCAGCAGCCAGCAGGCGAACTTGCTTTGCCAACTCATCGGACGCACTCCGTCATCGCAATGTGACGATGGTACGTGCGAACGCTCCCGCGTCGCTCGACAGGTGCCTCTACGCCACACGCCGGCGCTCAGTTCGCCGGCATCATCTGCCCGCGGATCTCGCCCGACGGGTGTTCCTTCGTATGAAGGTTGAAGTACCACCTGCCGCCCATCAGGTCGGTGACCTGCTCGTCGGTGAGCGCCTTCGAACCCTTGATGGGGCTCGCCAGCTCGTCCTTCGGGATCGGCACCTGCACGCCGGCGTTCTGGCCGACCGGCGCGGGCCCGTGGAAATGCGCGGCCGTGGCCGGCCCCGTGAGGTGTTCGTACGTGACCGTCCACTGCAGCAGGCGGGTGGCCGTGTCGTAGGTGGCGGCGACGGCGCCCGAGCCCTTGGTCGCCGTCGGCGGCACTTCGCTCGACGGCTGCAGACTGGCGGACAGGCGCACCGTCTCGGCAGCGGCGCTGCCGGCGGCCAGCACACCCGCGAATAACGCGACCTGGAGCAAACGCAGCTTGAGCATGGGTTCTCCTTGTACGACGTGGTACGCCGCCGGAACGGGGGCGCTACGCATGATGGTAGTCGATCGCCGCCGCGCCGACAGTCCGCCGAACGGCCATGCTGCGAATCGCCGCACCGCCTGTCGGCGCACCGCGCACGGCCGACGATCCTGCGCGACGCCGCTCGCGCCAGTCTGCGTCACGCTGGAACAGACCTTTGCAGCCTGACGGCTGAATCCATGCGCGGCCTTTCGCTACACTTCGTTCCACAGTTGCTTGTTTCCTTCGTCCGAAGGAGTCTGCGAGTATTCACGCGGCCACCCGGCCGCGTTTTTTTTGCATGCGCCGCGCCTCATGCACGATAGCCGGGATCGATCCGGTCGACGATCCGCTGCAGCGCGTCGAACGCGTCCTGCCCCGCGCCATGCTTCGGGTCGAAATTCAGCGAATCGCGCACGCACCCTTCGAGCACGAGCGGCGCAATCGGCAGCGCATCGCCGATCGCCTGCGTCGCGACCTGCACCTCGCACGCACGGTTGAGCAGCCACATCAGCGAAAACGTCTGCGCGAGCGTCGCGCCGATCGTCACGGGCCCGTGGTTGCGCAGCAGCAGCACGGGCCGCCCGCCCGCGCTGTCGACGATGCGCCGGCCTTCCTCGAGATGCACGGTGATGCCCTCGAAGTCGTGATACGCGATCTTCCCGTACAGCTGCGCCGAATAGAAATTCGAGAACGACAGCCCGTCGCGCGAACAGCACACGGCCATCGTCGGCGTCGTGTGCACGTGCATCACGCAATGCACATCGGGCAGCGCCGCATGGATCGCGCTGTGGAACGTGAAACCGGCCGGATTGATCGGCCAGTCGGAATGGCCGATCACGTTGCCGTCGATGTCGATCTTCACGAGGTTCGACGCGCACACCTCGCGGTAATGAAGCCCGAACGGGTTGATCAGGAAATGACCGTCCTCGCCCGGCACGCGCAGCGAGATATGGTTGTAGATCAGCTCGGTCCAGCCGAGGTGATCGAAGATGCGGTAGGCGGCCGCGAGCTGCACACGCGCCTGCCATTCGGCTTCGGAGAAGCGCGCGGGGCGCGTGAACGGCTGGTTCGGTACACGTTGCATGGGGAACTCCGGTTGCGGGCGACGCGCGGCCGCGGCGAGCGGCGCCGCGCATCGTCCTCGTCTGCCGGCGCCGCAAGCGATGCGTGCGCCGCGTATCGCGCAGGTGCGGCGCACCGTTCCGGCCCGCATTGTGCGATCCGCCGGCGCGCTTCACGATACCCATATCGTTGCGCGCACAACCATATCATCTTTCCCCGCGCACCGGTATCGCGGGTTTTGCCGGAGCCGTTCCCGCCCTTACAACTGGTCGTCGACCGGCAGCAGCGTGAAGATGCCCGTCATCACGTTGCGCAGCAGCCCCGCATGCGGGTCGACGTGATAGGTGGTCGTCTGGCCGCCTTCGGTGCCCGTCCATTCGAGCGCGGGCGGGCTGCCGTCGGTCCGCTTCGCGAGCGTGACGCGGTAGCTTTCGTCCGGCTGCGTCACGCGCGCGAAGATCGCCTCGGCCTGCTGCGCGAGCACCGGGCTGTGGATCACGAGCGCGAGCTCGGTGTTCAGGTACGCGGAACGCGGGTCGAGGTTCAGCGAGCCGATCACGAGGATTTGCCGGTCGATCACGTACGCCTTCGCATGCAGGCTCGCACGCGAGCGCGACCCGAACAGCCGCGCGGGCTGCTGGTCGGGCTGCGACTTGAATTCGTACAGCTCGACGCCGCGCTGCAGCAGCGGCACGCGGTACGGCGCATAGCCGGCCTGCACCGCGACCGCATCGGTCGCCGCGAGCGAATTCGTGACGATCGCGACGCGCACGCCGCGCGCGGCCGTATCGCCGAGGATCTTCACGCCGGCGTCGTGCGGCACGAAGTACGGCGAAAACGCGAGGAATTCCTTCTGCGCGCCGCGCGTCAGCTCCGCCAGGCGCTGCATCGGCGGGCTCACGTAGGTGCCGGTCGGCCGCGCGACCTTGGTCGGCGCATCGACCTTGAATTCGGCCGGCGCCCACACGAGTTCGAGTTCGTCGCGTGCGATCTGCCGTGCGAGCGGCGTCGCGTTCAGCGGCTTCGCGTTGTACGGATCGGCATTCTTGCGCCAGTGGTCGCGCAACTCGTCGCGCATCGCGTCGAGATCCTTCGGATCGAACTTCTGATGATTGAGCACCCGCAACGGATAGCTGCTCGCGCTCGCCCAGTATTCGTCGAAGCTCTTCGAGATGTCGTGGGTCACGGGGCCGGCCGCCAGCACGTCGAGATCGCGGAACTGGAGCGTCGGGCTCGCACTGAAGTATTCGTCGCCGAGATTGCGGCCGCCGACGATCGCGAGCTGGTTGTCCGCGATCATCGCCTTGTTGTGCATCCGGCGCGTGAAGCTGTCGATCCGCGTGAAGAAGTTGGCCGTGCGCTCGACCACGCCGCGCTGCGATGCGCCGAACGGGTTGAACACGCGGATCTCGATGTTCTGGTGCGTATTGAGCGCAGCCATCACGCGGTCGATATCGTCGAAGTTCAGGTCGTCGACCAGCATCCGCACGCGCACGCCGCGATCGGCCGCGTACAGCGCCGCGCCGAGCAGCAGCTTGCCGGTCGTATCCTCGGTCGCGATGTAGTACTGCATGTCGAGCGTCTTCGTCGCCGCCCGCGCGAGCGCGATGCGCATCTGCAACGCGGTGGCGCCGTCGGCCAGCAGCCGGAAGCCGGACTGCCCCGGATGCGCGGCTTCCGGCGCGGCCAGCGCAGCGTGCAACGGTGTCGCGGTATCGGCCGACAACGCGTGCGAGACGGGGCGATCGAGCGAGGTGGCGGGCGGATGCGTCGCGCACGCGGCGAGCGGCAGCAGCGCGCAGACGATCAGCGCGCGGGCCTGGCGGCATGCGGCGCGCCACGACGGCGTGGCCGGTGCGCGCCGGATCAGGGACGTGAGCACGAAAGCTTCCTCGACAGTCGGATCAATGGGCACGTCATCGCCGCGGCGCGCGGCTGACAAGGGGTTGCGATCGATTCTAGTGGGCGCCCGACGAACCGGTCAATTGGGCCGGCCCCGCAGGCCATCGCAGCCGCTGGTCCGACCAATCTCATGACGCATCGCCGCTGCGCTCGAAATGGCTGCGCACGTAGTCGATATGCGTCTGCATCGCGGTGCGCGCCTCTTCGGGGCGGTGCGCGCAAATCGCGTCGCACACCACCCGGTGCTGCAACAACAGCAACTCGGATGCCTGCTCGTCCTCCGTCGTCATCCCGGCCACGTTGATCGAAATGTGCTCGCGCAACATTCCGATCACGCTCGTATGCAGGTGCAGGAACATCGTGTTGTGCGACGCGAGCGCGATCGCCTCGTGCAGCTTCGCATCGGTCGCGGCTTCGACGGCCGCATCGTCGTTCGCGTGCGCGGTTTCGAGCTCGCGCAGCAGCGCGCGAATCCGGCGCCGGTCGTTCGCATCGGCGCGCAGCGCGGCGAAATAGGCGGTCGCGCCTTCCAGCACGCGGCGGAATTCGAGGATGTCGTCGCGCAGCGCCGGATGATCGGCGACCAGTTGGCCCCACGGCGACGCGATGCCGGCGCGCAACTGGTCGGTCACGTAGACGCCCGCGCCGCGCCGGCTCTGCAGCAGCCCGCGCGCGACGAGCCGCTGGGTCGCCTCGCGCACCGTATTGCGCGCGACGCCGTACTGCTGCGCGAGCACGCGCTCGGCCGGCAGCCGCGCGCCGGCCGGCCACGTGCCGTCGAGCAGTGCCGTCTCGATCTTGCGCATCACCACTTCGGTCCGGCCCCGTGCCGTCATCGCCGCCATCGTCGCGTCTCCCCGCGGAATGCATGCCGCCCCGATTGGCCCAACCAATTTGAGCTGCGGCGCGGACGGGGGAATTATGCAGCGAAATCGACGCTCCGCACGCCGGGTCGTCGCCTCTGGAGCGAGACATGAACCCACGGCCGTACCCCACCGCCCCCGCGCACGTCTATCTGTTCGCGACCTGCCTGGTCGACCTGTTCGTCCCCGAAGCGGGGCTCGACGCGGTCCGCCTGCTGGAACGCGAGGGCCTGACGGTCCACTATCCGCGCGGCCAGAGCTGTTGCGGGCAGCCGGCCTACAGCAGCGGCAATCCCGACGAGGCGCGCCGCGTCGCGGCCGCGCAGCTCGACCTGTTCGCGCAACCGTGGCCGGTGATCGTGCCGTCCGGCTCGTGCGCGGGCATGATCCGGCACCACTGGCCGGCGCTGTTCGCCGACGATCCCGTTCACGGCCCGAAAGCACGCGCGATCGCGGAGCGGACCTACGAACTCGCCGAATTCCTCATCCATGTGCTCGACGTGCAGCTCGACGCGGTCATGGCCGACGCCGGACCCGACGAACGCGTCGTGCTGCACACGTCGTGCGCGGCACGGCGCGAGATGGGCACGCGCGTGCACGGCGTCGCGCTCGTCGACGCGCTGCCGGGCGTGACGCGCATCGAACACGAACGCGAATCCGAATGCTGCGGCTTCGGCGGCACGTTCTCGCTGAAGCATCCGGACATCTCCGGCGCGATGGTGCGCGACAAGGTCGCGTCGGCGTGCGCGACCGGCTGCGACCGGCTCGTGTCGGCCGACTGCGGCTGCCTGCTGAACATCGGCCACGCCGCGGCCAAGGCCGGCGCGGCGCTGCCCGTCGAACATCTCGCGAGCTTCCTGTGGCGCCGCACGGCTGGCGCCGGCTCGCTGCGCGGAGCATCGAAATGAGCGCGCGCGACGCGATCCTCGCGCGGCTGCGCGCCGCCGCACCGGGCGTCGCGACGAACGCCGCGCCGGCGCTCGATGCACGCATCGACGCGCATTACGACACGCGCCGTGCATCGGCCGGCCCCGCCGCCGATGCACGCGTGCGGGCGATGCAGACGGCACTTGCCGCGTCGCACGCCGAAGTCTGGTGCGCAACCGCCGACGCATGGCCCGCGCAGCTCGCCGCACGCCTGGCCGACGCCGGCGTGCGCCGCCTGCTGCTCGACCCGGCCCGCGCCGAATCCGCGGCGCTCGCCCGCGCGCTGCCCGAGACGGTCGCGCCGGTGCCGTTCGACCGGCCGATCGACGCGTGGAAAACCGAACTGTTCGACACGATCGACGCGGGCTTCACCGTCGCACGCTCGGGCATCGCGGCCACCGGCACCCTGGTGCTCGCGCCCGATGCCGGCACGCCGCGCACGGTGTCGCTGGTGCCGCCGCTGCACGTCGCGCTCGTCCATGCGAACACACTGCATGCGGACCTGCACGCCGCCGTGCACGCGGAGCGCTGGCCAGCCGGCATGCCGACCAACCTCGTGCTGGTATCGGGCCCGTCGAAGACGTCCGACATCCAGCAGACGCTCGCCTATGGCGCGCACGGCCCGCGCCGCCTGTGGGTCGTGATCGTCACCGATTCGGCCGCGCCGCCGGCCGCCCCCGCTTGCGAGGACCTGCCGCGATGAGCGACCACCCGCTGCAATTCGTCGCCCCCGGCGACTTCAAGAGCCGGGCACGCGACGCGCTCGACGATCCGGCGCTGCGCCGGAGCTTTCGCGGCGCGATGGACTTCCTGCAGGGCAAGCGCGCGACGCAATTCCCCGACGACACCGAGCTGCAGCAGCTGCGCGATCTCGGCGAAGCCGTCCGGCAGCACGCGCTCGCGCAACTGCCCGCGCTGCTCGAACGGCTGGAGACGAAGCTCGCCGCAGCCGGCGTGCACGTGCACTGGGCCGAGACGGCCGCCGATGCGAACGCGATCGTGCTCGGCATCGCGCAGGCGAAGAAGGCGCGCCGCGTGATCAAGGGCAAGTCGATGGCGAGCGAGGAAATCGAGCTGAATCATTACCTCGCCGAGCACGGGGTCGACTGCATCGAATCCGACATGGGCGAATTCATCGTGCAGCTCGCGGGCGAGAAGCCGTCGCACATCGTGATGCCGGCGATCCACAAGACCCGCGGCGACATCGCCGAACTGTTCGAGGCGCACCTCCCCGGCGCGCGCTACACGGAAGACGTCGACGAGCTGATCCAGACCGGCCGGCGCGCGCTGCGCCGCGCGTTCGCGGAAGCGGACATCGGCCTGTCCGGCGTCAATTTCGCGGCGGCCGACACGGGCACGCTGTGGCTCGTCGAGAACGAAGGCAACGGCCGCCTGTCGACGACGGTGCCCGACACGCACGTGGCGATCATGGGGATCGAGAAGGTCGTCGAGAAACTCGAGCACATCGTGCCGCTGTCGAGCCTGCTCACGCGCTCGGCCACCGGCCAGGCGATCACGACCTACTTCAACCTGATCTCGGGCCCGCGCCGCGACGGCGAACGCGACGGCCCGCGCGAGCTGCATCTCGTGCTGCTCGACAACGGCCGCACGCAGGCGTACGCGGACGAACAGTTGCGCGCGACGCTGCAATGCATCCGCTGCGGCGCGTGCATGAATCACTGCCCCGTCTATACGCGCATCGGCGGCCACGCATACGGTACGACCTACCCGGGCCCGATCGGCAAGATCATCTCGCCACACCTGCTCGGCCTCGACGCGACGGCCGACCTGCCGACCGCATCGACGCTGTGCGGCGCATGCGGCGAGGTGTGCCCGGTGCGCATCCCGATCCCGCAATTGCTCGTGCGGCTGCGCACCGAAGCGAACCGCAAGCCCGACGAACCGGTCGCGCATCCGTTGCGCGGCCAGGGCGCGAACTACCACCGCACGGAAGAACTCGTGTGGCGCTTCTGGTCGGGCGCGTTCGCGCATCCGCGCGCGTACCGCGCGTTCCGCTGGGCCGCGACGCGCCTGCGGGCGCTCACGCCCGCGAAACAACTGGGCTGGACGCAGCACCGCACGCCACTCGAACCGGCGCCGCGCAGCCTGTCCGACCTGCTGCGCGCCCGCGGCCAGCCCGAATAGCGCATCCGCTTTCAAACCCGTACCCCGATAAATCCATGGAGGAGACAACCATGCAGGTTTGGCACCAGATCTACACCCCGCTCGGCAGCCTCGGGCTGTCGGCGCTCGTCGCCGCGATTCCGATCATCTTCTTTTTCGTCGCGCTCGCCGCGTTGCGGATGAAGGGCCACGTCGCGGCCGCGATCACGCTGCTGCTGGCGCTCGGCGTCGCGATCGTCGCGTACGGCATGCCCGTGCCGCAGGCGCTCGCGGCGGCCGGCTTCGGCTTCGCGTACGGCCTGTGGCCGATCGCGTGGATCATCGTCGCGGCGGTGTTCCTGTACAAGATCGTCGTGAAGACCGGCCAGTTCGACGTCATCCGCGCGTCGGTGCTGTCGATCACCGACGACCAGCGGCTGCAGATGCTGCTGATCGGCTTCTCGTTCGGTGCGTTTCTCGAAGGCGCGGCCGGCTTCGGCGCGCCCGTCGCGATCACGGCCGCGCTGCTGGTCGGCCTCGGCTTCAAGCCGCTGCATGCGGCCGGACTGTGTCTGATTGCAAACACCGCGCCGGTCGCGTTCGGCGCGATGGGCATTCCGATCATCGTCGCCGGGCAGGTGACGGGCATCGACGCGTTCCACATCGGCGCGATGGCCGGCCGTCAGCTGCCGCTGCTGTCGCTCGCGGTGCCGTTCTGGCTCGTGTTCATGATGGACGGGCTGCGCGGCGTCCGGCAGACGTGGCCGGCCGCACTCGTCGCGGGCGGCAGCTTCGCGGTCACGCAGTACTTCACGTCGAACCACATCGGGCCCGAGCTGCCGGACATCACGTCGTCGCTCGTCAGCCTCGTGTCGCTCGCCGCGTTCCTGAAGGTCTGGCAGCCGAGCAGCGCGAAGCAGACGGCCGGCGGCATCGTCGCGTCCGGCGGCGGTGCGGCGCTCGCCGGATTCGGCGCGGGCGGCAACGGAGCGGGCACGAGCCGCCAGGCGTCGCCGTACACGCTCGCGCAAACCGTGCGCGCGTGGTCGCCGTTCCTGATCCTGACGGCCGTCGTCACCGTGTGGAGCATCGCGCCGTTCAAGGCGCTGTTCGCCGCGCACGGCGCGCTCGCGTCGACCGTGCTGAAGTTTCACGTGGCCGGGCTCGACCAGCTCGTCGTGAAGACCGCGCCGATCGCCGCGACGCCGAAGGCGCTCGACGCGGTGCTGAAGCTCGATCTCGTGTCGGCGGTCGGCAGCGCGATCCTCGTGACCGCGCTGATCTCGATGGCGCTGTTGCGGATGAAGCCGCGCGACGCGCTCGTCACGTTCGGCGAGACGCTGAAGGAACTGACGCGCCCGATCCTGTCGATCGGCCTCGTGCTCGCGTTCGCGTTCGTCGCGAACTACTCGGGGATGTCGTCGACGCTCGCGCTGATGCTGGCCGCGACCGGCGGCGCGTTCCCGTTCTTCTCGCCGTTCCTCGGCTGGCTCGGCGTGTTCCTGACCGGCTCGGACACGTCGTCGAACGCGCTGTTCTGCTCGCTGCAGCAGGCCACCGCGCATCAGCTCGGCGTGCCCGAAACGCTCGCGGTCGCCGCGAACACGACGGGCGGCGTGACCGCGAAGATGATCTCGCCGCAATCGATCGCGGTCGCGTGCGCGGCGACGGGCCTCGTCGGCAAGGAATCGGAGCTGTTCCGCTTCACGGTGCGGCACAGCCTGCTGTTCGCGGTGATCGTCGGGCTGATCACGCTCGTGCAGGCGTACGTGCTGCCGGGGATGGTGCCGTAAGCGGCGCGCAGGCAGGCCCCAAAGACAAAACCCCACGCCCGAACAACGGGCGTGGGGTTTTTCATGTCGCTTGCCGGTCGCCGGCGCGGACGGCCGGCGATTCGTCGTGCGATCAGCTGCCCTTCGCGATGCGATCCTGGATGTGCTGCGCACGGCTCGACGACGACGGGTGCGAGCTCATCATCGAGCTCTTGCCGCCGTCCAGTTGCGCGAGCTTCTGGAACGCGGTGACGAGACCCTTCTGGTTCATGCTCTTCTGCTTCATCAGGTCGAACGAGTAGTCGTCGGCCGCGCTTTCCTGCGTCTGCGAGAACTGCGCGTTGATGAACTTCTCGGTGATGTCGCCGAGTTGCGAGCTCGTCAGCGCCGCCACGCCCGGCGATGCCGCGCCGGCCGCGGTGCGCGCCGCGCTCACCGCGTACGCCGTCTGCATCGCCTTCTTCGAGTGACCGAGTGCGACGTGGCCCATTTCATGGCCGATCACGCCGCGCAGCTCGTCGTCGTTCATCATGTCCATCAGGCCGCTGTACACGCGCACGCAACCGTTGCCCATCGCCCACGCGTTGACGTCCTTGGTCATGTAGACCTTGTAGTTGATCTTCTGGCCGTTCAGCGTCATGTCGCCGAAGCCCTTCATCACCTTCGTCAGGCGCTTCGCGTACGCGCTGTTCGGCGCGGCGATCTTCGATTCGGCGTCGCTCGACTTGCACGACTCGTTCGACAGCGCGGCGATATCGCTGTCCGACAGCGTCGCCGCCTTGTACAGGTTGGTCCCCGCCGACGTCAGGCTGTTCGCGTCAAGGCTCTGCACCCCGCCGCACGCGCTCAACAGAAACGCCACGCCACACGCCGCCACCGCTTTCTTGAGTTGCATCCCGGAATCCCTCGATAGTTGTATTTGGGAGCGGCGATTTTGCATAATCCGGCAGAAAATTACCAGTTGTTTACATCGGATGACACGCTCATTACTCAGCAGATTGACATGACGCGGCGATCCGGCCCCGGATTGACGACGAAAAGCATGGCAATCGCCGCGCCCGGCGCGGCGGCCGGCAACGAAAGCGGACCGGCCTTCGCTCAGGCCGTCCGGTCGCGGCGCCGCGTCAGGCGGCGCGCGACCAGCATCGGCAGCCGCATCGCGAAGCCGGCGAACAGGCGCAGGTGCATCCACGCAAGCAGCGCGTTGTCACGGCCGTAGTGAAAATGCGACACGCCGCCTTCGTGGCGGCCGAAATAGCGCACCGGCGCGTCGATGCGGATCGGGCGCACGCCGGCCCAGCACAGCCGCACGGCCGCTTCGGGATCGAAGTCGAAGCCGCGCATCCACGGCTGGCGCCGCATGATCGCCGCCAGCGGGGCGACCGGATACACGCGGAAGCCGTACAGCGAATCGCCGATCCCGGCCCACAGCGTCTCGAGGTCGGCCCACGCGTTCGACAGCCGGCGCCCCTGCACGCGCAACTGCGGCGCGCTGGCGTCGAACTTCGGCACGCCGAGCACCATCGCGTCGGGAGCGGCCTGCGACGCCGCCATGAACGCGGGAATCAGGTCGGCCGGATGCTGGCCGTCGGAATCCATCGTCAGCACGTGCGTGAAGCCGCTCGCGGCCGCCGCGTCGAGCCCCGCGAGCACCGCGGCGCCCTTGCCGCGATTCTCCGGCAGCACGATCACGCGCAGGCCGGGATCGCGCCCGGCCATCGCCTGCAGCCGTTCGGCGCTGCCGTCGGTGCTGCCGTCGACGACGACCCACACCGGATTCCATTGCGCGCGGGCATTGCGCACGGTCGTGTCGACCTTGGCGCCCGGGTTGTAGCTCGGAATCAGGACGAGATGGGTGGACGACGCGTGCAGCTTGGACATGGGAACAGCCGATGGGGAAGACGGGGAGCCTGACAAAAGTGTATGACTTGCCGACGAACGCCGGCACGCGTCGTCGACGCCGGCCGCAGGCCCGGCCGGCTGCCCGATCGCGAGGCGTTCGCGCTTCATGACAGCCACTCCATCGCATGACCGGCGCTGGCCTCGATTTCGACCAGCAGGTCGTCGCGACACACGTCCGCATGCACGAACAGCGGCCGAACGTGAGGACCGGCCGTGTCGCGCAGCACGCGATCGATCGCGGCCAGCGCCGCGGTATCGCCGGCGTCGCGCACGTAGACGCGATAGTTCAGGTCGGCGAGCGAGAACGGGCCGTGCCCCTGCCGCGCGGCCTGCTCGAGCACGGCCGCGAGATTCGCGACCGTCTCGCGCGTCTGCGCGACGACGTCGCCGCGATGCACGGTACGGTGCCCGACGATGCTCGCGGTGCCCGAGACGAACAGCACCGGCGCCGCATGGTCGGCGGCCCACGCGGCCGCGCGCGCGAACGTCGGCGCACGCGGGCCGTACTGCGCCGGATAGTGATACGCGCTGACCTGACGCGGATTCTCGATGGAATCGGCCGGCGTGCGGCTCGCGAGGAAATGAATCGCGAGCGGCGCGGCCGGCGATGCTTCGCCCGCGACCGGCATGACCGAACCGAGCGCGCACGCGGCCGGCACGCTGCCCGTGAGCGCGCGTCGGCACGCATCGAACGCACGCTGACGACCGATATTGAACTGACGATAGCGCTCGATCCCGCGCTGCACCGCGTTGATCGCCGGCACGGTGTTCCAGATCCGCAGCGGATGCGGCGTGCCGAGCGTATCGAGCAGGTCGAACAGCGCGCGGTACGCGTCGAATGTCGCGCGTTCGAGCGGCGTGCCGCCGTCGTGCGGCGCGTCGTACGCCGCGTCCGTCTCGTGCACGACGAGGCTGCCGAACACGAGCCCCGCCGTTTCGCTGTAGCGGTAGTGCAGCGCACCGCGCCGTTCGCTGCGCAGGTCGTGCGCATCGCATTGCCACAGTTCGCAGACGGCATCGCCCGGTGCGGCTTC
The DNA here is from genome assembly GCF_902833245.1 of Burkholderia sp. BCC0398. Classification (NCBI taxonomy): domain Bacteria; kingdom Pseudomonadati; phylum Pseudomonadota; class Betaproteobacteria; order Burkholderiales; family Burkholderiaceae; genus Burkholderia; species Burkholderia sp. BCC0398. The sequence continues at coordinate 21,964 of NZ_CADFEM010000013.1, forward strand.
GGCACCGAGCAGCGTCATCTGCACCGGTGCGACCGGCAGGTCGGGCGCGGCATCGGTCAGCATCCGCGCCAGCGCCTGCGCGCGCGACGCGTGCTGCGCGCCCGGTGCGCCGATGCACACCGCACCCAGCGCGCCGGGAAACACGCGATCGAGTCCGTCGCCCCGGCTGCGCGCGTCGTGCAGCAGCGCGACGAGCCGCGCATCGCTCATCTGGACGAGCCGCAGTGCGCGGCCGCCGACGTGCGCGAACGCCGGGGCGACGGGCAACGGCGAACTTGGGCGCCGTTCGGCGTGGGCTGGATGCACGGACACTTCGATTTCCTCACTATGCGGCGCAGGCCGCGCGACCACGCGGCACTGCACCGCGTTGCGTTACGTCAGGCCAACGCGGCGCGCTTCGTCACGCGAGCCCGCCGTTGACCGACAACACCTGCCCCGTCACATAGGCCGCGGCGTCGGACACCAGGTACGCGACCATCGCCGCGACTTCGTCGGGCCGGCCCGCGCGCTGCGCGGGCACGAGCTGCTTGATGCGTTCGGTGGGAAACGCGTGCTCGGCCATCGGCGACGCGATGATGCCGGGCGCCACCGCGTTCACGGTAATGCCACGCGACGCGAGCTCCAGCGACAGCGACTTCGTCGCGCCGATCAGCCCCGCCTTCGCGGCCGCGTAGTTGGCCTGCCCGCGATTGCCGGTCACGCCGGCCACCGACGCGATGTTGACGATTCGGCCGCGCCGCGTACGGATCATCGGCAGCAGCAGCGGCTGCGTGACGTTGAAAAAGCCGTTGAGCGTCACGTCGATCACGCTGTGCCATTGCCGGCGCGACATGCCGGCCATCGGCGCGTCGTCGTGAATGCCCGCGTTGTTGACGAGGATCTGCACCGGCGCATCGTCGATGAACGGCTGCAGCGCGGCGAGCGTCGCATCGGCATCGGTCACGTCGAACGCGATCGCGTGCGCGGCGCCGCCGGCCGCGACGATCTGCTGCGCGACGGCCTCCGCCTGCGCGAGATGGCGGTTCGCCTGCACCCACACTTCATGGCCGGCCTGCGCGAGCGCCGTGCAGATTGCCTGCCCGAGTGCGCCGCTGCCGCCCGTCACGAGCGCCCGCATCGAATGGCTCCGTTCATCGCGTTGTCACCTCGATCGACGCGGCCGCGTCGTCCGTCGAGCGCCGTCGTCACTTCGTGCGATGCGCGGCGACGTAGGCCGCCAGCGCACCGAGCGTCGCAAAGATCTTTTGGTTGTCCGGATTGTCCGAGCGCAGTTCGAAGCCGTATTTCTTCGAAATCAGCAGCGCGATTTCCAGGATGTCGATGGAGTCGAGCCCGAAACCTTCGCCATACAGCGGCATGTCGGCCGTCACTGTGTCGAGCGGGACGTCGTCGAGATTCAATTCGCCGATGATCAGCGTGGCGAGCTCTTGTTCCAGTGCGTTCATCATGGGTGCGTGCAGGCGGCCCATGGCAGCGGGAGGTGCACGGAAACGGCAACCGTCGGGCACGCCCGGCGCGTGCGAAATCTCCGTCCCTCCGGCGTCTGCCGGCTTCCCCGCCTGCGTCGTTGGGGATCGTTTGTAAAAGTTACGCGGATTCTAGAGGAAGGGTATCGGGTCGTATACCGCGAATGGTTACAAGACTGGCGAGCCATCGCCGCGGCCCGTTTCGGGCGCGAACGCACGAGACGCTTGAGCCGCTTTGGATGGAAATGGACCGACCCCGCGAAATCGTTCGTCCGGTGCCATACAATCCGTTACAAAACCCGGTCGCCGCCGCCCCGAACCCGCGCGGCAGCGGCCCTAAAATGAGCGTGCCCGACCAGCGGCCCGGACCCGCGTCCCGGCCACCATTCATATGATGTTTGACGGCCCGCCCCGCGTCCGTCCACGATCCGCCCGATGTTTCCAGTCATGCCGCATCCGCCCTTGCGCGCCGTTCCGGTTCGCCCGCCCGTCAGCCGCTGCAGCCCGGCCGCCGACCGCCGCGCGCGCCGCGCGCCCGGAGGCCGCCGATGAGCCGGCTGCTGGCCGTCGTGCGCGGTGTCGCCGCAGTCGGCGCCGTGGCCGCCTACCAGGCCGGCGCGCACTACGCGAGCGCGACACCCGGCGCGCACGGCTTCGGTCTCGCGATGGCGCTCGTGCCGCCGCTGCTGCTCGCGCTGGGCGCGGCGCTGCGCTCGCCACGGCGCGCGTGGTTCGTGCCGGCCTGGCTGCTGGTTGCCGCCGCGCTGTGGGCCGCGCACGCGCCGCTCGCGCGGCACTTCGAATGGGGCCTGTATCTGGAGCACGCGAGCTTCAACGTCGCGATGGCGCTGCTGTTCGGCCGCACCCTCGTGGCCGGCGAGGTGCCGCTGTGCACGCGCTTCGCGGCGATGATCCACGGCACGGTCACGCCGGCCGTCGCGCGCTACACGCGGCGGATCACGCTCGCGTGGACGCTGTTCTTCGTCGCGATCGCCGCCGTGTCGACACTGCTGTTCGCGACCGCGTCGATCGTCACGTGGTCGACCTTCGCGAACTATCTGTCGCTGCCGCTCGTCGCTGTGATGTTCGCGGCCGAGCATGCGTGCCGGCGTTTCGCGCTGCCGCACGAGCCGCGGCCGCGGATGGTCGACGCGGTGCGCGCGTATCGCGCGTCGACCCACGCATCGCAGGGCTCGCGATGAATTCATGACCGGCGCGGCCCCGCGGCCGCGCCGGCCTTCGTTTCCGTCTTGACCGATTTATGCCGACTCACCCGCTGGTATTCCATTCCTCGCCGGACCAGACAATCGCCTGGCGCGACGGCGCGCCCGTCACCGTGCGCGCGTTCGTCGCCGACGTCGCGCGCGTGGCCGCCGCGCTTCCCGCCGGCGGCCACGTGTTCAACGTGTGCCGCGACCGCTATCGCTTCGCGGTCAGCCTGTGCGCGGCGCTCGTCGCCGGCAGGATCAGCCTGCTGCCGTCGACGCACACGCCGGAAATGGTTCGCCAGCTCGCGTCGTTCGCACCCGACGCGTTCTGCCTGCACGACGCGCCCGATTGCACGATCGACCTGCCGCGCTTCGCGTATCCCGACGCCGCGCCCGGCGAACCGGCGAGCGACGCGCCGTTCGCCGTCCCGCAGATCGATGCGGCGCGGATCATGGCCTATGTGTTCACGTCCGGCTCGACCGGCGAGCCGGTGCCGCACCGCAAGACCTGGGGCTTCCTGGTCGGCTGCGTGCGCGCGGCGGCCGATCGCCTCGGCCTGCTCGACGGCCGCGCGGCCACGCTGATCGGCACGGTGCCCGCGCAGCACATGTACGGCTTCGAGTCGACGGTGCTGCTCGCGCTGCTCGGCGGCCTCGCGCTCAGCAACCGCCAGCCGTTCTACCCGAGCGACATTCGCGACGAACTCGACGCGATCCCGCAGCCGCGCGTGCTCGTCACGTCGCCGATCCACCTGCGTGCGCTGCTGTCGGCCGGCCATGCGCTGCCGCGCGCGGCGCTCGTGCTGTCGGCCACCGCGCCGCTGTCGGAAAAGCTCGCGTGCGAGGCCGAGGCCGCGCTCGGCGCGCCGCTCGTCGAGATCTACGGCAGCACCGAGACCGGCCAGATCGCGACCCGTCGCACGTCGCAAGGCGCGGCGTGGGAACTGTTCCCGGACATCCGGCTCGACGCGCGCGACGCACCGGGCGGCGACGACAGCGGGCCGACCGTGTGGGTATCGGGCGGCCACGTCGAGGCGCCGGTGCCGATGGGCGATGCGCTCGAACTGCTCGGCGATGGCCGGTTCCTGCTGCACGGCCGCAAAGCCGATCTCGTCAACATCGCCGGCAAGCGCACGTCGCTCGCGTACCTGAACCATCAGCTCAACGCGATCCCGCAAGTGGTCGACGGCGTGTTCTTCATGCCCGACGAAGCGGCGCCGGTGCACGGGGACACGGCGCTCGAACCGGTCACGCGGCTCGTCGCGCTCGTCGTCGCGCCGACGCTCGCGCCCGCCGATCTGCAGCGCGCGCTGCGCGAGCGGATCGATCCCGCGTTCATGCCGCGCCCGCTCGTGTTCGTCGATGCGCTGCCGCGCAACGAAACGGGCAAGCTGCCGCGCGACGTGCTGGCCGCGCTCGTCGCGCAGCATGCACGCGCGACGGCCGCGCGGCCGGCCGAGCACGACCCGGCCGGCCCACCCGCGCTCGCGTTCACGATCGCCGCCGACCATCCCGCGCTGCCCGGCCACTTCCCCGGCCATCCGGTCGTGCCGGGCGTCGTGCTGCTCGATCACGCGATCCATACGATCGGTGCGGCGCTGAACCGTCCGCTGCACACGTGGCGGCTCGGGTCCGCGAAATTCCTGAGCCCGGTCGCGCCCGGCGAACCGCTCGCGCTCGCATACGACGCCGCGGCCAGCGGCGCGATCCGCTTCACGGTGCGCGCCGGGTCGCGCGAGGTCGCGACCGGCGTGCTGTCCGCACCGCCGGCCGCGCAGGACGGCGCGCAGCGATGAAGCGCACCGCATGGGCCGAGCGCCAGGAGCGCAGCAATGCGAGCCTGCTGCGCGCGATGACGTGGATCTCGCTGCGCTTCGGCCGACAGCGCGCGCGCATCGTGCTGCACCTGATCGCGACGTATTTCGTGCTGTTCTCGCCGGCCGCGTGCGCGGCGTCGCGCGACTACCTGCGCCGCGTGCTCGGCCGCCCCGCGCGCTGGCGCGACGTGTACCGGCACGTGTTCACGTTCGCGGCGACGATTCACGATCGCGTCTACCTGATGAACGGGCGCTTCGACCTGTTCGACATCCGGCTGCACGGCGAAACGCTCGTCGACGCCGCGCTCGCGGATGGGCGCGGCGCGTTCCTGATGGGCGCGCACCTCGGCAGCTTCGAGGTCGTGCGCGCGATCGGCCGCACGCGTCCGGACCTGCGCGTGGCCGTCACGATGTACGAGCAGAACGCGCGCAAGATCAATGCGACGCTCGCCGCGGTGAATCCGGCCGCGCAGCCGGAGGTGATTCCGCTCGGGCAGGTCGACTCGATGCTGAAGGTGCGCGAGCGCCTCGACGCGAACTGCATGGTCGGCATGCTCGCCGATCGCACGCTGCTCGACGACGCGGCCGCGTCGCTGCGGCGCGTGACGCTGCTCGGCGCACCGGCCGCGTTTCCGCTCGGGCCGCTTTACATGGCCGCGATGCTGAAGCGCCCGGTGATCTTCATGACGGGCCTCTATCGCGACGGCAACCGCTACGATGTGCACTTCGAAACGCTCGCCGATTTCTCCGACGTGCGGCGCGATACGCGCACGGCGGCGGTCGATGCGGCGCTCGCGCGCTACGTCGCGCTGCTCGACAAGTACTGCCGCGCGGCGCCGTACAACTGGTTCAACTATTTCGATTTCTGGAAGGGCGGCGATGCCGCGGCTGCGCGCCGCGAGACGGTGCACGCCGGCGCCGACCTGCCCGCCACGAGGGATTCCGACGCATGACCGCCGTTCGCCGCCGCCCGTTCCCGTTCTCGTCGCACCGCATCGTCCGCGTGGCGCGCGTGCTCGCCGCCACGGCCACCGCGATCGTGCTGGCCATGCCCGCACACGCAGCCGATGCCGGCTCGGCGTGGACCCTCGACCGGCTGATGTCGACGCTCGCGCAGCACAAGTCGGGCCGCGCGACCTTCACCGAGACGAAGACCCTGTCGATCGCCGCGCAGCCGATCGAATCGTCGGGTGAACTGATGTTCGTCGCACCCGACCATCTGGAAAAGCACACGCTGAGCCCGAAGCCCGAACACCTCGTCGTCGACGGCGACATGCTCACCGTCGAACGCAACAACCGCAAGTACACGCTTGCGCTCGCGCGCTATCCGGAACTCGGCGCGTTCATCGACAGCATCCGCGCGACGCTGGCCGGCAACCGCTTCGCGCTCGAACAGGTGTACAAGGTCGCGCTGTCCGGACGCGGCGACGACTGGACGCTGACGCTCACGCCGCTCGATTCGCGGATGCTGAAGGTCGTCAGCACGATCACGCTCGACGGCACGCGCGACGTGTTGCGCAGCGTCGCGATCCGGCAGGCCGACGGCGATCGTTCGGTGATGCGCCTGCAACCCGTCGCGGCGGACGCGAACTGATGGACGATCGTACGCGCCCGTCCCCCATCGCCCGCCGCGTGCCCGCATGGCGGCAGCGCGCGGTGCTCGTATGGCTGCTCGCGCTCGTCGCGTGCGGCATCGCGATCGGGCGCGCGCACTTCACGGCCGACCTGTCCGCGTTCCTGCCGAATGCGCCGAGCGCCGGGCAACGCGTGCTCGTCGACCAGTTGCGCGACGGCATCGTGTCGCGCCTGATCCTCGTCGCGATCGACGGCGGCGACGCGCGCACGCGCGCCGCGCTGTCGCGGCGTGTGGCCGGCACGCTGCGCACCGATCCGCAGTTCGCGGCCGTGCACAACGGCGAAGCCGCGAACGACGCGCGCGACCGGCAATTCATCTTCGACCATCGCTATCTGCTGAGCCCGGCCGTCACGCCGCAGCGCTTCAGCGCCGACGGCCTGCACCAGGCGCTCGGCGAGAGCCTCGATCTGCTGGGTTCGTCGGCCGGCCTCGTCGCGAAGGCGATGCTGCCGCGCGACCCGACCGGCGAAGTCGCCGCGCTCGTCGACGGGCTCGACAGCGCGGCCGAACCGGCGAGCCGCGATGGCGTGTGGGCGTCGCGCGACGGCACACGCGCGGTGCTGGTCGTGCAGACGGCCGCCGCCGGCTCCGATACCGACGCGCAGGCCCGCGCGATCGACGCCGTGCGCCGCGCGTTCGCGGCCGCGACGCAGGCCGTGCCGAACGCGCACGCCGCGACGCTCGCGATGACGGGCCCCGGCGTGTTCTCGGTCGACACGCGCGACACGATCCGGCACGACGTCGAACGGTTGTCGGCGGCGAGCATCGTGCTGATCGTCGCGCTGCTGCTCACGCTGTACCGTTCGCCGCGCACGCTCGCGCTCGGCCTGCTGCCGGTGCTGACCGGCGTCGCGGCCGGGATCGCGGCGGTCGGCGTCGCGTTCGGCACCGTCCACGGGCTGACGCTCGGGTTCGGGACGACGCTGCTCGGCGAAGCCGTCGACTATTCGATCTACCTGTTCGTGCAATCGGCGCGGGCCGGCACGCGCGGCGCCGCGCGCCCGGCCGACGCGACGCGCGCATGGGTCGCCGCGTACTGGCCGACGATCCGGCTCGGCATGCTGACGTCCGTGTGCGGCTTCGCGTCGATGCTGTTCTCCGGCTTCCCGGGCCTCGTGCAACTCGGGCTCTATTCGATCGTCGGGCTGACGGCCGCCGCGCTCGTCACGCGCTTCGTACTGCCGCACCTGCGCGGCGAGCGTGTCGCGATCCGCGACGTCTCGCGCGTCGGCGCCGTGCTCGCGCGCGCGGCCGGCGCCGCGCCGCGGCTGCGCTGGCCGCTCGCGGTGCTCGTGGTCGCCGCGTGCGCGACGCTCGCGCTGCATCGCGACGGCCTGTGGAGCCGCGAGCTCGCCGCGCTCAGCCCGGTGCCCGCGCCGGCGCAGGCGCTCGACGCGCGGCTGCGCGCCGATGTCGGCGCACCCGACGTGCGCTACCTCGTCGTGATCGCCGCGCCGACCGAACAGGCCGCGCTCGAAGGTGCGGAAAAAGTCGCCGCGCAGTTGCAGCCGCTCGTCGACCGGGGCGCGCTCGGCGGTTTCGAAAACCCCGCACGCTACCTGCCGAGCGATGTCGCGCAGCGCGCGCGCCAGGCGAGCCTGCCCGATGCGGACGCGCTCGCCGCACGGATGCGCTCGGCCGTCGCGCACCAGCCGATCGCGGTAAAGCCCGACCTGTTCGCGCCGTTCCTCGCCGACGTCGATGCCGCGCGCCACGCGCCGCTGCTCACGCGCGCGGACCTGCGCGGCACGTCGATGGCGCTCGCCGTCGATGCCCTGCTGACCGAGCGCGACGGTCGCTGGAACGCGATGCTGCCGCTGCGGGCGCCGGACGCTACGCGCGCGAAGCAGCCCACATCGAGCCTCGACGCCGCGCCGATTCGCGCCGCCGTCGCGCGCGCGGGCGTGCCCGATGCGCTATTCGTCGACATGAAGGCCGAAGCCGATCGCCTGTACGTGAGCTACGTGCACGAGGACATCCGGCTGTCGCTCGCAGGATTCGCCGCGATCGCCATGCTGCTGCTGATCGCGCTGCGCTCGCCGCGCCGCGCCGCCCGCGCACTCGCCCCGCTCGTCGCGGCCGTGCTGGTCGTGACGGCCGGCTTCGCGCTCGCCGGCGTGCCACTGACGATCCTGCACCTCGTCGGGATGCTGCTGATCGTCGCGGTCGGCTCGAATTACGCGCTGTTCTTCTGCCGGCGCGACGACGCGCAGCCCGTCACGCCGTACACGCTCGTGTCGCTGCTGATCGCGAACCTCGCGACGGTCGCCGGCTTCGGGCTGCTCGCGCTGTCGCGCGTGCCGCTGCTCGAAACCTTCGGGCTGACCGTCGGCCCCGGCGCGATGCTCGCGCTCGCGTTCGCGGCGATTCTCGCGCCGCGCGCAGCGGGCACGGCGGCGCTCGGCAATCGTGAACGAGGAGGCAGCGCATGAACGTGCCACCGCTCATTCCGCCGCGCGATGCCGGCGACGCACGGCGCTGGAAACCCACGCCGCTGATCGCCGGCGCCGCCGCATTGCACGCGGGCGCGGCCGCGGCCGCGATCGCGCAACCGGCCACGTGGCCGTGGGCCGTCGGCGGCGTGGTCGCGTCGCATCTCGCGCTGACCGCGGCCGGCCTGTGGCCGCGCAGCACGCTGCTCGGCCCGAACTGGACACGCCTGCCGGCCGGCGCGGGCCGCCGCATCGCGCTGACGATCGACGACGGCCCGGATCCGGACGTCACGCCGCGCGTGCTCGACCTGCTCGACCGTTACGACGCGCGTGCGACGTTCTTCTGCATCGGCGATCTCGCGCGCCGCCATCCTCACTGGATCGAGGCGATCGTCGCGCGCGGCCATGCGGTCGAGAACCACAGCCAGCGGCACCGCCATACGTTCTCGCTGTCGGGGCCGGCCGCGCTGCGCCGCGAGATCGCGGCCGCGCAGCAGACGCTGACCGACCTCGCCGGCACGCGCCCGCTGTTCTTCCGCGCGCCGGCCGGCCTGCGCAATCCGTTTCTCGAACCGGTGCTGTGCGAATTCGGCCTGCAACTGGCGAGCTGGACGCGGCGCGGCTTCGACACGCGGGCGCACGACGCGTCGATCGTCACGCGCCGCCTGCTGCACGGGCTCGACGCGCGCGACATCCTGCTCGTGCACGATGGTCACGCGGCGCGCGATGCGCGCGGCGAACCGGTCGTGCTCGACGTGCTGCCCGCGGTGCTGCGCGCAGCCGCCGACGCGCAGCTGCACTGGACCACGCTGCGCGCGGCGCTGGCGCCCGAACCACCCGGCCAGCCGGGCGTCCCGGCCCCCCCGTTTGATAAAATCTGACCTCGAACGGCGCGCGTGCCAGCCCTGCTGCAGCACCCGTTCCGGCCACCGGATGCGACCCTCGTGAACCCTCTCCTGCTCTCGCACTTCACCGCCACCAGCTGCATCGGCCGCGGCCTCGACGCGACCCTCGATGCGTTGCGCGACGCCCGCGGCGGGCTCGTGCCGTGCAATTTCGAGCGTGCGGATCTCGACACGTGGATCGGCGCGGTGGAGGGCGTCGATGAGCAGCCCGTGCGCGCCGATCTCGCCGACTTCGAATGCCGCAACAACCGCCTCGCGCAACTCGGCCTGACGCAGGACGGCTTCGACGCGCGCGTCGCGGCGGCGGTCGCACGCTACGGCGCCGCACGCGTCGGCGTGTTCGTCGGCACGAGCACGGCCGGCATCCTCGAAACCGAACGCGCGTATCAGCGCCGCGACCCGGCCGGCGGCGCGCTGCCGGCCGATTTCCGCTACGCGCACACGCACAACCCGTATTCGCCGGCCGCGTTCGTGCGCGCGTATTTCGCGCTGCGCGGACCGGCGATGGCGATCTCGTCTGCGTGCTCGTCGGGTGCGAAGGTGTTCGGCTCCGCGCGCCGCATGATCGAGGCCGGGCTGATCGACGCGGCCGTCGTCGGCGGCGTCGATTCGCTGTGCCTGACCACGCTGTACGGCTTCAACTCGCTCGAACTGCTGTCGCGCGAGCCGTGCCGGCCGTTCGACGTCGCGCGCGACGGCATCTCGATCGGCGAAGCCGCCGCGTTCGCGCTCGTCGAACGCGTCCCTGCCGCGCCCGCCGCGCTCGACGGCGACGCGATCCTGCTGCTCGGCATCGGCGAATCGAGCGACGCGCACCACATGTCGTCGCCGCATCCTGAAGGGCTCGGCGCGCGCGCGGCGATCGAGCAGGCGCTCGCTTCCGCCAGCCTCGGCGCGCACGACATCGACTACGTGAACCTGCACGGCACCGCGACGCCGAGCAACGATGCGGCGGAAAGCCGCGCGCTCGGCGCGCTGTTCGCCCGCACGCCGTGCAGTTCGACGAAGGGCGCGACCGGCCACACGCTCGGCGCGGCCGGCGCGCTGGAGGCGATCGTCGCGGCGCTCGCGCTGCGCGAGCAGTTCGTGCCGGCCGGCGTCAACACGACGCAGCCCGACCCGGCGCTCGCAGCCGATTACGTGCTCGCGAGCCGCGACACGCGCGTGCGCGCCGTCCTCTCCAATTCGTTCGGCTTCGGCGGCACGAATTGCAGCCTGATCTTCGGTCGCACCCAGCATGCGGCCGGTCGCGCTCGCCGTTGAGGCCCGCCATGACGCTCACCGCCTTCATCGAAAGCATCGGCCTCGTCGGGCCGGGATTGAACGACTGGCCGCACGCGGCCGACGTGCTCGCGGGCCGCGCGCCCTACGTGCCTGCCCGCACCGAGCTGCCGCCGCCGGCCGGGCTGCCGTCCGCCGAACGGCGCCGCACGGGCCCGGTCGTGCGCACCGCGCTCGCGGTCGGCCACGAAGCGGTGGCCGCGAGCGGCCGCGACGCCGCGACGCTCGCGACCGTGTTCAGCGCGTCCGGCGGCGACGGCCAGAACTGCCACGCGATCTGCGAAACGCTGGCCGGCGACGATCGCCAGCTGTCGCCGACCCGCTTCCACAATTCGGTGCACAACGCGCCGGCCGGCTACTGGAGCATCGCGACCCGCGCGACGGCGACGTCGAACGTGCTGTGCGCGCACGACGGCAGCTTTGCCGCCGGCCTGCTCGACAGCCTGTGCCAGGTCGTCGTCGATCGCGTGCCGAGCCTGCTGATCGCGTACGACACCGATTATCCGGAACCGCTGCGCACGGTGCGGCCGATCGGCGACGCATTCGGCGTCGCGCTCGTGTTCGCGCCGGAAGCGAGCGAACGCGCGCTCGCCCGCATCGACGTGCAGCTCACCGATGCGCCCGCGACGACGCTCGCGCATGCCGGACTCGACGCGCTGCGCGCCGGCAATCCGGCCGCCCGCGTGCTGCCGCTGCTCGATGCGCTCGCCGCGCGGTGCTCGACGCGCGTCGTGCTCGACTACCTGGACGATACGTGCGTGCAAGTCGACGTCGCGATCTCCGAATCCTGTGCGGAGCGCGCGCGATGACCGCACCGGTCGGATTGCCCCCGTCGCTCGACCATGCGTGGATTGCCGCGCACATTCCGCATGCCGGCGCGATGTGCGTGCTCGATTCGGTCGATGCATGGGATGCCGAACGAATCCGCTGCACCGCGACGAGCCACCGCGATCCGCACAACCCGCTGCGCGCGCACGGGCGGCTCGCGTCGGTTTGCGGCATCGAATATGCGGCGCAGGCGATGGCCGTGCACGGCGTGCTGCTCGGCGCGCACGAAGCGCGTCCGCGCGTCGGCTATCTCGCGAGCGTGCGCAACGTCGACGCGTTCGTCGACCGGCTCGACATGTTCGAAGCGCCGCTCACCGTCGACGCGCAACGCGTCAGCGGCGACGGCCGCTCGGTGCTGTACGGCTTCGCGCTGCGCTGCGGCGAGCGCGTGCTGCTGTCCGGCCGCGCGGCGGTGATGCTCGACGCATCGGCCGCCGGCGCGCTTCAACCGGCGCCTGCCGGCAACACGAATCCTCGATGACGAGGCTTACCTCAAGGAAACCGGTCGTGAAAGTTCGTCAGTTCATTGGCGCAGCGCTCGTTCTGGCGCTGCTGAGCCCGCTCGCACACGCGGACATGTCGGAAGTGAAGCAGGACATCAAGCGCGATTCGAAGGAAGCCGCGCACAAGACCGGCGAGGCCGCACGCAGCTTCGGCCACGCGACCGCAAGCGCCGCGAAGGCGGTCGGGCACGGCGTCGCGCATGCGTCGCGCGAAGGCTGGGAAGCCACCAAGCGCACGACGAAGCGAATCTTCCACAAGAGCGACGCGGGCGAGTCGGCTGGAAAGGGCGAAAGGAACGACTGATCGCGCATCCCGCGCGCATTGCCGACTGCATGCGCTCGGGGCGTAACCGCTCGCCGATCGCTCACCGCTTGCGACGCGACCGGCTTTGCCGTCAGCGCGCCCGGCGCATGCGGCGCAGCGACCTTTCCGGCCTGCGCGCGAAACACTTGCCGTACGCGACGAACCGGCAATCGCGATGATCGAAGTTCCGCAGCAGCCGCGCGCGGCGCCGCTCGAGCCAGTAGAGCGAGATCGCCATCGTCAGTGCGATGGCCAGCGCCGAGCCGCCGATCACCAGTCCGATCCAGGTGTCGCCCATGCGTTCTCCGAAATGCGAGGCCGAAGCGGCGCGCCTGCCGCCGCTCCGGCGCGGGATAGGGGGAACGCGGCCCGCACGGACGCGGCCGTGCGGGCCGCCGCACGTCACTGCATGTGCTGACCGCCGTTGATCGCGATGTTGGAGCCCGTCACGAAGCCGGCCTCCTCCGAGCACAGGTAAGCGACCAGCGCCGCAACTTCCTCGGGCTTGCCGAGCCGGCCCGCCGGGATCTGCGGGAGGATCTTCGTGTCGAGGATGTCCTGCGGGATCGCAGTGACCATCTTCGTCGCCAGGTAGCCCGGCGACACCGTGTTCACCGTCACGCCCTTGCGCGCGACCTCGAGCGCGAGCGATTTCGTGAAGCCGTGCATGCCGGCTTTCGCGGCCGCGTAGTTGGTCTGGCCGACCGAGCCCTTCGAGCCGTTCACCGACGAGATGTTGACGATGCGGCCCCAGCCGCGCTCGACCATGCCGTCGCAGACCGGCTTCGTCATGTTGAACACGGAATCGAGGTTCGTGCGGATCACCGCGTCCCAGTTGACCTTGTCGAGCTTGCGCAGCGTCATGTCGCGCGTGATGCCCGCGTTGTTCACGAGAATGTCGACCGGGCCGACGTCCTGCACGATCTTCTCGATGCATTGCTGGCACGAGTCGTGATCGGCCACGTCCACCGGGTACGCATGGAATGCCCGGCCGGCCGCATGCATCTCGGTCAGCCAGCGGTCCGAGCCGGCGTTGTTCGGCGAATACGTGACGACTACCCGGTGACCCGCGTCGTTCAACCGGATGCTGACCGCCTCGCCGAGGCCGCCCATCCCACCTGTCACAACTGCGATTCGCTTAGTCATACTATGAATTACCGACAAAAAAGTAATCGATGAAAGGCGGGGCGGCGGCCTCGCACACACTGCCGCCCCACCGCTTCGATGCGCGTCCGCCCGCGTCGCGGGCGCGGCACGCACCGGTACCTCGCGCGTGTTGTTGACTGCCTGTGTTGCGCGAAAACCGCCTGGCTCGCCCGCGACGCCGATTCGCGCCGCGAACGGACCGTATCGTCAGCCGCTGCTCAGACGCGCTCGACCGCGAGCGCGACGCCCATCCCGCCGCCGATGCACAGCGACGCCAGCCCGCGCTTCGCGTCGCGCTTGACCATCTCGTGCAGCAGCGTCACCAGGATCCGGCAGCCCGACGCGCCGATCGGGTGGCCGATCGCGATCGCCCCGCCGTTCACGTTCACCTTCGACGTGTCCCAGCCCATCTGCTTGTGCACCGCCAGCGCCTGCGCCGCGAACGCTTCGTTGATCTCCATCAGGTCCAGGTCGCCCGGCGTCCAGCCCGCGCGCTCCAGCGCCCGGCGCGACGCCGGCACCGGCCCCATGCCCATCACGCTCGGATCCACGCCCGCGTTCGCATACGCCTTGATCCGCGCCAGCGGCGTCAGGCCCAGCGCCGCCGCCTTCTGCGCCGACATCACCAGCACCGCCGCCGCGCCGTCGTTCAGCCCCGACGCGTTCGCCGCCGTCACCGAGCCGTCCTTCGCGAACGCCGGCTTCAGCCCGGCCAGCGACTCCGCCGTCACGCCGTGACGCACGAACTCGTCGGTCGCGAACTGCAGCGGCTCGCCCTTGCGTTGCGGGATCGACACCGGCACGATCTCGTCGTTGAAACGGCCCGCCTTCTGTGCGGCTTCCGCCTTGTTCTGCGACAGCGCCGCGAACGCGTCCTGCTCTTCGCGCGTGATCCCGTATTCCTTCGCGACGTTCTCCGCCGTGATGCCCATGTGGTACTGGTTGTACACGTCCCACAGCCCGTCGACGATCATCGTGTCGACCAGCTTCGCATCGCCCATCCGGAAGCCGTCGCGCGAGCCCGGCAGCACGTGCGGCGCCGCGCTCATGTTCTCCTGGCCGCCCGCGATCACGATCTCCGCGTCGCCCGCGACGATCGCGTTCGCCGCCAGCATCACGGCCTTCAGGCCCGAACCGCACACCTTGTTGATCGTCATGCCCGGCACCGCGCTCGGCAGCCCCGCCTTGATCACCGACTGCCGCGCCGGGTTCTGCCCGGAGCCGGCCGTCAGCACCTGGCCCATGATCACTTCGCTGACCTGGTCGGGCTTCACGCCCGCACGCTCCAGCACCGCGCGGATCACCGTCGCGCCCAGTTCCGGCGCCGCAATCTTCGCGAGCGAGCCGCCGAATTTGCCGACCGCGGTCCGCGCGGCCGATACGATCACTACATCCGTCATGTTCAGTTCCTGCATCGAAATCAGTTCGTCGTGGCAACGCCGGCACGAGACGGTCGCACATGGCGATGGCGCCGCCCGCCGCCGTATTGGCGGGCAGCTTCCGTCCGCACCGGCGGCACGGCACACCGCCGCACGGGCAACCGTGCACGGGCGTCTGGCGGCGAACCGGATGTTTGCCGGACCGCGCGTGGCACACGCGGCGGCCGGCGCCATCCGGTGCCGATCAATCTTGTCGCGCTCGCACGCGACACGCACTCACGCGGTTACGCAGCCGCGTCGCGCGCAGCCGCCGCGTCCTTGCGGGCGGCCGCCGCCGTCTGCTTCGCGCCGCGCGTGGCCGTTTCGCTGACCGCATCGAAGCCGCTCTGCGCCGCCTCGATCGCCTGCCCCGTCGCTGCGCGCACGGAGTCGGCCGCGGCGCTCGCCGCGGACAGCGCCGAATTCAGCGCGGCCACCACCGGAGCCGAGCCGGCCGGCGCGTGCTTCGACAGTTCGCCGAGCACGTCCTTCAGGCGTTTGTCGTTCTGTTCGTACTGCGCCTGCGCGACCTTCGCCCATTCGGACTGCGTCGACACCGCGATGTCGAACAGATGGCGGCCGTACGACACGACCTTGCCGGCCGCGTCCTGCGGCACCGCGACCTGCTGCACGAAGCCCGCGGCCGGGTTGTTGCTGCTGAACGCGTTCTTCAGCTTGTCCTCGTATTCCTCGAGCGCCGTCCGGGCCGCTTGCAGGTTGAGTTCGACGACAGCCTCGAAACCGTGGATCGCCGGACGGGCGATCGCAAACCACGCGGCGATACCGGATTGATAATCGGCGGCGAGTTTTTCGGGGGCAAATACGGACATCGGGCACGCTCCTGTTGGCAATGCGAGAGACGACGTAAAGAAAAACGGAAGCTTGATCGACCGCTGCTTCCTTATTGACAGCCCGCACCTGTTTGAGCACGGGCAGTGGAAGGAAGTCATTCTAGATCGATTAATTGTCAATTAAATGGCATTAATACTAGGTATAAACCCTTATTACCCTTTTGACCAGCAGCCGAAGCCGCAGGCGCGGCGAAATCTCAGACAAGACGCCACCCTCAGCGGCCCGCCATGCGTTTTTACCTTTTTGCAGCATAGCGCATCATGACGTGGCGCAATATTTGCCAATTCATTATTCCGCTTATTAGAAAACCGGCACCCATTGAAAATGGAGCAATCATTTATGTAATATTTTTTCTCGATTTGTTGTGAAATCGTTTTCTTGATTATTAATGACGAAATCAATAATCGGATGAATGGCCGGTCGCGACAAAAAAGGCCGCTCGAAGCGGCCTCGGTCGATGCGGTCGCGCGCGGGATCAGCCGGCCAGTTCGCGATGCAGCGCGCGGAACTCCTGCGCGAGCTTGTGCGCCGGCTCGAGATGGATCACCGGCGTCGACTGCTGATGCGATTCGCGGATCTTCACCGAGGCGGACAACCGCGACGCGAGCACCGGCAGCCCTTCGTCGACGAGCTCGTCGACCAGCCGTTGCGGCAGGCTCGCGCGCGGCTGGAACTGGTTGATGACGATCCCTTCTACCTCGAGCGCCGCGTTGTGGTCCTGCTGGATTTCCTTCACGTTCTCGAGCAGCGTGTACAGCGCGCGGCGCGAGAAATCGTCGCAGTCGAACGGGATCAGGCAGCGCTCGACCGCGATCAGCGCCGAGCGCGTATAGAAATTCAGCGCGGGCGGCGTGTCGATGTACACGGCGTCGTACATGTCGAGTTCGTTCAGCGCGTCGCGCAGCTTATAGATCTTGTAGCGCGATTCGAGCTTGCCGTGCAGCGTGTCGAGATCCGGATGCGCGGGCATCACGTCGAGCCCGTCGAACGGGGTCGCGTGAATGAACGACGCGACGTCGACCGGACGGAAGTTGAAGGTCAGCGCGGTTTCGAAGAAGCCGGCGACGCCCGGTTGCGCATCGTCCGCGGCGTCGCCGAGCAGGTAGCGCGTCGAGTTCGCCTGCGCATCGAGATCGATGACGAGCGTGCGCAACCCTTCGCTCGCGCTGATCGCCGCGAGGTTGCAGACGATCGTCGACTTGCCCACGCCGCCCTTCTGGTTGAATACGACCCGCCGCATGGTGCCTCCTCGATCGAAACGTCGAAACGGCCAGCTTAGCCGATCAATAATGGCGACCGCGTGACGCAGGTCGAATTGGACGCGACGAGTACGCGACTTGGACGCGCGATGTGTCAGACGCGCGGCACGGCGCCCGACACGTACCGGTTGCCGGGCACGCTCCACCGCCACGGCAGATCCTGGCCGACGCGAATGCCGATGCGCGGCCCGCCCGCCAGATCGGCGGGCGGCGCCATCCCGTCGTCGACGATCGCGAACCCGTCGCGCGCGCCGACCAGGTCGACGCCATCCTGCGCGCCGCCGATCCCCATCGCCTGCGTCAGCCGGGCCGGCCCGCGGCACAGGTCGCGATCGCGCGTGCGCGGCGGCCGCGCCGCCCGCATCTGGTCGAGCCCGTGCAGCGGCTCCAGCGCACGGATCAGCACGCCCGTTCCCGCACCGTCCGGGCCGCACACGCAGTTGCAGCACCAGTGCATCCCGTACGTGAAATACACGTAGAAGTGCCCGGGCGGCCCGAACATCGTCGCGTTGCGCGGCGTCTTGCCGCGATAGGTGTGCGCGGCCGGATCGAGCGCGCCCGCATACGCTTCCACTTCGACGATGCGGCCGGCCCGGCCGTCCGCGGACGCGAGGATCTTGTTGAGCAATTGCGGCGCCACCTCGGTGGCCATGCGGTTGAAGAATGCGCGCGGGACGATGGCGCCCGGCCATGGCGCCGGCGGCTTACCGCGTCGCATCGTGCCGCTCCGTCATCGCCGCGAGATGAAGCTCGCGATACGCGTCGACCAGATCGTCGAGCCCGAATGCGAGGTTTCTGCCGCTGGGGTTCGGCAGCACCCACACGCGTGCATGCCCGATGCGGGCCGGCTGCAATCCCCACGCGACCTCGCGTTGCCCCGACAGCGCCGAATACGCGGCCTTGCCGAGAAACGCGACGAAGCGCGGCGCATGCTGCGCGACCTTCTGCTCGAACCCGGCGCCCGCGGCCGCGAATTCCGCGCGCGACAGTTGATCGGCGCTCGCGGTCGGCCGCGACACCACGGCCGTCAGCCCGCAGCCGTAACCGAGTATCGCGCGATCGTCCTGCGGCGAAAGTTCCGTCGGCGTGAAGCCCGCGAGATGGATCACGCGCCAGAAGCGGTTGTTTCGCCCCGCGAAGTGATGGCCGGTCGCGGCCGCGAGCAGGCCGGGATTGATCCCGCAGAACAGGACGTCGAGATGGGGTGCGATGAGGTCGGCGAGTGCGTCAGCCACGTTTGATCCGGAGAGCGGCGTGCAGGCACGACGTAAACGAAGCAAGGCCCGAAAACCCGGGCCAAGCGACTGGCTTGACTCGGACGTTCGGGCCCATCGTGATGCGAGGGTGCGACCGGCGATCAGAACGGAATATCGTCGTCCATCTCGTCGAAGCCGCCGCCTGCCGGCGCGCTCGGACGGCTCTGGCCGCCGCCACCCGCACCACCGCGCGCTGCGCCGCCGGCACGGCCACCGCCGCCACCACGCTCTGCCTGCTCGCCGCGACCGCCGCCACCACCACCGTAGCCGCCGCCATAACCGCCTTCGTCACCGCTGCCACCGCCGCCGCCCGAACCGCCGCGGCCGCCGAGCATCTGCATCTGTTCGGCGACGATTTCGGTCGAGTAACGGTCCTGGCCGTCCTGGCCCTGCCACTTGCGCGTACGGATGCGGCCTTCGATATAGACCGACGACCCCTTCTTCAGGTATTCGCTGACGATCTCCGCCAGACGGCCGAAGAACGCGACGCGATGCCACTCGGTCATTTCCTTGAAATCGCCGCTTGCCTTGTCCTTGTAGCGGTCGGTCGTCGCGAGACGGATGTTCGCAACCGCGTCGCCGCTCGGCAGGTAACGGACTTCAGGATCGGCGCCGAGATTGCCGACGAGGATGACCTTGTTGACGGATGCCATGTGTTTCTCCAGTAAATTCGATGCCGGGCCGCCCGCGCGTATCGCCGGAACGGCCCGCCGGACAGGCCGGCGCGCGGCCGATGCCTGCCCGAAACAAGATTCAGGCCTTGCGCGGCGGCGCTTTCATGCTGGCCGCGATTATAAGCCACGCGGCAACGAGCCCCGAGCACGTATAAAACACCGTGTTCGCGCCGCCGTGCTTCAGCAGCCAGCCGCCCACGATGCCGCCGAGCGCGAGCCCGATCGACTGCGTGGTGTTGTAGACACCCGTGGCCGCGCCCTTGCGCGAACCCGGCGCGAGCTTCGACACGAGCGACGGCTGCGACGCTTCCAGGATGTTGAACCCGAGGAAGTACACGAACAGGATCGCCGCCACAATCAGAATGGTATGCGGTGCGCTGCCGAGCAACAATTGGCCGATCAGGATAGCCAGAATGCCGCCGAGCAGCACCGGCTTCATCTTGCCCCGTTTTTCCGCGACGATGATCGCCGGCACCATCATCACGAACGCGAGCCCCATCACCGGCAGGTAGACCTTCCAGTGCGCGGCGACCGGCAGCCCGCCGTCCACCAGGAGGCGCGGCACGACGAGGAACAGCGCCGTCTGCGTCGCATGCAGCACCAGCACGCCGAAGTTCAGGCGCAGCAGCTCGACGTTGTGCAGCACCTCGGCGAACGGCGCGGGCACGTGCACGGGCTTCGCCGCGTCGGGCACGATCCACAGCACGACGCCGATCGCGAGGATCGACAGCACGCCGACGATCGCGAACAGCCCGCTCATCCCGACCCAGTGGAACACGATCGGCGCGCCGACGATCGCGACCGCGAACGACACGCCGATCGAGCCGCCGACCATCGCCATCGCCTTCGTGCGGTTCTGCTCGGAGGTCAGGTCGGCGATGAACGCGAGCACCGCCGACGACACGGCGCCCATCCCCTGGATCACGCGGCCGACGATGATCCACGTGATGTCGTGCGCGAACGCGGCGACGAAGCTGCCGAGCGCGAAGATCACGAGGCCGGTGGCGATCACCGGCTTGCGGCCGAACTTGTCGGACGCCCAGCCGTAGAAGATATAGAACAGCGACTGCGTGACGCCGTAGGCCCCGAGCGCGATCCCGACGAGCAGCACGTTGTCGCCGCCCGGGATGGTTTTCGCGTAGACCGAGAACACCGGCATGATCATGAACAGGCCGAGCATGCGCAACGCGAAGATCGCCGCGAGCGACGTGGTCGCGCGCAGTTCGGGCGCAGTCATGCGGGAAGACGTGGCAGACGGATTGGACATCGGGAATGAATTTCGAATGATCGGAATGTCCGCCCGGCGGCGGGCGGCGGAAGATCAGGACCGGCGGCCTGGCGGCCTTTCGGACGACACGTCGGGGCCGGATGCAGGCGGCCTGCGGGCCGCGCGGAACGTGCGGCGCGACCGCTTTTCCCGGCGCAGGTGTCGCCTTGCTGCCACCTGCTGTAAAGGCTGGGGGCCGTAAACGACGGTCTCGAAAAGCCGTTATAGTAGCAGGTTTGGTTCCCTCCATTTTCGCCAGGTTCATGGAACAGATCCGTATCCGTGGGGCACGCACCCACAACCTGAAAAACGTCAATCTCGACCTGCCGCGCCACAAGCTGGTCGTGATTACCGGGTTGTCCGGGTCGGGCAAGTCGTCGCTCGCGTTCGACACCCTTTATGCCGAGGGCCAGCGCCGCTACGTGGAAAGCCTGTCCGCGTACGCCCGCCAGTTCCTGCAGCTGATGGAGAAGCCCGACGTCGACCTGATCGAGGGGCTGTCGCCGGCGATCTCGATCGAGCAGAAGGCAACGTCCCACAACCCGCGTTCGACCGTCGGCACGGTCACGGAAATCCACGACTACCTGCGACTTTTGTACGCACGGGTCGGCACGCCGTACTGCCCCGACCACGACATCCCGCTCGAGGCGCAGAGCGTGTCGCAGATGGTCGACGCGGCGCTCGCGCTGCCCGAGGAAACCAAGCTGATGATCCTCGCGCCCGTCGTCGCGAACCGCAAGGGCGAGCACGCCGAGCTGTTCGAGGAGATGCAGGCGCAGGGCTTCGTGCGCTTTCGCGTGCGCTCGGGCGGCGGCGCCGCGAACGAAGGCGTCGCGAAGATCTACGAGGTCGAGTCGCTGCCGAAGCTGAAGAAGAACGACAAGCACACGATCGACGTCGTCGTCGATCGCCTGAAGGTGCGTCCGGACATGAAGCAGCGGCTCGCCGAATCGTTCGAGACGGCGCTGCGCCTCGCCGACGGCCGCGCGATCGCGCTCGAGATGGATACCGACCGCGAACACCTGTTCAGCTCGAAGTTTGCGTGCCCGATCTGCTCGTACTCGCTGCAGGAGCTCGAGCCGCGCCTGTTCTCGTTCAACAACCCGATGGGCGCGTGCCCGGAATGCGACGGCCTCGGCCAGATCACGTTCTTCGACCCGAAGCGGGTCGTCGCGCACCCGTCGCTGTCGCTGGCCGCCGGTGCGGTGAAGGGCTGGGACCGCCGCAACCAGTTCTACTTCCAGATGCTGCAGAGCCTCGCGGCGTTCTACGAATTCGACATCGACGCCGCGTTCGAGGATCTGCCCGAAAAGATCCGCAAGGTGCTGCTGTTCGGCTCGGGCAAGCAGACGATCCCGTTCTCGTACATCAACGAGCGCGGCCGCACGACGATCCGCGAGCACGTGTTCGAAGGGATCATCCCGAACCTCGAACGCCGCTATCGCGAGACCGATTCGGTCGCGGTGCGCGAAGAGCTGTCGAAGTACCAGAACAACCAGCCGTGCCCGTCGTGCGACGGCACGCGCCTGCGCCGCGAGGCGCGCCACGTGCGGATCGGCACCGGCGACCATGCCCGCGGCATCTATGAAATCAGCGGCTGGCCGCTGCGCGACGCGCTCGGCTATTTCGACGGGCTGACGCTCGACGGCGCGAAGCGCGAGATCGCCGACAAGGTGATCAAGGAAATCGTCGCGCGCCTGACCTTCCTGAACAACGTCGGCCTCGACTACCTGTCGCTCGAGCGCAGCGCCGAGACCTTGTCGGGCGGCGAGGCGCAGCGCATCCGGCTCGCGTCGCAGATCGGCTCGGGCCTCACCGGCGTGATGTACGTGCTCGACGAGCCGTCGATCGGCCTGCACCAGCGCGACAACGACCGTCTGATCGCGACGCTCAAGCATCTGCGCGACCTCGGCAACTCGGTAATCGTCGTCGAGCACGACGAGGACATGATCCGCACGGCCGACTACGTCGTCGACATGGGCCCGGGCGCGGGCGAGCACGGCGGCGTCGTGGTGGCCGAAGGCACGCCGAAGCAGGTGCAGTCGAACCCGCAGTCGCTGACCGGCCAGTACCTCGTCGGCAAGCGCGTGATCGAGTATCCGGACGAGCGCATGTCGCCCGACCCCGAGCGGATGCTGCGCATCGTCGACGCGCACGGCAACAACCTGAAGCACGTCGATCTCGAGCTACCGGTCGGCCTCTTGACCTGCATCACCGGCGTGTCGGGCTCCGGCAAGTCGACGCTGATCAACGACACGCTGTATCACGCAGTCGCGCGCCACCTGTACGGCTCGTCGGCCGAGCCGGCGGCGCACGAGGCGATCGAGGGCCTCGAGCACTTCGACAAGGTGATCAACGTCGACCAGTCGCCGATCGGCCGTACGCCGCGCTCGAACCCGGCCACGTACACGGGCCTGTTCACGCCGATCCGCGAGCTGTTCTCGGGCGTGCCGACGTCGAAGGAGCGCGGCTACGATCCGGGCCGCTTCTCGTTCAACGTGAAGGGCGGCCGCTGCGAATCGTGCCAGGGCGACGGCGTGCTGAAGGTCGAGATGCACTTTTTGCCGGACGTGTACGTGCCGTGCGACGTGTGCCACGGCAAGCGCTACAACCGCGAAACGCTCGAAGTGCAGTACAAGGGCAAGAACATCAGCGAAGTGCTCGACATGACGGTCGAGCACGCGTACGCGTTCTTCAGCGCGGTGCCGGTCATCGCGCGCAAGCTGAAGACGCTGCTCGACGTCGGCCTCGGCTACATCCGCCTCGGCCAGTCGGCCACGACGCTGTCGGGCGGCGAGGCGCAGCGCGTGAAGCTGTCGCTGGAGCTGTCGAAGCGCGACACCGGCCGCACGCTGTACATCCTCGACGAGCCGACCACCGGCCTGCACTTCCACGACATCGCACTGCTGCTCGAAGTGATCCACCGGCTGCGCGACCAGGGCAACACGGTCGTGATCATCGAGCACAACCTCGACGTGATCAAGACGGCCGACTGGGTGATCGACCTCGGCCCCGAAGGCGGCGCCGGCGGCGGCCAGATCATCGCGCAGGGCACGCCCGAGCAGGTCGCGAAGACCAAGGCGAGCTTCACCGGCAAGTACCTCGCGCCGCTGCTCAAGCGTCCGACCCGCAAAGTCGCGGCCGGCTGACGCCGTTCCGCCCTTCCCGCGCGCGGCCGCCCGGCCGCGCGCGCGTCGACGGCGGCCGCGCCCCCTCGTTTTCCCTTCTGCGTTTCCACCACGCGCCAAACCGCCCGTTTGCGGCCCATAATGGCAGCTATACTTTACGGCCGTAAGGTTCGCCATCCGCACCAATCCGGTGCGGCGCCGGGCGACCCGCGCTCTGCCGCGTGCTCCGCGGCACGACACAGGGACAACAGGAATCCACGATGGAGAAGCAACAAGAGTCGCGCGACACGCAGAACCGCGAGCCGCACCTGCGCAGCGTGCGGCTGACGAGCGACTTGAGCCTGCCGAAGCTGTCGGCGCTCGAGATCGGCAGCTATCTCTTCGCGCTCGTCATGATGTGGCTCGTCCTCGAGCTCAAGCTGCTCGGCGGGATGCTGGCCGGCCTGCTCGTCTATCAGCTGATCCACACGATCGCACCCGTGATCGAGCGCCATACCACCAGCATGCGCGCGCGCTGGGTCGCGGTCGTGCTGCTGTCGATCGCGATCGTCGGCGCGCTCACCGGCCTGACGCTCGCGATCATCGAGCATTTCGAGCACACGGTGCCGAACCTGCAGAGCCTGCTCGGCCAGCTGATGCAGATCGTCGAGCAGACCCGCGCACGCACGCCGGCCTGGATCGCCAATCTACTGCCCGTCGACGTCGAGCAGATGAAGACGAAGGCGGCCGTGCTGATGCACTCGCACATGGACCAGCTCCAGCAAAGCGGCAAGAGCGTCGCGCGCGGCTTCGGCCACGTGCTGTTCGGGATGATCATCGGCGCGATGATCGCGATCGGCGTCGAGCAGGGCAAGGTGCGCCGGCCGCTGTCCACCGCGCTCGTCACGCGCGTGTCGCGCTTCGCCGACGCGTTCCGCCGCATCGTGTTCGCGCAGATCAAGATCTCGGCGATCAACGCGGCATTCACCGGCATCTACCTGCTCGTCGCGCTGCCGATCTTCCATCAGCGGCTGCCGCTGTCGAAAACCCTCGTGCTCGTCACGTTCATCGTCGGCCTGCTGCCCGTGATCGGCAACCTGATCTCGAACACGCTGATCGTCGCGGTGTCGCTGTCGGTCAGCATGGGCACCGCGATCGCGTCGCTCGCGTTCCTCGTGGTCATCCACAAGCTCGAATACTTCCTGAACGCGAAGATCATCGGCGGCCAGATCGAGTCGCGCGCATGGGAGCTGCTGCTCGCGATGCTGATCATGGAAGCCGCGTTCGGGCTGCCGGGCGTGGTCGCCGCGCCGATCTTCTATGCGTACCTGAAACGCGAGCTGTACCTGCTGCGGCTGATCTGAAGCCGCCCGCTCGCGCACGGCAAACAAAAACGCCGCGCCCCGTGAAGGGCGCGGCGTTTTCGCTTGCGCAGCCGGCCTTTCGCGGCCGACGGATCAGCGGAACACGACCGTCTTCGTCCCGTTCAGCACGATCCGGTGCTCCACGTGCCACTTCACCGCCCGCGCGAGCGTCACGCACTCGACGTCGCGGCCGATCGCGGTCAACTGGTCGGGCGTCATGCTGTGGTCGACGCGCTCGACTTCCTGCTCGATGATCGGGCCTTCGTCGAGATCGGTCGTCACGTAGTGCGCGGTCGCGCCGATCAGCTTCACGCCGCGGTCGAACGCCTGGTAGTAAGGCTTCGCGCCCTTGAAGCTCGGCAGGAACGAATGGTGGATGTTGATCGCGCGCCCGGCGAGTTGCGCGCACATGTTCGGCGACAGGATCTGCATGTAGCGCGCGAGCACGACCAGATCGGCCTGGTGCTCGTCGATCACTTCCAGCACGCGCGCTTCCTGCGCGGCCTTCGCGGCATCGGACGAACCGCCGATCAGCGGGAAGTGATGGAACGGAATGTTGTAGCTCGCCGCGAGCTGGTAGAACTCCTTGTGATTCGACACGATCGCCGGAATCTCGATCGGCAACTGGCCGGTGCGATAGCGGAACAGCAGGTCGTTCAGGCAGTGGCCGATCTTCGACACCATGATCACGACGCGCGGCTTCACGGCCGCATCGTGCAGCTCCCAGCGCATCGAGAACTGTTCGGCGAGCGGCGCGAATTCCTTGCGAAGCGTGTCGAGCGCCGACGCGGCATCCTCGCCGCCGCCGTCCTGCTCGAAGTGCACGCGCATGAAGAACTCGCTGGTGCGGCTGTCGCCGAACTGCGCGGAATCGAGGATGTTGTTGCTGCGCTCGAACAGGAAGCCCGAGACCGCATGGACGATGCCGTGCCGGTCGGGGCACGACAGTTTCAAGATAAAGCTGTGATCGGTCGGCATGACCGCTACTCCCATTGTTTCCGTATTCGTCAAATTGCCCGCTTGCGCCGCCCGGCTGCGCGCGCAGCGCGCAGCGCGCGTCACGCGCCCGGCACGAACAGCGCGTCGATGCCGGCCGCGTCGACCGCTGCAATCCAGCGGTGGCGCAGCAGCGTGTCGAGCGTCGCGAGGCTCGCATCCATCGTCGCGCGGCCTTCGCGCAGCCAGCCGATCACCTCGGGAACCCCGGCCAGCAGGTGCTCGGCCACTTCGCCGTCCTGGTTGCGCGGCGCGAAGTCGTGCGGCAGCGGCAGGTCGTACACGAAGATCAGTTCCGACTGCGTGCCTTCCGGCAGCGAGTTCAGCACCTGCACCGCACGGCCCGCGATCGCGCGCGCCGCCAGGTCGGCCGGAATCCCGGCTTCTTCCCAGCATTCCTTCGCGAGCGTCTCGTGAACGCCGAGCCCCCAGCCGATCCCGCCGGCGACGACGTTGTCGAGCATGCCGGGGTCGGTCGCCTTGGTCTCGCTGCGACGGCCGAGCCACATCTTCGGCGCGGCCGCCGCAGGCGGCTCGCCCGGCGTAACCACATATTCTACGATGCCGTTCACGTGCACCGCATAGGTCTGCGTGCCGAAGAAGCGCGACGCGGCGCGCTCGATGTACGCGAGCGGCGGATCGTCGAAGCGGTTGCGGATCGCGTAGATCTCGTCGCGCCAGCCGGGAATCGCGCCTTCGGCGGCGAGCGCGCCGATCGCGCTGGCCAGCGCCATGCTGCGCGCGTCGACCGAATCGTAGCGCGCCGACAGCACGACCCGCTCGGCGGTCAGCTCGAACACGTCGGGCCAGCGCGCGAGCTTCGCGACGTCCTGGCGGCGCACCCAGCCGACCGCCTGGCCGGCGATCTCGAAACGCAGGTGCGCGGCCGGATCGAAGCGGCGCGCGGCCGCGATGCACGGAAACGTCATCGCGCTCAGTCCTTCAGCGCGACGCGGATGCCGATCGCGATGAACGTCGCGCCGGCGATCCGGTCGAGCCACACGCCGGCCTTCGGGCGGCGCTTCAGCCACGCGCCGATCATGCCCGCGCCGACGCCGAACAGCGAGAAAACGGCGGCCGTCTGCAGCATGAACAGCGCGCCGAGCTCGAACATCTGCAGCGTCACGCTTTGCGCGCCGTGCGGATCGACGAACTGCGGCAGGAACACGACGAAGAACAGCGTGACCTTCGGGTTCATCAGGTTGCCGATCACGCTCTGCCGGAAGATCGTGGCGAGCGGCTGCGGCGGGCGCGCATGCGCGTTCGCGAGGCCCTGGCTGCGCAGCGCCTTGATGCCGATCCACACGAGGTACGCGGCGCCCGCGAGCTTCAGGATCTGGAACGCGACCGGCGACGAACGCAGCACGGCCGCGACGCCGAGCGCCGCGAGCGTCGTGTGGAACAGGATCCCGGCCGTGAAGCCGAGCGCGGCGACGAAGCCGGCCGCGCGGCCCTGCGAGATGCCGCGTGCGAGCACCTGCAGGTTGTCGGGACCCGGCGCGAACGTGATCGCGACCGACGTGGCGAGAAACAGCATGAAGTTGGGCATCGTGACCTCGCTGCGGAAGGTGAACCAAGCGTGAACCGGGGCAAGCCGGCGCGGCTGGCCCCGGGAGCGGACCGGCGTTCAGTGGCCGGCGAATTCGGTAACGGTATAGACCGGCAGTCCGGCGTCGCGCAGCAGCGTCGAGCCGCCGAGATCGGGCAGGTCGATGATCGCCGCGCCTTCGACGACCACCGCGCCGAGCCGCTGCAGCAGGTTGCGCCCCGCCATCATCGTGCCGCCGGTCGCGATCAGGTCGTCCATGATGATCACGCGGTCGCCGGGCTTGCACGCATCTACGTGGATCTCGACCGTCGCGCTGCCGTATTCGAGGTCGTACGATTCCGAGCGCGTCTTGTACGGCAGCTTGCCGACCTTGCGGATCGGCACGAAGCCGACGCTCAGCTCGTACGCGACGATCGGCGCGATGATGAAGCCGCGCGCGTCGAGGCCCGCGACGTAGTCGAGCTTCGCGTCGACATAGCGTTCGACGAACAGGTCGACCAGGATGCGCAGCGCCTTCGGGCTCTGCAGCAGCGTCGTGATGTCGCGGAACTGCACGCCCGGCTGCGGCCAGTCGGGCACCGTGCGGATCTGGCTGTGGATGAAGGCGACCGGATCGAGCGGTGCGCCCGACGACGAATGCGGCATGAAACTCTCCGAAAAAAACGGTGCGCGAAGATCGGGCACCGTTTCTGATCAATACGGGTCAGGTTGTGAATCGCGGCTCATGCGGCCGCGGCCGGCGGATCGCGCCGATGGCGCGACAACCGCTCCTCCGCGAGCGCGAGTGCCTCGGGCAGCCCGCGCAGCACCACGATGTCGCTCGCGCGCAGCTTGGTCTGCGGATCGGGTTCGACGCCGCGGATGCCGTGCCGGCGGATCGCCGTGACTTCCAGCCCGAGCGCGTACAGCCCGAGTTCTTCCAGCGAACGCCCGACTGCGTCCGCACGCGCATCGACCGGCACCGATTGTAGCCGCACCTGCTCGTGGTCGTCGTCGTCCGCATCGTCCGCGCCGCGGAAATAGCCGCGCAGCAGGCTGTAGCGCTCGTCGCGCATCTCCTCGACGCGCCGCACGACCTTGCGCATCGGCACGCCGACCAGCACCAGCGTGTGCGACGCGAGCATCAGGCTGCCCTCGACGATTTCCGGAATCACCTCGGTCGCGCCGGCCGCGAGCAGCTTCTCGAGATCGGCGTCGTCGACGGTGCGCACGATCGCCGGCAGCGTCGGCTCCAGCTCGTGCACGTGATGCAGCACGCGCAGCGCGGACGGCGTATTCGCGTAGGTGATCGCGACGGCCGCCGCCCGATGGATACCGGCCGCGAGCAGCGATTCACGGCGCGCGGCGTCGCCAAACACGACCGATTCGCCGGCCGTCGCGGCCGCGCTCACGCGATCAGGGTCGAGGTCGAGCGCGACGTACGAAATACCTTCCTGCTCGAGCATGCGCGCGAGGTTCTGCCCGGCACGACCGTAGCCGCAGATGATCACGTGGCCGCGCTGCTTCAGGCTTTGCGTCGCGATCCGCGTCATCTGCAGCGACTGCTGCATCCATTCGGTCGACGACAGCCGCATCACGATGCGGTCGGCGTTCTGAATCAGGAACGGCGCGGCGAGCATCGACAGCAGCATCGATGCGAGGATCGCCTGCAGCAGCGTCGAATCGACGAGATGCCGGTCGAGGATCAGGTTCAGCAGCACGAAGCCGAATTCGCCGGCCTGCGCGAGGCCGATCCCCGTGCGCATCGCGACGCCCGGCGTCGCGCCGAACAGCCGCGCGAGCCCGGCGATCATCGTCGCCTTGAACAGGATCTGCCCGACGAAGAAGCCGAGCACGATCAACGGATGCTCCCAGATCACGCGCGGATCGAGCAGCATCCCCGTCGTCACGAAGAACAGGCCGAGCAGCACGTCGCGGAACGGCTTGATGTCCTCCTCCACCTGATGGCGGAACGGCGTCTCGGAAATGAGCATCCCCGCGATGAACGCGCCGAGCGCGAGCGACAGGCCGAACTTGTCGGTGATGAACGCGGCGCCCAGCGTGACGAGCAGCAGGTTCAGCACGAACAGCTCCTGCGAGCGGCGCCGCGCGACGACGTTGAGCCAGCGCGTCATGAAGCGCTGGCCGATGACGAGCAGCAGCGCGAGCGCGATCACGATCTTGACCGCCGCGACGCCGAGCGTGAGCGCGAGGTCCTTCGACGATTCGGCGCCGAACGCGGCGATCACGATCAGCAGCGGCACGACCGCGAGATCCTGGAACAGCAGCACGCCGAAGATGTTGCGGCCGTGCTCGGTCTCGATCTCGAGCCGCTCGGCAAGCATCTTCGACACGATCGCCGTCGACGACATCGCGAGCGCGCCGCCGAGCGCGATGCTGCCCTGCCATGTGAGATGCTCCCAGCGCTCGAACAGCGCGCCGAGCGCGAGCGCGAGTACCAGCGTCGCGACGACCTGCAGCAGCCCGAGCCCGAACACGAGCCGCTGCATCGACCTCAGCTTCGCCAGCGAGAATTCGAGGCCGATCGAGAACATCAGGAACACCACGCCGAATTCCGCGAGGTGCTCGGCCCGTTCGAGATCCGCCGTGATGCCAAGCGCGTGCGGGCCGACCAGGATGCCGACGGTCAGGTAGCCGAGCATCGGCGGCAGGTTCAACGAGCGGAATACGACGACGCCCACCACCGAGGCCAGCAGCAGCAGCAGGGTCATTTCGAGCGGGGAAATCACGGGCGAAGCGTCCTCGTTCGTCGGGGCCACGGCAATGCGGGCGCGGGGTGGTGGCGGTGGACAGGCTGCTTCGGACGAGTCCGAAGGCGCGGCGCGGCGAACAAACGCCTTTGCTATACTCCGCGCATGATAGCGAAAATCAATGATGATCGGGCGCTCGCGCTCGCCCGCGACGTGCTCGACATCGAGGCGGACGCCGTGCGCGCGCTGCGCGACCAGCTCGACGGCGGCTTCGTCGAGGCCGTGGCGCTGCTGCTCGGCTGCCGCGGCCGCGTCGTGGTCTCCGGGATCGGCAAATCGGGGCATATCGCCCGCAAGATCGCAGCCACGCTGGCCAGCACCGGTACGCCGGCCTTCTTTGTCCACCCTGCCGAGGCCAGCCACGGCGACCTCGGGATGGTCACCTCCGACGACGTCTTCATCGGCATCTCCTATTCCGGCGAATCGGAAGAACTCGTCGCGATCCTGCCGCTCGTGAAGCGGATCGGCGCGAAGCTGATCGCGATCACGGGCCGCGCGGGGTCGAGCCTCGGCACGCTCGCCGACGTGCACCTGAACGCCGCGGTGTCGAAGGAAGCGTGCCCGCTGAACCTCGCGCCCACCGCGAGCACGACCGCCGCGCTCGCGCTCGGCGACGCACTCGCCGTCGCCGTGCTCGACGCGCGCGGCTTCGGTTCGGAAGATTTCGCGCGCTCGCATCCGGGCGGCGCGCTCGGCCGGCGCCTGCTCACCTACGTACGCGACGTGATGCGCTCGGGCGACGACGTCCCGTCCGTCGGGCTCGATGCGACGCTGTCGGACGCGCTGTTCCAGATCACCGCGAAGCGCCTCGGCATGACGGCCGTGGTCGACGCCGACGGCAAGGTCGCCGGCATCTTCACCGACGGCGACCTGCGCCGCGTGCTCGCCCGCGACGGCGACTTCCGCACGCTGCCGATCACCGAAGTGATGACGCGCAACCCGCGCACGATCGCGCCGGATCATCTGGCCGTCGAGGCCGTGGAACTGATGGAGCGCCACCGGATCAACCAGATGCTGGTCGTCGATGCCGACGGCGCGCTGATCGGCGCGCTGAACATGCACGACCTGTTTTCGAAGAAGGTGATCTGATGAGCGCAGCGCTGACTGCGGCCGAACGCGCGAGCCGCGTGAAGCTGATGATTTTCGACGTCGACGGCGTGCTGACCGACGGCGGCCTGCTGTTTACCGCGGCCGGCGACGCGATGAAGTCGTTCAATTCGCTCGACGGCCACGGCGTGAAGCTGCTCGGCGAAGCCGGCATCGCGACCGCGATCATCACGGGCCGCCGCTCGGAGATCGTCGCGGCGCGCGCGAAGGAAATGAAGATCGCGCACCTGTTCCAGGGCGTCGAGAACAAGCTCGCCGTGTTCGCCGACCTGATCGCGTCGCTCGGCCTGACGGCCGACGCATGCGGCTACATGGGCGACGACTGGCCCGACCTGCCGGTGCTGCTGCGCTGCGGCTTCGCGACGGCCCCCGCGAACGCGCACCCCGAGGTGATCGCCCGCGCGCACTGGGTCGCCGAGGCCCGCGGCGGCCACGGCGCCGTGCGCGAGGTCTGCGATGCGATCCTGCGCGCGCAGCGCCGCTACGACGCGCTGCTCGCCGCCGCCTGCGGAGCCTGACCGATGAGCACGCATTTCCGCTGGACCCAGATGCTGCCGCTCGCCGCGGTCGCTGCGCTCGCGGGCGTCACCTGGTGGCTGCTGCAGGCCACGCTGCCGCCGCCCGGCGAGGGCGTCGCGCAGCCGAAACGCCACACGCCCGACTATTTCGCGGACAACTTCTCGGTCACCGAGCTCGACCAGACCGGCACGACCCAGTACCGGCTGACGGCCGCGAAGCTGGTTCATTACGAAGACACGGAAGGCAGCGACCTGACCGATCCGGCCATGCGCGCGTTCCAGCCCGGCAAGCCGGTCGTGACGACCACCGCGAAGCGCGGCACCGTCAACGGCGACGTGTCGATCGTCGATTTGTACGACGATGCACGCATCCTGCGCGCGGCCGGCGGCGGCGATCCGCAGATGCAGGCCGATTCGCAGCATTTCCGGATCTTCGTCAATGACGATGTGATCCAGACCGAAAAGCCGGTTAAACTTCAGCGCGGCCTGTCGCTCGTCAACGCGACCGACGGCATGAAGTACAACAACGTCACCCGGGTCATCGAGCTTTACGGCAACGTGCGCGGCACGATTGCCGCGGCGGACACGTCCGGCGGCTCGAAAGGTCAACCCAAGTGACGCATCCCTCACGTGACTGCATGAACGAACCGTTCCCTCGACTGATTTCCGGCGGCGCTGCGCGCGCCGTCCGCGCCGCGCTCGCCGCGACGCTCGTGGCGCTCCCGCTCGTCGGGCTGGCGCCGCTCGCCCATGCCGAGAAGGCCGACCAGAACAAGCCGATCAACGTCGAGGCCGACAACCTGACCTACGACGACCTGAAGCAGGTCACGGTCGCGACCGGCAACGTCGTGATCACGAAGGGCACGATCATCATCAAGGGCGATCGCGTCGAAGTGCGCCAGGACCCGGAAGGCTATCAGTACGCGACGTCGTTCGGCAGCGGCAAGAAGCACGCGACGTTCCGCCAGAAGCGCGAAGGCCTCGACGAATACATCGACGGCGACGCCGAGCGCATCGACTACGACGGCAAGCAGGACCTGACCACGCTGACCACCGCCGCGACCGTGCGCCGCCTGCAGGGCACGTCGACGGTCGCCGACACCGTGCACGGCAGCGTGATCACGTACGACGGCCAGCGCGACTTCTACACCGCGAAGGGCGGCAAGGACGTCGCGGCGCCGGGCAACCCGAACGGCCGCGTGCGCGCGATGCTGTCGCCGAAGAACGGCGGCCCCGCGCCGCTGAACGGCGCGCCGGCCAAGCTGTCGCCGTCGACCACGATCCAGGGAGCACCGGGCCAATGAACGCGCTTCCGAACCGCCAGCCGGCCGGCACGACGAGTTCGCTCGTCGTCCGCAACCTGAAGAAGCGCTATGGCTCGCGCACGGTCGTGAAGGACGTGTCGCTCGACGTGAAGAGCGGCGAAGTCGTCGGCCTGCTCGGCCCGAACGGCGCCGGCAAGACCACGTCGTTCTACATGATCGTCGGCCTCGTGCCGACGGACGCGGGCGAGATCTCGCTGAACGGCAGCTCGATCGGCCTGCTGCCGATCCACAAGCGCGCATCGCTCGGCCTGTCGTACCTGCCGCAGGAAGCGTCCGTGTTCCGCAAGCTGACCGTCGAGGAAAACATCCGCGCGGTGCTCGAGCTGCAGTACGGCGAAGACGGCAAGCGCCTGTCGAAGGACGCGATTTCGTCGCGCACCGAAGCGCTGCTCGACGAGCTGCAGATCGGCCACCTGCGCGAGAACCCCGCGCTGTCGCTGTCGGGCGGCGAACGGCGCCGCGTCGAAATCGCACGCGCGCTCGCGACCAACCCGAACTTCATCCTGCTCGACGAACCGTTCGCCGGCGTCGACCCGATCGCGGTGCTCGAGATCCAGAAGATCGTCAAGTTCCTGAAGCAGCGCAACATCGGCGTGCTGATCACGGACCACAACGTCCGCGAAACGCTCGGCATCTGCGACCACGCGTACATCATCAGCGACGGGTCGGTGCTGGCCGCCGGCGCGCCGAGCGAAATCATCGAAAACGAAAGCGTGCGCCGCGTGTACCTCGGCGAACACTTCCGCATGTAACGTCCTCCTCGTGGCTGGCTGCACCCCGCCCGGCATCGCCGCGCGGGGCTGCGCCCCGCTTTGCATCCACGCCCGCGGCCCTGCCCGCGGCCGGGCGGCGCGCCGCGCGTAATCGCGGATGGCTCAATGCGCCTGGGTCGTGGCAAACTGCCGGTATGACTCCCTCCTTGCCATGAAAGCCAGCCTTCAACTCCGCCTGTCGCAACATCTTGCGCTGACGCCTCAGCTGCAGCAGTCGATCCGGCTCCTGCAGTTGTCGACGCTCGAATTGCAGCAGGAAGTCGCGATGGCCGTCGCGCAGAATCCGCTGCTCGAGAACGACGACGAATGGATCGCCAGCCCGCTGCGCGTCGCGGCGGACGGATCGCTGATCGCGCAGACGCCGCCCGCACAGAACACCGAGCCGGCCGCGACGAACGGCAGCAGCACGTCCAGCGACCGCGCCGAGCGCGACGAGCCGGCCGGCGCCGACGAATACGACGGTTACGGGTCCGGCGACGGCAACGACGGCCCGCAGTGGAACCTCGACGAATACGGCCGCTCGAGCGGCGCGTCCGACGACGACGACCTGCCGCCGCTGCAGGTGCAGGAAGCCGCGACGTCGCTGCGCGACCACCTCGCCGCGCAATTGCGCGTCACGCAAGCCGGCCCGCGCGATCGCGCGCTCGTGATGTTCCTGATCGAATCGCTCGACGACGACGGCTACCTGACCGCCACGCTCGACGAAGTGCTCGCCGACCTGCCGCCCGAACTGGAAATCGACTGCGACGAACTGAACGCGGCGCTCGCGCTGCTGCACAGCTTCGACCCGGCCGGCGTCGGCGCGCGCTCGGCGTCCGAATGCCTGAAGCTGCAGCTGCTGCGCCTCGATCCGTCCCCCACGCGCACGCTCGCGCTCGAGATCGTGTCGCAGCATCTCGAACTGCTCGCCGCACGCGACTTCACCCGGTTGCGCAAGCACCTGAAGGCGAGCGACGATGCGCTGCGCGACGCGCACGCGCTGATCCGCTCGCTGGAGCCGTTCCCCGGCGCCGCGTACGGCAAGGCCGAGGCCGACTACGTCGTGCCCGACATCATCGTGAAGAAGGCCGGCCAGGGCTGGCTCGCGGAGCTCAATCCGGAGGTCGTGCCGCGCCTGCGGATCAACAACCTGTACGCGAACATCCTGCGCAACAGCCGCGGCGATCCGTCGGCCGGATCGCTGAAACAGCAGCTCCAGGAAGCGCGCTGGCTGATCAAGAATATCCAGCAGCGATTCGACACGATCCTGCGTGTCGCGCAGGCTATTGTCGAGCGTCAAAAGAACTTCTTTGCGCACGGTGAAATTGCCATGCGCCCCTTGGTTTTGCGGGAAATAGCTGATACGCTGGGCCTACACGAGTCGACTGTCAGCCGTGTGACAACCGGGAAGTACATGCTGACCCCGTTCGGGACGCTTGAATTTAAGTACTTCTTCGGATCTCACGTCTCGACCGACACCGGTGGCGCCGCGTCGTCGACCGCCATCCGAGCCCTCATCAAGCAACTGATAGGAGCTGAAGACCCAAAATCGCCACTTTCGGACAGCCGCATTGCCGAGCTGCTGGCAGAACAGGGTTTCGTGGTCGCGCGCCGCACGGTTGCGAAATATCGCGAAGCCCTCAAGATCCCGGCAGTGAATCTGCGCAAGTCTCTTTAAGCCTGCTGCCTGCCCGGCGGCAGGCGTGTCCCGACCACCGCGCACACGGGGAACAGGCCGGGCGACCTGTCCGCGATACGCCGCCTTCGTGCGGCACGGGCAAGTCGACCGGAGCGCCGCCTCGATGCGGCCGGGTGGTCACTCGCTTGGAGAAGCACTATGAACCTGAAGATCAGTGGACATCATCTCGAAGTCACGCCTGCCATTCGCGAATACGTGATCACCAAGCTGGACCGGGTGCTACGGCATAGCGATCAGGTGATCGATGGCACTGTGATCCTCTCGGTCGACAACCACAAGGAAAAGGACAAGCAGCAGCGCGCGGAAATCAACCTGCACCTGAAGGGCAAGGACATCTTCGTCGAAAGCGCGAACGGCAACCTGTATGCCGCGATCGATCTGTTGATCGACAAGCTGGATCGCCAGGTCGTCAAGCACATGGAGCGCCTGCAAACGCATGCGCACGATCCGATCAAGCTGCAGCCGTCGATCGACCAGATCGAACTGCCGCCGCAATAACCGTCACCGCAACACGCACGCCGCCCGGTTCGCCGGGCGTTTTTTTTGCCACGCCGAGCACAGGTGCAACCGGTCCGTCCGTGCTGCGCCACGCACGCGGCTGTGCTCTATAATGTTCCGGTTATCGCCGGGGGGTGTTGGATGCGGTAGCGGCGTTGCAGGTTGCCATGCCACATGCCTTGATATCGCCGAACATGGAAAATCAGTCCGCCGCCGCAAGGAGACCCCAGGCCGCCCAATCGCCTGCCAACATGAATCGCCTAGCCAAAATCCTGCCCATAGAGAACGTCGTCATCGACCTCTCGGTCACCAGCAAGAAACGCGTCTTCGAACAAGCCGGGCTGATGTTCGAGAATCAGAACGGCATCGGTCGCAGCACCGTCACGGACAACCTGTTCGCGCGCGAGCGCCTCGGTTCGACCGGGCTCGGCGAAGGTGTCGCGATTCCGCACGGCCGCATCAAGGGCCTCAAGCATCCGCTCGCCGCGTTCGTCCGCCTCGCCGATGCGATCCCGTTCGAAGCGCCCGACGGCCAGCCTGTCGGCCTCCTGATCTTCCTGCTCGTCCCCGAGCAAGCCACCCAGCAGCACCTCGAGATCCTGTCGGAAATCGCGCAACTGCTGTCCGATCGCGACGCGCGCGAGCGTCTGCACAACGAAACGGATATCGCCGAGTTGCATCGCCTGCTCACTCAGTGGCAACCTTGAGTTGTTCCGGGCGGAATATTTCCCCGTACGAGGCGGCACGCGCCGCCGTCCAGGGCCGCCCGGCGCCGGCCCGGCATGGCGACGTCCGTCGCCGCGCGCCCGCACCGGCCCATTGGAGTGACGAGAGTCATGGATACGTCCAGCATCAACGCCCAGAGCATCTTCGACGACAACGCAGCGACGCTGAAACTGAGCTGGCTGACGGGGCATGAAGGCTGGGAACGCGGCTTTTCGGCCGACACGGTCGGCAACGCAACGTCCAGCGCCGACCTCGTCGGCCACCTGAACCTGATCCACCCGAACCGGATCCAGGTGCTCGGCGAAGCCGAAATCGACTACTACCAGCGCCAGACCGACGAAGACCGCTCGCGCCACATGGCCGAGCTGATCGCACTCGAACCGCCGTTCCTCGTCGTCGCCGGCGGCGCCGCGGCGCCGCCCGAACTGGTGCTGCGCTGCACGCGCTCGTCCACGCCGCTGTTCACGACGCCGATGTCGGCCGCCGCGGTGATCGACAGCCTGCGGCTCTACATGTCGCGCATCCTCGCGCCGCGCGCGACGCTGCACGGCGTGTTCCTCGACATCCTCGGGATGGGCGTGCTGCTGACCGGCGATTCGGGTCTCGGCAAGAGCGAGCTCGGCCTCGAGCTGATCAGCCGCGGCCATGGCCTCGTCGCCGACGACGCGGTCGATTTCGTCCGTCTTGGCCCCGATTTCGTCGAAGGGCGCTGCCCGCCGCTGCTGCAGAACCTGCTCGAAGTGCGCGGCCTCGGCCTGCTCGACATCAAGACGATCTTCGGCGAAACCGCGGTACGGCGGAAAATGAAGCTGAAGCTGATCGTCCAGCTCGTGCGGCGCCCCGACGGCGAATTCCAGCGCCTGCCGCTCGAAAGCCAGACCGTCGACGTGCTCGGCTTGCCGATCAGCAAGGTCACGATCCAGGTCGCAGCCGGCCGCAACCTCGCGGTGCTCGTCGAGGCGGCCGTCCGGAACACGATCCTGCAGTTGCGCGGAATCGACACGTTGCGCGATTTCATGGATCGGCAACGACTCGCGATGCAGGACCCCGACAGTCAGTTCCCCGGCAAACTGGTGTAACCCGCACGCGCCGGCCGCGCAACGCCGACGCGTCGAGCCGGTGCTATGATGAAACGTCAGGATTCTCTGTTCCCATGCGCATCGTCCTCATCACCGGCATCTCCGGCTCAGGCAAGTCCGTCGCGCTGAACGCGCTCGAAGACGCAGGCTATTACTGCGTCGACAACCTGCCGCCGCACGTGCTCCCCGAACTCGCCCGCTACCTCGCGCAGGACGGCCAGCGCCGGCTCGCGGTCGCGATCGACGCGCGCTCGAGCGCGTCGCTCGACGAAATGCCCGGCCTGATCCGCGAGCTGTCCCGCGAGCACGACGTGCGCGTGCTGTTCCTCAACGCGAGCACCCAGGCGCTGATCCAGCGCTTCTCCGAAACGCGCCGCCGCCATCCGCTGTCCGGCTCGCGGTCGCACGATGCGGACGTCGGCCTGCTGTCGTCGCTCGAGGAAGCGATCGAGCGCGAGCGCGAGCTCGTCGCGCCGCTCGCCGAATTCGGCCATCAGATCGACACCAGCACGCTGCGCGCGAACGCGCTGCGCACCTGGGTCAAGCGCTTCATCGAGCAGAAGAACAACGACCTGATGGTGATGTTCGAATCGTTCGGCTTCAAGCGCGGCGTGCCGCTCGACGCCGACCTGATGTTCGACGTGCGCGCGCTGCCGAACCCGTACTACGACCACGAGCTGCGCCCGCTCACCGGGCTCGACCAGCCGGTCATCGCCTTTCTCGACGCACTGCCGATCGTCCACCAGATGATCGACGACATCCATGCGTTCCTGATGAAATGGCTGCCGCACTTCCGCGACGACAACCGCAGCTATCTGACCGTCGCCATCGGCTGCACGGGCGGCCAGCATCGCTCGGTGTTCATCGCGGAAACGCTCGCCGCGCGCCTCGCGCGCGACGCGAACGTGATCGTGCGGCATCGTGACGCGCCAGTGGATGTCGACGCGTCGTCGCGGCTCGTCTCCGAGGTCGACCGACCCTAGCGACACCCGCCCCCACGCCCGCGCGCCATGTCCTCCCTATCGACCACCCTGATCGACCTGCCGCTGTTTCCGCTGCACACGGTGCTGTTTCCCGGAGGGCTGCTCCCGCTCAAGGTGTTCGAGGCGCGCTATCTCGACATGTCGCGCGCCTGCCTGCGCGACGACGCACCGTTCGGCGTGTGCCTGCTCAAGAGCGGGCCCGAAGTCGCGCAGGATGGCGCGGTGTCGGTGCCCGAGACCATCGGCTGCATGGCGCGCATCACCGAGTGCGATACCGGCGAATTCGGGATGCTGTATCTGCAGGCGGTCGGCACGCAGCGTTTCGAGCTGCTGTCGTATCGCGTCGAAGGCAACGGGCTGCTGGTCGGCATCGCGGAGCCGCTGCCCGACGACATCCCGCTCGAAGGCGAACAGGCGCTCGCGCAGTTCGGCTCGTGCGCCGAGGTGCTCGAGCGCATCATCGACGCGCTGAAGAAATCCGATCCGCAGAAAATGCCGTTCGGCGAACCGTTCCGCCTCGACGATCCGAGCTGGGTAGCGAATCGCCTCGCGGAACTGCTGCCGCTCGACCTGCGCGCGCGGCAGAAGCTGATGGAGTTTCCGGACGTCGGCGCGCGCATCGACGCCGTGCACCACGTGCTCGACCGGCACGGCTGGCTGTAGCGACCGCTCGCGCATCGCGCGTCGCGCCCACCCGAAGGGCTTTCCTGCGTGCGGCAACGCCGCGCCTTCCCGAATGCGGCCCGCGCCGCACCCTTCCCCGTTCGTTACAGCAGCGGCCCGCTCAGCGCATCGAGCAGCTTGCGCACGGGCGCCGGCACGCCGTACGCGTCGAGCCGGCTCAGCGGCACCCACGCCGTGTCCGCGTCCCGCGCCTGCGATGGCAGGCCGCCGCCGTCCGCCAGATCGCTCAGCCGCGGCTCGATCTCGAGCCGGAAATGCGTGAACGTATGCGTGAGCGGCGCGAGCGGCACCGTGCCGCCGCCGCCGAAGCCGCGCGCGAGATCCGCGAGCGCGGCATCGCCGTCCGCTTGCGGCAGGCTCCACAGGCCGCCCCAGATGCCGGTCGGCGGCCGTCGCTCGAGCAGCACGGCGTCGCCGTCGCGCAGCACGAGCATCCACGTCTTGCGCGTCGGCACGGCCTTCTTCGGCCGCGCGGCCGGCAGTTCGCGCTGGCGGCCGGTCGATTGCGCGACGCAGTCGCCCGCGAACGGGCAGCGCGCGCAGTCGGGCTTGCCGCGCACGCACAGCGTCGCGCCCAGATCCATCAGCCCCTGCGTGTACGCGCTCACGTCGGCCGCGTTCGCGGCATCGGGCAGCAGCGATTCGGCGAGCGCCCACATGTCGTTCTCGACCCGCTTCTCGCCCGGAAAGCCCTCGACGCCGAATACCCGCGCGAGCACGCGCTTCACGTTGCCGTCGAGGATCGTCGCGCGCGCGCCGTATGCAAACGACGCGATCGCGGCAGCCGTCGAGCGGCCGATGCCGGGCAGTTCGGCCAGCGCGTCGGGCGTCGCCGGAAACGCGCCGCCGTGCTCGGCGACGACGACCTGCGCGCAGCGGTGCAGGTTGCGCGCGCGCGAGTAGTAGCCGAGCCCCGCCCACAGCGCCATCACGTCGTCGGTCGGCGCGGCCGCGAGCGCGGCGACGTCGGGGTAGCGGTCGAGAAAACGCGTGTAATACGGGATGACGGTCGACACCTGCGTCTGCTGCAGCATGATTTCCGACAGCCAGATCCGGTACGGATCGCGGGTGTTCTGCCAGGGCAGGTCATGGCGGCCATGCTCGCGCTGCCACGCGACGAGACGCGTGGCGAACGTGCGGTGCAGCGGCGTGACGGGGAACGGAGCGGGGGCGATGCGGGGCGGCTTCAAGTTGTCTGATCGTGGAAAAGGGTTTCAACGCTGGCACGTCGGGCAGAAATAGGTCGACCGCTGGCCCTGCACGATCTGGCGGATCGATGTGCCGCAGACGCGGCACGGCTGGCCGGCGCGATCGTAGACGAAGCAGTCGAGCTGGAAGTAGCCGCTTTCGCCGTTGCTGCCGACGAAATCGCGCAACGTGCTGCCGCCGCGCTCGATCGCGTCGGCGAGCGTCGCGCGCACCGCATCGGCCAGCCGCTCGTAGCGCGGCAGCGACACCTTGCCGGCGGCCGTCGTCGGCCGGATGCCGGCGCGAAACAGGCTCTCCGACGCAT
This sequence comes from Burkholderia sp. BCC0398, assembly GCF_902833245.1. Lineage (NCBI taxonomy): Bacteria > Pseudomonadati > Pseudomonadota > Betaproteobacteria > Burkholderiales > Burkholderiaceae > Burkholderia > Burkholderia sp. BCC0398. The sequence goes on from NZ_CADFEM010000013.1 coordinate 62,866, forward strand.
AGATGTTGCCGACGCCGACGACCATGTCGCCCGCGAGCAGCGCCTGCTTGACCGACACCGTGCGGCCGCGCGTGCGCGCATGCAGCAGCGCGCCGGTGAACGCCGGCGAGAACGGCTCGACGCCGAGGCTCGCGAGCAGCGGATGCGCATGCACGTCGCCGGCTTCGCGCGGGTGCCACAGCACGGCGCCGAAGCGGCGCGGATCGCGGAACCGCAGCACGAATTCGTCGAAGATCCAGTCGATGTGATCGTGCTTCGCGGCGACCGGCACGCCGGCCGCGGGCAGCACGCGCAGCGTGCCGGTCATCCCGAGATGGACGATGAACCAGCCGGCATCGACTTCGAACAGCAGGTACTTGCCGCGGCGCTCGACGGCGAGCACCTCGCGCGCGCGCAACTGCTCGGCGAGCCCCGCCGGCACGGGCCAGCGCAGCATCGCGGTACGGACGTCGACACGCTCGACGCGGCGGCCCGCGACAAAGGGCTCGATGCCCCGGCGCGTGACTTCGACTTCTGGCAACTCTGGCATGTTTTGCGGGTCTGAGGCTACGGTCTGCTTACATGGGGAACACGCATGCGCCGCCGCGAGAACGGCCGTTCTCGCGGCGACCCCGAATTAAACACGGGAATGCCCGAAATCGCCGGCCTGGCAGCACGCGAGGCGGGCGATTTCGGGCATTCGCATGGGGATTCCGCAGGTAAGCGGACCCTATCACGATCGTGCGTGTATTGTAGCGAGCGCGTTACAATCGGTTGAAACATCGAACGGATTTCCATGACTCTGCCCTCGAAGCTGCTTCAGAAGCGCCCCGCCGCCGTGCGCGGCGCGCGCGCCTTCCCGGTCCGCCGTGCACTCGGTGCCGCGCTGTTTGCCGCCTGGACCCTCACCGCCTTTCCGGCCCACGCGCAGGCTCCGGCATCGGACGACGCGGAGCCGCAGGGTGCGTTCGAGCATGTGATGCCGGACGAGCAGAAGAATCTCCCCGGCGTGCCGCTGACGAGCCAGATCGTCTATCAGGTGCTCGCGGCCGAGGTCGCGCTCCAGCGCAACCAGCCGGCACCGGCGTACCAGACCTACCTCGCGCTGGCCCGCGACACGCGCGATCCGCGCATGGCGCAGCGCGCGACCGAAATCGCGCTCGGCGCGCAGAGCCCGGCCGACGCACTGTCCGCCGCGAACCTGTGGCGTCAGTACGCGCCGGATTCGAACCGCGCGTCGCAGGTCGACGCCGCGCTGCTGGTGCTCGCCGGCAAGCCGGCCGACGCGCAGCCCATGCTCGCGCGCGAGCTGGCCCGCGCGACCGGCGACACGCGCGGCCCGGCGATCCTCGCGCTGCAGGCGCTGCTCGTGCGCGGCCCCGACCGCGTCGGCGGCCTCGCGGTGCTGAAGGACATGCTGAAGAACGACATGAATCGCCCCGAGGCGCAGCTCGCGATCGCGCGGCAGCAGCTCGCGGTCGACGACAAGGACGGCGCCGCGCAATCGCTGAAGCAGGCGCTGCAGATCCGCCCCGACTACCTGCCGGCGGCGCTGATGCTGTCGCAGATGGGGCCGGCGGAGCGCGCGGCGGGCATCGCGTCGTTCGAGAAGTATGTTCAGCAGAATCCGAAGTCGCGCGACGCGCGGCTCGCGCTGTCGCAGCTCTATCTCGCCGACGATCGCCTCGACGACGCGCAGAAGCAGTTCGAGACGATGCGCAAGCTCGACGCGAAGGATCCGACGCCGCTGATGGCGCTCGCGCTGATCAAGATCCAGCAGAAGAAACTCGACGAGGCGACCGGCTACCTGAAGCAGTACGTGCAGCTCGGCGACAAGCAGCCGAACCTCGACGTCGGCCAGGGCTACATCTACCTCGCGCAGATCGCGATCGACCAGAACAACGACGCGCAGGCGTCGCAATGGCTCGACAAGGTCGACCAGACGAGCCAGCACTACCTGCCCGCGCAGATCACGCGTGCGCAACTGCTGCAGAAACAGGGCAAGACCGACGAGGCGCGCAAGGTGCTCGACAACCTGCCGATCTCCGATCCGCGCGACGCGGCCGTGGTCGCGCGCACCGATGCGTCGATCCTGTTCACCGCGAAGCGCTATCCGGAAGCGGAAGCGCGGCTCGGGCAAGCGGTCCAGGACTTCCCGGACGATCCCGACCTGCGCTACGACTACGCGATGGCGGCCGAAAAGACCGGCCACTACGCGACGATGGAAAAGCAGTTGCGCGAGCTGATCCGTACGCAGCCCGACAACCCGCAGGCCTACAACGCGCTCGGCTATTCGCTCGCCGACCGCAACCAGCGGCTGCCCGAGGCCAGCAAGCTGATCGACAAGGCGATGACGCTCGCGCCGAACGACGCGTACATCATGGACAGCCTCGGCTGGGTGAAGTACCGGATGGGCGACACGGCCGGCGCGACGAAGGTGCTGCAGCGTGCATACGAACTGCAGCCGAACGCCGAGATCGGCGCGCATCTCGGCGAAGTGCTGTGGAAGAGCGGCGCGCAGGACGACGCGCGCAACGCGTTGCGTGCCGCGCAGAAGCTCGAGCCCGACAACGAAACGCTCGTGCAGACGCTCAAACGCCTGCAGATCAACGGCCTCTGATGCGGATGTTCCCGATGTTTTCCCGGTTCTCCCGCGCGCAGCGCATGCTGGCCGCGGCCGGCGCGGCGCTTGCGCTCGCCGGCTGCGCGAGCACGCCGCCGTCGGCCAACGCGCCGACGGGCGCCGCGCTGCAGACAGCGGCGACGCATGCGTACCATGGCCGCTTCGCGGTGCGGTACGACGATCGTCTCGGCAACCCGCAGAACGTGTACGGCAACTTCGACTGGCAGGAGCACGGCGACGACGTGTCGCTCGAGCTGCGCAGCCCGCTCGGCCAGACGCTCGCGGTCGTGAAATCGTCCCCGCGCGCGGCGTCGCTCGAATTGCCGAACCGCCCGACCCAATATGCGCCCGACGTCGGCGACCTGATGCAGAAAACGCTCGGCTTCGAGCTGCCGCTCGCGGGCCTGCGCTATTGGCTGCTGCCGACCGCCGCGCCCGCGACGCCCGCGGAAACCGTGCGCGACCCGGCCGACGGCACGCGCATCAAGCAGTTGCACCAGGACGGCTGGACGATCGACTACCTTGCCTACGCGGATGCCCCGGCCACGGGCGTCAAACGCGTCAACCTCGTGCGCGCGACGCCGCCGCTCGACATCAAGCTCGTGCTCGATCAGTGAGCACGCGCGCCTAGCCCCGATACCCGCATGACCGATTCGACCCGCTCGCTGCGCAACTGCCTGGCGCCCGCGAAACTCAACCTGTTCCTGCACATCACCGGCCGTCGTCCGAACGGCTATCACGATCTGCAGAGCGTATTCCAGCTGCTGAACTGGGGCGATACGCTGCACTTCACGCGGCGCGACGACGGCCGCGTCGCACGCGTCACCGACGTGCCCGGCGTGCCCGAGGAAAGCGATCTCGTCGTGCGCGCGGCGAACCTGCTGAAAGCGCATACGGGCACCGCGCACGGCGTCGACATCGAGATCGACAAGATCCTGCCGATGGGCGCCGGCCTCGGCGGCGGCAGTTCCGACGCGGCGACGACGCTGCTCGCGCTGAACCGCCTGTGGCAACTCGATGTGCCGCGCGCCGAACTCCAGTCGCTCGCGGTCAAACTCGGCGCCGACGTCCCGTTTTTTATTTTCGGAAAAAATGCGTTCGCAGAGGGTATCGGAGAAGAATTAGCTGAGGTACAATTGCCGACTCGCTGGTTCTTGGTTGTGACGCCACGCGTTCATGTCCCGACCGCTGAAATATTTTCAGATGAGTTGTTGACAAGAGATACAAAGCCCGTCACAATTGCTGACTTTCTTGCACAGCAAACCAGCGATGCGGAATGGCCAGACAGCTTCGGCCGGAACGATATGCAGGAAGTTGTAACAAGGAAGTACGCGGAAGTTGCGCAGGTGGTCAAATGGTTGTATGATGTGACCCCCGCGAGGATGACCGGCTCCGGAGCAAGCGTGTTTGCAGCGTTTCACAGCAAGCACGAGGCAGAAGCGGCGAAAGCCAAGCTGCCCGCCAGTTGGAACGGCGCAGTTGCCGAGAGTCTGAACGAGCATCCGCTCTTCGCTTTCGCGTCATGAAGTTTTACTTTGCCGAACGGCCTACACAAGTTCGGTGAAGTTATCAGTTAAGTGTAGGGGAGTCGCCAAGTTGGTCAAGGCACCGGATTTTGATTCCGGCATGCGAGGGTTCGAGTCCTTCCTCCCCTGCCAAAAATTTTCCCGCATTTCCCGCCCAAGCCTGAAGCAGGTGCACGATGAGCAGCCACAGCCATGATGGCCTGATGGTCTTTACTGGCAACGCGAATCCCGCGCTCGCCCAGGAAGTCGTCAGTATCCTTGGTATTCCCCTCGGCAAAGCGATGGTCAGCCGTTTCTCCGACGGCGAGATCCAGGTCGAGATCCAGGAAAACGTGCGCGGCAAGGACGTCTTCGTCCTGCAATCCACGTGCGCACCGGCGAACGACAATCTGATGGAACTGATGATCATGGTCGATGCGCTCAAGCGCGCATCCGCCGGCCGGATCACCGCTGCCATCCCCTACTTCGGCTATGCCCGTCAAGATCGCCGCCCGCGTTCGGCGCGCGTCGCGATCTCGGCGAAGATCGTCGCGAACATGCTGGAAATCGCCGGCGTCGAGCGGATCATCACGATGGATCTGCACGCCGACCAGATTCAGGGCTTCTTCGACATCCCGGTCGACAACATCTACGCGACGCCGATCCTGCTGGGCGACCTGCGCAAGCAGAACTATTCGGATCTGCTCGTCGTGTCGCCGGACGTCGGCGGCGTGGTGCGTGCCCGGGCGCTCGCGAAGCAGCTGAACTGCGATCTCGCGATCATCGACAAGCGTCGTCCGAAGGCGAACGTCGCCGAAGTGATGAACATCATCGGTGAAGTCGAAGGCCGCACCTGCGTGATCATGGACGACATGGTCGATACGGCCGGCACGCTGTGCAAGGCCGCCCAAGTGCTGAAGGATCGCGGCGCGAAGCAGGTTTTTGCCTACGCGACGCATCCGGTGCTGTCGGGCGGCGCCGCAGATCGCATCGCCGCATCGGCACTCGACGAGCTGGTCGTCACCGATACGATCCCGCTGTCGGCCGAATCGCTGGCATGCTCGAAGATCCGCTCGCTGACGAGCGCGAGCCTGCTGGCCGAGACGTTCTCGCGGATTCGCCGCGGCGATTCGGTGATGTCGCTGTTCGCGGAATCCTGATCGCGAATCGACGGAACAAAGCATGCGCGGAAAGCGAAGCGGCAACGCTTCGCTTTTTGCACAATCGGACGGGATAGACGAAACCCCGGCCGTTTCATCGGGGGCCGCTTGATGGCCCCGTTTTACTGCCTGGTCGCGGGCAGCACATGGAGAATCACATGAAAGTCGTCGCTTTCGAGCGCCAACAGCAAGGTACGGGTGCGAGCCGCCGCCTGCGCAACGCCGGTAAGACCACGGGTATCGTCTACGGTGGCGAAGCAGCCCCGCAAAAGATCGAACTGGATCACAACGCGCTGTGGCATGCACTGAAGAAGGAAGCCTTCCACTCGTCGATCCTCGACCTGGAAGTCGCTGGCCAGTCGCAACAGGTTCTGCTGCGCGACGTGCAATATCACCCGTTCAAGCAACTCGTGCTGCACGTGGACTTCCAACGCGTCGACGCGAAGAAGAAGCTGCACACGAAGGCACCGCTGCACTTCCTGAACGCAGAAGTCAGCCCGGCCGTGAAGCTGTCGAGCGCGATCGTTTCGCACGTCGCGACGGAAATCGAAATCGAGTGCCTGCCGGCTGACCTGCCGGAGTTCCTCGAAGTCGACCTGTCGAAGATCGAAGCCGGTCAATCGCTGCACGCGAAGGACATCGCGCTGCCGAAGGGCGTCGCGCTGGTCGCGCACGTCGACGCGGAAAACCCGGTCATCGCTTCGGCGACGGTCCCGGCGGGTGCCGTGTCGGACGCAGCAGAAGGCGAAACGCCGGCTGCCTAAGCGGCTGCCTGCACGCCCCATCGATCCGTTTCACGAAACGGTCGACGCAACCCGCCGCGGCTTGCCCGGCGGGTTTTTCTTTTTTTGCGCCCAGGCGGCGGCCGCCGCCTTCGAAACGTCATGATCAAACTGATCGTCGGCCTCGGCAATCCCGGGGCGGAATACACCGCGACGCGCCACAACGCCGGTTTCTGGCTGATCGACCAGCTCGCCCGCGAAGCCGGCACGACGCTGCGCGACGAGCGCCGCTTCCACGGCTTCTACGCGAAAGCGCGCCTGCACGGCGAGGAAGTCCATCTGCTCGAGCCGCAGACCTACATGAACCGCTCCGGCCAGTCGGTCGTCGCGCTCGCGCAATTCTTCAAGATCCTGCCCGACCAGATCCTCGTCGCGCACGACGAACTCGACCTGCCGCCCGGCACCGTGAAGCTGAAGCTCGGCGGCGGCAGCGGCGGCCACAACGGCCTGAAGGACATCACCGCACACCTGTCGTCGCAGCAATACTGGCGGCTGCGGATCGGCATCGGCCATCCGCGCGACCTGATTCCGGAAAGCGCGCGCGCCGGCGCGAAGCCCGACGTCGCGAACTTCGTGCTGAAACCGCCGCGCCGCGACGAGCAGGACGTGATCGACGCATCGATCGAACGCGCGCTCGCCGTGATGCCGATGGTCGTCAAGGGCGAACTCGATCGCGCGACGATGCAGCTGCATCGCAACTGACCGCACCGCGCACCGGCCCGGTGCATCGGCCGTCCGACGCAATCCGGCGGCCTCGCCTGCCCCACCGCGACGCGCACATGCGGTAATCTGGACGTTTTGCCCGACAGGAGCCAAGCGGTGAGCCGTTACTGGAGCGACGTCGTTCAGCAACTCGTGCCTTACGTGCCGGGCGAACAGCCCGCGCTCGCGCACCCCGTCAAGCTGAACACCAACGAGAATCCCTATCCGCCGTCGCCGCGCGTCGTCGCGGCGATCGCACGCGAACTCGGCGACACCGGCGACACGCTGCGCCGCTATCCCGACCCGGTCGCACGCGCGCTGCGCGAGACGGTCGCGGCCCATCACCGCATCCAGCCCGACCAGGTGTTCGTCGGCAACGGCTCCGACGAGGTGCTCGCGCACGCGTTCCAGGCGCTGCTCAAGCACGACCGGCCGCTGCGCTTTCCCGACATCACGTACAGCTTCTATCCGACCTACGCGCGCCTGTACGGCGTCGAGACCACGGTCGTGCCGCTCGCGGACGATTTCTCGATCCGCGTCGACGACTATCTCGACGACGCCGGCGGCGTGCTGTTTCCGAACCCGAATGCGCCGACTGGGCGCGCGCTGCCGCTCGCGGACGTCGAGCGAATCGCGGCCGCGAACCCGTCGTCGGTCGTCGTGATCGACGAAGCGTACGTCGATTTCGGCGCGCAGTCGGCGATTACGCTGATCGACCGCCACCCGAACCTGCTCGTCGTGCATACGACGTCGAAGGCGCGCTCGCTCGCGGGCATGCGCGTCGGCTTCGCGTTCGGCGATGCCGCGCTGATCGACGCGCTGAATCGCGTGAAGGACAGCTTCAACTCGTATCCGCTCGACCGGCTCGCGCAAGTCGCCGCGCAGGCCGCGTACGAAGACACCGACCATTTCAACGCGACTTGCCGGCGCGTGATCGACAGCCGCGCGCGGCTCACGCATGCGCTCGACGCGCTCGGCTTCGAGATCGTGCCGTCGGCCGCGAATTTCGTGTTCGCGCGCCATCCGGCGCACGACGGGGGCGCGATCGCGGCGAAGCTGAAGGAACGGGAAATTTTCGTGCGGCACTTCCGGCTGCCGCGGATCGACCAGCATCTGCGCATCACCGTCGGCACCGACGCCGAATGCGATGCGCTCGTCGCGGCGCTGCGCGAGCTGCTGGGCTGACACGGAAGAACCGGCGCCGGGCGGCGTCGATCTGAAAGCGCGACGCGCGCTCGCCAATCGGCGTGCGTGCGTCAGCGCAGGGTCACGATGCGTCGTCGCCCTTCACGGCGATCAACGCGTGGTACTTCTCCATCAATTGCGCGTGCGACTCGTCATGCTGCGGATCGCGCGGAATGCATTCGACCGGACACACCTGCTGGCACTGCGGTTCGTCGAAATGGCCGACGCACTCGGTGCACTTGTTCGGGTCGATCACGTAGATATCCGGGCCCATCGAAATCGCGCCGTTCGGGCACTCGGGCTCGCACACGTCGCAATTGATGCACTCGTCGGTAATCATCAAAGCCATACTGATCTCACTTCTTCAGGCCGGCGGCCGGCTTCGCAACGAAACCGGCCGGCGCCGCGTCACGCGGCAGGGCCTCCCATCGCCGTGACTTTCTCGGTCAGCCACTTCTCGACGGACGGAAACACGAATTTGCTGACATCGCCGCCCAATTGCGCGATTTCGCGCACGATCGTCCCCGAGATGAACTGGTACTGGTCGGACGGCGTCATGAACATCGTCTCAACGTCGGGCAGCAGATAGCGGTTCATCCCCGCCATCTGGAACTCGTATTCGAAATCGGACACGGCGCGCAGCCCGCGCACGATCACGCGCGCGTTGTTGATGCGGACGAAATCCTTCAGGAGGCCGGTGAAACTCATCACCTTCACGTTCGGATAATGGCCGAGCACCTCGTTCGCAATCGTCAGACGTTCTTCGAGCGAGAAAAACGGTTTCTTCGCGCGGCTGTCGGCAACGCCCACCACCAGCGTATCAAAAATGCTCGACGCACGCCGCACGAGGTCTTCGTGCCCGCGCGTCAGCGGATCGAACGTACCGGGATACACGGCGACTACCATGTCGCTCCTCCTGTCATCACGCAAACGGGATGGCAGCCGTGCGATGCACGCGCCGCTGCCGAGATGGGCATGCGTCGCCTTTGCGGCGCGCCGCCTCGTATGGAACGCGCATTATTCATCATTTTCGCGCCGCAGCAAATGATAGTGAACCGCACCGGCCTTGCCGTGCTTCACCACCTGCCAGCCCGCGAGCGCGTCGTGCGCGGCCGGGTCGAGTTCCGCCCCCGTTTCGACGTACAGCGCGCCGCCCGCCGCGACGAGCGGCGCCGCGAGCACGATCGCGCGCTCGAGCGCGGCCAGGTCGTCGAACGGCGGATCGAGGAACACCACGTCGAACGCGCCCGGCGTGAGCCCGGCCGCGAGCCGCAGCGCATCGGCTTCGGCGATCTCGACCGACCGGGCGCCGAGCTTGTCCTTGATCGCACGCAGCTGCTGCGCGGCGCGCGGATGGCGCTCGACCATCACGACGCTCGCCGCGCCGCGCGACGCGGCCTCGAAGCCGAGCGCGCCGGTGCCCGCGAACAGGTCGAGACAGCGCCAACCGTCGAGATCCTGGCCGAGCCAGTTGAACAGCGTCTCGCGTACGCGATCGGGCGTCGGGCGCAGGCCGTCGAGATCGAGCACCGCGAGCGGCGTGCGTTTCCAGTCGCCGCCGATGATGCGGACCGCGTGCGGCTTGCCGCGACTGGAAGGGGCCGCGGGGCGGCCGGAAGAGGAACGGGACATACGGGATATCGACAACGGAGGGACCGGGCGCGCGCGAGGGGCGCGCCAAACAGGCGCACGTTACCACAGCGGCGACGCGCACTGACGCGAGCGCCGCGCCGCACTGATAAAATGCACGGTTTCGGCCGCCGAGCGCCGCGCCCGCGCGAACGCAGAACGGCCCGTCCGGCGCCCCGCCCTCGGCGGCGGCCCGCCCTCTTCCCGACGCCAGACCATGTTCAGTTTCTTCAAACGATTCAAGAAAACGCAGGAGCCCGATCCGGCGGAATCGCAATCGGCCGACGCGCAGCAAGCGGACGAAGCGTCCGACGCCGACGCGCCCGCGCCGGAGGCGCCGCCCGCGGCCGACGTGCCGCAGGCGAGCGCGCAAGCGGCCGCGCCGGCCGTCGTGGTGACGGTCACGCCGACCAACGACGGCCGCGACGAAGTGGTCGAGACGGTCGAGATCGTCCCGCCGCCGCTGCAGGACGCGTCCGCGAAGAAGTCGTGGCTCGCGCGCCTGAAAACGGGGCTCGCGAAGACGGGCTCGAGCATCACCGGCGTCTTCGTCAACACGAAGATCGACGAGGACCTGTACGAGGAGCTCGAAACCGCGCTGCTGATGTCCGACGCGGGCGTCGACGCGACCGAGTACCTGCTCGACGCGCTGCGCGAGAAGGTGCGCGCGGGCCGGCTGACCGATCCGCAGCAGGTGAAGGATGCGCTGCACGACCTGCTCGTCGAGCTGCTGACGCCGCTCGAGAAATCGCTGATGCTCGGCCGCGCGCAGCCGCTCGTAATGATGATCGCCGGCGTGAACGGCGCGGGCAAGACGACCAGCATCGGCAAGCTCGCGAAGCATCTGCAGAGCTTTGACCAGTCGGTGCTGCTGGCCGCCGGCGACACGTTCCGCGCGGCCGCGCGCGAGCAGCTGGCGGTCTGGGGCGAGCGCAACAACGTGACGGTCGTGCAGCAGGAAAGCGGCGATCCGGCCGCGGTGATCTTCGATGCGGTCAGCGCCGCGCGCGCGCGCAAGATCGACGTGATGATGGCCGACACGGCCGGCCGCCTGCCGACGCAGCTGCACCTGATGGAAGAGCTGAAGAAGGTGAAGCGCGTGATCGCGAAGGCGCACGACGGCGCGCCGCACGAGGTGCTGCTGGTGATCGACGCGAACACCGGCCAGAACGCGCTCACGCAGGTGAAGGCATTCGACGACGCGCTGGGCCTGACCGGCCTGATCGTCACGAAGCTCGACGGCACCGCGAAGGGCGGGATTCTCGCCGCGATCGCGCGGCAACGGCCGGTGCCCGTCTACTTCATCGGCGTCGGCGAGAAGGTCGAGGACCTGCAGCCGTTCAGCGCGGTGGAATTCGCGGACGCGCTGCTCGGCTGAACGCCGCCGGCTCGCATCGCACGGGGCGCCTTCGGGCGCCCTTTTTCATGCGCGCCCGATCCTGCTCGCCGCGGGGCCGCCACACTCGTTCGGCGCTTATTCGGCGTCGGGCTGCACGCCCGGCTCGGCGGCCTTGAATGCATCGAGCGTCGCCGCATGGTCGGCGATCCGGTGGATCGTCGGGAAACGCGTGGTGTCGATCGCAAAGCGGTTCGCGTTGAACACCTGCGGCACGAGGCACACGTCGGCGAGCGTCGGCGTGTCGCCGAAGCACAGCTTGCCGGTGCGCGGATCGTTCGCGAGACGCGCCTCGAGCGTGTCGAAGCCCGCCTCGATCCAGTGCCGGTACCACGCGTTCTTTGCGTCTTCGGGCACATTCAGCGTGTGCTTCAGGTACTTGAGCACGCGCAGGTTGTTGAGCGGGTGGATTTCGCACGCGATCTGCAGCGCCACCGACCGCACGTACGCGCGATCGACCGGCTGCTTCGGCAGCAACGCCGGCTCGGGATGGGTTTCGTCGAGATATTCGATGATCGCGAGCGACTGCTGCAGCGTCGCGTCGCCATCGACCAGCGTCGGCACGACCCCATCCGGATTCAGCGCGCGGTATGCGTCCTTCAGTTGCTCCCCGCCGTCGCGCAGCATGTGCACGGGCGCATAGTCGAACGGCAGCCGCTTCAGGTTCAGGGCGATCCGCACGCGGTACGACGCGGAACTGCGGAAATAGCTGTAGAGCTTCATGGGATGTCTCTCTTTTGGTCGTATTCGGCCTGCGGCGGCACGGGCGCGGCGCAGCGGGTGCGTACGCCGCCGGGAACCAGAGTGTAGCGCGGCACGGTGCGCAGCCGCGCCCGTGCGATACTCGGGGCATTCCTCACCGCTCACCGCGCGGCCCGATGCCGGCCGCCCGCCCCACGTTCCGATGACCGCTTCCCACGATCCCGCCGCCGCTCCGTTCCCTTGCGCCCGCTTCATCAAGGAAATCGGCCGCGGCCCCAACGGCGCGCGCGCCCTGTCCGCCGAAGACACGTTCGAGCTTTATCGCGCGATGCTCGATGCGCGCGTGTCGGACGTCGAACTCGGCGCGATCCTGATCGCCTATCGGCTGAAAGGCGAATCCGCCGACGAACTGGCCGCGATGCTCGCCGCCGCGCAGGCGTCGTTCGAGCCCGTGCACGTACAGGACGCCGCGTTCCGCCCGGTGTCGATCCCGAGCTACAACGGCGCGCGCAAGCAGCCGAATCTCGTGCCGCTGCTCGCGCTGCTGCTCGCGCGCGAAGGCGTGCCGGTGCTGGTGCACGGAGTAGAGTGCGATCCGGGCCGCGTGACGAGCGCCGAGATCTTCTCGGCGCTGTCGCTCGCGCCGTCGACGTCGCACGATGCGATCGAGGACACGCTCGCCGAGCGCCGCGTCGCATTCGCGCCGATCGACGTGCTGGCGCCGCGCATCGCGCACCTGCTGTCGATGCGCGGCGTGCTCGGCGTGCGCAACTCGACGCATACGCTCGTGAAGATCCTGCAGCCGTTCGCGCCGGCCGGGCTGCGGCTCGTCAACTACACGCATCCGCCGTACCGCGATAGCCTCGCGCAGCTGTTCCGCGACCATCCGGACGCCGCGCGGGGCGGCGCGCTGCTCGCACGCGGCACCGAAGGCGAAGCGGTGGCCGACACGCGGCGCCAGGTGCAGGTCGACTGGCTGCACGACGGCGTGTGCGACACGCTGATCGACGCCGAGCGTTCGTCGACCGACGCGCCGCCCGTCGCGCTGCCCGAGTCGCGCGATGCGGCGACCACGGCCGCGTGGACGGACGCGGTGCTGCGCGGCGAGGTGCCGGTGCCCGACACGGTCGCGCGACAGGTCGCGACGATCGTGCAGATCGTCCGCGTCGCGCGCTGACGGCGCGGCGGCGACCTGCCCCTTTATCCCGACATTTGACACGCGAGCGCATCCTGGCATAGAGTGGCCGTCATGCGTTCCTTTCCGAACACCCTCCGAATTACCTCCGGCCGCCTAGCGCGGCCGCTATCGCTACGACTAGCCTAAGGCTGTCGTAGCGCCGTGTGCTGTTCGCACGGTCCTCCCAGCAGTTCCTCGCCGTACCCCTCTCGCAGTTTTTACAACCCGCAGTCGTCAGCATTCGTCCGTCCATCCGTCGGCCGATTCGCGAAGATCATCCGCATCCGCGGCGCCATCGCGCGCCGGGTGCGAGGCAGCGCCAACCGGCGCCCGTGCCGCGCGTCTTCGCTCGCGACTTGAGACCCGAGGTCCAGAAGATGATGCGCAATCCGCAAGACAAGTACCGTCCGTTCGAGCCCGTCCGCCTCAATGGCCGCCGCTGGCCGGCCCGCACCATCGAGCGTGCGCCCGTGTGGATGAGCACCGACCTGCGCGACGGCAACCAGTCGCTGATCGAGCCGATGAGCATCGAGCAGAAGCTCGAGTTCTTCGACATGCTGGTCGCGATCGGTTTCAAGGAGATCGAAGTCGGTTTTCCGTCGGCGTCGCAAACCGACTTCGATTTCGTCCGCAAGCTGATCGACGACAAGCGGATTCCCGACGACGTGACGATCGAAGTGCTCGTGCAGTCGCGCGAAGACCTGATCGCGCGCACGTTCGATGCGCTCGAAGGCGTGCCGCGCGCGATCGTGCACCTGTACAACGCGGTCTGCCCGTCGTTCCGCCGCATCGTGTTCGGGATGTCGAAGGACGACGTGAAGGCGCTCGCGATCGACGGCACGCGCATCATCAAGGCACACGCGGCCGCGCGCCCCGATACGCACTGGACCTTCCAGTACTCGCCGGAAACCTTCAGCATGACCGAGCTGACGTTCGCGCGCGAGATCTGCGACGCGGTCGCGCAGACCTGGCGCCCGACCCGCGACCACAAGATGATCGTCAACCTGCCGGCCACCGTCGAGGCCGCGACCCCGAACGTGTTCGCCGACCAGATCGAATGGATGGACCGCAACCTCGCGTATCGCGACAGCATCGTGCTGTCCGTGCATCCGCACAACGATCGCGGCACCGCGGTCGCAGCGGCCGAACTCGCGCTGCTCGCGGGCGCCGACCGCATCGAAGGCTGCCTGTTCGGCAACGGCGAGCGCACCGGCAACGTCGATCTCGTCACGCTCGCGCTGAACCTCTACACGCAAGGCATCGACCCGGGCCTCGACTTCTCCGACATCGACGCGGTGCGCCGCGTCGTCGAGCGCTGCAACCAGATTCCCGTGCATCCGCGCCATCCGTACGCGGGCGACCTCGTGTTCACCGCGTTCTCGGGCTCGCACCAGGACGCGATCCGCAAGGGCTTCGCGCAGCAGCGCCCCGACGCGATCTGGGAAGTGCCGTACCTGCCGATCGACCCGGCGGATCTCGGCCGCAGCTATGACGCGGTGATCCGCGTGAACAGCCAGTCCGGCAAGGGCGGCGCGACGTTCCTGCTCGAACGCGGAATGGGTTTCACGCCGACGCGCCGCGTCCAGATCGAGTTCAGCCACGCGGTGCAGACGCTCGCCGACGCCTCGGGCGAGGAAGTGACGGGCGACGCGATCTGCGCGCTGTTCGCGCGCGAATTCTTCGAGACCGACGGCCCGGCCGCGCGCCACGGCAGCGGCGCGCGCTGGCAAAACCGCGAGATCGCGGTGGCGCCCGCCGCCGATGCGACACCCGACGACGCCGCGCGACATTTCGCCGCGGCATTGGCAGGGGCCGCTGGCGCCGCGATCGACGTCGCGTCGTGCGAGCACACGCGCACCGCGGACGGCCGGATCGCGGTATCGGTCGGCTGCCGGGTCGGCGACGCGCCGCTGCGGCATGGGGTCGGCGTGCACGCCGACGCGGCGGTCGCGGCGCTCGATGCGGTCGTCAGCGCGATCAACCGCTCGGCATGGCACTGCGCGGACCACCGCGCGGCGGCCTGAGCGCCGGGTTTCGATGCAGGGTTGAAACGTCAGCGAGCGGTGCGTGACCGCCCGTGCGCCGCGCGATCCGCGCCGCACGAGACAGCAAAAAGCGGCTCAGAAGGCCGCTTCGGTCGGGACATGAAAACGAGCGCCACCCGCGCTCACGTCTCGGTCGCGCACCGCGTCGCCTGCCATGCGAGCAGCCGCCACTGCCCGTGCTCGTGCGTGTGCACGGCCGTGTAGGCGATCGGAAACACGAGGCCGCCATTGTTCGTTTCCATCTCGATCAACGCGCGCCCGGTCACGACGCAGGTGGCATCGCCGACGGGCAGCAGGTCCTGCGACTGGATCTCGATCTGACGATAGCGGCGGCGGCCGGCGACGATGGCGTCGATGAACTGCTGCTTGGTTTCTCGTTTGCCGTTGGTGTGCACGAAGAACACCTTGTCCGACAATTGCGCGTCGAGCGCCTCGCCGTCCCCGTCGACCATCGCCCGGAACCGATCGCGCTCGAGCGCGCGAATCGCATCGACCACCTTCGCCATCGCCTGACTCCTCGGCAACGCGCCCGCCGTGCGCCGGCGTGCGGATCAGAAGTTGTACTGCACGTAGAACTGGTGGAAATTTATACCAGGATTCGGCTCTTTGATACCCGCGTTAGACACATGTTGGAAACGGTAACCCACCTGATACTGTTGCCGTTCGCCGAACTGCGCGCCGACGCCGACGACGTCCGCGAACTGGAACGATGTCGACAGCGACAGATTGTTCGAGATCGTCGGATGCGTGAGGAACCGGATGCCGGCGCCGGCTTCGACGAACGGGCGAACCTGGCCCGCGCTCTTGATGAAACGGAACATCGGCGTCGCGCCGAATTCACCGATGTTGGCATGCACGTTGCCGCCGGTGTGCCAGTAGCCGACATGGCCTTCCATCACGAACGCGAAGTGCCAGCCGCCGATTTCCCACCAGTTCCAGCCCGGATCCCAGACCACGCCGAGATCGGCCTTGTCGATCCCGTGGCGATCGGAAAATCCGCCGCCCGCCTGGATCCCCCACCGGTCCGCGAACGCGGCGCCCGATCCGCCCAGCAGCGACGCGGCCAGCAGCGCATGCAGCGCAAGCCGGTTTCGGGGCCGGCGGTTCTTCTTATTGTTCATCTGACACTCCAACTTTATGGGTTGAATGGAGCCTTGCCGCAGCGGCCGGCCCGAGCGAACTGAATGGTATGGTAAAGGACTTTTCGGATCGGCATCGCGAAGCGAAATTGTTTGCTTCCAAAACTACAAAAATCGAAAACGTCTACTGATTACTATCGGAAACAAGCACTTACGGAACTTCGTACGACCAGCGCGGTCGCAAATTAGACTATCGACTCGAACGACTCGATAGAAAACCGGGAACTTGGATGCCCCCGTGGCCTCTAAGGAATTAGCACTCGGATTGTGGGAGTGCTAAGATGGGCTCCGGAATCTCATCCGAGACCAACGGTTTGTCCCTGATTCCAAAGGAGTTTTTAGTGAGCCACGCCCTGACCCTTCCGAACACCCTGAGCCCGACGCCGGCCAAGGCCGAATCGGCAGGCTCGCTGGCGCTCGCAGCCCAATCGATGTTGCCGGGCCAGCTCGGCAACATCGACGCGTACATCCAGGCCGTCAACCGCATTCCGCTGCTGACCGCCGAGGAGGAACGCCGGTATGCAACCGAATTCCGCGAAAACAACGACCTCGACTCGGCGCGCCGCCTCGTGCTGTCGCACCTGCGTCTCGTCGTGTCGATCGCGCGCAACTATCTCGGCTACGGCCTGCCGCACGGCGATCTGATCCAGGAAGGCAACATCGGCCTGATGAAAGCGGTGAAGCGATTCGACCCGTCGCAAAACGTGCGCCTGGTGTCGTATGCGATTCACTGGATCAAGGCCGAGATCCACGAGTACATCCTGCGCAACTGGCGCATGGTGAAGGTCGCGACGACGAAGGCGCAGCGCAAGCTGTTCTTCAACCTGCGCAGCCACAAGAAGAGCATGCAGGCGATGACGCCCGAGGAAATCGACGGCCTCGCGCAGGAGCTCAACGTCAAGCGCGAAGAAGTCACCGAGATGGAAACGCGCCTGTCGGGCGGCGACATCGCGCTCGAGGGCCAGGTGGAAGACGGCGAGGAATCGTACGCGCCGATCGCCTACCTGGCCGACTCGCACAACGAGCCGACCGCCGTGCTCGCCGCGCGCCAACGCGACATGCTGCAGACGGACGGCATCGCGCAGGCGCTCGACGCGCTCGATGCGCGCAGCCGCCGCATCATCGAGGCGCGCTGGCTGCAGGTCGACGACGACGGCTCGGGCGGCTCGACGTTGCACGATCTCGCCGCCGAATTCGGCGTGTCGGCGGAACGCATCCGCCAGATCGAGGCGAGCGCCATGAAAAAGATGCGCACCGCCCTCGCCGAATACGCGTAAATCCGCGGCGATCCAAAGCGCCTCATCGAAAACCGCTGCCCGACCGGCAGCGGTTTTTTTTCGTCCGGTTTCCGCAGCTTTTCCTCTGCTTTTCAGCCGTTTCGCTCTCCGTTTTTGCGTCGATTAATTGAACTGATTCATCAGGCATTACGCCATGTGCGGCGCCCTTCCGCATAACCTTGATCCATCTCAATTTTTACCCCCTGTTTCGCGACGGTCTGCCGCATCGCAGCACTCGGCATCGGAAAGCAGTCCTTTTAAAATTGGCATGTCAGGCGCAAAAGGATTAAAACAGCTTCACGGCCGTCATAAATCCGACGTAAAGTCGCCCCCAATCCGACGTAAATCGATTCAGGATAATCGCCTTGATCTCGATCAATAAAGAGCCTGCGCCGCCTTCGCGGCCGGCCGGCACGATCGGCTGGCGTGCGCGCATCGCCGCATGGGCACGCGGTCCCACCCTCGCCCGCGACATCACCCTGGTGCTGATCGTCAAGCTGATCCTCCTGATGTCGCTCAAATACGCATTCTTCAATCATCCGCAGGCCGAGCACATGTCGTTGCCGCCTGCCGTCGTGGCCGAGAAGCTACTCTCGGTACCGGCGCCTGCAACTACCGAGGGAGACCATCATGATAAGCAGTGAAGTCGTCGATCTGTCACGTCTACAGTTCGGCATCACGGCGCTCTACCACTTCCTGTTCGTGCCGTTGACGCTCGGCCTGTCCTGGCTGCTCGTCATCATGGAAGCCGTCTACGTGATGACCGGCAAACAGGTCTACAAGGACATGACCCAGTTCTGGGGCAAGCTGTTCGGGATCAATTTCGCGATGGGCGTGACGACCGGCATCACGCTCGAATTCCAGTTCGGCACGAACTGGTCGTACTACTCGCACTACGTCGGCGACATCTTCGGCGTGCCGCTCGCGGTCGAAGGCCTGATGGCGTTCTTCCTCGAATCGACGTTCGTCGGCCTGTTCTTCTTCGGCTGGAACCGCCTGTCGAAGGTCAAGCACCTGATCGTCACGTTCCTCGTCGCGCTGGGCTCGAACCTGTCCGCGCTGTGGATCCTCGTCGCGAACGGCTGGATGAACAATCCGGTCGGCGCCGAGTTCAACTACCAGACGATGCGCATGGAGATGACGAGCCTGTTCGACGTGCTGTTCAACCCGGTCGCGCAGGTGAAGTTCGTGCACACGGTGTCGGCCGGCTACGTGTCGGCGGCGATGTTCGTGCTCGGCGTGTCGTCGTGGTATCTGCTGAAGAAGCGCGACGTCGACTTCGCGCTGCGCTCGTTCGCGGTCGCGGCCGGCTTCGGCCTCGCGGCGACGCTGTGCGTGATCGTGCTCGGCGACGAGTCGGGCTACACGACCGGCGAAGTGCAGAAGATGAAGCTCGCCGCGATCGAATCGGAATGGGAAACCCAGCCGGCGCCCGCGTCGTTCACGCTGATCGGCATTCCGAACCAGGCGGAACAGCGCACCGACTATGCGATCAAGATTCCGTACGCGCTCGGCCTGATCGCGACGCGCTCGATCGACGAACCGGTGATCGGCCTGCGCGACCTCGCGAAGCACAGCGAGGAGCACATCCAGAGCGGGATGATCGCATACGGCGCGCTGCAGAAGCTCAAGCAGGGCGACACGAGCGACGCGACCCGCGCGCTGTTCGACCAGCACAAGCAGTATCTCGGCTACGGGCTGATGCTCAAGCAGTTCACGCCGAACGTGACCGACGCGACGCCCGAGCAGATCAAGGCCGCCGCGAAGAAGACGATTCCGCCCGTCGCACCCGTGTTCTTCTCGTTCCGGATCATGGTGTTCCTCGGCTTCCTGTTCGTCGCGACGTTCGTTGCCGCGTTCTGGTTCTGCGCGCGGCGGCAGCTGCTGCAGGACAACCGCCGCTGGTTCCTGCGCTACGCGGTGTGGGCGATCCCGCTGCCGTGGATCGCGATCGAATTCGGCTGGATCGTCGCCGAGCTCGGCCGCCAGCCGTGGACGATCGCCGGCGTGCTGCCGACGCACCTGTCCGCGTCGAGCCTGCAGCCGAGCGACCTGTACCTGAGTCTCGCCGGGTTCATCCTGTTCTACACCGCGCTGTTCGTCATCGAGATCAAGCTGATGTTCAAGTACGCGCGCCTCGGCCCGTCGTCGCTGCATACCGGCCGCTATCACCACGAACTCGTCGCTGCCGGCGAGCGGGCCGCCGTCTGAGCACGCACTCGCAACGGAACAAGGAATCGCTATGGACTATGCAACTCTCAAGCTGATCTGGTGGGTGCTCGTCGGCGTGCTGCTGATCGGCTTCGCCGTCACCGACGGCTTCGACATGGGCGCGACCGCGCTGCTGCCATTCCTCGGCAAGACCGACGAGGAGCGCCGCATCATCGTCAACACGGTCGGCGCGACCTGGGAAGGCAACCAGGTGTGGCTGATCACGGCCGGCGGCGCGATGTTCGCGGCCTGGCCGCTCGTCTACGCGGCGTCGTTCTCCGGCTTCTACTTCGCGATGCTGCTCGTGCTGTTCGCGCTGTTCTTCCGGCCGGTGGGCTTCGACTATCGCAGCAAGCGGCCGGACCCGCGCTGGCGCGCGGGCTGGGACTGGGGCCTGTTCGCTGGCGGCTTCGTGCCGGCGCTCGTGTTCGGCGTCGCGTTCGGCAACCTGCTGCAGGGCGTGCCGTTCAAGTTCGACAGCGACCTGCGCGTGACCTACTACGGCGGCTTCTGGGCGCTCTTGAACCCGTTCGCGCTGCTGTGCGGGCTCGTCAGCCTCACGATGCTCGTCGCGCACGGCGCCGCGTTCATCAAGATGAAGACCGACGGCGTGATCGCGCGCCGTGCGTCGATCGCGCTGCGTGTCGCGTCATTCCTCGCGGTCGTGCTGTTCGTGCTGGCCGGCGTGCTGGTGGCCTCGTATATCGGCGGCTTCCACATTACCCACGCCGCGCCGACGGACACCGTCGCGAACCCGCTGCTCAAGGACGTCGCCGCCGGCGCGGGCCTGTGGCTCGCGAACTACGGCGACTATCCGTGGATGATCGCCGCGCCCGTCGTCGGGATCGCGGGCGGCGTGCTCGCGCTGCTGCTCGCCGGCTCGAAGCAGGAAAAGACGGCGTTCTTCTGCACGGGCCTGATGATCGCCGGCGTGATCCTGACCGCGGGCTTCTCGATGTTCCCGTTCATCATGCCGTCGTCGCTCGACCCGCGCAGCAGCCTGACCGTGTGGGATTCGACGTCGAGCCACATGACGCTGCAGGTGATGCTGTTCGCGGTGATCGTGTTCCTCCCGATCGTGCTGATCTACACGGGCTGGGTGTATCGCGTGATGCGCGGCAAGGTCACGCACCAGACGCTCGAAGAAAACAAGCACTCGATGTATTGATGCATTGAACCGGCCGGGGCGCGCAGGCGCCCTCGCCTACCGTTTCGCAAGGAGTCTGACCATGTGGTATTTCAGCTGGATTCTCGGTATCGGCGTCGCGCTGTCGTTCGGCATCGTCAACGCGATGTGGCTCGAAGCGCGGCAGAAGACGCAGGAAGCGTCCGTGCGGGCGCGCCGCGACTGACGCACCGATGCACTGACGGGTGGCGCGCGCGGCCGATCGATCGCGCGCCGCCGTCCGGAAGAGAAAGAACCTCGCTTCGCGCGAGGTTTTTTTTCGCCCTGGCCGCGCGGGCACACGTCGTGCATCGATGCCAATTTAGCGCCAGATTGATACCACTTGAATACCAATAAAAGGTTTCATAAGATCGTTGGACACGGCCGCTGACAGGCCGATTCCTTCTGGGTGGGGGAGACATGCGATTCCCGTGTGTGGCGTGCGCCTGCGCGCCGTGTCGACGTCCGTGTTCCACGGCGCGCGCCGTCGTCGTGCTCATGCTCGTGCGCGGCCAACCGGGCGCCGCCGGCCGCGGCCGCCTCGTCGCCGCGGCGAACGTCATGGACCGCCGATGAATCCGCGCACGCCGCCGCGCCGATCCGATCGGCACGCATGCCCGCCTCCCGTTCCGTAACGCACGCCCCCGCGTGCCGATTGTGCGCGGGGCTGCCGCATCGCCCCGCGTGCTGGTATCTCCCGCAGCTCCACTGAAAGACCCGATCGCAGCGACGTCGAGTCACGGCGCCGCCACGCCCTCTTTTTCTCAGGAGTTCGAATTGAAGCGTACCTTGCCATCCCTCATTGCCGGTCTGCTGATCGCGGTGCTGTCGCCCGCTGCGATCTCGGCGCTGCCGGCGTCGGCCGCCGCCGGCGCGACCGCCGGCAGCGCGCAAGCGGCCGCCGCCCAGGCAGCCAGCCTCGCGACGCAGCTGTCGAACGGCCTCGCGTTGCGCGTCGCCGTCGACAACAACCACGCGGCCGCAGCCGGCGTGCCGTGCGCCGATCTCGGCGCAGACGGCGCGGCCTGCGCGACGGGCCGCCTGATCCTGCAAAACCGCGGCCACCAGGCGATCGCCGACGGCGGCTGGAAGCTCTACCTGCACAGCATCCGCCGCCTGCTGCGGATCGATCGCCCCGGCTTCGCGCTGCGGCGGCTCACCGGCGACCTGTACGAACTGACGCCGCAGCCGGGCTCGGTGCGGCTCGCGCCCGGCGAGCGCATCGAGCTGCCGTTCGTCGCCGAATACTGGCTGCTGCGCTACAGCGACGTGATTCCGCGCCCGTACGTCGTCGTCGACGGCGCGCCGCCGGCCGTGCTGCGCTACAACGACACCGACAACGAGCTGCGCTACGTCGAATCGCTGCCGGCCGACGCGCAGAACAACTCGACCGGCAACGCGCCGCCGGTGGCCGCACGGCCCGATCCGGCCCGCGCGCTGCCGAGCGTGAAGCGCGAATTGCCGCTGCCCGGCACGCTCGAGCTGCGCGGCGTCGAACTCGCGCTGCCGGACCTGCCTGACGCGCAGGTCGCGGCGCTGCGCGAGCGCGCGACGACCCTCGGGCTCGACGGCGCACGCGTGCCGGTGCGCGGCTTCGTCGCGCCGCGCCGGCTGCCGGCCGACCTCGCGACACCGGGCGGCTACCGGCTCGCGATCGGGCCGCGCGGCGTGCTGATCGAAGGCTACGACCGCGCGGGCCTCTACTACGGCGTGCAGACGCTCTATTCGCTCGCGCCGGCCGGCGGCGGCGCGATCCCGGCGATGCTGGTCGAGGATGCGCCGCGCTTCACGCATCGCGGGATGCACGTCGACCTCGCGCGCAACTTCAAGCAGCCGGCGACGCTGCGCCGCCTGATCGACCAGATGAGCGCGTACAAGCTCAACCGCCTGCACCTGCATCTGTCCGACGACGAAGGCTGGCGCATCGAGATTCCCGGCCTGCCCGAGCTGACCGAGATCGGCTCGCGCCGCTGTCACGACCCGGGCGAGACGCGCTGCCTGCTGCCGCAGCTCGGCTCCGGCCCCGACAACCGCTCGGGCGGCGGCTACCTGACGCGCGACGACTACGTGGCGCTCGTGCGCTACGCGGCCGCGCGCTTCGTGCAGATCATCCCCGAGATCGACATGCCCGCGCACGCCCGCGCGGCCGTCGTGACGATGGAGGCGCGCTACCGGCGGCTGCACGCGGCCGGCCGCGAGCAGGAAGCGAACGCGTATCGGCTGCTCGACCCGCAGGACACGACGAACCTGACGACGGTGCAGTTCTACGACCGGCGCAGCGACCTGAACCCGTGCGTGCCGGGCGCACTCAACTTCGCGTCTAAGGTGATCCGCGAGATCGCGGCGATGCACGCGGACGCGCAGGCGCCGCTGCAAACCTGGCACTACGGCGGCGACGAAGCGAAGAACATCTTCCTCGGCGGCGGCTTCCAGCCGCTGAACGGCACCGATCCGAACAAGGGGCGCATCGACCTGGCCGCGCAGGACAAGCCGTGGGCGCGGTCGCCCGCGTGCACGGCGCTGCTCCAGCGCGGCGAGATCAAGTCGATCGACGAGCTGCCGACGCGTTTCGCGAAACAGGTGAGCGCGGCCGTCGACGCGAACGGGATCGGCACGATGGCCGCGTGGCAGGACGGCATCAAGCACGCGAACGGGCCGCAGGATTTCAGCACGCGCCACGTGATGGTGTCGCTGTGGGACACGATCTTCTGGGGCGCGTCGGACAGCGCGCGCGACCTGAGCGGCAAGGGCTACCAGACGGTGCTCGCGCTGCCCGACTACCTGTACTTCGACTTCCCGTACACGCTCAATCCGCGCGAGCGCGGCTACTACTGGGGCTCGCACGCGACCGACGAGTACAAGGTGTTCTCGCTCGCGCCGGAGAACCTGCCGCAGAACGCCGAAGTGATGGGCGACCGCGACGGCAACGCGTTCGAGGTGACGGGCACGGGCCCGGCGCCACGCATCGAAGGCATGCAGGGCCAGGCGTGGGGCGAGGTGATGCGCAACGACACCTTCCTCGAATACATGACCTACCCGCGGCTGCTCGCGCTCGCCGAGCGCGCGTGGCACCGGGCCGACTGGGAGCTGCCGTATGCGGCCGGCGTGCGCTTCAAGCGCGGCGACACGCATCACGTCGACGGCGCCGCGCTGCAGCGCGACTGGGCCGGCTTCGCGACGCTGCTCACGCAACGCGAATTGCCGAAGCTCGAGCGCGCCGGCGTCGGCTATCGGAAGCCGACCTTCACGCTGACGAATCCGTGAACGGCTGAAGAAGGCATCTGGCGATGCGCGAGGCGGGCAAACGCATCGCGCATCGCCCGCCCCAAAAGAAAACGGCTTGCGACGCGTACGTCGCAAGCCGTTGTTCTTTTGACCACCGGCCCGGATCCGCCGCGCGGATCGCTCACGCCGGCTTCACCGCATCACGCCGGTTGTGCAGCCGCCCCGCCGCCCGACGGCGGCAGGCGCGCGCCGAGCTGTTCGGCATAGCGCGCCGCCGCGTTGCCGCAGACGATGTGGAACGTGTCGAGCGACACCCATGCGACGTCGAGCGTGCCGAGACGCTCGCGATCGACCGCCGACGGATCGCGCACGACCACGCGCAGGCGCGTGGTGGCCACCGCATCGAGCGACACGACGTTGGTCGCGCCGCCGAACACCGCGAGCCAGCGGGTCGGCTCCGGATCGAGCGGGCCGGCGGCCGCGCCGGTGACGGGCTGCGCGGCGGCGGCCGGCGCCGTTGCTGCCGCGCCGGTCGCGCCGCTGCCGATCGCGGCACGCATTTCGTCGGCGATGATGTCGGCCTCGGGCCCGATGATCACCTGCACGCTGTTGCCGCCGCGCTTGAGCACGCCGCGTGCGCCGATCGACTTCAGTTCCGGCTCCGATACCTTCTCCGGATCGACGACGGTCAGGCGCAGGCGCGTCGTGCACGCGTCGACGACCGACAGGTTGGCCGCCCCGCCCAGCGCGGCGATGTAGCGTTGCGCACGCGGTGCGGCAGCCGTTGCCGCCGCGCCCGGTGCGGCGAAGCCGCCCGACGCGTACGATTCCGTGGCCGCATCGGTCGATGCCGGCTCACGGCCCGGCGTGGCCATGTTGAACTTGCGGATGAAGAAGCGGAACAGCCCGTAGTACGCGACGCCGTACGCGATACCGAGCGGAATCGCGATCCAGCCCTTCGTCGACAGCCCGTAGTTCAGCACGTAGTCGATCGCGCCGGCCGAGAACGTGAAGCCGAGCTTCACGCCGAGGATCTGGCAGATCGCGAGCGACAGCCCCGTCAGCAACGCATGGATCACGTACAGCACCGGCGCGAGGAACATGAAGCTGAATTCGATCGGCTCGGTCACGCCGGTCAGGAACGACGTCAGCGCCATCGAGAACAGCAGGCCGCCGACCATCGCGCGGCGCTCCTTCGGCGCTTCGTGCAGCATCGCGAGACACGCCGCCGGCAGGCCGAACATCATGATCGGGAAGAAGCCGGCCATGAAGGTGCCCGCGGTCGGGTCGCCCGCGAAGAAGCGGTGCAGGTCGCCGTGCACGATCTCGCCGCCGGCCGGCGGCGTGAAGTTACCGAACACGAACCATGCGAGCGAGTTGATGATGTGGTGCAGGCCGGTGACGAGCAGCAGGCGGTTCAGGAAGCCGAACACGAACGCACCGATCGCGCCCGCCGTCGTCAGCCACTGGCCGGCCGCGTCGATCGCATGCTGGACCGGCTGCCACACGTACCCGAATACGATCCCGAGTACCACGCACACCAGCCCCGTGATGATCGGCACGAACCGCTTGCCGCCGAAGAACGCGAGGTAGTCCGGCAGCTTGATGTCTTTATAGCGGTTGTACAGCAGGCCCGCGACGACACCCGCGATGATCCCGGACAGCACGCCCATGTTCAGCTTGGGATCGATGTCCTTCATGATCGCGGTTTCGATCAGGTAACCGATCGCGCCCGCGAGCGCCGCCACGCCGTTGTTGTCCTTCGCGAAGCCGACCGCCACGCCGATCGCGAACAACAGCGGCAGGTTGTCGAAGATCGCGCCGCCGGCGTCGGCGATCATCTTGATGTTGAACACGTCCGGCTGGCCGAGCCGCAGCAGGATGCCGGCGACCGGCAATACCGCGATCGGCAGCATCAGCGCGCGGCCTAGACCCTGTATTTTCAGAAACGGATTCCCGTTCATTCAGTCCTCCAATCCTTGTCTCGTCATGAATCGTCGTTGAGGTGATTGCTTTGGTAGTGATACGGGTCGCGCGCCTGCCGCCGACGTTCAGTCGAGCGGCCAGACCTCGCGGCTTGCTGCCCTTACCGCCTGTGCCGAATCGAGCGCGAGCAGATCCTGCGCGCGCTGACGGCACAACTGGTAATCGAGACGGCGCACACGCGCCTTGATGCCCGGCACCGACACCGGATCGACCGACAGTTCGGTCACGCCGAGGCCCACCAGGACCGGCACCGCGAGCGGATCGCCGCCGAGCGCGCCGCATACGCCGACCCACTTGCCGTGCTTTTCCGCGCCGCGCACCGCGATGTCGATCAGGCGCAGCACGGCCGGATGCAGGCCGTCGGACTGCGCGGCGAGATCGGCCTGGCAGCGGTCCATCGCGAGCGTGTATTGCGTGAGGTCGTTAGTGCCGATCGACAGGAAATCCGCGTGCTGCGCGAGCTGGTCGGCCAGCAGCGCGGCCGACGGCACCTCGATCATCACGCCGACCTCGATCGGCTCGGTGCGGCCCTGCGCGCGCGCGAATTCGTCGATGCGCTTTTTCAGCCGCACGAGTTCGCCTGCGTCGGTCACCATCGGCAGCAGGATGCGCACCGCGCCGAACGGCTTCACCGCGAGCAGGCCCTGCAACTGATCGTCGAGCAGATCGGGGCGCACCTGCGCGAGACGGATGCCGCGCAGGCCGAGCGCCGGGTTCGGTTCGGGCGGCAGCGTCAGGTAGTCGACTTCCTTGTCCGCGCCGACGTCGAGCGTGCGGATGATCGCCGTGCGGCCCTGCAACGCGTCGACGATCGACTGGTAGCTCTGCTGGTGCTCGACCGCCGTCGGCGCGGCCTGACGATGGATGAACATCAGTTCGGTGCGCAGCAGGCCGACCGCGTCCGCGCCGTTGTCGACCGCGGTGTTCGCGTCGTCGAGCGTCGCGATGTTCGCGGCGACCTCGATCGCGCGGCCGTCGACCGTCGCGGCCGCCACACCTGCCAGTTGCCGGTTCGCGTCGCGCACGCCGTCCAGGCGCTGGCGTTCGTGCCGCGCGCGCTCGACGTCGAGCGCGGTCGGCGCGTGTTCGAGCCGGCCCGAGCTCGCATCGACGACGACCTGCGTGCCGTCCGGAATCGCGTACAGCGCATCGCCGACCGCCACCAGCGCCGGGATGCCGAGCTGCCGCGCGATGATCGCCGCGTGCGACGTCGCGCCGCCGCGCGCCATCACGAGCGCGGTCACGCGTTCGCGATCGAGCGACGACAGGTCGGACGGCGTGAATTCGTCGGCCGCGAGCACGGCCTCGTCGGGCAGCGCGCGCGCGGCGCCGTTCGTGTGGCCGAGCGCGCGCAGCACGCGCTTCTCGATGTCGCGCAGGTCGGCCGCGCGTTCGGCGAGCAGCGCATCGTCGAGCTTCGACAGCGTGTCGATCTGCGTGCGGATCGTCGCGCGCCACGCGAAGCCCGCGCCCTTGCCGAGGCTGATCAGGTCGCGCGCCGCATCGACGAGCGTCGGATCTTCCAGCAGCACGCGATGCACCGCGAAGATGCCCGCTTCGCCGACCGCGCCGCGCGCCGATGCGTTGCGCACCGTTTCGCCGAGTTCGGCGTCGACCGCCTTCAGCGCCTGGTCGAGGCGGCGGCTTTCCGCGGCCGGCGTGCCGGTCGCCTGCTCGGTCGGCACGATGTCCGCATCGTCGAGACGCACCAGCGTGCCGACCGCGATGCCGGGCGCGGCGCACACGCCGGCGAGCGTGTTCGGGTCAATGGGCGCGCCATCGCGCGGCGCGCCGGCGTGGCGTGCGACCGTCTGCGGCGCGGGCGACTTCAGCCGCGCCGGCTTTTCCTCCACTTCGCCGTGCGCTTCGCGCAGCAGCTCGCGCTCGACCGCATCGACGGCCTGCTGCGCGTGCGCGCCGCGGCCGACCAGCTCGACCGTCGCGCCTTCGCCAGCGCCGAGACCGAGCAGGCCGACGACGCTCGCGATCGACGCCTTGCGGCCGTCGAACAGCACGTCGACGCTCGCGTCGAGCCCGCGCGCGGCTTCCCGCGCCCGTGCGGCCGGCCGCGCATGCAGGCCGCCCGGCTGCGCGAGCACGATTTCGCGGCGCACTTCGTTGTGCGCGGCCGCGCCGGCCTGCGCCGCCTGCGCGGCGGCTTCGCCCTTGCCGCGCAGCGCGAGCAACGGCGTCTCGCCGGCCGTCGCGAAACCGCTCGCGCGATCGACGACCTCGAACGCGTCGGAATTCGCGATCGCGATCACCGACACCAGCGAATGCGCGTTTCGCGCGACCGCGTCCTGGTCGAACTCGATCAACAACGCGCCCGCTTCGACGCGCGCGCCGGCTTCGACGTGCGCGACGAAGCCCTGCCCGTTCAGCTCGACGGTGTCGATGCCGATGTGCAGCAGCACTTCCGCGCCTTGCGGCGTCGTGATCGTCACCGCGTGGCCGGTGCGTGCGAGATGCGACACGACGCCCGCGCACGGCGCGACGAGCCGGCCTTCGAGCGGGTCGATGCCGATGCCGTCGCCGAACATCCCGCCGGAGAACACCGGATCGGGCACGTCGGCCAGCGGAACGATCGGCCCCGTCAACGGGCTAAGCAGGACGATCTGATCGGGGTTAGGGCTCTTCAACTGGGATTCCTCGGCGCGTCTCATCGGCTTTCTCGACTGTCAGTGCGTTTCGGTGACTTTATTCAGGTGGCGCGGCGTGTCGGGATTGCGGCCGCGCGCGACGGCCAGATCCGCCGCCATCACGTAGAACGAAAGAATGGCGGCGATCGGGTCGAGCGCCGAATGGGCCGACTGCGCGAGCGGCAGCACGGTGCCCTTTGCGTCGGATGTGCCGGGCGTGCCGGCTGGCGCCGCGAGCAGCACGGCGGCGCCGCGTGCGCGCATGTCCGCGGCGAGCTGCAGCAGGCCGGCCTGCTCGGGCCCCGGCGGCGCGAACACGAGCAGCGGATAGTCGCGGTCGATCAGCTCCATCGGGCCGTGGCGGACTTCGGCGCTCGAGAATGCCTCGGCCTGGATGCCGGAGGTTTCCTTCAGCTTCAGCGCGGCTTCCTGCGCGATCGCGAGGCCGAGGCCGCGACCGATCACGATCATCCGCTCGCCCCCCGCGAGCGCGGCGACGGCCTGCGACCAGTCGAGCCGGCCGGCTTGCGCGAGCACGTCGGGCAGGCCGCGCAATGCGGTGATCAGCGCGGCGTCGCGCTGCCAGTACGCGACGATCTGCGCGGACAGCGACAGCATCGCGATATAGCTCTTCGTCGCGGCGACCGACAGTTCGGGGCCGGCCAACAGCGGCAGCTGGTGCTCGCACGCGTCGGCGAGCGGCGACGGCAGCACGTTGACGGCGGCGACGGTGCGCGCGCCGGCTTCGCGCAGCGCGGCCATCGTGTTGACGAGATCGGGGCTCTTGCCCGACTGCGAGAACGCGAGCGCGAACTGGTCCTGCACCTTCAGCGGCGCCTGCTGCAGCGTCGCGACCGACATCGGCAGCGACGCGACCGGCACGCCGAGGCGGCTCATCGTCAGGCTCGCGAAATAGCTGGCGGCGTGATCCGAGCTGCCGCGCGCGACCGTCAGCGCGACGGCCGGCGGGTGATCGAGCAATTGGCCGGCGAGCGCTTCGACGCGCGCGGTGTCGGCGAGTTGCGCGGCGACGACCTGGGCGGACTCGCGCGCTTCCTTAAGCATATTCGACAATCGATTCTCCTTCGACGTAGGTCGCGGTGAGGTTCAGGTCGCGATCGAACACCGCGAGGTCGGCCCATGCGCCGCGCTCGAGGCGGCCGCGATCGGCGATGCCGAGGTAGTCGGCCGCGTAGCGCGACATGCGGTTCGACACGTCGGCGATCGGCAGGCCGAGCGACACGAGGTTGCGCAGCGCCTGGTCCATCGTCAGCGTGCTGCCGGCGAGCGTGCCGTCGGCGAGCCGCACGCCGCCGAGGCACTTCGTCACGTGCTGGCTGCCGAGCCGGTATTCGCCGTCGGGCATGCCGGTCGCGGACGTGCTGTCGGTCACGACGTACAGGCGCGGGATCGCGCGCAGCGCCGCACGGATCGCACCGGGGTGGACGTGCAGCAGATCGGGGATGATTTCCGCGTACTCGGCGTGCGCGAGCGCCGCGCCGACGAGGCCCGGGTTGCGGTGATGCAGCGGCGACATCGCGTTGAACAGGTGCGTGAAACCGCACGCGCCGTGCTTGAGCGCGGCGACCGCGTCGTCGTAGGTCGCGAGCGAGTGGCCGAGCTGCACGCGTACGCCGCGCGCGGCCATCTCGCCGATGATCTCGATGTGGCCGGCGATTTCCGGCGCGAGCGTGACGACGCGGATCGGCGCGATCGACAGGTACTTCAGCACCTCGTCGAGCACGGCCGACACGGCCGCGTCCGGCTGCGCGCCGAGCTTGCCGGGGTTGATGTACGGGCCTTCGAGATGCACGCCGAGCACGCGCGCGCCGCCGGGCGTGCGGGTGCGGGCGACGATGCCGAGGTTCGCGACGACCTCCATCAGTTCGTCGCGCGGCGCGGTCATCGTCGTCGCGAGCAGGCTCGTCGTGCCGAATTGCGCGTGCGTGCGAGCGATCGTTTCGATCGCATCGCCGCCTTCCATCACGTCGGCGCCGCCGCCGCCATGCACGTGCAGGTCGATGAAGCCGGGCAGGATGTAAGGCGCGTCGTTCGTCGCGGGATCGACGGGCGTGCCGTCGAGCGTGGTGATGCGGCCGTTCTCGCTATCGAGCGAACCGAGAATCCAGCCGTCGGAGGTGAGGATGTTGCCAGTCAGCATGACGTTCTCTTGATGATCGGGTGACGCGGGCATCCGCGTCGTGATTGGCCAATCCGTTGCGATTCATTGCGCGCGATTGCGTTCCATCGCGATTGCGCGGAGGGTGCGAGGTGTGTGGGCAGTCTCGCGCGTCAGCGTTTCAGTTCGGCGACGAAGTCGTAGTAGTCGTCGCGGCAATACGTTTCGGTCACTTCGATCGCGCGCTGGTCGGCGCCGTAGCCGATCCGCGTGATCACCAGCAGCGCCGAGCCCGGCTTCACCGCCATCCATTTCGCGATCGCGTGCGTCGCGTTCGCGGCGCGAAAGTGCTGCAACGCGCGCACGACGGTCATGCCGCGCGCCTCGAGGTATTCGTACAGCGACGCGCCGAGCGCCTGCGGATCGGGCACCACCGCGGCCGGCAGCGTCGAATGCTCGACCGCCATCACGATGCCGTCCGCGCGGCGCAGCCGCTCCAGCCGCGCGACCGTCGCGCCGGGCGCGAGGCCGAGATGCGTGAGCTCGTCGCGGCTCGCGGTGCGCAGCGTGCGCGCCAGCCACACCGAATCGGGCACGAAGCCGCGCTGCTGCATCTTCGCGGTGAAGCCGACGAGACGCGACAGCGGATCGGCGACGCGCGGCGTGATGAAGCTGCCCGCGCCGCGCGCCCGCTTGATCAGGCCCTGCTCGACCAGCAGCGCGAGCGCACGTCGCGCGGTGATCCGCGACACGCCGACCGACACCGAGAGCAGCCGTTCCGACGGCAGCGCCTCGCCGGCCCGCCACGCGCCGGCGTGAATCGCGCTCGCCAGGTTGCGGGCGAGCTGCAGATAGAGCGGCGTGTCGTCGAGGGGATCGGGCGCCAGTTCGGACCAGCCGGTTTCCATGTGCCTCCGGGTGTCGGACGACGATCTCGGACCGTCGAAAGTGAACGCATTATATAACCACCATAATACCAGTCAACGAACTGGTATTAGCGCTGCGGAAATCGCCGAAAGCCTTGCGCGGCAAGCGTTTTAGTGCCAGCAAAGCCTTTGTTTACAACGCAGTGCGGCATAGGGATTTACCCGAAGTGGTATGCAAAGGGACGGTTCAGGCGCCCGGTTCGGCGGGATTTCGGGTGCGAATATGAGACCGGAATAGAACCAATTTGGCCAACTGGTATGCACCTGCCGAGCAGGCCGGCGCGATGCAGGCGTCAGTGGAATTCGCGGCTCGACGTGCGCAGGCCGCCGAGCAGCGGCGTCAGATCCTCGAAATGCTGCGCGACGAGGTGCCGCACGTCGCTGACGACCTGCCACACGCCGGACGCCGCGAGCAGCCGCGAATCGAGCGTTTCGCGACGCTGCCGCGCGAGCAGTTCGGGCCGGACGATCACGTTCACGCAACCCGTTTCGTCTTCGAGCGTCATGAACATCACGCCCTTCGCGGTGCCCGGCATCTGCCGCGCGATCACGAGCCCGCATGCGCGTGCGAGCCGGCCGTCGAGGCGATCGCGCAGCTCGGCCGCGGACGACAGCCGCTGCGCGCGCAGCGCCGGCCGCAGCAGCGCGACCGGGTGGCGATTCAGCGTGAGGCCGGTGGTGTGATAGTCGGCGAGGATGTCGTCGGCTTCCGACGGTGCGCCGAGCGCGGGCTGCTCCACCTCGTCGATCGGCGCGGCGGCGAGCAGGTCGCGCTCAGGCGCCGCGGCGACGGCCTGCCACAGCGCATCGCGGCGATGGCCGGCGAGCGTCGCGAGCGCGTTCGCGGCGGCGAGCGCTTCGAGATCGCGCCGTTCGAGCTGCGCGCGCCGGGCGAGGCTGTCGACGTTGTCGAACGGGCCGGCGGCGCGGGCGGCTTCGATGCGGCGCGCAGCGGCTTCGCCAAGACCGCGCACGAGCGACAGGCCGAGCCGCACGGCCGGCTGGCCGTGTGGCGGCGGCTGATCGGGCAGCGCTTCGAGCGCGGCCTCCCAGTTGCTTTGCGTGACGTCGATCGGCAGCACCTTCACGCGATGACGCTTCGCGTCCTGCACGAGCTGCGACGGCGGGTAGAAGCCCATCGGCTGGCTGTTCAGCAGCGCGGCGAGGAAGATCGCCGGTTCGTGGCACTTGAGCCAGCTGCTCGCGTACGCGAGTTTCGCGAAACTGGCCGCATGGCTTTCGGGAAAACCGTATTCGCCGAAGCCCTTGATCTGCTCGAAGATCTGCTCGGCGAATTCGCGCGTGTAGTTGCGTTCGAGCATCCCGCTGATGATCTTGTCCTGATATTTCTCGAGATTGCCCTTGCGCTTCCATGCGGCCATCGCGCGACGCAAGTCGTCCGCTTCGCCAGGCGTAAAACCTGCGGCGACGATCGCGATCTGCATCACCTGTTCCTGGAAGATCGGCACACCCAGCGTGCGAATGAGCACTTCCTTGAGCGCGTCGCTCGGATACGTGACCTCACCCTCCTCTTCGCCGGCCACGATCCTGCGCCGCTGCAAATACGGATGCACCGCGCCGCCCTGAATCGGGCCGGGCCGCACGATCGACACCTGGACCACGAGATCGTAATAGTGGCGCGGCCGCAGCCGCGGCAGCATCGACATCTGCGCACGCGATTCGATCTGGAACACACCGACGGTATCGGCGCGGCAGATCATGTCGTAGGTTGCTTTGTCATCCTGCGGAATGTGTTTCAGCGTAAACGGTTCGCCGTCCGGCTCCGGCGGCCCGCGCCACGCGGTGCGCAGGTCGAACGCGCGATGCAGCGCCGACAGCATGCCGAGCGCGAGCACGTCGACCTTCATCAGCCCGAGCGCCTCGAGATCGTCCTTGTCCCACTGGATCACGCGCCGCCCGTCCATCGCCGCGTTCTCGACCGGCACGAGCCGCGTGAGCTTGCCGCGGCTGATCACGAAGCCGCCCGAATGCTGCGACAGGTGACGCGGGAAGTTGAGCAAGCGCCCCGCCAGTTCGGCCCATGTGCGAATCAGCGGCGTTTCGGGATCGAGCCCGGTCGACGCGAATTGCTGCAGCAGATCGCGGCTGCCGTCGAACCAGCGATGCCCCTTCGCGACCCGATCGACCAGCATCGGGTCGACGCCGAGCGCCTTGCCGGTTTCGCGCAGCACGCCGCGCGGACGATACGTCGAAACGGCGGCCGCGAGCGCGGCGCGGTCGTGCCCGTATTTTTTGTAGATGTGCTGGATCACTTCTTCCCGGCGCTGATGCTCGAAATCGACGTCGATGTCGGGCGGCTCGCCGCGTTCCGCGCTGATGAAGCGCTCGAACAGCATCGTGCTTTGCTCGGGATTCACTTCGGTGATGCCGAGGCAATAGCAGACCACCGAATTCGCGGCTGAGCCGCGGCCCTGGCACAGGATGTTCTGGCTGCGCGCGTATTTTACGATGTCGTAGACGGTCAGGAAGAACGGCTCGTATTTCAGCCGGGCGATCAGATCGAGTTCGTACCGGATCTGCTGCTCTACTTTTTCCGGGATGCCGTTCGGATAACGCCCGGCCGCTCCCGCGAAGGTTTCCTGTTCCAGATAGCGCGTCGGCGTGAGCCCCTTCGGCACGATCTCGTCGGGATACTCGTAGCGCAGCTTGCCGAGATCGACGTCGCATGCATCGAGAATCGCGCACGTCTCCGCCATCTCGTTCGGCGAAAACAGTTCTGCGATTCGCTTCCGCCAACGCAGATGCTGCTCCGCATTCGGCGCGAGCGCATAGCCGCATTCAGAAACCGGCATCCCGACGCGAATCGCCGTCATCACGTCCTGCAGCGGTTTGCAGGAGCGTTTATGCATCGTCACGTCGCCAAGCGCGACGATGCGCACGCCGCGCCGTTTGCCGGCCTCGCGAATCTCGTCGCGCTGCGCACCATCCAGCGCACGCTGCAACTGCACGAGCCCGAGCCGCGCACGCTCGCCGAAGGTCGCGCGGAACCATGCGACCTGCGCATCGAGCACGGCCGCCCGCACCGGATACGTCGGCACGAGAATCGCGAAGCAGTCGGGCATGCCGCGCAGATGGGCGAATTTCTCAGGCGGCCTCGACAACATTCGCGACGTCAGCCGGTAAGTTCCCTTCGGCGACTCCATCCGCCGCCACGAAATCAACTCGGACAGGTTGCCGTACCCTTCGCGGTTCTGCGCGAGCAACACGAGCCCGAACGCACCGGGGCCCGGATCCTGGCCGGGCGCGACTTCATCCGGCGTGACGTCGAAATACGAACCGATGACAAGCGGCAGCCCTTTCGCCTTCGCGGCGACATGCATGCGCGGCGCGCCGGCGAGCGAGCATTCGTCGGTGATCGCGATCCCGCGATAGCCGAGTTCCGCCGCACGCTCGACCAGTTCGTCCGCATGCGACGCGCCATGCAGGAACGAAAAGTTCGAGCGGCAGAACAACTCCGCGTAATCGGGCAGCAAACTGAATTCCGCAGCCATCTCCGCTCACCCGAACAAACCGTGCAGGAACCAGCGCGGGGCAGCCTGACTGCTCGTCCGCTCCATGAATACCCAGTAGCACGCGCCCTCTTCGTCCTGCGCGACGTGGTAATCGCGTGCGATCAACTGTCCGTCGAACCACCCGGCCTCGATCCGCTCGGCCGACGACATCATCCGGAGTGGCGTATGAAATACCGGCCGCTCGCCGCGCATCAGAAGCGGCAGCGGTTCGGCGAGCAGCCACGCGGGACGCGGCGGCGCGGCGGGCGGACCGGCAACAGGCTTGCCCGCTTGCGCATCGAGCGGCAACCAGCGGTTCGCGACCTCGGGACGATGATCGGCGACAGGCGCCGCGCGCAATACGTTGTCCGTGCCGAGCCGCGCGACCAGCAGCTCGAGCAACCGCTCGCGGGTTTCCCGCGTACCGCCCGGCTCGGGAAAAAGATCGTCGGCCGGCGGCGCGACCGGTTCGACGCGCGTGGCCTTCAGCCGCACCGCGATCACCGCGGCCGGCAGCTCGACGCGCGCGAGCCGCTCGCCGAGCAGCCGCATGAAATGCGCTTCGTCGCGCACGGGCGCCGCGAACGCGAGTTCGAGCGGGGTCGGCGGCACGGCCTGGCGGCCGCGCTCGTGCTCGAGCTCGAACGTCATCGCGGCCAGCGACAGTTGCCGCGCGGCCAGCCAGCCGCACAGCTGCACGACGAGCCGCCGTGCGGCGAACAGCACGGCTTCCGCGTAGTCGACGCGCTCCGGCAATTCGAGCCGCACGTCGAACACGGGCGGCACCGCCATCCACGCGAGCGGCTCGACCGCTTCGCCGTACGCCCGATCGAGCGCGGCCAGCAGCGCGGGACCGCAACGCCGCTGCAGCCCCGCGCGCGGCAGGCGGCGCAGATCGGCAAGCGTGCGACAGCCGAGGCCGTCGAACCAGCCCGCATACGGACGCGCGTCGGGCAGCAGCACGCAGGGCAGCCGGTCGAGCGTGCGGACGAGCGACGCGTGACGCGCGACGCGGCGCCGCATGCGCGAGCGCGCCGACGTGCGCGCGAGCAGCCACGCGCCGCGCCCGGTCGGCGCGGCGGACAGGCGCGCCGCATAGCCGAGCGCCGCGAGCGTCGCGCGCACCTGGCGGCACAGCGACGGCAGCCCGCCGAACAGGCGCAGGCTCGGGCCGACGTCGACGATCAGCGTGGCTTCGTCGTCGAGCGCGACGCACGGCGAGAAGCGCAGCAGCGCGAGCGCGACCGCGCGCAGCGCATCGGCTTCGCGGGCGGGATCGCGTTCGACGAGCTGCGTCGCGGGCGCGAGCGTCAGCACGCCGCCGCGCTTCATGCCCGCGCGCACGCCCTGTCGGCGCGCGGCCGCATCGGCGATCAGCACGACACCCTGCTCGAGCACCGCGCAGCC
The DNA here is from genome assembly GCF_902833245.1 of Burkholderia sp. BCC0398. NCBI lineage: Bacteria > Pseudomonadati > Pseudomonadota > Betaproteobacteria > Burkholderiales > Burkholderiaceae > Burkholderia > Burkholderia sp. BCC0398. The sequence goes on from NZ_CADFEM010000013.1 coordinate 99,357, forward strand.
TGCGTCGCCGGCCTCGCCGGCCGCTGCGTCAGACGGCGGCGGGGCGCACACGTCGAGCGGCAGGCGCGGCAGATGGATGCCGAGCAAGACGCGCATAGCGGCTCTCCACGATGGGCGACGGCAAATCGAGCACGAGCGGCTCGCTGCGCGCGGGCCCGCGACGCTTGACGATGTCGAGCGACACGCCGCCCGGCACCGGATGCAGCGCGACGCGCAGCACGGCCGGCGACGGCTGCCGCGCGGCCGACAGCGGGCGCAGCATCACGAACAGCGTGTCGCCGGTGCGCGCGGCCGCGAGATGCAGGCGCCGCAGCGCATCGGGCCGCGCGTCCTGCCAGAGCAGCAGCGCGCCGCAACAGCCGGTCTTGAGCGCCTGCTCGGCGGCCCACAGCGCATCGGTGCGGCTACCGGCGCGCAACCACAGCAGCGCGTCGGCCGGCACGCCGAGGCTGGCGAGCGCGGTGGCATGCGGCGACTGCGGCGGCGCGACGAGCGCGAGCGGCCGCCGCGCGCTGACGGCGCGGGCGAGCGCGGGTGCGAGCAGCCGCATCTCGCCGCAGCCCGGCTGCGCGGCCAGCAGTTCGACGAGGCCGCCGACCGGCCAGCCGCCGCCCGGCAGCTCGGCCGACAGCGGCGCGAAGCCGGTCTCGATCGTGCGCGGACCGCCGCGCGCGAGCTGCGAGCCGCGCCACAGCGACGGATGAAGGGACTCGGGAGAAATGGAGGATGCGAGCATGATGCCACCCACAACTGTATGGATATACAGTATATGGCAATGCGTCCGCGCCGCACAGCAGCGGTGTAAAACCGGTTTTCGTCGGAAGAAATCGGGGAGAAGCCGGCGCGCCCGTCATGCCACGGCGCGCCGGCCCGTCAGCCGTCGGTCAGCAGCCCGTCAGCCGAGCAGCAGCGCGTCGTCGTCGAGCTGCTCGTGCCGCACCTTCTCGAACATCTGCAGCAGGTCCGGCACGTCGAGCCCCTTGCGCGCGTCGCCCGACACGTCGAGCACGACCTGCCCCTGGTGCAGCATCACCGTGCGGTCGCCGTAGTCGAGCGCCTGCCGCATGCTGTGCGTGACCATCATCGTCGTCAGCTTGCTCTCGGCGACGATGCGCGCGGTCAGCTCCAGCACGAACGCGGCCGTCTTCGGGTCGAGCGCGGCCGTGTGCTCATCGAGCAGCAGGATCCGCGACGGCCGCAGCGACGCCATCAACAGGCTCACCGCCTGCCGCTGGCCGCCCGACAGCAGCCCGATCCGGTCGGTCAGCCGGTTCTCGAGGCCGAGGTTCAGCAGCCGCAGCTTGTCGCGGAACAGCTCGCGCGACGGCCGGTCGAGCGCGGCCCGGAAGCCGCGCCGCGCACCGCGCGCCATCGCGAGCGCCATGTTCTCCTCGATCGTCAGCGCCTCGCAGGTGCCGGCCATCGGATCCTGGAACACGCGCGCGACGAGGTGCGCGCGATCCCACGCGGCCTTGCGCGTCACATCGGTGCCGTCGATCGAGATGCGTCCCGCATCGACGGCCTGGTCGCCGCTGACCGCATTCAGGAAGGTCGACTTGCCGGCACCGTTCGAGCCGATCACCGCGACGAACTGGCCGTCGGGAATCTCGAGCGACAACCCGCGCAGCGCGCGCGTCTCGATCGGCGTGCCGGGATTGAACGTGAGTTTCAGGTCTTGTGCGGACAGCATGTCAGGCGCCTCCGTTCTTGCGCGCGAACAGCTTCTTGCGCGTCGCCGGCAGCACCAGCGCGATCGTGACGAGCGCCGCCGTCACGAGGTTCAGATCCTGCGCCTTCAGCCCGATGAATTCGCTGTTGAGCGCAAGCGCGATGAAGAAGCGATAGACGATCGCGCCGAGCACGACGGCGAGCGTCGTCAGCACGAGCCGGCGCGCCGGCAGCAGCGTCTCGCCGATGATCACGGCGGCCAGCCCGATCACGATCGTGCCGATCCCCATCGAGATGTCCGAGCCGCCCTGCGTCTGCGCGAACAAGGCGCCCGCGAGCGCGACGAGCGCGTTCGACAGCGCCATCCCGGCAAGCGTCGCCCGGCCGGTCGCGATGCCTTGCGCGCGCGCCATCCGCGGGTTCGCGCCGGTCGCGCGCATCGCGAGGCCGAGCTGCGACGAGAAGAACCAGTCGAGGCCGAGTTTCGCGATCACGACGACGATCGCGAGCAACGCCGGGCGCAGCACGTAATCGGGCATCCAGTCGGGCTGCAGCACGGTGAAGAGCGTCGGCTCGGTGATCAGCGGCACGTTCGGCCGGCCCATGATCCGCAGGTTCACCGAGTAGAGCGCGATCATCATCAGGATACTGGCGAGCAGCTCCATGATCTTCAGGCGCACGTTCAGCCAGCCGGTGACGAAGCCGGCCAGCGCGCCCGCGACGATCGCGAGCAGCGTCGCGGAAAACGGGTCATAGCCGGCCGAGATCAGCGTCGCGGCGACGGCGCCGCCGAGCGGAAAGCTGCCGTCGACGGTGAGGTCGGGAAAGTTGAGGATGCGAAACGAGATCAGCACCCCGAGGGCGACGAGGCTGAAGATCAGGCCGATCTCCAGCGCGCCCAGAAACGAGAACAGAGACATGATGGGGAAATCCTGTTGCTTCCCGGCCGGACGTGTACGGCCGGGTGAAGCGAACGGGCGGCCCCGGGTGGGAGCCGCCCGTCCGGCGGTGTCGTTCAGGCCCGGATCGGGCCTGCAAGCGCAGCGGTCGGGCCGCGGCTTACTTGATGACCGTCTTCGCGTCCTTGAGCAGATCCGGCGACAGCGTGACGCCCTGCTTCGCGGCCGCGCCCGTGTTCGCGAACAGTTCGAGGTTGCTGCTCGTCTCCGACGCGATCGCGCCCGGCTTCTCGCCCTTCAGGATACGCGCGACGACCTTGCCCGTCTGGCGGCCGAGGTCGCCGTAGTTGATGCCGAGCGCCGCGATGCCGCCGCGCTTCACGCTGTCGGTGTCGCCCGCGACGAGCGGGATCTTCGCTTCGTTCGCGACCTTCACGAGCGCTTCGTACGCGGACACGACGTTGTTGTCGGTGTTCGTGTAGATCACGTCGACCTTGCCGATCAGGCTCTTCGCGGCCGGGCCGATGTCGACGGTGCGCGGAGCGGCCGCTTCCTTCAGCGTCATGCCCTGCTTCGCGAGAAGCTCCTTGAGCGCCTTCACGACGACGACCGAGTTCGCCTCGCCCGGGTTGTAGACCATGCCGACCGTCTTCGCATTCGGCACGACGCGCTTGATCAGCGCGACCTGGCGGTCGAGCGGCAGCTTGTCGGACACGCCCGTCACGTTGGTGCCCGACGGGCCCCAGCCTTTCACGAGCTGCGCGGCGACCGGATCGGTGACGCCCGAATAGACGACCGGCACGCTCTTCGTCGCGGCGACGACCGACTGCGCGGCCGGCGTCGCGATCGCGACGATCACGTCGGGCTTGTCGCCGACGAACTTGCGCGCGATCTGCGCGGCCGTGCCCGTGTTGCCCTGCGCGCTCTGGTATTCCCACTTGAGCTTGTCGTCGCCGTAGCCTTCCGCCTTCAGTTCGGCGCGCACGCCGTCGCGGATCGCGTCGAGCGCCGGGTGATCGACGATCGACAGCACCTTGACGGTCTGTGCGTGCGCGGCACCTGCCAGCGCGAGTACGGCCACGCCGGCCGTGATCGAACGGATCGCGAAAGTCTTGAAACGCTTCATGAGTGTGTCTCCCCCGTATTGTGTCGGTTCTGGATGATGGATTCCCGCCGCCGTCGGGCGGGCGCCGCCATGCGTACGACGCGCTGGCGAACGGCCCGCGCACGCTCCGGGAAAGCGTGCAGCGGCGAACGCACGAGGATACCATTTCCGCAGACCACCGCCTGACGCCTCGCTTTCGCGCGACGCACCGGAAGCGGCCTCGGCTGCCCGGCGCCAGACGGTCGAAGCCGTGCTACTGGTAAGAAAACGTGATCGTGCCGAGTGCTTCCACGATGCCCGGCGTGATCTTCTCGGCCGTCTTGATATATCTCGCTTCGAACGGCACGGGGATCATCGTGTTGGCCGTGGTGGACCGTCCGACCAGCCACTGGTTCGTATTGCCCTTGGCCGACGAGTCGGGGCCAAAACGCAACGGCGTATCGGTACCTTTTTTCAGGATCTGAATCCCGATGCCCGCAGCCTTCGAACCACGGCCAAGGCTCAGTACGTCGCTGGTATTCGCGGGACTCGTCACGTCGCTCAGGGTCGCGTAAATGCTCAGGTTCGCGTCGCACCGCAGATCGAACGAGAATGGCGCCGACCGCGCCGGGGCGACATCGCCGACCGCTTTCAGGCTGCCTGAATACAGGCTGGGCAACTGCACCGTTCTGGATGTGCCGGACGTGATCTTGCACGTTCTTGCCGTTACGTTCATGCTCGCCGCGCTCAGCGCCGTCGAAGCCGTGCTGCTCGACACGAAATTCCCCTTGTACTTCACGCGGAAGTTGAAGAGCACCTGCCTTCTGGACGTATAGGAGCCCGTCGCGAGAGGCCCGGCAGCAACATATGTCACCCGTCCATTCAGTATGCTTTTATTTATTGGCGCGACCGGCACCGACGTATCGCCCGCGCCGATCGCAACCCATGCGACTGCCCCCGACGTGGACATCACCTCCAATGCATATCCCACGCCAGGTATTCCGGTTTCGAAGACGGCAGCGACCGCGCCGGTGCTCGTTTTGTATGTCATGTTGGGAATAGGCACCCCGGCCGGACTGATGACGAACTCGTCATACATGCATGTAGCACCAATATCTGCGACCTCTGCAACAGCCAAGGTTGCAGGCGTGGACGATGGAAACTGAATGCCGACACCCGTTCCGTCCTGCGTCACGCTGAGCGTAGCCGGGAGTGTGGGCGAAATGGTCGGATAACCCATACTCGGCTGACAACCGGCAACGGCATATCCGCACCAGAGCATCGGGCCCAGCATCAGAAGGCGCGCCAACCGCGTTACCGTTGCGACGTACCTCGACGATCGTCGCGAGACGCCGTCGGCGCCTGCATTTGTCCACTTCATATACGTTCCTGTCTGGTTTGGGCCGACTGCCGTCGCATCGACTTCCGACGAGCCATGAAGACGGCCCAGCCTGAGGGATGGATAACGAGCGTCACCATGAAATCAAAGCGCCGCCGCGCTCGTCGTCGCCTCGCAAACGCCCTTGAACTGCTCGAAGGCCCTGGCCTTGTTCCGGCCTTGCCGGACCGGCAGGTCGTATGCAATGCGACAACCCGACAACGCCTCGTCGCCCCACGTCACCGTGAGCTCGCCCTTGTCCTTCAGCCCGCGGGCAAAGATCCTGCTCGCCTGACCGACGACGCCGAGGCTCTTGCCAGTTTCATCGCTGACCGCCGCGCCGAACGGCAGCGGCGTGCCGTCCGACTTGCGCGCCTGGATCACGGCCGCGCGCCCGGTGTCGGTGTCGAACTTGAGTAGCGGCACGGCGCCGGCGCGCGGCGCGACCTGCTGGCTGGTTTCCTTCAACTCGACGTCCATCGAGATGCCCTTCGGGTCGAGCTCGACGGTGTTCATGTTGTACGGCGTGAGGTAAGGCACGATCGCATAGCCGCGGCTGTCGACCCGTGCGCCGGACGCGTTCGTGACGCGCGCGCCTTCCGCGCCTTTCGCCTCGACGATGCCGAAGGTTTCCGACAGCGGCTGCGACAGCGTCACGCCGCCCGGGTGCGCGACCGCCGCACCGCGAATGCCGATCGAACCTTGCTGATAGTTCGAACTGCCGCCGGCGCTGAGATTGAGTTCGGCGAAGCGCGCGCGGTAGGTAAGACTGCCGCTGCCGTCGGTGCTCGCGTTGCCCTGCCCGTTCGTGTGGTTCGCGGCGAGGCTGTACGACAGGTCGTTGTCCACGCCGAGCGAGCCCGACAGCATCGACTGCAGCTGCGTGCGGCCTTCCGTATCGCGCGACACGTTGCCCGTCAGCATCATCGGGCTGGACTTGCCGAGGGGAATCGACACGCTCGCGTAGTACAGCGTGCTCGCCTGGTTGCCCTGACCGCGCTGGCGCGTCGCCGACAGGCTGTACGACACGTTCCGGAACGAATTGTTGTACCCGACGGAATAGTTGACGTCCGAGCCCGCGCGATTCCAGTAATTCGATGCCGATGCGGTCACGCTCAGTTGCCCGCCTTTCTCGCCCAGACGCTGGCTGACCATCAGTGACGCGCGATTGCGCTGCCGCCCGACGGTATCCACGGAATAGCCGGTGCGGACCGCATCGCGCGCACTCATCGCGTCGTTGAGGTTGAAATAGCCGTTCGTCGAATAGCGATACGCGGCGATCGACACATCGGTGCCGGTCGGCGCGACGGACTTCGAGTAGCTGACCCGCAGGCTCGAGCCGTTGAAGCGCTTCACGCCGGGGATCGACGTGGCGGCCTGCGTGAAGTCGAGGCCGACCGCGCCAAAGCGCGTATTGAACGCGCCGCCCGCCATCGCCGATGCGTAACCTGCCGCGACCGTGAGGCCGCCATAGGCGGTCAGCAGGTTCGTCAGGCCGCGCTGATAGGTAAGCTGCACGAACAGCGGGTTGCTGGTGTTCTGCTGGCTGCGCAGCGCACCCGCGACGAAGCTGTAGCGCTGGATGCCGGGGCGCAGCGACAGCGGGACCGACGCATAGGGCACGGAGAACGTGTGCACCGCCCCGTCCGCCTCGGTGACGGACACGCGCAGGTCGCCGCCATAGCCGGTCGGATACAGGTCACTGATTTCGAACGGCCCTGGCGACACGGTCGTTTCGTACAGCGTCACGCCGTTCTGGCGAATCGTCACCTTGGCGTTCGTGTTCGCGACGCCGCGCACGACCGGCGCATAACCGCGCAGCGAGTCGGGCAGCATCCGGTCGTCGCTCGACAGCCGCACGCCACGGAACTGCGCCGAATCGAACAACTCGCCGGACGTGAACGTCTCGCCGATCACGAGCTGCGACGACAGCGACGGCAAATCCCGCTGCAGGTAGGTCGCAATATCCTGATAGCTGCCGCCGCCACGCTCGGACCACGCGTACGAACCGTTGTGACGGAAATGCCAGTTGCCGATGTTGACGCCGCCGTTCAACCCGAGATAGCCCTGCGTGTCCGCGCGGCTGCCCTTGGCCTTCGAGCTGTAGACGTTCAGGTTGTAGTCGAGCATGCCGACGGGCACGCCGTCGCTCCACTGATCGGGGCTGACGTAGCCGCGCGCGCGATGCACCAGCGATGCCTGCGGGATGCTGAGCGTCAGGCGTTGTTCGCTGAAGTCGAACGACGCGCTCGCCTCGGGCACGATCTGACCAATACGCCGGCATTCGCCCTTGACCGTGATCGCCGCCACGATTTCCGTGGGCAGCTTGGTAAAGTCGATGCCGATACGGCGCAAGACCTTCTCGTCGAAGCAGGGCTGCGCTTCCGGCGTGCCCGGCACGGCCTTGAATGCGATGTCGTAACGGCCGACCCAGTCCTGGCCGACGACGAGGTCGACGCCGTACGTGCCCGGCGTAGTGAAATTGCCGCGCTCGAAGCGCGTGATGTCGACCGCGCGGCCGTTGCCACCGTTCACGAAATCCGGGTCGAACTGAACCTGCGCGAACTGCGTCTGCGCGAGGTCGACCTGTGCGACCTGCATCGCCACCGAATCGGCAGGCGCGGAATTACCGGCGTCCGCGCGGCCGTCGGCCGACCACGCGGCGAGGCAGGACAGCACCAGCATGCACATCGGCTTGAGCCGCGGCAGGCAGATTATGTCCGGGCGAGGATGTCGGATCGACGGGGTCATTCCGCAGGACTCCTATTGGTATTGAATTGGATTCGAACGCGAGCGCATTCGCGCGGCCGTTCGGCACACGCGGAGGGCGATATCGAGTTGAGGGGCAACCTGACGCCGAGTCGACGCAGCGTTGCCATCGGCTCGGCGCCCATGCGCGAAGACGCATGCCGCGTCAGGCGACTGGCCGACGACCTGGGCGGGCCGCAGCCCGCGCGGCGTTACCGCTTGGCTACGGGCATTTCGTTGTTGGTCGACGCTCCCCAATCGTTGATGCTGCCGAACCGGACTTTGGCGTCCGCCGCCGGCGCTGCCTTGAGATCCGCAACCGGGAATTCCTGCGTGCCGCCGGGCAGGATGTAGCCCGCACCGGCGTCGTATTGATGCGTACCCGAATGAAGCTGGACGCTGCCGATATTGACGACGTAAGGCGTCGGGTTGGCCGCCTTCAACGCGTAGCGGCCTTCCGGGCCGCGTTCGATCTGCCAGCGAACCTGCGCCGGTGCGTCGTGCGCCTTGCCCGGCAAACTCTGCGGGCGAAACATGATCTTGATGCGCGTCCGAAACGCGACCTGAAGCTGGTTGTGAGCCTCGCTCGCCGCGGCCTTCGGCGGGATCTCCAGCACGTTGAGCCAGAACAGCGATTCCTTGTCGGCGGGAAGCGGCTCGTTCGTATACATCAACCGCAAGGTTTGCCCCTTGCCCGGCTCCAGGCGGAACATCGCGGGCGTGAGCACGAACGGCGCGTCGATGGTGTCGGGCGATGCGTTCGCGTCTCCCTTGTCGATCCAGGCCTGGACCAACGCCGGCGCCGAACCTTCGTTCGAGAGCTTGATCGTCACCTCGCGGTCGCTGCCCGGAAAGATGACGCGGGTCGCGGAGATCACGACGCTCGCGCTAGCTTGCGATGCGATCAGGACGGTGGCCAATGCGATGGCCTGGAGCGATTTGATGATGACGTTCATGATGACTCGGACAGGTTCTAATCGTTGTGACCGACGGGCGGATTGGAGCGGCGGCGTGCGGGGCACGCCGCCGGACCCGCCGGCAGGCGGGCCTCCGGGTGAGCGCAAGGCTTACTGATAGACGATCGAGTACTGAACCTTCGAGTTCGCCGAACCGCCGACTGCCGCGCCCGTCGCCAGGTACTCGGCGAAGAAGTTCAACTGGGCGGAACCGTCCGAGCCGATCGAGACGACCTGCGAGTTCTGGTCCGGCGCGTTCGCGCCGACCTTGATCGGGTTCTGCTGGTCGTTCAGGACCTGAAGCACGACATTCGTCGCCGCGGGTGCCTCGGCCGTGCCCTTGTCGAGCGACAGCTTGCCGTCGGCCGTTACGTTCGTTGCGTTCTCGAACCCGACTTGGACCTTGGTGGGGTTGCCCTTCGACGTTTCGGTATCCACCGCGCAACCCGTCAGCTTAAAACCGAAGGCGGTGCGGCCTGCGACCGCGCCGGCCGCGTTCAGCGCGCCCGTGCTGACCGTCGGCATGGCGACTGCCTTGTTCGACGTGGTACCTGCGGCAGCACCGTCGATCTTGCAGGTTGCCGCCGTCACGTTGCCGGTAAACGTGATCGTGCCGTCCGCCGCGTGGGCGGTCGACATCAGACCCAGGCCCGCTACGGCCAGAAGCGTCGAAATGACTTTGGTGCTAGTTGCGAGTTTCATTAAATTAATCCATGAAATGATTATTGATGACATGAAACACACATTCGTCATTTTATGAAAATCGATTTAAATGACGCAGCGCGATTCACATCTCATTATTTCGTTTTCGACGATGTACCGCCATGTGACAAGATCGATGAGTACACTCAAAAAATGTAGGACAAGTACGAAAATAGATATCAGAATATGGTTGTTCGCATTCATCATACGAATAGATTGACATTCAGATCGGATTTGTCGCAAGACTACTGCTGCCGCGCCTCGCCGCGGCGAAGCGTCGACCGGCCGGATCCGGAATGACGATGAAGCGCGTGTCGGGGAGAATATTGAATGTCGCCTGACGAACAGCGATGGCCCATGAATATGCCAATCGCGATCATCCATGGATATTTAAAACCATTTAATGCTTCGCATTAATTTCTGCGAGCGCCAAATATTCCGCTTCTGCCTTTTCCGAAGGCGAAGCGGCTACGACCCGCATCGACACCTTTTCCGCATCGCCTCGCCTGAAAAGGCGCGTGCGGCCAGACTGCGACCTGAGCCGCGATCGGCGCAACACGTCGGCTGTCGTGACGGCTTTACGTTATGCTGTCCGCCGACCCGATCCACCCCATCGGAGGGGACATGAAAAGCATGATTCGTGCGATTGCATTCGCGGCCACCGCGCTGGCGCTGGCGCTGCCGGGCGCGGCGTTCGCGCTGACCGACGGCAGCGCGCAATACGACGACTGCATGCTCAATGCGCTGCGCGAGAGCCGCAACGGCGCGGCGGCGCAGTTGATCCAGCGCTCGTGCGACGCGCTGTATCGCAACAACGCGATGCTGCTGCCGCGCGAGCGGCGCTTTCACGAATGCGTCGTGCAGTCGCTCCCGGGCGTACGCGACAACTATGCGATCCAGCAGATCATGTCGATCTGCTCGCGGCGCGGCGAAATGTGAGCCGGCGTTGAACGCGACACACCCCGCGGCCGCCGATCGGTCTCGCCAATGAAAAAGGGCCTGCGCGATGCAGGCCCTTTTCGTTCAGCGGTCCGGCTGGTGTGCGGCGCTCAGAACGACGCGACCATCGAGCCCTTGAACTGCTTCTTGATGAATTCCTTCACTTCCGTCGACTGGTACGCCTTCACCAGCTTCTTCACCCACGGCTGATCCTTGTCCTTCGCACGCACGGCGATCAGGTTCGCGTACGGGCTCGTCAGTGCTTCGAGCGCGATCGCGTCCTTGGTCGGCTGCAGGTTCGCGGCCAGCGCGTAGTTCGTGTTGATCACGGCCGCGTCGACGTCCGACAGCACGCGCGGCAGTTGCGCGGCGTCGAGTTCGGAGATCTTCAGCTTCTTCGGGTTCTCGGCGATGTCGAGCACCGTCGCGTTGTTGCCGCCCGTGCCGGCGCCGGCCTTCAGCTTGATCACGCCTTGCGTCTGCAACAGCAGCAGCGCACGGTTTTCATTCGACGGATCGTTCGGCACCGCGAGCTTCGCGCCCTGCGGCAGATCCTTCAGCGACTTGAACTTCTTCGAATACACGCCGATCGGCGAAATGTAGGTCAGACCCGCGCTGACGATCTTGTAGCCGCGCTGCTTCACCTGGCTGTCGAGGTAGGGCTGATGCTGGAAGCTGTTCGCGTCGAGGTCGCCCGAATCGAGCGCCGCGTTCGGCTGCACGTAGTCGTTGAACTCGATGACCTTCACGTTCAGGCCTTCCTTCTCCTTCGCGACCTTCTGCACGACTTGCCACACTTGCGCATCCGGGCCGGCGACCGTACCGACCTTGATCACCTTGTCTTCGGCATGCGCGCCTGCCGACAGCGTCAGCGCGGCGCCGGTGGCCAGCACGGAAAATACCTTCAGGAGACTGCGACGCTTCATCTGTTTCTCGCTTTCTTGCTTACTTGAAATGGGGCGCGATACGGGTATGCCCGGACTCGCAGGAAGGGGCAAATGGTGTCACAGGATCGGCGGGAAGTGAAATACATCCCGCTCATATGGGTATGCACCAGCGCAGTGCCGGCGGCCGATGCCCGATTCGGCCGTTAGTTGCACTTTTTCGTCGATGCATCGGCTCATCAGCCCATCGGCCGACACCCGTCACGCCGCCACCACCTCGTCGACCGCCTCCGCGCCGCCGAATGCCGGTTCGGCCGCCCTGCCGCCGGCCTCGCGCGCCGACGGGCCGCCGGTATTGCCGACCCGGAACGAACCGACCGCATCGCGCAGCCGCGCGGCCTGTTCCTGCAGCGACGCGGCCGCCGCCGCCGCTTCCTCGACCAGCGCCGCGTTCTGCTGCGTCACCTGGTCCATCTGCGTGACGGCGCGCCCGACCTGCGTGATGCCGCTCGCCTGCTCCTCGGACGCGGCCGCGATCTCGCCCATGATGTCGGTCACGCGCGCGACCGCCTGCAGGATCTCGCCCATCGTCGTGCCGGCCTGGCCGACCAGCGTCGAGCCGTTGCGCACGCGCTCGACCGAATCGACGATCAGCGCGCGGATCTCCTTCGCGGCCGTCGCGCTGCGCTGCGCGAGCGAACGCACCTCGCCCGCGACCACCGCGAAGCCGCGGCCCTGCTCGCCCGCGCGCGCGGCCTCGACTGCCGCGTTCAGCGCGAGGATGTTGGTCTGGAACGCGATGCCCTCGATCACGCCGATGATGTCGGCGATCTTGCGCGAGCTGTCGTCGATCTCGCCCATCGTGCCGATCACGCGGTTCACGACGTCGCTGCCGGTGCGCGCGATGTCCGACGCGTTGTTCGCGAGCCCGCTCGCCTGCCGCGCGTTGTCCGCGTTCTGCTTCACCGTCGCGGTCAGTTGCTCCATGCTCGCGGCCGTTTCCTCGAGCGATGCGGCCTGCTCCTCGGTGCGCTGCGACAGGTCGTCGTTGCCGGCCGAGATCTGGCGGCTCGCCGACGCGATCGCTTCGGCCGACTGGCGAATCCCGCCGATCGTCGCCTGCAGCCGCGCCTGCATGTCGTGCATCGCGGCCATCATGCTCGTGCGGTCGCCGGCGCGCACCGGCACCGGCTGCGTGAGGTCGCCCTGCGCGATGCGCGTCGCGAGCGCGGCCGCTTCGTCCGGCTCGCCGCCGAGGCTGCCGCGCACGTTGCGGATGATCACCAGCATCGCCGCGCTGATCACGAAGCCGATCACGAACACCACGGCCAGATGGCCGAGCAGCGTCCGGTAATAGACGGTGTCGATGTCCTTCAGGAACACGCCGCTCGAAATGTTCCAGTCCCATGGCGCGAATCGGGTGACGTAGCTGATCTTCGGCACGGCCGTCTCGCTGTGCGGCAGCCGCCCGCGATATTCGGCGAACCCGCTGCCGGTCGCCTTCGCCGCGTTCAGGATCGTCACGAACAGCGGCTTGCCGTCCGGATCGAGATAGTCGCCGACCTGCGTGTCGACGAGCTTCGGCAGCGTCGGGTGCATCAGCACGACCGGCTTCGAATCCATCACGAACACATAGCCCGAATCGCCGTAGCGCATCGCGGCGAGGCGCGCGAGCGCGTCGCGCTTCGCGTCGGCCTCGGGCATCGTGCCGCTCTGCGCGAGCGCGTGATAGGCCTTCACGATGCCCGCCGCCGAGTCGACGAGATTCGCGATGCCGGCCTTGCGTTCGGCGAGCATCGTCGCGCGCGTCTCGTAGGCGCTCCATGCGCCGACGCCCAGAAGACCGATCCATACCAGCGCAAGCGCGAGCCACAGCTTGCGGTTCAAACTCATTCTGCTCATCTGCGTGCCTCTGTCGATGTCGATGCATCCGGCGCGCGAACGGCCTGCCGCGCGCAAACGGTTGCTCTTTCATTTACGGCACCGAGGCTTACATCTTGAATACGCGCCGGCGCGGCGAACCGGCGATCGACAGGCACGCCGTCCGTCACGCGCCGGCGCCGGCGCGACAGCCCGCGTCCGCTGTGCTAAAAAGACCGGCGGCCGGCGCGCAAAGCGCCGGCATCATTCCAGGGCCATCCATGTACGTCATCGACATCCACTACACCGCGTCGCTCGAGCGCATCGACGACGCGCTCGAACGCCACCGCGCGTATCTGCAGCCGCAGTTCGACAAGGGCATCTTCATCGCGGCGGGGCCGAAGGTGCCGCGCTCAGGCGGCATGATCCTCGCGGCCCGCATCGATCGCGACGAACTCGACGCGATCCTCGAAACCGACCCGTTCGTCACCGAGGGGCTCGCCACCTATCGCGTGACGGAATTCCGGATCACGCGCGCCGCGTCCGGCTTCAACGTGCCGGCGCTGCCGTAACGCGGCTTCGGCGCAATACGCGCACATGCCGACGCGCCGCCCGGCGGGCAGCGCATGCGCACGACGAAGCGAGCGGGAAAACGTGACGGCGCGAAACGGCCGTCACGCGAAACGCCGGGCCGCGCGCCCGGCGGCTGCCGGTCAGTCGACCAGCAGCTTCAGGTCGTGGACCCACGGCGCCGGGCCCTGGCCGTCACGCACGAACAGGCGCAGCTTGCCGTCGCGGTCGAACACGTAGCTCGCGGCCGTATGGTCCATCGTGTAGCTGCCGGGCGTCTTGCCGGGCACCTTCGCGTAGTACACGCGGAAATCCTTCGTGACCTTCTTCAGCGCCGCTTCGTCGGCCGGCCGCAGGCCGATGAACGACGGATCGAACGCGGGCACGTACTGGCCGAGCAGCGCCGGCGTGTCGCGTTCCGGATCGACGGTCACGAACAGCACCTGCACGCGCTTCGCGGCATCGGGCCCGAGCTGCTTCTGCGCTTCGGACAGCTCGGCCATCGTGGTCGGGCACACGTCCGGGCAGTGCGTATAGCCGAAGAACATCACGACGGCTTTGCCCTTGAAGTCGGCGAGCGTGCGGACCTTGCCGGTCGTATCGGGCAGCGAGAAGTCGCTGCCGAACTGCGTGTTGCCGGTGATGTCGAGATTCTGGAATTTCGGCGCGTTGTCGCATCCGGCGAGCAGCAGCGCTGCCGTGAATGCGCACGCGAGCATCCAGCCTTGGCGCGCGCGGCGCCCGAACCGTGATGGGAGCATTGCGTTCAAACCGTGCGGTTACACGCCGAGCAGCGGGCGTGCATAGTGATCGACGAGCAGCGCGACAAACAGCAGCGACAGATAGACGATCGAGTAGCGGAAGGCCTTGCGGGCGAGTGCGTCCGAATAGTCGCGATGGATCTTCCACGCATACGCGAGGAAGACCGCGCCGAGCAGCACCGCGCTCGTCAGGTAGACGGCCCCGCTCATCCCGGAAATGAACGGCATCATCGTGACCGCGAACAGGATCACCGTATACAGCAGGATGTGCAGCCGCGTGAACTTCTCGCCGTGCGTGACGGGCAGCATCGGCAGCCCGGCATTCTCGTAATCCTTGCGGCGATAGAGCGCGAGCACCCAGAAATGCGGCGGCGTCCACACGAAGATGATCAGCACGAGGATCCACGCGTCGCCCGGCACCGCGCCGGTGACGGCCGCCCAGCCGAGCGCCGGCGGCATCGCGCCCGACGCGCCGCCGATCACGATGTTCTGCGGCGTCATCGGCTTGAGCAGCAGCGTGTAGACCACCGCGTAGCCGACGAACGTCGCGATCGTCAGCCACATCGTCAGCGGATTCGTGAACGTGTAGAGCGTCCATGCGCCGACGCTGCCGAGCACCGCCGAGAACAGCAGGATCTGCGGCGTCGTGATCTCGCCGCGCGCGGACGGACGCCACGCGGTGCGGCGCATCATCGCGTCGATCTTCTGTTCGACAAGGCAGTTGATCGCGAACGCGGCGCCGGCCAGCAGCCAGATGCCGACGGTGCCGCCGATCAGCACGTGCCACGGCACCATGCCCGGCGTCGCGAGGAACATGCCGATCACCGCGCAGAACACCGCGAGCTGCGTGACACGCGGCTTCGTCAGCGCCATGTACTGGGAAAAGCGGCTACCGGGCGATTGGGAGAGGGTGCTTTGCATGGGGACGGTCACGCCGGGGCGACGTCGCGCGCAGGCTGCGCGACACGGCCGGGGCGGCTTGAAAGGATGCGAAAGTTTAACATGACGACGAGCAGCAGCAGGATCGCGGCCCCGCCGTTGTGCGCGACGGCGACGGGCAGCGGCCACTGCAGCACGATGTTGGTCAGGCCCGTCACGAACTGCAGCAGCACGACCAGCAGCACGCCGTTCGCGGGCCGCCGCAGCGATTCGAAGCGGCGCATCTTCAGCGCGAACGCGACCAGATAAGCGACCACGACGAACGCGAACGTGCGGTGCGTCCAGTGGATCGCGACCAGCGCGTCCTGCGTGATCGCGTCGCCGTCCTTCGTCATCCCGAGCGCGCGCCACAGGTGGAAGCCGTGCTGGAAGTCCATCGGCGGAATCCACTGGCCGTTGCAGGTCGGGAAGTCGGTGCACGCGAGCACCGCGTAGTTGGTGCTCACCCAGCCGCCGAGCGCGATCTGCACGACCAGCAGCACGAGCGCCGCGAGCGCGGCCGCGCGGTAGCGGCCGGCCTCCGGGTCATGCGACGGCAGCGGCGTCTGCCGCGCCGCGAGCCAGCCGAGCGTGCCGAGCAGCGTGAGGCCGAGCAGCAGGTGGATCGTGACGATCACCGGTTGCAGCTTCATCGTGACCGTCCATGCGCCGAACGCACCCTGCACGAGTATCAGCAGCAGCAGGCTCGTCGGCCACCACGGCGACACGTGCAGCGGGCGGCGGCGCAGCCGCGCGGCCCACGCGATCGCCACCTGCGCGATGATCAGCACGCCGATCGCCATCGCGAAATAGCGGTGGATCATCTCGATCCACGCCTTCGTCATGCTGACGGGCCCGGTCGGCATCGCCTGGTGCGCGGCCGTGATCGCGGCGTGCGCGATGAACGGCGACGACGTGCCGTAGCAGCCGGGCCAGTCGGGGCAGCCGAGCCCCGAATCGGTCAGCCGCGTGAAGCCGCCGAACATCACGAGATCGAGCGTCAGGAACGTGGTGATCCACACGAGCTTGCGGAACTTGTCGTCGTCGGCCTTCACCCACACGTACGACAGCGGCAGCAGCGCGATGCACGCGCCGATCAGGCCGAGTTGCAGTAGATACGACATCGGAATGGTGCCTCGTTCTCTCGCCTTAACCGATGCTCGACCACTTCAGCAGCTTCGTCACGTCCGACTTGATCTTGCTGGGATTCGGGTCTTTCGGGAAACGCATCATCAGGTTGCCGTTCGGGTCGACCATGTAGATGTGGTCGCTGTCCTTCGTGCCGGCATCGGCCGGCAGCCACGCGGCCACCGCGGCCGGATCGGCGACGAGCCGGCGCGTGTCCGGATACGCGTCCAGCACCTTCTGCGGCGTCGCGCCCGCATCGCTGCGCAGCCACACCATCGTGATCCGGTGCCGCTCGCCCGCCTGCGTGACGCGGATCTGGCGCATGAAATAGAGCTTCTGCGCACACGCGTCGTCGCACGCGCTGCGGTCGGTCATCACGAACAGCCAGACCCCGCGCAGCGACGACAGCGGCACCGTCTTGCCGGTTTCGTCGGTGACCTGCAGATCCGCCGGGATCGGGCGCTGCGGCTCGATCAGCGTGCCGTAGTTCGTCGATCCGCCCTTCGGCTTGATTACGTAATAGGTGAAGTACGACGCGATCATCGGCGCCGCGCACACGAGACCGAGCAGCACGAGCATCCAGCGGCCGCGCTTGCGGGCCGCAGGCGACATCGGCGCAGCGGCCGGACCCTGACGGGAAGATTGCATGGACAAATCAGACCTCTCGAAACGAACCCGCGGCGCCGGCGCCGCGTCCTGGCATGACGCTCACGCGCCGGCCGACTTCTTCGCCGCACGCCGCGCGGCGTACAGGCCGAAGCCGAGCGCGGCCGCCGCCATCGCCCACCACTGAAACATGTAACCGTAATTGCGCTCGACGCCGGTCGTCGCCGCCGGCCAGTCGCGCACGAGCTTGTCGCCGTCGTCGCTCGTCTGCTGGATCACGAACGGCTGCAGCGGCAGCCCGGTTTCCTTCGCATACGCGGCGACGTCGAGGTTCTGCCGGATCTTCTGGTGCGCGGCCGACCCGCCTTCGCCGAGCTCGAACGCCCGCGACGCATCCGCGCGCGCGATGCCGACGATCTCGACGTCGCCCGCCGGCGTCGCGAACGGCTCGATCGCCGTGCGATCGGCGATGTTGCGCGGCAGCCAGCCGCGGTTCACGAGCACGACGCCGCCGCCCGTGAGTTTAAACGGCATCACGACGTAAAAACCCGGCTGGTCGTTATACGGCCGATTGTCGAGAAACACCGCCTGCTCGGGCAGGAAACGGCCCTTTGCCCGTACGCGATGAAACTCGATCGACGCGAGCGGCACCGGCCGCGCGCCGAGCTCGACCGGCGCCGCCTGCTCGTAGCGCGCGATGCTCGCCTGCAGCGCTTCCTTCTGGTGCGCGCGGTCGCGCTGCCAGAAACCGAGCCGGATCGTGACGGCGACGACGACGAGGATCAACAGCGCAGGCAGCCAGCGAATCTTCATCGGGCGGCCCGCCCGGCGCGTTCGCGAAAGCGAAGTGCGATAATTATCCTCTTCCTTTCGAATTGCCGTCGTCCGGTTCGCGTCATGCACATACTCGTTCCCATCGCCTTCGTCCTCATCATTGCCAGCATGGGCTCGGCGCTCTACTTCATGATGCACGACCGCGGCCATACGAAGCGCATGGTCTGGTCGCTCGCCACCCGCGTCGGGCTGTCGGTGTCGCTGTTCCTGCTCATCCTGTTCGCGAACTGGATGGGCTGGATCCATTCGACCGGTTTGCCGGTCGGACGTTGATGCCGTCGCCGCGCCGACCGCTGTGACAATTAGCCGCACGGCCGCGCCACCAAGTAAAAGCGCCGCCTGACTGAGTCGCGGCGGCGCCAGGGTGGTGTCGCGCGCAGCGTCGCCGCCGCGCCCGCGACACCAATGAAAACGGCCCGCGCATCGCTGCGCGGGCCGTTTTTCCATTTACAGCCAGTAGACGACGACGTACAGGCCGAGCCAGACGACGTCGACGAAGTGCCAGTACCACGCGGCGCCTTCGAATGCGAAGTGATGATCGGGCTTGAAGTGGCCGCGGATCATCCGCACCAGCACCACCGCGAGCATCGTGCCACCGAGGAACACGTGGAAGCCGTGGAAGCCGGTCAGCAGGAAGAACGTCGAACCGTACACGCCCGAGTTCAGCGTCAGGTTCAGTTCGTTGTATGCGTGGTAGTACTCGAAGCCCTGCAGGAACAGGAAGCAGACACCGAACACGAGCGTCGCGGCGAGCCACGCGATCGCCTTCTTGCGATGATCGTCGCGCAGCGCGTGGTGCGAGATCGTCAGCGTCACGCCCGACGACAGCAGGAACGCGGTGTTCAGCGTCGGGATCGGCCACGGGCCCATCGTCTTGAAGTGACCGGCGAGCGCGGCGGGGCCTTCGTTCGGCCACACGGCGGAGAAGTCCGGCCAGATCAGCTTGTAGTCGAGGCTGCCGAGCTGGTGCAGCGCGATTTCACGCGCATAGAACAGCGCGCCGAAGAATGCGCCGAAGAACATCACTTCCGAGAAGATGAACCAGCTCATGCTCCAGCGGTACGACTTGTCGACGTTCTTGCCGTATTGACCGCCTTCCGATTCGGCGATCGCGTCGCCGAACCAGTGATACAGCGTGAAGAGCAACCACAGCAGGCCGAGCAGCGCCGCATACGGCGCCCAGTCGTGACCGTTGATCCACAGCGCTGTCGACCCGAGCATGACCAGCAGGCCGATGGCCGCGCTGATCGGATGCTGCGACGGATGCGGCACGAAATAGTACGGGGTCTGGTTTTGACCGCTCATGCTTGATTCTCCACTTCAGTCCAATTTGTGTACCGGAAACCGCTCCGGCTTTATTTCTTGCGCGGCGAGACCGCCACCGCTCTTCCCTGCACGCCGCGCCGTGGCGCCGCGCACTGCATTCTTTCGAGGCCGCGGGCCGCTAGCCGCGCGCCTTCAGCCCACGACCGCACGCACGATCAGGATCAGCACGCCGATGAACACGCCGGCCGCGAGCAACGCGACGATCAGCACGTGCAGCGGATTGAGCTGCGTCGCATCGGCCTCCAGGTCGCGCCGCTTGCGCACCCCGAAGAACGACCACAGCACCGCTTTCAGCGCCTGACCGAACGTCCCGCTCCGCTTGGTTTCCGTCATCGCCCCGTCTCCTTCGTCATGCGTCCGGCTTCGCCGCACCCTGCGCCGCCGTACTGCGCTGCGCCGGCGCCGGCGTGGCCGGGGTATTCAGCTCGAAGAACGTGTACGACAACGTGATCGTCTTCACGTCCTTCGGCAATTTCGGGTCGATCACGAACACCACCGGCATCTTGCGCGACTCGTTCGCGGTCAGCGTCTGCTGCGTGAAGCAAAAGCATTCGATCTTCTTGAAGAACTCGGTCGCCTGCTTCGGCGCGTAGCTCGGAATCGCCTGCGCGACGACCGGCCGGCCCTGCCCGTTCGTCACGTCGTACACGATCGTCGTCAGTTCGCCCGGATGCACGTCGAGGCTGTTGTGCTCCGGCTTGAACCCGAGCGGCCCGCGTGCGTTCGCATCGAACTCGACCGACACCGTGCGGCTGGTGTCGACCTGCGAGTTCTTCACCTCGCGCTCGCTGACATCGCGCTGCACCAGGTTGTTGATGCCGGTGATCTGGCAAATCGCCCGATACATCGGGATCAGCGCGAAGCCGAAACCGAACATCAGCCCGGCCACGACGAAGAGCTTCACCAGCATCGAACGATTGAACGCGCGATCCACGGCGCCCGCTTCCGGCTCTTCCGGCTTCGACATACGACGACTTCCTCGCTACTGCGTCAGTTGCTGCATCAGTGGGTGGACAGCCACCACTGCTTGATCACGACACCCACGAAAAAAACGGCGGCGATGACGAGCAGGGTGAGGCCGAGCCGCTTGTTGCCCGCGCGAATCTGCTCGGGCGTTCGTCTTTCTGATGGATTCCGGGTCATCTGAAACTTCGCTGAAACTTCCGTTCCGCGCCCGCCGCGCCTGCCTGCGCGGCAGGCAGCGGCGAAACGCTCGGTGAAACTTACTCGACGTGCGGCGGTTGCTCGAACGTGTGGAACGGAGCCGGGCTCGGCACCGTCCACTCGAGGCCCGTCGCGCCATCCCACGGCTTGTCCGACGCCTTTTCCAGGTCGCCGCCGCCGCGGTAGGCCGGCAGCGCGACCGCGAACAGGAAGTACACCTGTGCGAGGCCGAAACCGAATGCGCCGATCGTCGCCACCTGGTTGAAGTCCGTGAACTGCGCCGGGTAGTCCGCATAGCGGCGCGGCATGCCCGCGAGACCGACGAAGTGCATCGGGAAGAACGTCAGGTTGAAGAAGATCATCGACGCCCAGAAGTGGATCTTGCCGCGCGTCTCGTTGTACATCCAGCCCGTCCACTTCGGCGCCCAGTAGTACCAGCCCGAGAACAGCGCGAACAGCGAACCGGCCACCAGCACGTAGTGGAAGTGCGCGACCACGAAGTAGGTGCCGTGATACTGGATGTCGAGCGGCGCCATCGCGAGCATCAGGCCCGTCAGGCCGCCGAACGTGAACACGAACAGGAAGCCGATCGCGAACAGCATCGGGGTTTCGAACGTCATCGAGCCGCGCCACATCGTCGCGAGCCAGTTGAACACCTTCACGCCCGTCGGCACCGCGATCAGCATCGTCGCGTACATGAAGAACAGCTGGCCGGTGACCGGCATGCCCGTCGCGAACATGTGGTGCGCCCAGACCATGAACGACAGGATCGCGATCGACGCCGTCGCGTACACCATCGAGCTATAGCCGAACAGCGTCTTGCGTGCGAACGCCGGGATCACCTGCGACACGATCCCGAACGCCGGCAGAATCATGATGTACACCTCGGGGTGGCCGAAGAACCAGAAGATGTGCTGGTACATCACCGGGTCGCCGCCGCCTGCCGCGTTGAAGAACGACGTGCCGAAGTGGCGGTCGAACAGCACCATCGTGATCGCGCCTGCCAGAACCGGCATCACGGCGATCAGCAGGTACGCGGTGATCAGCCACGTCCACGCGAACATCGGCATCTTCATCAGCGTCATGCCCGGTGCGCGCATGTTCAGGATCGTCACGACGATGTTGATCCCGCCCATGATCGACGACGCGCCCATGATGTGGACCGCGAAGATCGCGAAGTCCATGCCCGGGCCCATCTGCGTCGACAGCGGTGCGTACAGCGTCCAGCCGGCGGCCGTCGCGCCGCCCGGCGCGAAGAACGAGCCGACCAGCAGCACGGCCGCGACCGGCAGCAGCCAGAAGCTGAAGTTGTTCATCCGCGCGAACGCCATGTCGGATGCGCCGATCTGCAGCGGAATCATCCAGTTCGCGAAGCCGACGAACGCCGGCATGATCGCGCCGAACACCATGATCAGGCCGTGCATCGTCGTGAGTTCGTTGAAGAACTCCGGACGCATGATCTGCAGGCCCGGCTCGAACAGCTCGGCACGGATGCCGAGCGCCATCACGCCGCCCGACAGGAACATGATGAACGAGAACAGCAGGTACAGCGTACCGATGTCCTTGTGGTTGGTGGCGAACAGCCAGCGACGCCAGCCGTGCGGGGCTTCGTGCGCGTGGTCGTCGTGCGCGTGGTCCGCGGCTACGTCGTGCCCGATGCTAGACATGAGAATCTCCTAATGCGAATACGTCGACTAACTCAGCGACACGTCAAGCCGCCGGGCCGATCTCGACACGCCGGGCTTCCTTCGCGTCAGCCCCGCCCGTGATCGTTTCCGGCTTTTTGAGAATAATGTGGTCTTCCGCCACGCCTGCTGCCTTCAGCGCATCGCGCACGGCCTGCGCCCGATGCTTCGCCAGTTCGGCGTTCGCGTCGGCCGAGCCCGTCTTGTCGGTGAAGCCCGACAGCGCGAGCTTCGCGTCCGGATGCGCCTTCGCATAGTCGGCCGCGGCGGCGATCGCCGCCTTCGCGTCGGCCGGCAGCACGCTCTTGCCCGTCTCGAAGTAGATCGTCGACAGCGCGGCCGATGCCGCTGCCGCCGGCTGCTCGGCGCCCGACGCGGCTTGCGCCGGCGCCGAAGCCGCTTCGGCCGGGGCCGTTGCCGTCGCCGCGCCTGCCGTGTCTTCCGGCAGCTTGCCGTTGCGTGCGTCGGCCACTTGCTTCGGCTGCAGCAGGTCGTTCTTGTGGTTGCCCCACGAGTTGCGTTCGTACGTGACGACCGAAGCGATGTCGAGGTCCGACAGCGACGCCCACGACGGCATCGCGCCCTTGCCGTGCAGCACGCGCTCGACGTGCGCGGCGATCGGGCCGTTCACGATCGGGCTGCCGTCCATCGCCGGGAATGCGCCGAGGCCCTTGCCGTTCACCTGGTGGCAGGCCGCGCAGTTCGCCTTGTAGACTTCCTCGCCGTGCGCGACGAGTTCGGCCATCGTGTAGACCTTGTTCGGATCGACCGCCGCGCCGGCCAGCTTCGCCTTCTGCGCGGTGACCCACTTCGCGTAGTCGTCGTCCGACAGGACTTCGACTACGACCGGCATGTACGCGTGTTCCTTGCCGCACAGCTCGGTACAGAAACCGCGGAACGTGCCGACCTTGTCGGCCTTGAACCACGTGTCGCGCACGAAGCCGGGGATCGCATCCTGCTTCACGCCGAACGCGGGCACGTACCACGAGTGGACGACGTCGTTCGCGGTCGTGATGATGCGGATCTTCTTGTTGACCGGCACGACGAGCGGATTGTCGACTTCCTGCAGATAGGTGTCGGTGATCGGCTTCTTGCCCATCACTTCGTCGCGCGGGGTGGTCAGCGTCGACAGGAAGCCGATGCCCTCGCCCGGGCCCTTCACGTAGTCGTAGCCCCACTTCCACTGGTAGCCGGTGACCTTGATCGTGAGATCGGCGTTCGTCGTGTCCTTCATCGCGACGACGGCCTTCGTCGCCGGCAGCGCCATCAGCACGACGATGACGAACGGCACGATCGTCCAGATGATCTCGACGGTCGTGCTTTCATGGAAATTGGCGGCCTTGTGGCCCTTGGATTTGCGGTGCGCGAAGATCGAATAGAACATCACGCCGAACACGCCGACGAAGATCACCGTACACAGGATCAGCATCATCGTGTGGAGATCGTAGAGCTCCTCGGCGATCTTCGTGACAGGCGGCTGAAAGTTGATCTCGTTGACACGGGGGCCGCCCGGGCTATCACCGACCGCCAGGGCCGCACCGGCAAAGAGCAATCCGCTGCATGCCAGCACGCCCGCGAGGGCTCGCTTGATTGTTTTCATAGCATCCTTACCCAAAATTTCCATTCAAACCCTCCCCCGTCGCAAGCACCGGCCCGTTCCGGCCGATGACTGCGCCTCGTCAGCCGCAGCGCCTGAGCGACACGCGCAGTTCGTCGGCGAACTGCGCACGCTTGTACTGCGCGAGATGCTGCCCGATTACGACGGTCAGCCCGCGCGATACCAGTCGAATCGGATCGCGTGGCGTCGCACCCGGCTCGACCCGCACCCAGCGCGGGTTGAATTCGATCTGCGTGAGCCGCTCCGCATCCATCCGCTCGATCACGAGCCGGTGCGGAAACAGCCTGATGCGCTCGTAATCGACCGCATGGCGAGCATAGATCGCAAATGCGACACCCACCGCCAGCAGCTCGATGCCGGTGAAGGGCATGACGAGCCAGGCCCCTCTCCACATCAGCAACGCCGCGATCGCCAGCGAGAAGCCCGCGAGCGACGCATAAAACAGCACGAACTGGCGTGGCGACACCGAACAGTTGCGTTTCATCAGCCAGTCTTCGAGGACCGGTTCGCTGTCCGCCGTCTTCGCCAAAACGCTCGCTGCTTCCATCGCCGCCTCACGCGAATGGCATGCGATGCATGCCTGCATCGGACTCGTCGCCCCGTATTGCGGGGACCCCGGGACGACAAGCTGACGCATTATAGGCGGGTTCAATGGCATCCACAAGCAAGCGCCTATCGCCCGCCAAGCCAAGCGCGACAAGCTTTCCGGCCGTTTTTGCCGCCAATTCGACCCCGCTTTGCGCCGCTAATTTCGGACATAACAAAACCCCTCTTTACCGCTTTACCGATTCTTCGGACGCCCCTTGCCGATGTCCTCGATGCGCACGATCCCGTGCCCTTCCGCGGTCGTGCGCGGCACGGCCTTCCATGCGTGGCCGTAGATCACCTCGAACGTGAGCGGGATCGTGCCGTCCTCGCGCCGGCGCGCGTCGAGCGCATCGCCGAGCGCCGCGCGAAAGCGCCGCGTCGCATGCTGCGGCGCCGTGCGCTCGAACGGATAGGCGCCCCAGCGGCGCACGTCGGCGAGCAGCGTATCGGGGGATTGGTAGGTGACGGTCAGCACTTCCTGGTCCATCACGGGAATTTCGAAGCCGCTCTCGACGAGCATGTCGCCGAGGTCGTGCATGTCGACGAAATCGATCACGCGCGCGGCGGGCGGCGCGACGCCGAGCGCCGCTTCGGCGTCCGCGCAGGCCGCGCGCAGCTCGCGCAGCGTGTCGGGGCCGAGCGTGCTGAACATCAGCAGCCCATTGACGCGCAGCACGCGCTGCCATTCGGGGAAGACGGTATCGGGACGCGAATGCCAGTGGAGCGCGAGATTCGACCAGATCAGGTCGAACGCGCCGCCGGCAAACGGCAGCGCGGCGAAGTCGGCCTGCGCGACGCGCGGGCCGCGCTGGCCCAGCGCCCGGCCGAGCGACGCCGGCAGCCAGCGGCGCCAGGTGGTCTGCTCGACCTCGCGCTGACCGGCCCGCGCGAGCATCGCGCCGGACAGGTCCACGCCGAACACCGGCGCTTCCGGAAAGCGCGCGCGCAGCGCCGGCAGGTCGTCGCCCGGGCCGCAGCCCGCGTCCAGCACGGCCGCGGGGCTCACCTTGATGTATTCGAGGCGCTCGTTCATCCGCTGCGCGATCTCGCGCGGCAGGAACGCAACCGCGTCGAACGTGGCGGCACGGCGGTCGAAGATCCGCCGCAGGCGCCTGGCGTCATTGGCCGGACGGCCGGTGGAAGTCGAAGCTGGGGACATGTCGGGCACACTGGCGAAGAGCCCGAAGTATACTCGCTCGCCTCGCAAGCTTCATTGAGGCGGCATGCCAGGAGTGTTGCGATGGTCCGCGGTTCCGCCGAGCGCACGATGCGCGTCGTTTTGTCGCAGGTTCGCGCGCTGGTCGTGCGCGTCGCCGCGGTCACGCTGCCGAATCGCTGTGCATTGTGCGGCAATTTGTCACACGCGGTGATTTGCGGCGCCTGCGATGCCGCGTACTGGAATGAAGCGCGGCTGCGCTGCGAGGTTTGCGCGGTGCCGCTCGGTGTCGGGCACGCGCGGTCACGCGGCGGCGGTCGCAGCGGCGTCGGTAGCACGTCCGCGTACCGGTGCGAAACGTGCTGCACCGCGCCACCGCCGTTCGACGCGACGCTCGCGCTCGCCGATTACCGCGCGCCGCTCGACGAACTCGCGCGCGGCCTGAAGTTTCACGCACGGCTCGCGCTCGGCGGCGAATTCGCGGCCCGGCTGGCGCGGCTGGTCGACGATACGCGCGGCGCGAGCGGCTTCGATCTCGTCGCGCCGGTGCCGTTGTCGCACCGGCGACTCGTCGCGCGCGGCTACAACCAGGCGTGGGCGATCGCGCGTCCGCTCGCGCGCCGGCTCCGCGTGCCGGCGGACGCAGCCTTGCTCGCGCGCGTCGCCGACACCGCGCCGCAGTCGCGGCTCGACCGGCACGCACGGCGCGACAACGTGATGGCGGCTTTCGCGGTGGCAGGCGGCGTCGCCGGCCGCCACGTCGCGCTCGTCGACGACGTGATGACGTCCGGCGCGACGCTCGCGGCGGCCGCGCAGGCGCTGAAGGCGGCGGGCGCCGTGCGCGTGACGAATCTGGTTGCGCTGCGCACCGCCAGGGATTAATTAGATAGAGAGGCCGGCCGCCCGCAGGCGGCCGTCACGAACCGGCCGGCCGGGAACCCGCGCGCATCGCGCGGCCCCGTCGGCCCAGCCAAACCGAAACATGTTCAACGTCGTCCTCGTCGCCCCCGAAATTCCGCCGAACACCGGCAACGTGATCCGCCTGTGCGCGAACACCGGCGCGCACCTGCACCTGATCGAGCCGCTCGGCTTTCCGCTCGACGACGCGCGGATGCGTCGCGCCGGCCTCGACTATCACGAGTATGCGCAGATGCGCGTGCACCGCGACTGGGACGCGTTCGTCGCCGCCGAAGTGCCCGATCCCGCGCGGATATTTGCGTTCACGACGCGCGGCTCGGGCCGCTTCCACGATCACGCGTTCCTGCCCGGCGACTGGTTCGTGTTCGGCTCGGAAACGCGCGGCCTGCCCGCCGAGCTGCTCGAACGCTTCCCGAACGAACAGCGCGTGCGCCTGCCGATGCGGCCGGACAACCGCAGCCTGAACCTGTCGAACACGGTCGCGGTGGTCGTGTTCGAGGCGTGGCGCCAGGCCGGCTTCGAGGGCGGCGCCTGACGCGCGCCGGACGCGCCCCGCGGCGCTGAAGGCGTCAGGTTCGCGCGAGCCGCGCGCAGTACAGGTCGTAAATGTCGGGGGAAAAGCACGCGAATATCACGCGTGCGAGGCTCGGCGCCTGCGGCAGCATTTCGGCGACGGTGCCGACTGCAATGTCGACGGCCTCGCCGGCCGGATAGCGATAAATACCGCAACTGATCGCCGGAAACGCGATCGACGTCGCGGCGACTTCTTCGGCCAGTTCGATCGCGCGCCGGTAGCACGACGCGAGCAGATCGGCTTCGCCGCGTGCGCCGCCGTACCAGACCGGCCCCACCGCGTGGATCACGTAGCGCGCAGGCAACCCGTGGCCGCGCGTGAGCTTCGCGTCGCCGGTGTCGCAGCCGCCGAGCGTGCGGCACTCGGCGAGCAGGCCGGGGCCGGCCGCGCGGTGGATCGCGCCGTCGACGCCGCCCCCGCCGAGCAGCGAGCCGTTCGCCGCGTTGACGATCGCATCGACGTCGAGCGTCGTGATGTCGACGCGTTGCGCATCGAGCGTGGTGGAATGGATCTGCAGCATGACACCCTCGCGGAACGCCGGAGACGATTCAAGCGTAGTCCGCTTTGGCGCCGCGCGCCCGGCGCAATCGTGCCGGGCGATCGCGGCCCGTGCTACTCGGCGCGCGCGTCGCGGCGCAGCAGGCCGCTGACGGCGTCGCGCGGCGCGATCCCGTCGAACAGCACGCCGCACACGGCTTGCGTGATCGGCATGTCGATCGACTGCGCGCGCGCGAGCGCCAGCACGGCCTGCGCGCAGCGCACGCCTTCGGCCACGTGGCCGAGCGCGCCGAGGACGTCGTTCAGCGTGCGGCCGGCCGCCAGTTGCAGGCCCACCGTGCGGTTGCGCGACAGGTCGCCCGTCGCGGTCAGGATCAGGTCGCCGAGGCCCGTGAGGCCCGTGAAGGTTTCCGCGCGGCCGCCGAGCGCCACGCCGAGCCGCGACATTTCCGCGAGGCCGCGCGTGATCAGCGCGGCGCGCGCGTTCAGCCCGAGGCCGAGGCCGTCGGAAATGCCGGTCGCGATCGCCAGCACGTTCTTCACCGCGCCGCCGACCTCGACGCCGACCACGTCGTCGCCCGTATAGATCCGCATCGCGCCGTGATGGAACGCGGCAAGCGTGCGCTCGCGGCATTCGGCCGACGCGCTCGCCACCGTCAACGCGACGGGCAGCGACTGACCGACCTCGCGCGCGAAGCTCGGCCCCGACAGCACGCCGTTGCTCTGCTGTTCGGGCAGCTCGGCCGCGATCACCTGATGCGGCAGCAGATGCGTGTCGGCCTCGAAGCCCTTGCAGACCCAGACGACGTGCGCGGGCACGCAGCCCGCGTCGCGCATCGCGTGACACAGCGTGCGCAGCCCGGCCACCGGCGCGGCGATCACGCACAGCGCGTCGTCCGCGGCGCCATGCGCGAGCGCGGCGCCGAGATCGGCGTCGTAGCGCAGCGCGTCGGGCAGCGCGATGCCGTCGAGATAGCGGGAATTTTCGTGCCGGGCCTGCAGCCCGGCGATGAGCGCGGCGTCGCGCGCCCACAGAAGCGTATCGTGCCGCGCGGCCAGATGGCCCGCGAGCGCGGTGCCCCAGGCACCGGCGCCGAGAACGGCTACTTTCATACCCAGCACCGGTCCGAGCGAAACGTCAGTTCAGCGTCGTGCCATTCGGCGCGCCGTTCGGTGCACCTGCCGCGCCGGCCTGCTGCTGAAGCTGCGCGAGACGCTGCTCGTACAGCGCCTGGAAGTTGATTTCCGCGAGGTGGATCGGCGGGAAGCCGGCGCGCGTGATCGCGTCGGCGATGTTCGAGCGCAGGTACGGGAACAGGATCGTCGGGCACGCGATGCCGACGAGCGGATCGAGCTGTTCGTCCGGAATGTTGCGGATGTCGAAAATGCCCGCCTGCTTCGCTTCGATCAGGAACGCGACCTTGTCCTTCACCTTCGCGGTGATGGTACCCGACACGACGACTTCGAACACGCTTTCCGCGAGGCGGTCGGCCTTGACGTCGACTTCGACTTCAACCGACGGCATGTCCTGCTCGAGGAAGATCGCCGGCGAATTCGGCTGCTCGAGCGACATATCCTTCAGGTAGACGCGCTGGATGTTGAAGAACGGTTGGTTTTCGACGTCGGACATGGTGTTTCCCTAAAAGTGGTGACGGGGCGGCCCGGCTGTTCGCCGGCCGCCACGGATGAATCCTGCGCGCCCAAGCCCGCGGCGCGGCCGGCGGCCATTCTGCCCTAATCAGGCCGCTTGCAGAAGCGGCACGAGGCCGCCTTCGCGGTCGAGCTTCGACAGATCGTCGTAACCGCCGACGTGCGTGTCGCCGATATAGATCTGCGGCACCGTGCGGCGCCCCGTGCGCGTCATCATTTCCTCGCGGCGGGCCGGATCGCGATCGATCAGCACCTTCTCGATCTGCTCGACGCCGCGCAGCTTCAGCAGGCGCTCGGCCTGCATGCAATACGGACACACCTGCGTGCTGTACATCAAAACCTTGTTCACTTCGCCACTCCTTGTTTGACGACCGGCATCCCGGCCTGCTGCCAGGCGGCCACGCCGCCCTCGAGCACGTGCACCTCGGCGTAACCCGCCGCCTCGACCTCGCGCGCCGCCTTCTGCGACTGCTGGCCGTTCTGGCAGACGAGCAGCACCGGGGTGCTCTTGTTCTTCGCGACCTGCGCAATTTTCGCGCCGATCTCGCCCGCCGCGACCTGACGCGCCGACGGCAGATGGCCGGCGGCGAAATCGGACGCGGTGCGCAGGTCGATCACGACCGCGTTGCGGCGATTGATGAGCTGCGTCGCCTCCGCGGCCGACAGGCCGCCGCGGCCACGGCGCAGGGCCGGCCATGCCAGCAGGCCGCCGGAAACCAGCAGGATCGCGATAAGGGCCAGGTTCGTGTAATTGGTAAAGAACGTCACGGAATGTCGCCGGAAAAAGAGAAATCGGATGAGGACAATCCGGCCATTATAAAATAACCGCCTTGCGCGATGGCGGGCCCGGTCCGGGCGCCGCGCGACGCGCCCCGCTTCCCTCTCACTACCGACCGCAAGATCCATGTACAAACTCGTTCTCATCCGCCACGGCGAATCGACGTGGAACAAGGAAAA
This sequence comes from Burkholderia sp. BCC0398, assembly GCF_902833245.1. NCBI lineage: Bacteria > Pseudomonadati > Pseudomonadota > Betaproteobacteria > Burkholderiales > Burkholderiaceae > Burkholderia > Burkholderia sp. BCC0398. The sequence continues at coordinate 129,426 of NZ_CADFEM010000013.1, forward strand.
CCGCTTCACCGGCTGGGTCGACGTCGACCTGACCGAACAGGGTCGCAACGAGGCCTACCAGGCCGGCGAATTGCTCAAGGAGGCCGGCTACACGTTCGACATCGCGTACACGTCGGTGCTCAAGCGCGCGATCCGCACGCTGTGGCACGTGCAGGACAAGATGGACCTGATGTACCTGCCGGTCGTCCATTCGTGGCGCCTGAACGAGCGCCACTACGGCGCGCTGTCGGGCCTCAACAAGGCGGAAACGGCCGCGAAGTTCGGCGACGAGCAGGTGCTCGTGTGGCGCCGCAGCTACGACACGCCGCCGCCCGCGCTCGAGCCGACCGACGAGCGCGCGCCGTTCAACGATCCGCGCTACGCGAAGGTGCCGCGCGAGCAGCTGCCGCTCACCGAATGCCTGAAGGACACGGTCGCGCGCGTGCTGCCGCTGTGGAACGAGTCGATCGCGCCGGCGGTGCGCGCCGGCAAGCAAGTGCTGATCGCCGCGCACGGCAACTCGCTGCGCGCGCTGATCAAGTACCTCGACGGCATCTCGGACAGCGACATCGTCGGCCTGAACATCCCGAACGGCGTACCGCTCGTGTATGAACTCGACGAGAACCTGAAGCCGATCAAGCACTACTACCTCGGCGACGCGGACGCGATCGCGCAGGCGCAGGCCGCCGTCGCGAAGCAGGGCAAGGCGGGCTGACGCCCGGCGCGGCGCCGGGCCCGGCCTCGGCCCGCACGCCGCGCGAACCTTCCCGGCCCTGCCGCGGTCGAATCCGCTTTCGAACCCCGCAGCGCGCCCGGCGGCGCCCCGGCCGGGCCCTCAGCGGCCTTTTCGACGCTTTTCGCGCCGTTCCACTGAGTAATCGGACGAACAGTTATACTTGTCCGCTACATCCCCGCTACCGCCACGCGCTTCCCGACCGCACCAGACTCTCTATGCGAATGAATTTGAAGAACATCGGCCTGATTGCCGCGGGCCTCGCCACGGGCGTGTTCGCCACGCTGCAGGTTTCCGCATCGGCCGAGCAGACCGCCACGGCGCCGCTTCCCCTCGACCAGCTCCGCCTGTTCGCGGAAGTATTCGGGCAGATCAAGCGCGAGTACGTCGAACCGGTCGACGACAAGAAGCTGCTGACGGCCGCGATCAAGGGCATGGTGTCGAGCCTCGACCCGCACTCGTCGTTCCTCGACAAGACCGACTATGACGAACTGCAGGAGCAGACGAAGGGCCGCTTCGCGGGCCTCGGCATCGAGATCTCGCAGGAAGACGGCCTCGTCAAGGTGATCTCGCCGATCGAGGATACGCCCGCGTTCCGCGCCGGCATCCGTCCGGGCGACCTGATCACGCGCATCAACGACAAGCCGGTGCGCGGCATGACGCTCGACAAGGCCGTCAAGCAGATGCGCGGCGAGCCGGGCACCAAGGTCACGCTGACGATCTTCCGCAAGAGCGACGACCGCACGTTCCCGGTCACCGTCACGCGCGCGATCATCAAGGTCCAGAGCGTGAAGATGAAGATGCTCGATCCGGGCTACGCGTACGTCCGCATCACGAGCTTCCAGGAGCGCACGACACCCGATCTCGCGCAGAAGCTGCAGGACATCGCGCGCCAGCAGCCGAACCTGAAGGGCCTGATCCTCGACCTGCGCAACAACGGCGGCGGCCTGCTGCAGAGCGCGGTCGGCGTGGCCGGCGCGTTCCTGCCGCCCGACTCGGTCGTCGTGTCGACCAACGGCCAGATCCCCGATTCGAAGCAGGTCTACCGCGATACGTACGACAACTATCGCCTGCCGTCCTTCGACGGCGATCCGCTGAAGAACCTGCCGCCGGTCTTCAAGACCGTGCCGATGATCGTGCTGACGAACGCGTATTCGGCGTCCGCGTCGGAAATCGTCGCCGGTGCGCTGCAGGATTCGAAGCGCGCGCAGATCATGGGCAAGACGACGTTCGGCAAGGGTTCGGTGCAGACGGTCCGCCCGATGACGGCCGACACCGCGCTGCGCCTGACCACCGCGTACTACTACACGCCGAGCGGCCGTTCGATCCAGAACAAGGGCATCACGCCGGACGTGCCGGTCGATCAGTACGCGGACGGCGATCCGGACGACGTGCTCGTGACGCGCGAGGTCGACTACACGAACCACCTCGCGAACACGCAGGACCCGAACGAGAAGAAGGAACAGGAAGAGCGCGAGCAGCGCCGGCTGGATCAGCTGCGCATTCTCGAGGAGCAGAACGACAAGAAGACGCCGGAGCAACGCCAGAAGGATCGCGATCGCAAGCCGATCGAGTTCGGCAGCGCCGACGACTTCATGATGCAGCAGGCGCTCAACAAGCTCGAAGGCAAGCCGGTCCAGGCGTCGAAGTCGCTGCTCGCCGAGAGCACGACGAAGGGCCCGGCCGCCAAGGCCGCCACGGCGGCGAAGGCATCGGGCGCGAGCGCCGCGAAGCCGGCTTCCGCACCGAAGCCCGCGTCGGCGCCGCAGTAAGCGCCGGGCGGCATCCAACGGGCCATCGCGGGAAGACCGCGATGGCCCGTTTTTCATGCGCGCCTAAAATAACGAACGTCCGCCCGCCTCGCTCACGATTCCCCATGAACGACGATCAACTCCTTCGCTATTCCCGCCACATCCTCGTCGACGAAATCGGCATCGATGCGCAACAGCGCTTTCTCGATGCGCATGCGATCGTCGTCGGCGCGGGCGGCCTCGGCTCGCCGGCCGCGATGTATCTCGCGGCGTCGGGGGTCGGCACGCTCACGCTCGTCGACGCCGATACGGTCGACCTCACGAACCTGCAGCGGCAGATCCTGCACGGGACGGCGTCGGTCGGCCGCAGCAAGGTCGAATCGGGGCGCGACGCGCTCGCGCAGCTGAATCCCGAGGTGACGGTGAACGCGGTCGCGGCGCGCGTCGACGACGCGTGGCTCGATGCGCACGTGCCGCACGCGAGCGTCGTGCTCGACTGCACCGACAACTTCGCGACGCGGCATGCGATCAACCGCGCATGCGTCGCGCACGGCGTGCCGCTCGTGTCGGGCGCCGCCCTGCGCTTCGACGGCCAGATCAGCACGTTCGATTTCCGCGACGCAGCCGCGCCCTGCTATGCGTGCGTGTTCCCGGAAGACCAGCCGTTCGAGGAAGTCGCGTGCGCGACGATGGGCGTGTTCGCGCCGACCGTCGGGATCATCGGCGCGATGCAGGCGGCCGAGGCGCTGCGCGTGATCGGCGGCATCGGCAAGACGCTCAGCGGGCGGCTGATGATGCTCGATTCGCTGCGAATGGAATGGACGACGATGAAGATCGCGCGCCAGGCCGACTGCCCCGTGTGCGGGGGCCGGCACTGACGCGCGACGGGCATGCGCCAGAGCGCGCATGCGTGACACTTCTCTACCGTTAGCGGCGGCGAAAACGCCTACGCGGCCGCATCCGCGCGCGGCTCGGCGACCGACAGCCGCTGCAGCGCCGCCTGCACTTCTTCCGGCTCGAACGCGGCCAGCACGTCGGCCGTCGGCTTCTCGAGCGCCTTCAGGTGCGCGCGCAGGATCTCCTGCTTCACGACGAGCAACTGGCTCGGGTGCATCGAGAACTCGGTGAGCCCCATCCCGAGCAACAGGCGCGTGAGCGCCGGGTCGCCCGCCATCTCCCCGCACACCGACACCGACACGCCCGCGCGCTTCGCCTCGCGCAACGTGTACGCGATCAGGTGCAGCACGGCCGGATGCAGCGGGTCGTACAGGTGCGCGACCGCGTTGTCGGCGCGATCGATCGCGAGCGTGTACTGGATCAGGTCGTTCGTGCCGATCGACAGGAAATCGAAGCGCTTCAGGAACAGCGGCAGCGCGATCGCCGCGGCCGGAATCTCGATCATCGCGCCGAGGCGCACGTTCGGATCGTATGCGAGCCCCGCGTCGTCGAGCTGGCGTTTCGCCTCGCGGATCAGGTCGAGCGTCTGGTCGATCTCCTGCGCATGCGCGAGCATCGGGATCAGGATCTTCACCTGGCCGAACGCGGACGCGCGCAGGATCGCGCGCAACTGCGTGAGGAACATCTGCGGCTCGGACAGGCTCCAGCGGATCGCGCGCAGCCCGAGCGCCGGGTTCGGCGCCGTTTCGTAGCCTTCGTCGAGCGCCTCGAGCGGTTTGTCGGCGCCGACGTCGATCGTGCGGATCGTCACCGGCATGCCCTTCATCCACTCGACGGCGCGCTTGTATGCGGCGAACTGCTCCTCCTCTTCCGGCATCGCCTTCTGATGCATGAACAGGAACTCGGAGCGAAACAGACCAACGCCGACCGCGCCGGCCTCGACGGCCGCCTTCGCGTCGTCGGGCAACTCGATGTTCGCGTACAGGTCGATCTTCGTGCCGCACAAGGTTTGCGTCGGCGAAAACTTCAGGCGCTGCAGCTTGCGTTGCTCGAGGAGCTTCTCGGACTGGCGATACGAGTATTCCTCGAGGACGATCGGCGCCGGATCGACGATCACGATGCCCTGGTCGCCATCGACGATGATCAGGTCGTCCTGGCGGATCAGCGAACTCGCATGCTGGACGCCGACCGCGGCCGGAATGCCGAGGCTGCGCGCGACGATCGCCGTGTGCGACGTGCGGCCGCCGAGATCGGTGACGAACGCCTGGAACGACTGCGTCTTGAACTGCATCATGTCGGCCGGCGCGATGTCGTGCGCGACGACGATCATCTCGTTCGTGCCGTTGCGGGCCGCGCGATCGAGCGCCTGCGACGCGGACGGCGCGCCGGCGAGCGCCTTCAGCACACGCTCGACCACCTGCTCGATGTCAGCCTTGCGCTCGCGCAGGTATTCGTCCTCGATGTCGTCGAAATGGCGCGTGAGCAGTTCGAGCTGCTCGGTCAGCGCCCATTCGACGTTGTAGCGGCGCGTGCGGATCAGGTCGATGGTTTCCTGCACGAGCATCTCGTCGCTCAGGATCATCGTGTGGACGTCGATGAATGCGCCGACTTCGCTCGGCGTGTCGTCGGTCAGGTCGGCGCGCAGCGCTTCGAGCTCGCGACGCACGACGTCGAGCGCCGTGCGGAACCGCTCGACCTCGGCGTCGGTCTGGTTGACCTCGATCAGGTAATGGGCGACGTCGAGCGCCGCCGGCGCGATCAGGTACGCTCGCCCGATCGCGATACCTCGTGAGACGGGAATGCCATGCAGCGTGAAGGACACGCGCACCTCCTCTGTACAAGTAAAGCCGCGGCACACTGCTGTGATGCGCTTATGACCCCGGTTAGCGATTATAAATTCCGCGACTCCCTGTTGACTGCATGCAGCGCAGCATTGCGCATTTCGCATCAATGCTTCCGACGAAAAAAATGCCGCGACATCCGCGGCATTCCGACTGGAAACGGCAACGATCGCGCGTCGCGATCACTGGCCTTCGCCGAACTTGTCGGCGATCAGCTTCAGCAGCGCGTCCATCGCTTCCCGCTCGTCGGGACCTTCGGTCTCGATCGTCACGGTGCTGCCGATGCCGGCCGCCAGCATCATCACGCCCATGATGCTCTTCGCATTGATCTTGCGCCCGTTGCGTGTCATCCAGACTTCCGACTGGAAGTTGCCGGCCAGTTGCGTAAGCTTGGCCGATGCGCGCGCATGGAGCCCCAATTTATTGACGATGGTGGTTTCTTGTTGAAGCATGATTCTCGGTCGGATCGGTCGGGACCGCCGGCGGCGCGCGCAGGCGGGTCGGTCTAAAACGAAAAACGGAGACGGAGGCTCAGGGCGATTCGGTGCGTGGCTGCGGTTCGGGCGGAATCGGCGCGCACTGGCCGCAGCCGGTTTCGCTCGGCGGCGGCGGCGTGCCGGACGACACCTCGTGGACGCCCTTCGCGCCGCCGGACAGCGCCTTGTCGACCAGCTTGTCGAGCGGCACGGTGCGGTAGCAGACGGCCCGCACGAGCATCGGCAGGTTCACGCCGGCCAGCACGCGCACGTTGTCGAGCTTCGCGAGCTGGCCCGCGATGTTCGCGGGCGTCGCGCCGTACATGTCGGTCAGCACGACCACGCCGTTCTCTTCGCGCAGCCGCGCAAGTTCCGCGTGCGCGAACGCCATCACCTGGGCCGGATCGCTGTCGGCCATCACGTCGATGCAGCCGATGCGGGCGGGCACGCCGCCGTAGATGTGCGCGATGCAGTCCCGCAGCGCGGTGGCGAGCGGCGCGTGCGCGATGATCAGGATCCCGGCCATGTCAAATCGCTCCCGGCCGCCCCTGGCGGGCCGATACCCCGCGGCGGGGCAATGAGCGTAGCGAGTATGGGGAACGTTTCATGTTCAGCCTTGCAACAGTGTCGGCCCGACCGCCGGGCCTTCGGTGCGCCGATCACGGCACCGGGCAAGCGGGCATTGTAGCAGGCCGATCAAGCTGCTCCGGCGACGGGGGACCTGCGCGGCCGCCGCCGGAGTTGCGCGGGAGGCGGCCTACGCGGCCGCACGCTCCAGCGCGTCGATGAACATCGCGGCGACGTCGAAGCCCGTCTGCTCCATGATCTCGCGGAAGCACGTCGGGCTCGTGACGTTCACCTCGGTCAGCCAGTCGCCGATCGCGTCGAGCCCGACCAGCAGCAGCCCGCGCGACGCGAGCACCGGCCCCAGCGTGTCGGCGATCGCGCGATCGCGCGATGTGAGCGGCTGCGCGACGCCGAGCCCGCCCGCGGCCAGATTGCCGCGCACCTCGCTGCCCTGCGGAATCCGCGCGAGCGAATACGGCACCGGCTCGCCGCCGATCAGCAGGATGCGCTTGTCGCCGGCCTTGATCTCGGGAATGAACTTCTGCGCCATCACCGAGCGCGTGCCGTCGTGGCTCAGCATCTCGACGATCGAGCCGAGGTTCATGCCGTCCGGCTTCACGCGGAACACGCCCATCCCGCCCATCCCGTCGAGCGGCTTCAGGATCACGTCGCCGTGCTCGGCGTGGAACGCGCGCAGACGCTGCGCGTCGCGCGTGACGAGCGTCGGCGCGACGAACTGCGGAAACTCGCCGATCGCGAGCTTCTCCGAATGATCGCGGATCGACTGCGCCTTGTTGAACACGCGTGCGCCGGCGCGCTCGGCCAGCTCGAGCAGCCACGTCGACGTCACGTATTCCATGTCGAACGGCGGATCCTTGCGCATCAGCACCGCGCCGAACGATTCGAGACGGCGCGCGTCGACCGCGCCGGCTTCGAACCAGGTGTCGCGATGCAGGTCGTCCAGTTCCCCGACGAACGTGATGCGCCGCACGTCGGCCTCGACCGCCGAGCCCGTCCACGCGAGATGGCGCGGTTCGCACGCGTACACCGCATGCCCGCGCCGGGCGGCCTCCGCCATCATCGCGTAGGTCGAATCCTTGTAGATCTTGAAACGCTCGAGCGGGTCGGCGATAAAAAGAATGTCCATGCGGGTCCTGTACGTAGCGAAGGTCCGTTACACCTGGATGGCTTCGGGGTCGGTCTTTTCCAGTTCGATCGACGACGCGATCAGCGACAGCCGCGCGACCACGCCATACATGTAGAAACGGTTCGGCGGCGCGGCGCCCGGCTTGGCGCCTGCATCCGGCAGCGCGGTGTGCTCGAAGCCGAGCGGCACGTAATGCATGCCGGGCGCGTTCAGGTTCTGGTCGCGCTCGCGGCCGCCGTGCGTGCGGTAGAAGCCGCCGACCACGTAGCGGTCGATCATGTACACAACCGGCTCGGCCACTTCGTCGCCGACGCGCTCGAACGTGTAGACGCCTTCCTGCACGATCACGTCGCGCACCGCGAGGCCGGCCTTCGATTCGGCCATCTGCGCGCGCTCGGCCTTCGTCATGCGGCCGATCTCGGCCGCGTCGTGCACGGTCATTACGCCGCGGCCCGCGGTGCCCGCGTCGGCCTTCACGACGACGTACGGCTTCTCGCTGATCCCGTATTCGCGATACTTGCGCGCGATCTTCTTCAGCACGCCGTCGATCGCGTCGGCGAGCGCCTGCTCGCCTTCATGCGCCTGCCAGTCGACGCCTTCCACGTGCGCGAAATACGGATTCACCATCCACGGATCGACGCCGACCATCTTCGCGAACTTCTTCGCGACGTCGTCGTAGCACGCGAAGTGCGTCGACTTGCGGCGCACGGCCCAACCCGCGTGCAGCGGCGGCAGCAGATATTGCTCGTGCAGGTTTTCCAGCACGGCCGGGATGCCGGCCGACAGGTCGTTGTTCAGCAGGATCGAGCACGGATCGAAATTCTTCAGGCCGAGGCGGCGCTGCGAACGCTCGAGCGGTTCGAGCACGATCTTCTGGCCGTCGGCCAGCGTGATCGGCGTCATGTCGGTGATGCCGGGGTCGAGCGAACCGAAGCGCACGTGCAGGCCGGCCTGGCGCATGATCGTCGCGAGCCGCGCGACGTTTTCCAGGTAGAACGCGTTGCGGGTCGGGAGCTCGGGAATCACGAGCAGATTCTTCGCGTCCGGGCAGATCTTCTCGATCGCGGCCATCGCGGCCTGCACGGCGAGCGGCAGCACTTCGGACGGCAGATTGTTGAACGCGCCGGGAAACAGGTTCGCGTCGACGGGCGCCAGCTTGAAGCCGGCATTGCGCAGGTCCACCGAACAATAGAACGGCGGCGTGTGTTCCTGCCATTCGAGCCTGAACCAGCGTTCGATCGCAGGCGTCGCGTCGAGGATCTTCTGCTCGAGTTCGAGCAGCGGACCGTTCAACGCGGTAACGAGGTGGGGAACCATGAATCACTCGCGAGCGGGAGAATGAAGATTGTAGAGCAATTGCCTTGCCCATTTGGGGATTGTTCCCGGCTTCGCAAGGGTTACGAGGAAGTTTTCGGCTATTGACCCGATAGCGTGAAGGGTTATCCGCTACGGCAGTGGGTGACAGGAGAAAAAAAACCCGCCGGGTGGGCGGGTCGAAGTCGCTGCGCTCATTCGGGGCGGGCGCCGTCTGCGCGGCGGCCCGCCATGGATTCGTGTGACTTATTCCACGTGCTCGCCGTGCAGGATCACGTCGAGACCTTCGCGCTCTTCCTCTTCCGTCACGCGCAGGCCGATCGTCAGGTCGATCAGCTTCAGCAGCACGAAGCTCAGCACGCCGCTGTAGACCAGCGTGATCAGCACGCCCTTCGCCTGCAGCAGCAGGCTGCCGTCGAAGCCGCCGATGTCCTTGACCGCGAATACGCCGGTCAGCAGTGCGCCGAGAATCCCGCCGATGCCGTGCACGCCGAACGCGTCGAGCGAATCGTCGTAGCCGAGCTTCGACTTGAGCCACGTCGCCGACCAGAAGCAGATCACGCCCGCCGCGATGCCGATCACGAGCGCACCCGGTACGCCGACGAAGCCGGCTGCCGGCGTGATCGCCACGAGACCCGCGACCGCGCCCGACACGATGCCGAGCACCGACGGCTTGCCCTTGGCGATCCACTCGGCGAACATCCAGCCGAGCGCCGCGCACGCGGTGGCGACTTGCGTCGTCAGCATCGCGAAGCCGGCACGGCCGTCGGCCGCGACCGCGGAACCCGCGTTGAAGCCGAACCAGCCGACCCACAGCATCGAGCCGCCGATCATCGTCAGCACCAGGTTGTGCGGCGCCATCGATTCGCGGCCGTAGCCAACGCGCTTGCCGAGCACGAGGCACGACACGAGGCCCGCGATACCGGCGTTGATGTGCACCACCGTGCCGCCCGCGAAGTCGAGCACGCCGTCGGCCGACAGCCAGCCGCTCGGCTCCCACACCATGTGCGCGATCGGCACATAGACGATCAGCGACCAGAGCGTCATGAACACGAGCATCGCCGAGAACTTCATCCGGTCGGCGAACGCGCCGCAGATCAGCGCCGGCGTGATGATCGCGAACGTCATCTGGTAGACGAAGTAGACCGATTCCGGAATCGTCGACGCGAGGTGGCTGACGGTCAGCGTGGTCGCCTTGTCGCCCTTGATGTAGTTCATGCCGTGCAGGAACACGCGCGACAGGCCGCCAATGAAGCCGTTGCCCGGCGTGAACGCGAGGCTGTAGCCGACCACCGTCCACAGCACCGTGATCACCGCGGTGATCGCGAAGCTCTGCATCACGGTTGCCAGCACGTTCTTCTTGCGGACCATGCCCGCGTAGAACAGCGCGAGGCCAGGGATCGTCATGAACAGCACGAGCGCGGTGGACGTCAGCATCCACGCGGTGTCGCCCGCGCTGATCTTCGACGAATCGACCGAGAACGGGGCGGTGGGCGCAGCCGGGGCGGCCGGCGCGGACGCGGCGGCGGCAGCCGATGCGTCGGTCGCGCCCGAAGCCGGTGCGGCAGCGGCGGTGGCGGATGCGTCGGCGGCCGGCGCAGAAGCGGCCGGGGCTGCGGCAGCCGATGCGTCGGAAGCCGTGGCGGCGGGTGCCGAAGCAGCCGCGGTGGAACCAGCCGCGGCGGACGCCGCGTCGTCCGCGAGCGCGGAACCGACGCCGGCCGCGATCAGCGAGCCGGCCATCAGCAGGGACATCAGAAGTTTGCGCATCTTGGGTTTCCTCTTGTCGCTTGTCTTGTCTGTTCTGTTACAGCGCGTCCGCGCCTGTCTCCCCGGTGCGAATCCGGATCACTTGTTCGATCGGCGTGACGAAGATCTTGCCGTCGCCGATCTTGCCCGTGCGCGCGGCCCGCTCGATCGCTTCCACCGCCTGGTCGACGAGATCGTCGGACACGGCCGCCTCGATCTTCATCTTCGGCAGGAAATCGACCACGTATTCGGCGCCGCGGTACAGCTCGGTATGCCCCTTCTGGCGCCCGAACCCTTTCACCTCCGTCACCGTGATGCCGGAGACGCCAAGCGCCGACAGCGCCTCGCGCGTCTCATCGAGCTTGAACGGCTTGATGATTGCGGTAATGAGTTTCATGAAGTCCTCTCGCTGGGTTGTCCCGTCGAATAGAGTTGGAATGTTGTAACGGACTCTTCTCAGCAACTCGCATGCCATGTTGGCCCGAACACCGTCTCGAAGGGCTCCGGAACGGGGTCATATCCCGCGGTGTAAGGCGCCGAAGCCCGGCCGAATGGCCAACATCGGCCGGTTTGCTGGCGCGGCGAAAGGATCGTTGCTAGAGTGCACGCACGTCCCGGATCGCCGGGCCATTCACCCATGCGGGCGCCATGCCCGGAATTCGCGCCCCGCGCGCACCATTTCCGGTCATGCGTGCATCATGGGCACGTACGCAACTGAAGATGCACATTTTTTGTGCAAGGAAGGGGAATCACATGAAGCAACCCAGCGACGTTTTCAACGATCTGCAGTCGCGCGTCAGCGATTTGCTGAAAAACTCGCCGGCCAAGGACGTCGAGCGCAACGTGAAGGCCATGCTGTCGCAAGGCTTCTCGAAGCTCGACCTCGTCACGCGCGAGGAATTCGACACCCAGGCACAGGTGCTCGCCCGCACCCGCGTGCGGCTCGAGGAACTCGAAAAGCGCGTCGCGGAACTCGAGCAGAGGCTCGCCGCCCCGCAGGCCTGACGCCCCACCCGGCCGCAAGGTCCGGGCGCGGGCCGCGTCGTGCGGCCTGCGCCCGCCACCCGAAGCCGTTCCGCCCCGCTTCGTCGTCCGTCGTTCTTCGCTGCACCCTCCGCTCTTCGTAGTCCATCGCTCTTCGCAGTCCATCGCTGTTCGTCGTTCGCAACACCTCGTTCTTTCCCCGCGCCACGCCGGCAAGCGCGCACCGATTTCTCCGATTCCCGCGGCATGCGGCCCCGAACGGCCGTCGCCGCCTGTCATGCAGGAGCCTCGCCATGTCGCTCGCCGTGGTGCGCAGTCGCGCGCCCGCTTCCGGCCGCGCGCCGGACGTCACCGTCGAAGTCCATCTCGCCAACGGGTTGCCGTCGTTCTCGATCGTCGGGCTGCCCGATCTCGAAGTCCGCGAAAGCCGCGAGCGCGTACGCGCCGCGCTGCAGAACTGCGGATTCGAATTCCCGGTGCGCCGTATCACCGTCAATCTCGCGCCGGCCGACCTGCCGAAGGAATCCGGCCGCTTCGACCTGCCGATCGCGCTCGGCATCCTCGCCGCGAACGGCCAGATCCCGGCCGACGCGCTGGCCGGCCGCGAATTCGCGGGCGAGCTGTCGCTGACCGGCGCGCTGCGGCCGATGCGCGGCGCGTTCGCGATGGCGTGCGGCGCCGCGCGGGACTGGCGGGCGGACGCATGCGGCGCGGGCGTCGTCGGCGGCGCGGGCCTGAATGCCGGCGCACCGCGCGAGTCCGTCGCGGCATCGCGTCCGCCCGAGCTGTACCTGCCGCTCGACAGCGCCGCCGAGGCCGCGCTCGTGCCGGGCGTGACCGTATTCGGTGCGCGCGACCTGCCCGCGCTGTGCGCGCACCTCGCCGATGCGCCGGACGGACGGCTCACGCCGGTCGCGGCGCCCTGTCTCGACGGCTTGCCGGCGCCCGCCGCGCCCGACCTCGTGGACGTCGTCGGCCAGCGCGGCGCGCGGCGTGCGCTGGAAGTCGCGGCCGCGGGCGGGCATCACATGCTGATGGTCGGCCCACCCGGGGCCGGCAAGTCGATGCTGGCCGCGCGCCTCGCCGGGCTGCTGCCGCCGCTGACCGATGACGAGGCGCTGACCTCGGCCGCGCTGCTGTCCGCGAGCCGGCTCGGCTTCTCGCCCGCGCAGTGGCGCCGCCGGCCGTTCCGTTCGCCGCATCACTCGTCGAGCGCCGCCGCGTTGGTGGGCGGCCGCAATCCGCCGCAGCCGGGCGAAATCACGCTCGCGCACCTCGGCGTACTGTTTCTCGACGAACTGCCGGAATTCGACCGGCACGTGCTGGAAATGCTGCGTGAGCCGCTCGAAGCCGGCCGCATCACGATCTCGCGCGCGGCGCAGCAGGCCGACTTCCCTGCCGCGTGCCAGCTGATCGCCGCGATGAACCCGTGCCCGTGCGGCTGGCACGGCGATCCGTCCGGGCGCTGCCGCTGCTCGCCGGACGTGGCCGCGCGCTATCTGCGCAAGCTGTCGGGGCCGCTGCTCGACCGCATCGACATCCAGATCGACCTGCCCGCGCTGTCGCCGGCCGAACTCGCGACCCGCGCGACGGCGCCCGGCGAGCCGAGCGCGGCGGTCGCCGCCCGCGTCGCACAGGCGCGGGCGCTGCAACTCGAGCGGCAGGGCAAGACGAATCACATGCTGAGCGGCCGCGAAACCGACGACCTGTGCCGGCCGACCGACGAGGGCGAGCGGCTGCTGCGCGAGGCCGGCGAGCGCTTCGGCTGGTCGGCGCGCGCGTATTTCCGCGTGCTGAAAGTCGCTCGGACGATCGCCGACCTGGCCGGCGACCCGCTGCCGACGGCCGCGCAGATCGCCGAGGCGATTCGCTACCGGCGTGCGCTGACGGCACTGTGAGCGCGCGAGGAGGACAAAATCAGGCTGTCAAGACTTGACTTATACACAATTCCACTCATCCGGCCCCGGATCGCGGCTCGCCGCGGCCTTTGCCGGACCGAATTCGTATCCTGTTGTTTTAATTGATTTTTCTCAAACGTCGAACGGGCGACCAAACGAGCCGGAAGGCCGTCCGGCGCGGCTTTGCGGGAAATACGCGCGACTTTTCAACAAAGTTATCCACATGCGCTGTGGATAGTCGAAAAACTCTCGCAAAATCCGGCGATTAGCGTCGAAAGCTGCGAATGAACTTTCAGTTGTCACCGCGTGTCTGAGCGCCCTCGCCGGCCACCGTCAATCGAGTTTGAACGAGCCGAAAAACTGGTCGAGCTGCTCCTGCGCGAGCGGCCCGTCGGCGATCACGACGGCCTGGTACGCGTGCCGGCCGCGCACGGCAAGCCGCGCGACGATCGTCTTGCGCGCGCGATCGCCGCCGGCGGCCGCGCCCGCGATGCGCAGTTCGAGCCCGTTCACCGCGCCGCCGGCGGCGAGCGGCACCGGCACCGACGCCGTCTGCGGCGTGCCTTCGAGGTTGCGCGACAGTCCCGCGCGCAGGAAGTCGAGCGCCGCGCGCCGTGTGTCGTCGCGATCGTCCGGCAACGTCAGCGTGCCGACCGCGAATACCGCGCCGTCGACGTGCGCGGCCTGCATCCGCATCGGCATCGACTTGCCGCCGAGCGCGACCGGCTGCTCCTCGACGGTCGGCTTCGCCGGCAGGTCGATCGTGTAGCCGGCGTCGTTGTGCAGCGTGCGCCAGTCGTAGGACGGCGAGCACGCGGCCAGCGCGGCGCTCACGCAGGCGAGCGCGGCGAAGTGCCGCAGCGGGCGAAAAAGGGGGCGCAACGAATCGGTGACGTCCTTCGGCATGGCATGGATCGCGGCAGGCAAAACGGCGATTATCCACCGAACCTGAAACGGGGATGCGCGGCGGCCGCCGATGCACACGCCGCATTCGCGCTAAAATAAGCGCCGAATTTCGACGTCCTTTGCATCGATCCGCGTCATCGACCCCGAGAGCACCAAGATGAACACCACGCCTCCCGCCCGCCGCAGCACCGGCCCCGTTCGCTACCTCGTCGCGGCCGCCGTCGTCGCGGCGATCGCCGTCGCCGGCTTCTTCGCGTTCAACGGCAAGTCCAGCGTGCCGGACGCGACCTTCACGCTGCTGTCGGGCCAGAAGGTCTCGACCGGCGGCGACCTGAAAGGCAAGGTCTATCTCGTGAACTTCTGGGCGACGAGCTGCGCGACCTGCATGCAGGAAATGCCGCAGATGGTCGATACCTACAATCGCTTCAAGGGTCAGGGGCTCGAATTCGTCGCGGTCGCGATGAACTACGATCCGCCGATGTACGTCGCGAACTACGCGCAGACGCGTCAGTTGCCGTTCAAGGTCGCGCTCGACGACGGCAGCGTCGCGAAGCAGTTCGGCAACGTGCAGCTCACGCCGACGACCTTCGTCGTCGACAAGGACGGCAAGATCCTGAAGCGCTACGTCGGCGCGCCGCAATTCGCGGAACTCGACGCGCTGCTCAAGAAGGCGCTCGACGGCAACGCGGCCTGAGCGCCGCACGACAGGACTCGCAGGGCCGCACGCCGCGCCCTGCTCCGCGAAACGGACCGCACTGCGGTCCGTTTGCTTTTCAGCGCTCGGTTTCGCCTTTCGCCGACAGCCCGTAGCGCTTCATCTTCTCGTACAGCGTCGCCTTGCCCACATGCAGCCGGTCGGCCGTCGCGGCGACCGCGCCGCCCGTCTGGTTCAGCGCCTCGGCGATCACCGCGCGCTCGAACTGCTCGATGCGCTCCTTCAGCGTCTGGTCGTTGTCGGCGTCGTCGCCGGCGCCCGTTTCCGGCGGCATGTCGGCCACGCCGAGCACGAAGCGGTCGGCCGCGTTGCGCAGCTCGCGCACGTTGCCCGGCCAGTCGCGCTGCATCAGGCTCGCGCGCTGCCGGTCGGTGAGCACCGGCGCGGGCCGCCCGTAGCGCACGGCCGCATCGAGCATGAAGTGCTCGAACAGCGGCACGATGTCCTCGCGGCGCTCGGCGAGCGGCGGCAGCGCGATCGTCACGACGTTGAGCCGGTACAGCAGGTCGCGCCGGAACGTGCCGGCCGCGACGAGCTCGCTCATGTCGCCCTTCGCGGCTGCGACCACGCGGCAGTTCACGCGGATCGGCTGGTTCGAGCCGAGCCGCTCGAGCACGCCGTCCTGCAGCACGCGCAAGAGCTTCACCTGCAGCGCGAGCGGCATGCTTTCGATTTCGTCGAGGAACAGCGTGCCACCGGACGCGTATTCGAGCTTGCCGACGCGCCGCTTCGCGGCGCCGGTAAACGCACCGGGCTCGTAGCCGAACATCTCCGATTCGAACATCGGCTCGGGCAGCGCGCCGCAATTCACCGCAATGAACGGCTTGTCGTGGCGCGGCGACAGCTCGTGCAGGCTGCGCGCGATCAGCTCCTTGCCGGCGCCCGTGTCGCCGTTGATCAGCACCGACGCGTCGGTCGGCGCGACGTTCGCGATCAGCTTGCGCACCTGCTCGATCGCGGGGCTGCGGCCGATGATGCGCGGCGCGACGACGTTCTGTCCAGCCAGCTCGCGCCGCAGCGCGTGGTTCTCGAGCACGAGCTCGCGGCGCTCGAGCGCACGGCGCACCGTCTCGATCAGGCGCTCGGCCGCGAACGGCTTTTCGATGAAGTCGTACGCGCCGTCGCGCATCGCCTGCACGGCCATCGAGATGTCGCCGTGCCCGGTGACGAGGATCACCGGCACGTCCGGCACGCGCTCGCGGCACTGCGCGAGCACGTCGAGCCCGCTCGCGCCGGGCAGCCGGATGTCGCTGACGATCGCGCCGGCGGTATCCGCGACGATCGCCTTCTCGGCCGCCTCGGCCGATTCGAAGCCGGCGACGTCGAAGCCCGCCAGTTGAAGGCTCTGCACGCTCGCCCGGCGCACGAGCGCATCGTCCTCGATATAGATCACTTGCAGCCGGTTGGCCATCTTGGTCACTTGCTCCTGACAGGCGCAGCGCTCGCGCGCGGCGCTCGTTGATGCCGGTCGTTCGCCGACCGGGTCTGCGGCCTACGGCGGGCTCGCGCTAATGCGAGCCCGCCGGCTCGGACACGGAGTCCGGATGATGCGTGCGGGCGCGACGCAGCGTCAAGACGAACAGCGCGCCGCCCGACGGGGCGTTGCGTGCGGTCAGCGCGCCGCCCGCGTCGCTCGCGATCGACGACGAGATCGCAAGGCCCAGCCCGAGCCCGCGCCCCATTTCCTTGGTCGTGAAGAACGGCTCGAACAGGCGCGGCAGCAGATCGGGCGCGATGCCGGAGCCGTTGTCGCGCACCTCGACCGCGAGCGTCGCGGCCGACACCGCGATCGTCACCTCGATGGCCGGCGCCGCGACGCCGGCGACCGCGTCGAGCGCGTTGCCGAGCAGGTTGATCAGCACCTGTTCGAGGCGCAGGTCCTCGCAGCGCGCGACGAGTTCCGGATAGTCGCGCGCCAGATCGAGCGACGCGTCCTGCGCGGGCGACACGGTCGCGTCCTGCAGCGTCAGCGTGAGCGCGACGCCGCGCAGGCGCTCGTCGAGCAGCGACAGCACGCTGCGCAGCGCGCGCACGACGAGCGCCTGCTCGTTGCGCGGCTTCGCGCGGCCGACGAACAGCTTCAGCTGGTTCGTGATCTTGCCCATCCGCTCGGTGAGCGCGGCGATCGCCTCGAGATTCTCGCGCGCGGCGGCCTGTTCGCCGCGATCGAGCAGCACGCGCGTGTTGTCCGAGAAGCTGCGCAGCGCCGCGAGCGGCTGGTTCAGTTCATGCGTGATGCCGGCCGCCATCTGGCCGAGCGCGGCGAGCTTGCTCGCCTGGATCAGTTCGTCGTGCGCGGCGCGCAGCTCCTGCTCCGCGCGGATCCGGTCGCCGACTTCCTTCTGCAACTGCTCGTTCGCTTCAGACAAATCGGCCGTACGCTCCTCGACGCGCCGGTTCAGCTCCGCGTACGCCTGTTGCAGCAGCGCACGGCCGCGGATCATCTCGCGCACGCGGGCGCGGCGCATCCGCCAGTAGAACGCGAGCAGCGCGACCGACACGAAGCCGAAGCCGGTGACGATCGTCGCGTTGCGCGCATCGGCATCGATCGGCGCGATCGGCGCGAGCGTGACGAGCTGCCAGTCGGGCTCGCCGATCCGACGCTTGCTGGCGAGAAAGCGCGGCGCGCGCCGGCCGGCGCCCAGGCGCACGATTTCCGCATCGGCGCCGAGCGTCTGCTCGACGCGCAGCGGCAGCGGCGTGACCGGTTGCTGCGCGTACTGGCGCGTTTCGTAGATCGATGCGGCCACAGGCCCCGTGAGCGGGCGCAGCGTATGGTACTTCCACGCGGGCACCGACGACAGGAACACGACACCGTGATCGTCCACGACGACGAGCGGCTCGGACGCATCGGCGCCCTGGAACCATTCGAGGTTGAGCTTCACGACGACGACGCCCGCGATCTTGCCGTCGTGCCACACGGGCTGCGAGATGTAGTAGCCGGGATCGCGCGAGATCGTGCCGATACCGAAGAAGCGGCCGACCCGGCCGTTCATCGCGTCGAGGAAATACGGGCGGAAACGGTATTCGATCCCGACGAAGCTGTCGGGCGCGCGCCAGTTGCTGGCGGCGACGCACAGGCCGTCCGCGCCGATCACGTAGGTGACGGTCGCGTGCGCGTGTTCGTTGAGGTCTTCGAGATAGCGGTTGACGCGGGCGGTGTAGTCGCCGCGCTTCGGCTCGGCGAGCAGATCCTGCACGTACGGATGGCTGCCGAGCAGATAAGGCAGCGATTCGTAGCGGTCGAGCGTGCTCTTGAGCGCGTTGGTGGTGCGATCGACGCGCACCGCGGCATTGCGCTGCAGCTCGGCGACGCCGCGCTGCCAGGTGATCGCCCACGTGAGCGCGCATGCCGCGACGAGCGCGGCGGCGAGCACGACGAGGATGAGCAGGCGGCGCGTCACGGTCGAGGCTTCCTGGCGATGCGGATCGCCTATTGTGTCATAGGCCTGCGCATCGATACCCCGGCCGCCGCGGGCCGCACGGCCGGCGGGCGGTGCCGCCGCCTGCTCGTTCATCGGGTCAGACGCCGGCCGTCTTCTCGGTCGGCGCGACTTCGCCGCCGCCCTTCAGCGCCTGGCGCAGCTTGTTGCGGTCGAGCTCCTTCTCCCATGCCGACACGACGACGGTCGCCACGCCGTTGCCGACGATGTTGGTCAGCGCACGGCATTCGCTCATGAAGCGGTCGATGCCGAGGATCAGCACCATGCCCGACAGCGGGATCGTCGGCACGACGGCCAGCGTCGCGGCGAGCGTGATGAAGCCCGCCCCCGTCACGCCGCTCGCGCCCTTCGACGTGAGCATCGCGACGGCCAGCAGCGTGAGCTGCTGCATCCACGTCAGCTCGATGTTGGTCGCCTGCGCGATGAACAGCACGGCCATCGTCATGTAGATGTTGGTGCCGTCGAGGTTGAACGAATAACCGGTGGGCACGACGAGGCCGACGACCGAACGCGAGCAGCCGGCCTTCTCGAGCTTTTCCATCAGCTGCGGCAGTGCGGCTTCCGACGAGCTCGTGCCGAGCACGATCAGCAGCTCTTCCTTGATGTACGACACGAAGCGAATGATCGAGAAGCCGGTGGCGCGCGCGATCCCGCCGAGCACGACCAGCACGAACACGACCGACGTCAGGTAGAACGTGCCGATCAGCTTCAGCAGCGGCACCAGCGAGCCGACGCCGTACTTGCCGATCGTGAACGCCATCGCGCCGAACGCGCCGATCGGGGCCAGCTTCGTGACGATGTGCACGATGCCGAACAGCACGCGCGTCAGGCCGTCGATGAAGTCGGTCACGACCTTGCCGCGCTCGCCGAGGTGCGCGAGCACGCTGCCGAACAGCAGCGCGATCAGCAGGATCTGCAGGATTTCACCCTGCGCGAACGCGTCGACCATCGTGTTCGGGATGATGTGCATCAGGAAGTCGACCGTCGACTGCCCGTGCGCCTTCGCCGCGTACGACGCGACGGCCTTGCCGTCGAGCGTCGCCGGATCGATGTTGAAGCCGACGCCCGGACGCAGGATGTGCGTGGCCGCGAGGCCGAGCAGCAGCGCGAAGGTCGACACGATCTCGAAGTACAGCAGCGCCTTGCCGCCGACGCGGCCCACCTTCTTCATGTCCTCCATGCCGGCGATGCCGGTGACGACCGTACAGAAGATGATCGGACCGATCACCATCTTGATCAGC
Source organism: Burkholderia sp. BCC0398 (assembly GCF_902833245.1). Classification (NCBI taxonomy): domain Bacteria; kingdom Pseudomonadati; phylum Pseudomonadota; class Betaproteobacteria; order Burkholderiales; family Burkholderiaceae; genus Burkholderia; species Burkholderia sp. BCC0398. The sequence goes on from NZ_CADFEM010000013.1 coordinate 149,067, forward strand.
TTGATGAAGCCGTCGCCGAGCGGCTTCATGTCGGTGGCGAGCGCCGGGTAGTAGTGGCCGAGGATCACGCCGACGATGATGGCGAAGATCACCTGCACATAGAGCACTTTGTAGAAGGGTTTCTTCTTCACGATGGTTCCTGCTGAAGTAGATGAGCCGATGGAAACGGCGTCACGCGCGCGGACGAATGTCAGGGGAGTCACTCGCCCGCGCGGCTGCCGTGCCGCAACAAGCGATGCCTCAGGACATCCCGAGGGGGAGGAAGGCAGTGGTCATCGGTTGTCTCCTTGCTTGCTGTAGTAGTTCGGCCGGGGGATGGCCGTGCGCTTTATATCGCAAGGTCGATGCCAGGTTTCCGGAACCCCTCAAGCCGTTGTTTTCATTGTATTTCCCATAATGCGGCAGGCAAGGAAATCCGGTATTCCGGATTTCCGGAAAATATCCGTCCGGCGATCCGGACGGATGCATCGTTTCATCGGATGAATCAATGGTGGACGGCGCGGCTCGCGAGCACGCCCGTCTGCGCATAGAACTCCTGCCGAGCGAACGCGTCGCGCTCGCGGCGTGCGCGTTCGCCGCGATCCGCGAGCGAGCCGACCACGATCCCGACGAACGCGAGCGGCACCGACACCAGCGCCGGGTTGTCGAGGAACACCGGCGCATGCGCATGGTGCAGCACGTCGACCCACACCGACTTCGACAGCACCGTGAGCGCGACCGCCGACACGAGGCCGAGGCCGCCGCCGAGCACCGCGCCGCGCGTGGTCATCCCGCGCCAGAAGATCGACATCGCGAGCACCGGGAAATTGGCGCTCGCGGCCACCGCCGCGACGAGCCCGACCATGAACGCGACGTTCACGTGCTCGAACAGGATCGACAGCGCGATCGCAATGGCCGACAGCCCGATCGTCGCCGCGCGAGAGATGCGCATCTCGAGCCGTTCGTCGGGCTTGCCGCGCGCCCACATCTGCGCATACAGGTCGTGCGAGATCGTCGTCGCGCCGGCGAGCGTCAGCCCCGCGACCACCGCGAGGATCGTCGCGAACGTGACGGCCGCGATGAACCCGTAGAACCAGTTGCCGCCCACCGCCTGCGCGAGCTTCACCGCGACCATGTTCGAGCCGCCGAGCAGGTCGTGCGTCAGGTTGAACGTGCCGTTCGCGCCGAGCCGGAAGAATTCCGGATGCTGCGCGAGCAGCACGATCGCGGAGAAGCCGATCACGAAGGTCAGCAGGTAGAAGTAGCCGATGAATCCGGTCGCGTAGAGCACCGACTTGCGCGCCTCCCTCGCGTTCGGCACCGTGAAGAAGCGCATCAGGATGTGCGGGAAGCCGGCCGTGCCGAACATCAGCGCGATGCCGAGCGACAGCGCGTTGGCCGGGTCGCGGATCAGCTTGCCGGGCCCCATGATCGACAGCGCGCCCGGATGCACGGCCACCGCGCGACGGAACATCGCGTCGATGCTGAAGCCGAATTCGCCGAGCGCGAGCAATGCGAGCAGCGTCGCGCCGCACAGCAGCAGCACGGCCTTGATCACCTGCACCCAGGTGGTCGCGGTCATCCCGCCGAAGAACACGTAGACGACCATCAGCACGCCGACGATCAGCTCGGCCGTGCCGTACGACAGCCCGAACAGCAGCTGGATCAGCTTGCCCGCGCCGACCATCTGCACGACCAGGTACAGCACGACGATCGTCAGCGCGTTCGCCGAGGTCAGCAGCCGGATCGGCCGCTGCGCGAAGCGGTACGCGACGACGTCGACGAACGTGAACTTGCCGAGGTTGCGCAGCGGTTCGGCGATCAGGAACATCACGAACGGCCAGCCGACCAGGAAGCCGATCGAGTAGATCAGCCCGTCGAAGCCGAACATGAATACCATGCCGGACAGCCCGAGGAACGACGCGGCCGACATGTAGTCGCCGGCGATCGCGAGCCCGTTCTGCAACCCGGTGATGCCGCCGCCGGCCGTGTAGAAGTCGCGCGTCGAGCGCGTGCGGCGCGCGGCCCAGCGCGTGAGCGCGAGCGTCGCGAACACGAACGCGAAGAACATCCCGATCGCGACGGGGTTCAGCTCGACCTTGTCGGGCATCGGGCCGGCAACGCCGGTCGCATGGGCGGTGGAGGAAACGAGGGAAACGAGGATGGCCAGCGCGCCGGGCGCGCTCGAAATGCATCGCATGTCGGGCTCCGTCACGAACGTTGCAGGATCGCGTCGACGCGGCGGTCGAACGCACGGTTCGCGCGCAGCACGTAGCACGCGGTCAGGCCGATCGCGACCAGGATGATCGCGACGCCCGCGGCGATCCCGACCGTCGTCGTCGCGCCGCGGTACAGCGGCGCGGCGAGCACGTGCGGCGCGAGCGCGACGAGCAGGATGAAGCCGTAGTACGTGGCGATCATCAGCGCCGTCAGCGTGAAGCTGAAGCGGCGCCGGGCCCGCACGAGCTGCTGGTAGTCGCGGCGCGCCGTGACCGATTCGATGACGGAAAGCTCCATGGTGTCTCCATTTCCGGCTCGTCATGGCGAGCGGTGTTGCGTGGCATGGTCGGCGCGCGTCGACTCACCGCCCGCGCCGCGGCGGAACAAGCGATCTACACGACGCGATCCGCCCGCAGCCGCGCGACGTCCTCCGCCGACATCCCGAGCCAGCCGCCGAGCACCGCGTCCGTATCCGCGCCAAGCACCGGCGGCGCACCGCGCACCGGCAGCCGCGCGCCGTCGAAGCGGTACGGCGGCGCGAGCACGTCGACGCCGCCCGCGACCGGATGCGGCTGCCGCGTGACGAGCCCGGCGCGGGTCGCGCGTTCGGACGTCAGCGCTTCGTGCAATCCGAGCACTTCGCCGCACGGAATGCCCGCCTCGGCGAGCGCCGCCAGCAGCGTCGCGCGCGAGCGGCGCGCGAGTTCGCCGCGAATCTCGGGCAGCAGGCAGGCGCGATTCTCCGAGCGGCCAAGGTTGGTCCTGTAGCGTTCGTCCGCGGCGAGATCGGGCCGCCCGATCGCATCGCAGAAACGCGCGAACTGCGTGTTGTTGCCGACCGTGATCACGAGCGGGCCGTCGGCCGCGTCGAACACGCCGTACGGCACGATCGACGGATGCGCGTTGCCGTAGCGGGGCGGGTCCTCACCCATCAGCAGCGCGTCGAGCCCGTAGTACGCGGTGATCATCAGCCCGCAGTCGAACAGCGCCATCTCGATGCGCCGCCCGCGCCCGGTCGCGTGGCGCTCGTACAACGCGGCGAGGATCGCCTGCGCCGAATACATGCCGGTGAACAGGTCGACCGCCGCGACGCCGAACTTCAGCGGCGGCTGGCCAGCCTCGCCGTTCAGCGCCATCAGCCCGGCCTCGCCCTGCACGACGAGGTCGTAGCCGGGCCGCGCGGCCTCCGGGCCCGAGCGGTCGTAGCCGGAGATCGCGCAATGCACGAGCCGCGGATTCAGTTCGGCCAGCGCGTCGTAGCCGAGCCCGAGCTTCTCCGCGCCGCCGCACTTGAAGTTGTGGAGCACCACGTCGGCCTGCGCGGCCAGCTCGCGCGCGATGCGCTGGCCGGCTTCCGTCTGCAGGTCGACGCAGATCGACCGTTTGCTGCGATTCACGCTGTTGAAATAGGTGGTCTCGGTGTCGCCGATCCGCAGCCCCCAGTCGCGCGTATCGTCGCCGCGCGCCGGATGCTCGACCTTGATCACTTCCGCGCCGAAATCGGCGAGCACCATCGCGCACCACGGGCCCGCGAGCACGCGCGAGAAATCGAGCACTTTCACGCCGGCCAGCGGCAGCGCGCGCGTGTCGTTCGTCATCGTCGTCTCCTCCATTCGCGTTTTCCGCGCTTATTGTTTCGACAGCGCGATGTAGCGCGCGAGGTGGTGATCCTCGTCGCCGAGCTGATGATCGATCATCACGAGACGCTTCGCGTAATGCGACAGCGGCAGCTCCCACGTCATCCCGATCCCGCCATGCAACTGGATGCTTTCTTCCGCGACCAGCGTGCCGATCCGGCCGATGCTGTATTTCGCCGCCGAGAGCGCGCGCTCGCGCACCGCGCGCGGCGCATCGAGCTGCGCGGCCGCGTTGATCACCGCCGAGCGCGCCTGCTCGACTTCGAGCAGCAGGTCGGCCATCCGGTGCTGCAGCGCCTGGAAGCTGCCGATCGGCAATCCGAACTGCTTGCGCGTGCGCAGGTAGTCGAGCGTGTGCGCCTTTGCGACGTCCATCGCGCCGAGCGCTTCCGCCGACAGCGCGAGCAGCCCGTAGCCGAGCACGCGTTCGAGCAGTTCGGCGCCCGCTTCGCCGTCGAGTGCATCCGGCGCGCCGAGCGCGGCATCGGCCGGCAGCGCGACACGCTCGAAGCGCACTTCGGCCGCGCGACCGCCGTCGATCTTCCTGTAATCGCGCAGCGACACGCCCGGCGCATCGGCCGGCACGACGAACAGGCCGATGCCGGCCGCGTCGTCGTCGTTGCCCGACACGCGCGCGCTGACGACGAAGAACGCCGCCTGCGCGGCCTGGTCGACGACGCCCTTCGCGCCCGTCAGCACCCAGCCGTCGCCCGACCGTTCGGCGCGCGTGCGCACCGTCGTCAGTTCGTAGTGCGAGCCCGGTTCGTCGTGCGCGAATGCGGCGCTCGCGCTGCCGTCGATCAGCGCGGCGAGCCGCTCGCGATGCGCATCGCCGCCGGCGAGCGCCAGCGCACGGCCCGCGAGCAGCGCGCCGAGGAACGGCTCGACGACGAGCCCGCGTCCGAGGCATTCGAACACCACGGCGATGTCGAAGCCCGCGCCGCCGAAGCCGCCGTCGGCTTCGGCAAACAGCGCGCCGACCGTGCCGAGTTCGGCGAAGCGCTGCCACATCGCGCGGTCGAAGCCTTCGGCCGACTGCGCGATGCGGTCGCGCACCGGGAACGCGTACTGTTCGGCGATGAAGCGGTTCAACGTGTCCGCCAGCATCCGGCGGTCTTCTGTGTGCTGGAAATCCATCGTCGCGTCCCTCTTACAGCCCGAGCATCATCTTCGCGATGATGTTCTTCTGGATCTCGTTCGAGCCGCCGAAGATCGACAGCTTGCGGTTGTTGAAATACTGCTGCGCGGCGCTCGCGGCTTCGCCGGGGCCGACCGGTTCGCCGGCATAATCGGCGTCGAGCGCGTCGTCGACGAACGGCTGCGCGTACGGCCCCATCGCGCGGCGCATCAGCGCGGTGATCTCCTGGCGGATCTGCGTGCCGCGGATCTTCAGCATCGAACTTTCCGCGCCCGGCACGCCGCCGCCCGCGACCGCGGCCAGCACGCGCAGGTTGGTCGTGCGCATGTTTTCGAGCTCGATCTCGACGCGCGCGACGCGTGCCGCGAAGAACGGATCGTCGGCGAGCGGCCGGCCGTTCTTCGTGACCTTCGCGGCGACCGCGCGCAGCCGGTCGAGGGCCGCGGTCGAGAAGCCGATCCCGGCGATGTTGGTGCGCTCGTACGTGAGCAGGTATTTCGCGTAGGTCCAGCCGCGGTTCTCTTCGCCGACGAGGTTCTCCACGGGCACGCGCACGTCGGTGAAGAACACCTCGTTCACCTCGTGCTCGCCGTCGAGCGTGATGATCGGGCGCACTTCGACGCCCGGCGTGTTCATGTCGATCAGCAGGAAGCTGATGCCTTCCTGCTTGCGCACGTCGGTCGCGGTGCGCACGAGGCAGAAGATCATGTTCGCGTAGTGGCCGAGCGTGGTCCATGTCTTCTGGCCGTTCACGACGTAGTGATCGCCCTGCGCGTCCACACCCCGCACCGCGCTCGTCTTCACCGCCGCGAGGTCGGAACCGGCGCCCGGCTCCGAATAGCCCTGGCACCACCAGTCGGTACCGTCGAGGATGCGCGGCAGCCAGTGGCGCTTCTGCGCTTCGCTGCCGTACTTGATCAGCACGGGGCCGAGCATGTTCACGCCGAACGGCACGATGCGCGGCGCACCGGCGAGCGCGCATTCGTTGTCGAACAGGAACTTCTGCGCGACGCTCCAGCCGGGGCCGCCGTATTCGCGCGGCCAGTGACTCGCGAGCCAGCCGCGCGCGTTGAGGATCGCATGCCATTTGCGCATGTCGTCGCGCGTCAGGTGCAGGCCGCCCTTCACCTTGCGCGCGATGCGCTCCGGCAGTTCGGCTTGCAGGAAGCGCTGCACTTCCGTGCGGAACGCTTCCTCTTCGGGAGTGAAATTAAGGTCCATCGTGGGTCCGTGGCGAATGCGGTGGGCGTTCAGTCGATGCGGTTCAGGCTCGCGAAATCCGCGCCGCGCGCGACGAGATCGACGAGCAGCGGCGACGGCTTCCAGAACAGCGGATCTTCGTTCGCGAACGCGCGGATATCGGCGAGCACGTTCGCGAGGCCGACCGTGTCCGCATAGTGCATCGGGCCGCCGCGATAGCGCGGGAAGCCGTAGCCGTACAGGAACACCGCGTCGACATCGAGCGGACGCAGCGCGATCTTCTCGTGCACGACGTTCGCGCCTTCGTTGATCATCGCGGCGAGGTAGCGGCGCAGGATCTCGTCATCGGTGAACGTGCGCGGCGTGACGCCCTTCTTCGCACGCTCTGCCGCGACGATCGCGTCGACTTCCGGGTCGGGCGTGCCGACGCGCGCGCCGTCCGGATACAGGTAGTAGCCGCGGCCGGTCTTCTGCCCGAACCAGCCGCGCTCGCACAGCCGGTCGGAAATCTCCACGTAGCGCGCGTTCGGATCGCGCGTCGCCGCGCGGCGCTTGCGGGTCGCCCAGCCGATGTCGCCGCCCGCGAGATCGACCACCTGAAACGGGCCCATCGGGAAGCCGAATTCGCGCACCGCGCGATCGATCTGGTACGGCGACGCGCCGTCTTCCATCAGGGTGTCGGCGGCAGTGCGATAGACGGCGAGGATCCGGTTGCCGATGAAGCCGTCGCACACGCCCGCGCGCACCGGCGTCTTCTTCAGTTGCTTCGCCAGCGCGAACGCGGTCGCGACGACGTCCGCGCTCACGCGCGCCGGCACGACGATCTCGAGCAGCTTCATCACGTTGGCCGGCGAGAAGAAATGCAGGCCGATCACGTCGGCCGGCCGGTCGATGCTCGCGGCCAGTTCGTCGATGTCGAGATACGACGTGTTGGTCGCGAGTACCGCCCCTGGCTTGCACACGCGCGCAAGCTCGGCGAACACGGCCTGCTTCACGGCCATGTCCTCGAACACGGCCTCGATCACGACGTCGGCCTGCGCGAGCGCGTCGTACGACGTACTGCCCTTGAAGCGCGCGAGCCGCGCCGCGTGCGCGGCCGGCGTCATCCGTCCTTTCGCGACGAGGCCGTCGTACACCTTCTCGACGTGCGCACGGCCGCGCTCGAGCGACGCTTCGTCGCGTTCGATCATCGTCACCGGCAGCCCGGCGTCGAGCGCCGCGACCGCGATGCCCGCACCCATCGTGCCGCCGCCGACCACGCCGATCCGTTCGACCGGCCGCGCGCTCGCGCGCCGCGCCTCGGGCGCCTTCGCCGCTTCGCGCTCCGCGAAGAACGCATGCACGAGGCCCGCACGCTGCGGGCTGTCGATGCATTGCAGGAACAGGCTGCGTTCGTACTTCATCCCGGCGTCGAACGACTGCGTGAGCGCGGCCTCGACCGCGTCGACGATCTTCGCCGGCGAGAAGAGCCCGCGCGACTTCTTCGGCAATTCCGCGCGCGCCGCGTCGATCGCGGCCTGCGCGGCCGCGCGGTCGGCCAGGCCCTGCGCGTCGCGCGTGCGGCGCACCGGCGCGCCGAGCGACACGAGTTCCTGCGCATAGGCGAGCCCTTCGGCGAGCGTGTCGTCGCTGTGCGCGATGCGATCGACGAGGCCGAGCACGAGCGCTTCGTCGGCGCTCGCATGGCGGCCCGTCAGCATCAGGTCGAGCGCGGCCTTCGCGCCGATCAGGCGCGGCGCGCGCTGCGTGCCGCCCGCGCCGGGCAGCAGGCCGAGCGTCACTTCGGGCAGCCCGAGCTTCGCGCCGGGCACGGCGAGCCGGTAATGGGCGGCCAGCGCGACTTCGAGGCCGCCGCCGAGCGTCGCGCCGTGCAGCGCGACCACGACCGGCTTGGCACCCGATTCGATCCGCTCGCACACGTCGGGCAGCGACGGCGGCACGGGCGGCTTGCCGAATTCACGGATGTCGGCGCCCGCGATGAAGTTGCGGCCGGCGCCGACGATCAGCACCGCGCGGATCGCGTCGTCGGCCTGCGCGGCGTCGATCGCGTCGGCGAGGCCGCGCCGCACGTCGGCGGACAGCGCGTTGACGGGCGGATGGTCGATCGTGACGACGAGCACCTTGTCGCGCCGTTCGCGCGTGACGGTGCCGGCCATCGGGCTGGCAGGGGAAGCGGTGGCATTCATCGTGTCTCCAGTGGTGCGGTGCGCCGGGCGGCAGGAACCGGTCGGGCCGGCTAGCAGGGCCGGTGCGCGAGCCGGTCCCGGCGGCGCGGGAAACCGTCCGGCATGGTTGCCGGGCATGACTCGATTCTCGATTGATCGAGATTCATTGACAATTCCCGCACGCCTTTACAAGCTGTCAAGTCTGACTTGACACTGAATGCTTCCGGACCGTTTCTGTGCGTTAAACGGGACGGATCAGGAGACACCCGCATGGACCTGAACGCGCTGACGCTGCTCGTCGAGATCCTCGACGCCGGCAATCTCAGCAAAGCCGCGCAGCGACTCAAGATGAGCCGCGCGAACGTCAGCTACCGCTTGAACCAGCTCGAACGCTCGATCGGCCAGCAGCTCGTGCGCCGCACGACGCGGCGCATGGAGCCGACCGAGATCGGGCTGACGCTGTACGAGCACGGCCGGCGCATCCGCAACGAACTGCTCGCCGCGCAGGAATCGGTGACGACGCTCGGCCAGGACCTGCAGGGCCGCGTGCGGCTGTCGGTGCCGAGCGGCTACGGGCAGATGGTGATGTCCGACTGGCTGCTCGCGTTCAAGCGGCTCCATCCGGGCATCGTGCTCGACGTGGTGTTCGAGAATCGCGTGGAAGATCTGATGCGCGACGAAGTCGACATCGCGATCCGCGTGATGTCCGAGCCGCCGCAGAACCTCGTCGCGCGCGACATGGGCGCGGTGCGCTACGTCGCATGCGCGTCGCCCGCGTTCGCGGCCGCGCACGGGATGCCCGCGAGCCTCGGTGCGCTGGCCGCAGCTCCCGTCGTCACCGCGACGGTGCTGGGCCGGCAGTTGCGGATCGCCGCGTATCTCGGCGACGAGCGCCACGAGGTGCTGCTCGAACCGACGCTGATTTCGGAGAACTTCCTGTTCCTGCGCCAGGCGATCCTCGCGGGGATCGGCGTCGGCATCGTGCCCGACTACGTGATGCAGGACGACCTGCGGCACGGCGCCGTCGTCACGTCGCTCGATGCGTACCGGCTGAGCATCTTCGGCACCCACATGTACATGCTCTACATGCCGAACCGCCACCACACGCGCGCGACGTCGACGTTCATAGAGTTCATCCTCGAACAGGCCGGAAAGACCGGCCGGGGCGGGCCCGGCGGGATGCGTCAGGGTTTCCTGTCGGATGACAAGCCGCCGGGCGCACGGCGACAATAGCGCGCCGGGGCGGGCAGCGCCGTTGCGCCCGCACCGATGTCAACGTCAACGCCGCTCTCCTTCGAATTCACTGCTGCCGAGGGTTCCATGTTCGACCGGATTCGTCCGCATTCGCGTCCCTGGACGCTGCTCGCCGCCGTCGCGCTCGTCGCGTTGAACGCCGGCTGCACGTCCCCGTCCGCGCCGTCGGGCGCCGTCGTCCCGGTCGCCGCCGCATCGGGCGCGGCCGTCCCGCTGCCCGGCGTTCATACGCCCGAACTGTCGTCCGGCTGGACCGACAAGCCGGGCTGGACCTCGCAGCACTTCATGATCGCGGCCGCGAACCCGCTCGCGACGCAAGCCGGCTACGACATGCTGAAGGCCGGCGGCACCGCGATCGACGCGGCGATCGCGACGCAGATGGTGCTCGCGCTGGTCGAGCCGCAATCGTCGGGGCTCGGCGGCGGCGCCTTCATGCTGTATTTCGACGGCAAGTCGACGCAGGCGTACGACGGCCGCGAAACCGCACCGGCCGCCGCGACCGACCGGCTGTTCTACGGCCCGACCGGCCAGCCGATGAGCTTTTACGAAGGTGTCGTCGGCGGGCGTTCGGTGGGCACGCCGGGCGTGCTGCGCATGCTCGACGCCGCGCACCGCGCACACGGCAAGCTGCCGTGGCGCCGGCTGTTCCAGCCGGCCATCCGGCTCGCCGAGCGCGGCTTCACGATCAGCCCGCGCCTCGCGATGCTGATCGCGAACGACAAGTACCTGAGCAGCGATCCGGCCGCGCGTGCGTACTTCTACAACAAGGACGGCTCGCCGAAGGCGGCCGGCACGGTGCTGAAGAACCCCGCGCTCGCGACCGTGCTGCGCCAGGTCGCCGACCACGGCGCGAATGCGTTCTACACCGGTGCGATCGCGCGCGACATCGTCGCGAAGGTGCGCAAGCATCCGACCAACCCGGGCCTGCTGTCGCTGCAGGATCTCGCACGCTACAAGGCAAAGGTGCGTGCGCCGCTGTGTACCGATTACCGGCGCTCGGTCGTGTGCGGGATGCCGCCGCCGTCGTCGGGCGGCCTCGCGATCGCGCAGATGCTCGGCATCCTCGAAGCGATGCCCGACTGGCAGCAGATCGGCGCGCAGAAGCCGGTGCGCAACGACGTCGGCTACGAGCCGACACCGTTCGCCGCCCACCTGTTCAGCGAAGCCGGGCGCCTCGCGTATGCGGACCGCGCGCGCTATGTCGCCGATCCCGATTTCGTGCCGCTGCCGGGCGGCAGCTGGGCGAGCCTCACCGACAAGACCTATCTCGCGCAGCGCGCGCACCTGATCGGCGACAGCAGCATGGGCGTCGCGCAGGCCGGCACGCCGCAGGGCGCGGCGCTCGCGATGGCCGACGACCGCAGCCCCGAGCTGCCGTCGACGTCCGACATCGCGATCGTCGACCGCTACGGCCAGGCGCTGTCGATGACGACCAGCATCGAGGATGCGTTCGGTTCGCGGCTGATGGTGCGCGGCTTCATGCTGAACAACCAGCTCACCGATTTCTCGTTCGTGTCGAACGACAACGGCCGGCCGGTCGCGAACCGCGTGCAGCCCGGCAAGCGGCCGCGCTCGGCGATGTCGCCGGAGCTCGTGTTCGACAAGAAGACGAAGCAGGTGACGATGATCGTCGGCTCGGCCGGCGGCCCCGCGATCATCAATCACGTCGCGAAGACGCTGGTCGGCGTGCTCGACTGGGGGATGACGATGCAGCAGGCGATCGCGCTGCCGAACTTCGGGTCGATGAACGGGCCGACGCAGCTCGAACGCGGCCGTGTGTCGGACGCGCTCGCCGACGGGCTGAAGGGCCGCGGACACGACGTACGGGTCGTCGAGATGAACTCGGGGCTGCAGGGGATCCAGCGGCTGAACGTGCAGGGGCAGACGGTGTGGTTCGGCGGCGCGGATCCGCGGCGGGAAGGGGTGGCGATGGGGGATTGAGCGGGCCCGTGCGCGGCGGCGCACCGCGCCGCGCGAACCCATTCCACGGCCCATCTGTGCCGACATACGGACTCGTCTTACGGGCGCTGCGCGCGTCCTGCCTTTCGACCCGGTCTGACCGCGATGTCGCACTTCGCGCCTAATATCGCGTCTCATACCTATCGCCTCAAATTTCGTATTCGTCTGATCGACGGCCTATAAGTCGCTCCGTATAGTCGTCCGCTCAAACCGCAGCCGCCTTATTCGCTCATCCCGTTCGCAACGGCGATGCGCTCCGCTGCAGTCGATGCGTATCGTCGCCATTTCCGGCAGCGTGCGCGAAATTGAACGATCAGGAGTCCGATTCATGTTCCACCCCGTCACCCCACCACCCGACAACGCGCGTGCCCGCTCGCGCATTGCGACGCACCGGCCGCGCCTGTCCGCACTCGCCTTCTCGCTCGTCGCGCTCGCGTCGGGCTACAGCCATGCCGCGCAGCCCGATCTGGTCCTCGACAACCTTGTCGTCAAGGCCGGCGCAACCCCGCCACCCAGCGCAACGGGCGCAGGTTCGATCGCCCTTGGTCCCGGCGCGCAGGCAAAAGGAGAAGACGGCGGTGATTACTCGGCAATCGCGATTGGCGGAGCAGCAATCGCCGACGGGCGATCCACGATCGCCATCGGCGAAGGAACGAACGTTCACGGCGATCGCTCGAGCGCGCTCGGGGTCGGGTCGAACATCAACGCGAACCGCGCGCTCGCACTCGGCGCGGATGCGGTGGTCACCGCGCACGACGCGGTCGCGCTCGGGCAAGGCAGCGTCGCCGACCGAGGCAACACCGTGTCGATCGGCAAAACCGGCAACGAGCGGCAGCTCGTCAATCTTCGCGCCGGTACGAACGACACCGACGCAGTCAACCTGTCGCAGCTCAAGCCGGTCGTCGAGGCGCTCGGCGGCGAAGCCACGATCAACGCGGACGGAAGCGTACGCAGTCCGAACTATACGGTCGACGGCAAGTCGTTCAACGATGTCGGCAGCGCGCTGACGAGTCTGGACGATCGAGCCAAAGCCAACACGCAATCGATCACGATGCTCGACGGCCGCGTCACGAACGTCGAAGGCGACGTCAAATCCATCCGCGTCGATGTCGACGATCTTGGCACGCGCGTCAACAACGGCACCACCGGCCTCGTGCGCCAGGATCCTGCGAGCCTCGCGATCTCGATCGGCGCCGACAAGGGCGGCGCGTCGGTGAGCCTCGCAGGCACGGACGGCACGCGTACGCTGACCGGCCTGTCGAACGGCGTGGGCGACACCGACGCCGTGACGATCGCGCAGTTGAAGGCAACCGGCCTGGTCGACCCGGACGGCAAGCCGCTCAGTGCGCTCGTGTACGACGACCTGTCGCTCGGCCGCGCGACGCTCGGCGGGGTCGGCGGCACGCTGCTCGACAATGTGCGGCCCGGTGCGATCGTCGCGGGCGGCATGCAGGCCGTCAACGGCGGGCAGCTCTTCACGATGCAGCAGCAATTCGACAGCCGCTTCGATTCGCTGAACACGCGCCTGTCGGACATCGAGAAGAACGGCCCCGCCGTTACGCCGCCGGCGGGCAACCATGGCAACGACTTTGCGCAGCTCGGCGACGGCTCGGGCGCGACCGGCTCGAATTCGATGGCGCTCGGCAAGGGCTCGACTGCGTCCGGCGACGATAGCCTTGCGATCGGGAACAACGCGACGGCATCGGGCAACAATTCGGTCGCGCTCGGCAACAACTCCGTCGCCGACCGCGACGACACGGTCTCCGTCGGCGCGCCCGGTCAGGAGCGGCAGATCACCAACGTCAAGGCCGGCACCGCACCTACCGATGCCGTGAACGTGCAACAATTGCGCGACCAGATCGGCAGCGTGCGTAACGACATTGACCACTATCGTCGCGACGCAAGCGGCGGCATCGCGTCCGCCGTCGCCATCGCAAACCTGCCGCAGGCATCGCTGGCAGGCGAAAGCATGGTCTCGATCGCCGGCGGCACTTACAGCGGGCAGTCGGCCGTCGCGTTCGGCCTGTCCACCGCCACGCGCAACGGGCGCTGGGTGGTCAAGGCGTCCGGCTCCACCAATACGCGCGGCACGGTCGCGGTCGGCGCCGGCGCCGGTTATCGCTGGTAAGCCGTCGCCACTCGGCCACCGGTATCACGCGACAAGGGCCGGGCTTCGCTCGACGCGAAGCCCGGCCCTCTTTCCGCCTGCAGCGCAGAGCGACTGCCCGCGTCACGCCCCGTCGCGCCCCCCGACCTATCCCCGCCCCTTCCACGGCACCACCCGCCGCTCGATCCATCGCATCGCGAGATCGAACAGCCACGCGATCGCGCCGATGATCAGGATCCCCATCACGACGATATCCGTGCGCAGGAAGCTCGATGCGTTGAGCACCATCTGCCCGAGCCCGGCCGTCGCGGCGACCATCTCGGCCGCGACGAGCGTCGTCCAGCCGAACCCGATCGCGATCCGCAGCCCGGTGAGGATCTCCGGCAGCGCGGCCGGCAGCACCACATGCCGCACGATCTGCGCGAAGCTGCCGCCGAGCGAATACGCGGCGTTGATCTGCTCGACCGTCGCGGCGCGCACGCCGGCGCGCGCGGCCATCGCGATCGGCGCGAAGCACGCGAGGAAGATCACGACGAGCTTCGCCGTTTCGTCGATGCCGAACCAGATCACGACGAGCGGCAGGTATGCGAGCGGCGGCAGCGGCCGGTAGAACTCCAGCAGCGGATCGAGCACGCCGCGTGCAAGGCGGCTCACGCCCATCAGGATGCCGGCCGGCACGCCGATCGCGGTGGCGAGCAGGAACGCGCCGAACACGCGCGCGGCGCTCCACAGCAGGTGGTCGGACAACGGCAGGCCACCCTGGATGCGGCCATGCCAGGCGTCGACGAATGCCACCCACACGGCTTCCGGCGCGGGCAGGAACAGCGGCGGCAGCCACTGGCGATGCGTGGCGACCCACCACAGCACGGCCAGCGCTGCAACCGTCGCCGCGCTCAAGGCCGCCGTCTTCCCCTCCCCCGGCAACCGGTAGCGGTGCGACGACGGCGCACGACGCGCGGATGCCTGAGTCCGCGTGCGATCGTCCTGCTCGAAACCTGCGACCGTCCCGCCGGCCGTCCACGAATCCTGCGTGCTCATGCTGTCCTGCCTGTGCAAAGTGCTGATCCGACCGCGTCCGACCGACGCGCCCTGTCGCGCGAGTTCGTGCATCACGCGGCCGCCTCGGCTGCCTCGTCGCGATGCAGATACGCGATCAGCCGCTCGCGCCACGCGATGAATTCCGGTGACGACTTCACCGCGCGCGCATCGCGCGATTCGACGTAGCGCCGCGCGAACGGCAGTTCGAAGGTTTCCGCGATCCGGCCGGGGCCGGGCGTCATCACGACGAGACGCGTCGCGAGGAACAGCGCCTCCTCGACGTCGTGCGTAATGAAAAACACCGTCTTGCCGGTGCGCGCCCATACGTCGAGCACGAGCGCCTGCATCGTGCCGCGCGTCATCGCGTCGAGCGCGCCCATCGGCTCGTCCATCAGCAGCACGCGCGGGTCGCTCGCGAGCGCACGCGCGATGCCGACCCGCTGCTGCATCCCGCCCGACAGCTCGTACACACGCGCATGCGCATGGCGCTCGAGACCGACGAGCGCCAGCATTTCTGTTGCCCGCGCTTCACGCTCGGCTTTCGACACGCGCGCGAAGCGCAACCCGAGCGCGACGTTGTCGAGCACATCGAGCCACGGCAGCAGCGCGTATTTCTGGAACACGACGCCACGATCCGCGCCGGGGCCCGTGACCGGCACGCCGTCGACGCATACGTCGCCGGTCGTCGGCGCGACGAAGCCGGCCATGCAGTTCAGCAGCGTGGTCTTGCCGCACCCGGACGCGCCGAGCGCGACGACGAATTCACCGGACTCGATGCGCACGTCGACGCGCGCGAGCGCCTGCGTCGTCGGCCTGCCGCGCTCGCCCGGATAGGCGACCGATACCTGACGGACTTCCAGCGTGCTCATGATCGAAGGGCTCCGCGATGAGTGGGCTGAGGGGCCGCGCTCAGCGCGCGGCCTTCTGCACGAATTGCGGATCGACGCCGACCGAATAGTCGGCGAGCACCGTCTGGATCGTGCCTTGCGATTTGAGGAATGCAGCCGTGGCCGCGAGCGACTTCGCGGCGCCCGATTGCGCGCCGCCGCCGAGCCACGTCGGCGAAGCCTGTTCGGCCGCCGTCGGGAACGCGTAGAGGGCGAGGCTGGCCGGCACGTCCTGCGCATTCGCGCCGGACACCTTCGCGACCGCCGCGACCTGCGGCGAGCCGACCTTCCACGCCGCCGCATGCGCGCGGTAGTCGGCGTCAGCCGCCGCGAGCACCTTCACGAAGCGCGCGACGAACTCGGGGTTCTCGCGCGCGAACTTGCGGCTCACGACGAAGCCGTCGAAGGTCGACTTGCCGCTTTCCTTCGCAACCTGGCCGGACGTCGTCAGCACGGTGCCCGACTGCTTGACCTTCGCGAGCACCGGATCCCAGATGTAGGTCGCGTCGATGTCGCCGCGCGCCCAGGCGGCCGCGACCTCGGGCGGACGCAGGTTGACGATCTTCACGTCGTTCGGATTGACGCCCGCGGCCTGCAGCGCGACGAGCGTATGGAAGTGCGACGTCGACACGAACGGTACGCCAATCTTCTTGCCCTTCAACCCGGCGACGCTGGTCACGCCCGAACCGTTGCGCGCGACGAGCGCCTCGGCGTCGTTGATGTTGTCGAGCACCCAGAACAGCGAGATATCGAGCCCCTGCGACAGGCCGGCCGCGATCGGACTCGACCCGGCCTCGCCGAGCTGCACGGAGCCGGACGCGAGCGCGCGGATCACGTCGGCGCCGCTGTCGAGCTTGCGGAACCTGACCTTGTAGCCGGTCGCCTTTTCGACTTCACCGCTCGCTTGCGCATAGCGCCACGGCACGACCATGTCCTGGTACGCGATCACGACTTCGCGCGATTCGGCGTGCGCCGCGCCAAGCGCGGCAAAGGCGGTCAGCGCGACGACGGCGCGGCGGATGAAGCTGAAACGGGACATGCGGCTCTCCTTCGGAATGCGGGCATTGCTGCGGGAGAGCCGACTTTACGGGCTTTGCGTGCGGCGGGAGCGAACTTATCCTGCGAAGCTATCGATGATGTTTCAGCTTTGCTTTTCGCGCTGGATTGGATCGCGCGTCCGGTCGGGTGGCGATTGCCGTGCGCATGCGCGGATCATCGCCGCGCCAACGAAAAAACCCGCATCGCTGCGGGCTTTCGGGACTGCTGCTGCAAACGCGACGCTCAGACCACCCCCGCCCCATGCGCCTGCAGGTCGGCATGATAGCTCGACCGCACCATCGCGCCGACGGCCGCGTGCGTGAAGCCCATCTTGTACGCCTCTTCCTCGTACATCTTGAACGTATCCGGATGCACGTACGCCCGCACCGGCAGGTGGTGCTCGGACGGCTGCAGGTACTGGCCGATCGTCAGCATGTCGACGTCGTGCGCGCGCAGGTCGCGCATCACCTGCAGGATTTCCTCTTCGGTTTCGCCGAGGCCGACCATCAGGCCCGACTTCGTCGCGACGTCCGGATGCAGCGCCTTGAAGTCCTTCAAGAGCTTCAGCGAGTGCGCGTAGTCCGAACCCGGGCGCGCTTCCTTGTACAGGCGCGGCACCGTTTCGAGGTTGTGGTTCATCACGTCCGGCGGGGCGGCGTTCAGGATCGAGATCGCGCGGTCGAGACGGCCGCGGAAATCCGGCGTCAGGATCTCGATGCGCGTGTCCGGCGACTGCGCACGCGTTTCGCGAATGCACTCGACGAAGTGGGCGGCGCCGCCGTCGCGCAGGTCGTCGCGGTCGACGCTCGTGATCACCACGTACTTGAGCTTGAGCGCGGCGATCGTGCGCGCGAGGTTCTTCGGTTCATCCGCATCGAGCGGATCGGGACGGCCGTGGCCGACGTCGCAGAACGGGCAGCGGCGCGTGCACTTGTCGCCCATGATCATGAACGTCGCGGTGCCCTTGCCGAAGCATTCGCCGATGTTCGGGCAGCTCGCTTCCTCGCACACGGTGTGCAGGTTGTGCTCGCGCAGGATCGTCTTGATCTCGTTGAAGCGCGAGCTGCCGGTGGCCGCCTTCACGCGGATCCACTCGGGCTTCTTCAGCTTTTCGATCGGAATGACCTTGATCGGGATGCGCGCCGTCTTCGCCTGCGCCTTCTGCTTGGCGGTCGGATCGTAGGCCGGGGTCGCGGCCGAATCGGCCGGTGCGGGAGAAGCGGTAACGTCAGTCATTCGATTGTTCCAGTGCGTGCGGCTTGTCGGCGGCCGCGGATGCGCCGTCGAGGTTGGCGATCAGACGGCCCACCAGCGTGTGGGCGACGTCGTTCCAGTCGGCGGCAACCGCGAGGCTCGCCATGTCGACGGTTTCCAGTCCGGCATAGCCGCACGGGTTGATCGCAAGAAACGGGCGCAGATCCATCTTCACGTTCAGGCTCAGCCCGTGATAGCTGCAGCCGTTGCGGATCTTCAGGCCGAGGGCCGCGATTTTCGCGCCCTCGTGCAGGCCGGATGCCACGTAGATCCCCGGCGCGCCCGCCTTGCGGACCGAAGCGAGATTATACGCCGCGAGGGTTTCGATCACGGCCTCCTCGATCTTCGTCACGAGCGTGCGCACCATCAGCTTGCGCCGGCGCAGGTCCAGCAGCAGGTAGACGACGATCTGGCCGGGGCCGTGGTAGGTGATTTGTCCGCCGCGGTCGACCTTGACGAGCGGCACGCCGCTGTCGGCCACCAGCAGGTGCGCCGGGTCGCCGGCCTGGCCGAGCGTGTAGACGGGCGGATGCTCGACCACCCAGATTTCGTCGCCGGTGTCGGCCGTGCGCGTGTCGGTGAACGCGCGCATCGCGTCGAAGCTCGCGTCGTACGCCTCGCGGCCCCGCCATCGCACGGTGACCGGCTGGGCCGGCTGAGCCGGGACTCCGGCGGGCGATGCGGAAACGGCGACAGGCGTGGACACGATGGAAACCGGCGAAACGGACATGGGCGGTAGTTTACCGAAAACCCGTGGGTCTCGCCGGCCTGGGGACGGGGACGGATCGCCGGTATCCGTCGGATGAAACGATGGTCAGACGGTACGCCAGCCGTCGTGCAGCAGCGCGTTGACGCGTTCGCGCAGCCGGGACAGCCCGCCGAGCGCGACTTCCCGCGGCGGGCGCGACACCGAGAACGCGACGCATGCGCCCTCGCGGCCTTCCGCGCTGAGCCACAGCCGCTCGCCGCGGCGCAGCTTCAGCGTCTCGCCGTCGGCCAGAAAGTAGTCGTCGACGTCGTTGCTGCGCGTCGCCCAGACCGGCCCGCACTGGACAATCAGCCGCGTGCTGCGTTGCACCTTCATCGGTACGGTCTCGCCCGGGGGAATTTCGAAGGTGATGCTTGAAGAGATTTCTTGCATGATCGACTCCGCCAATAAGTGCTTCGATGACTACAATCCTAGTCACTTGAAGGTGTCCGACCAAACGACCAATTTTCACGTCGATGTGAGGAAAATTAGCAAATGGACCTCCGCCAGCTGCCGGCGCTGAACGCGATTCGCGCGTTCGAAGCCGCCGCCCGCCACGAGAACTTCTCGCGCGCCGCCGACGAGCTGTTCGTCACGCACGGCGCGGTCAGCCACCAGGTGCGCGCGCTCGAGGAAGAGCTCGGCGTGCAGCTGTTCACGCGCAACGGCAAGCGGCTGTGCCTGACCGACGCCGGCATGCGCTACGCGCAGCAGATCCGTACCGCGCTGATGGTGATCGCCGACGCGACGCGCGACGTGCGCGCGAGCGACCGCGACCGGCGGCTGGTGGTGTCGATGCTGTCGTCGTTCGCCGCGCGCTTCATCACGCCGCGCATCGGCACGTTCATCGAGCGGCATCCGGAAATCGACGTCGAGCTGCAGTCGACCAACTCGCTCACCGATTTCGCGCGCGACGACGTCGATCTGGCGATCCGCTTCGGCTTCGGCAGCTATCCGGGGCTGCACGTGGAGCCGCTGTTCGAGGAGGTGTTCTTTCCGGCGTGCGCGCCGACGCTGAACGGCGGCAAGCTGCCGCAGACGCCCGCCGATCTCGTGCACTACCCGCTGCTGCGCTCGGACGACGAGCTGTGGCGGCCGTGGTTCGACGCGGCCGGGCTCGATACGCTGACCGAGCCCAAGCGGGGGATCCTGTACCAGGATTCGTCGAACCTGCTGCTGGCCGCGATCGAAGGCCAGGGCATCGCGCTGGTGCGCCGCTCGCTCGCGGTGCACGACCTGCTCGACGGGCGCATCGTGCGTCTGTTCGACATCGACGGGCCGAGCCCGTGGCACTATTTTTTCGTGTGTCCGCCGCCGCTCTTGAACACGCCGCGCGTGCAGGCGTTCAGGACCTGGCTGTTCGAGGAAGTGGCCGAATACAAGCGGCTGTGCGACGAGCTGGACGCGCGGCGCGCGGCGGGAAAATGCCCCGCCGAGTGCGCGCTGGAGGGAGGATGGAAAGGGATCAGCGGCCGTTTGCGCTGACCCCGGACGCCGGAACGGGCGCTTAAAGCACGACCTTGACCATCGGATGGCCGGTCAGCGCACGGTAGATGTTGTCGAGCTGTTCCTGGCTCGTCGCGCGCACGGTGATCGTGAGGCCCGTGTAATTGCCGCCGCTCGACGCGCGCTCCTCGATCTTCTCGACGTCGATCTCGTTGTCGTGAACGGCCACGACCTTGAAGATCGTGTCCTTGAATTCGGGGTGCGCCTTGCCCATGATCTTGATCGGGAAATCGCACGGAAACTCCAGCAGCGACTCCTTCCGGGTCTCGATCGCGCCGGTGACCTCGACGGTTTTGGTCGGTTCGCTCATCATTTTCTCCGGGTTAGGTCAAACTGTTCAAACTCGCGTGCCTTCGCACGCTGGTACGCGTCATACAGCGCCGCGAACACGGGGCCCGGCTTGCCGCCCTGCACGGGCAGATCGTCGAGCGACGTCACAGGCAGGATTTCCTTGGTGGCCGACGTCAGCATGATCTCGTCGGCCGAGCGCAGCTCGACCTCGCTGATCTCGCGCGCGACGAACCGGATCCCGCATTCTTCGACCAGCTGCTCGACCAGCGCGTAGCGGATCCCTTCGAGGATCTTGTTGCTGCGCGGCGGCGCGAACAGCTCGCCGTTCTTCACGATCCACACATTCGACGACGAGCCTTCGGTCACGTTGTCGTCGCGCAGCTGAATCGTCTCGAACGCGTCGCGTTCGGCCGCATGCTGCGCCATCAACACGTTGCCGAGCAGCGAAATCGACTTGATGTCGCAATGCAGCCAGCGGCGATCCTCGGCCGTCACGCAGCGCACGCCCTTCGCGCGCTCCGCTTCGGACGGCAGCCGCAGCGGGCTCGTCATCGCGAACACCGTCGGCACCGCGTTCGCCGGGAACGCGTGGCCGCGCTTCGCGACGCCGCGCGTCACCTGCAGGTAGACGAGCGCGTTGCCGTCGCCGAGGCCTTCCGCGTTCGCCGCGACCACCCGCTCGATCAGCGCGCGCCAGCCCGCCGCATCGTGCGGGTTGTCGATGCCGATCTTCTTCAGGCTGCGCGCGAGCCGGTCCAGATGCTGTTCGATCCGGAACGGCACGTGCGCGCCGTCGTGCGCATAGACGGGGACGACTTCATACACGCCGTCGCCGAAGATGAACCCGCGGTCGAGCACCGGCACACGGGCTTCGGACAGCGGCACCAGTTCCTCCTGCGCCGAGACGCTGAGGTAGACGATCGGTTCGAATTCGGCTTGGCTCATAGCTTTGACAGATGGGGATGAAGTCGTGAAAACAAAGGCCCGTCGTGCTTACTTCTTCTTGCTGAACATCAGCAGGATCGAGTCCCAGATACGTCCGAAGATACCCGCTTCCGGCACCGCCTGCAGCGCGACGACCGGGAATTCGGACAGCGTCTTGCCGTCGGCGACGATCTTCACGGTGCCGACCTGCTGGCCTGCCGCGAGCGGCGCGATCAGCGGCGCGTTGACGTCGACCTCGGTCTTGACCTTGTCGCCGAGGCCGCGCGGCACGGTCGCCCACTGGTCGCTCTTCACGCCGACCTGCACGGTGTTGTCCTTGCCCTTGTAGACGCGCGGCGTCGAGATCGCCTGGCCGCCCTTGAACAGGCGCACCGAATCGAACGCGCTGTAGCCGTAGTTCAGCATCTTCATGCTGTCCTGCGTACGGTCGCTTTCCTTCTGCTCGCCCATCATCACCGACACGAGGCGGCGCTGGCCGTCGACGCCCGGGATCGCGCGCTTCGCCGATGCGATCAGGCAGTAACCGGCCGCCTGCGTGTGGCCCGTCTTCAGGCCGTCGACCGTCGGGTCGAGCCACAACAGACGGTTGCGGTTGCCCTGGCGGATGTTGTTGTACTTGAATTCCTTCTCCGAGAAGATGCCGTAGTACTGCGGAAAATCGCGGATCAGGTGAGCCGACAGCTTCGCGAGATCGCCGGCCGTCGTGTAGTGGTTCGGGTCGGGCATGCCGTTCACGTCGGCGAAATGCGTGCCCTTCATGCCGAGGCGCGCGGCCTCGTCGTTCATCAGCGTGACGAACTGCCCTTCGCTGCCGCCGACGAGTTCGGCCAGCGCGATCGCAGCGTCATTGCCCGACTGGATGATCATCCCGTACACGAGGTCGTGCACGGACACCGGCTTGTTCGCCTCGATGAACATGCGCGACTCGTCGCGGCCGACGCGGCGCACGGCTTCGCTCGGCGTGACGATCTGCTCCATCGAGATCTTCTTCTTGTCGAGCGCCTCGAACACGAGGTAGGCCGTCATCAGCTTCGTCAGCGACGCCGGCTCGACGCGTTCGTCCGCATTGCCCGATGCGAGCACCGTGTTGCTCGTCGCGTCGACGAGCACCCACGAGCGCGCGTTCACGCCCGGCGGCGGCACCGCGCCCGGCATGTAGGTCGCGGGCGCGCCGGTGAACTGCTCGGCGGCCGGCGCCGCATGCGCGGCCTTGGCCTTGGCGGCCGGCTTCGCCTCGGCGACGACGATCGTCGATGCGAGCGCGACGGGCAGCATCACGCCGAGCGCGACGTTGCGCGCGGCGGTGCTGAAGGCGATGGAGGAAGCGAGGGACTTGAGGCCTTGGGAAGACAGACGCATGATCGATTCAGGCTGATGGCAGAAAGTGCGGTGCGAAACGCGCAGGGTTGAACGGCAAGGCGGCGGGCGTGTCGGGCGCTCGCCCGACACCGTCGGACGACGCGAAACGCGCCGGTTGGACTCGTGCGGGCGCGTTCGGTTCGCGGCCGTCGCGAGCGGGCGGACAGGCGGCGAAACGAGCGCCGCATGGGCCCAGCCGGGCCGCGGGCAACGCGAAAGCGGCCATTATACGTGGCCGCGAACGGCGTTTTCGCGAACCGGGCAGCGGACGTCCGCAACCCCGTTGCGCGAGCATCGCACGGGAATGCGGCGGGCACGCGTGCTCGAAGCCGCGCGAAAGGCGTGCGCAGGCGGCGTGCAAGCCGGGTTGCGGCGCCATGCAGCAGGCGGGGCGCGGCGCGATGTCGCGTGAAGTTTCGGGAAGGGTCGCGCATCGTCCGGACGGGCGCCGGTGCGCGGTACGGACGCTGGCGCTTGCGCCGACGCCCGCATGCAGGCTAGCGCCACGCGTCGACGACGATGCGCTTCAGCACGTGCAGCTTGCGATGGAGGAAATGCTCGGCGCCGGGGATCACGACGACCGGCAGCTCCTGCGGCCGCGCCCAGTCGTACACCGACGCGATCGGCACCGTGTCGTCGGTTTCGCCGTGGATCACGAGCGTGTTCTCGGGCACGTCGGCCACCTGCCAGCGGCTCGCGGCCGTGCCGACGAACACCATCCGCTCGATCGTCTCGCCCGCGTCGCGCAGGCGCTTCGCGACGTGCGACAGCACGAAGGTGCCGAACGAGAAGCCCGCGAGCACGAGCGGCAGGTCCGCATACGCGGGCTGCGCGCGCATGTGCGCGAGCACCGCGAGAAGATCGTCGGCCTCGCCCGCGCCGTTGTCGTGCACGCCTTCGGTCGCGCCGACGCCACGGAAGTTCGACCGGTAGACGACATAGTTCAGTTGCACGAGCGTGCGCGCGAGCGTCTGCGCGACCTTGTTGTCCATCGTGCCGCCGAACAGCGGATGCGGGTGCGCGACGAGCGCGATGCCGCGCGGCGCGGCGCCGCTTTCGCGCACGGCGTCGGGCAGGTCGACCGCGATTTCGATCTGGCCGATCGGGCCCGCGATCAGCGATTTCTGCGTATGAACGTTCATTCGGCCGGCCCGCTCAGATCTTCAGGCGGTCGACGACGTTGCCGTCGC
Source organism: Burkholderia sp. BCC0398 (assembly GCF_902833245.1). Lineage (NCBI taxonomy): Bacteria > Pseudomonadati > Pseudomonadota > Betaproteobacteria > Burkholderiales > Burkholderiaceae > Burkholderia > Burkholderia sp. BCC0398. Next base: position 172,982 of record NZ_CADFEM010000013.1, read on the forward strand.
GCAGGTGCGACTCGACGATCTCGTCGATGTCGGCCTGGTCGACGTACGTGTACCACGTGCCTTCCGGATACACGACCATCACCGGCCCTTCCTCGCAGCGGTCGAGGCAGCCGGCCTTGTTGATGCGCACCTTGCCGGGCCCCGCGAGACCGAGTTCCTTCACGCGCTTTTTCGCGTATTCCTGCATGGTCTGCGCATTGCATTGCGCGCAGCTCGGGCGCTCGGCGCCCGGATCGCGCTGGTTCAGGCAGAAGAAGACGTGGTGCTGGTAGTAGGAATCCATGATGGTGACGAGCGGCCCGGCACGAGGCCGTGCGCAAAGAAGGGCGATGAATTGCCGTTGCGCAAGGCGGCAACGGAGGATGCCGACGATTATAGCGAGCGGCGCACGCGGCTGCCCGCGGCACGGCCGCCGCCGCGCGGCCCGGGCTGCCGCGTCAGCGGCGCAGCGCGGCCGGCAGCCACGCGTGCTCGACGCGCTGGCCGAGCCAGATCAGCGCCGCGTAGGGCCAGATCCACGCGAGCCAGCGCGCGAGGCTGTTGAAGTGCACGTAGCGGCCCTGCCGCCACCCCGATAGCGTGAAGTCGAAGAACGGGTTGACCGGCAGCAGGTTCACGAGCGCGACGCCGGCCAGCAGCGCGAGCGCCGCGAGCATCGCGCGCCACGTCGCCGGCACGCGCAACGCGACGAGCGCCGCCGCGAAGCCGAGCTCGATGCCGAGCCGCGCGCCGGGCGTCGCCCACACGACGACGAGGCCGGTAGCCGACTGCATGAACGTTGCGGCCGCCTTCAGCACCAGCGTGGCGACCACCAGCGCGATCAGCAGCCGGATGCGCGGCGCGCGCGGGCGCATCGCGAGCGACGCGATCGCCAGCGCGGCGAACAGCATCAGCCCGCCGAGCACGGCTTCCCACGCGGAATCGGACAGCCAGCCGTCGACCCGCTCGGGCCATTCGCTGACGCGCCACGCGGCCGGCAGCCACGCGAGCAGCGCGTCCTGCATCGACGCGTCGGCGCGCTCCCACAGCGCGGCCGGCCAGTCGCCGATGCCGAACAGGAACGGCGACGGAAACACGATCGCGAACGGCCACAGCGCGGCGAGCAGCAGCGGCGTCGAACCGTCGGCCTCCAGCCACGCGAAGCGCAGCCGGCGCAGCGCGCCGCGGTCGAGCAGCGCGCCGGTGGCCGGCGCGGCGAGCGCCGCGCCCAGCAGCGCGCCGAGCGCGTTGGCGCCAAGGTCGAGATTCGACGCGACGCGCGTCGGCAGGTAGGTCTGCAGCGCCTCCATCGCGCCCGACAGCAGCACGCCGAGCCCGCCCGCGATCAGCGTCGCGGCCACGCCGCGCCAGCGCGGGTGCAGCGCGAGCACGCCGAGCGCGCCGAACGGCAGATAGCCGAGCACGTTCGTGGCCACGTCGAACGCGGTCACGTAGCGCTGCATCGGCGCGAACAGGTAATCGAACGGGCCGATGCCGAGCGACAGCCAGCCTTCGAACGGATACAGCGACGCATAGACGATCAGCGCCGCGTAAGCGGCAAACGCCTGCCGCGCGAGCGGTGACGCGCGATGCGTGCCCGGCACGTTCATCGCGGATGCAATCGCGGATGCACGTCGGCCGTCACGGCGTGCCCGCGTACGCCTGCACGCCGACCCACGCGGCGATCTGCGACACGAGTTCGTCGCTGGCCGCCGCGAGCGCACGCGCGCCGCCGGCCGCGTCGGGCGTGCTCGACGGCGCGCGCGCGACGAACGTGCGCTGGCCGAGCACCTTGCCGTCCTGCATCAGCGTCGCGCGCGCGGTCACCGCGCCGTGGCTTTGCGACTGCCCATCGAAAACCTGTTCGAATTCGCTCAGGTCGACCTTGAGCGTCGGCGCGCGCACGCCGTCGGCGCCTTCGAGCACCGTCCCGCGCGACGACAGCGCGCCGCGCAGCCGCTGCGTGAGCAGTTGCGCGGGCGGCGCGGTCCAGCGGCTGTCGCGATAGACGGCCACGTGCTGCGCATCGGCATACGCGAGGCGGTACGCGAACTTGTCGGAATCGAGCGCGTCCGGCGCGGCGACGTCGAGCACCTTCAGCGCGGGGCCCGAACCGGTGGTCGTCACCGACGACGCGGGCCCGAGGTCGTAGCGGATGTTCGACAGCACCGCGTCGTTGCCGGCGCAGCCGGCCGCCAGCGCGAGCGTCAGCACGGCCAGCGCGGCCGCGGCCGGGCGCAGCGCGCGGTCAAGGATTCGTGGCATGGCGTATTCCTGCATGAAGTTTCCGGTTTCGATGGGCGTCATGACCCGGCCGTTTCCGGCTGGACCCTCGATGGGTTTGCGCTTCACTTCCCGGCCGTCGCACCCGGCCAGACGAAGCCCGCCTCGCCGGGCCCCGGGGCCGCGCCGGGCGAGCCGAACAACAGACTGCGCGGGTTGCGGCCAAGTTCACCGGCGACGTCCTTCAATTGCCGCGACGCGTCGCCGACGCTGTCGGCCAGCGCATTGAAGCGCGGCAGCGTGTCGTACTGCACGCGCGCGTTGAGGCCGTTCAGCGCGACGCCGACCTGCTCGGCGGCCGTGCCGGCCTTGTTCAGGTTCGACACGAGCGGCCCGTTCGGCTGCAGCAGCGTGTTCGCCGACGCCATCGCGCGGTTCACCTCGTGCATCGTCTCCGGCAGCGCGGTGACTGCCGGGCCGAGCTGCCTGGTCAGCGTCGCGGCGCCGTCGGCCGCGTGCTGCAGGCTTTCGGCGGTCGCGCGCAACTGCTCGCGCATCTCGGGCGACATCAGCGCGTTCGCGCTCTTCGCGGCCAGTTCGAGCTGCCGCAGCAGCACGTCGCCGCGCTCCTGGATCTGGTCGAACAGGCTCGGCCGCATCGGGATCTGCGCGATCGCCTTCGGCGACGACGGCAGCGGCGACAGATCGCGCCCCGTATCCTCGAGCTGCACGAACGCGATGCCGGTCACGCCCTGGAAGCCGAGGCTGCCGTAGGTCGACTGCGTGATCGGCGCGTCGTGATCGACGAGAATGCGGATCCGGATCTGGCCCGGATGCGTGCGATCGAAGCCGATCGACTGCACCTTGCCGACGTCGAGGCCGCGAAAGCGCACGGCCGCGTCCGGGAACAGCCCGGTCACGTTGGTGCGCGCGAGCAGGTCGTACGGCACGCGCACGGTGCGGTCGACGTTGAACCAGAACACGGTGCCCGCGATCGCGAGCGTCAGCGCGATCGTGAACAGGCCGGCCCAGAACGCATGTGATTTGTTTTCCATTCGCGGGTTCCTTGCTTCTACAGCTCGACGCTCGACAGCGCCGGTTCGAGGGCCGCCTTCGGCAGCTTCGCGCGCCGCTCGGGCGGCAGCGCCTGCAATGCGCGGCGCCCGCGCAGCCCCAGGAAATATTCGTGGATGAACGGATGGTCGACGTTCGCGGCCTCCTCGACGGGCGCGGCGACCAGCACCTTGCGATCGGCCAGCACCGCGACGCGCGTCGACAGCGCGACCATCGTGTCGAGGTCGTGCGTCACCATCACGACGGTCAGCCCGAGCGTGCGGTGCAGCGTCGCGATCAGCTCGACGAATTCGTCGGACGCCTGCGGATCGAGGCCGGCCGTCGGCTCGTCGAGGAACAGCAGCTCGGGCTCCAGCGCGATCGCGCGCGCGATGCCGACCCGCTTCACCATCCCGCCCGACAGCGCGGCCGGCATCTTCGACGCGTGCTTGCACGGCAGCCCGACCATCTCGAGCTTCAGCATCACGATGTCGTGCAGCAGGTCCGGCGGCACGCGGCCGAGCTCGCGCAGCGGCTGCGCGACGTTGTCGAACACCGTCATCGACGAGAACAGCGCGCCCTGCTGGAACAGCATCCCCGAACGCGTGCGCATCATCCGCGCGGTCGCGTCGTCGATCGTCGCCGTATCCTCGCCGAACACCTTGATCGTGCCCGACGTCGGCCGCTCGAGGCCGAGGATCTGGCGCACGAGCGTCGTCTTGCCGGAGCCCGACCCGCCGACGATCGACACGATCTCGCCGCGCCGCACGTCGAAATCGAGCTTCTGGTGAACGACGTTGCGCCCGTAGCGCTTGGTCAGGTTGCGTACCTCGATCACGAGGTCGCCGGCGTCGGCGGCCGCGTCCGGCCCGGCGCCGATCGCCGCGGCATGCGCGGTCGTGTCGTTCGATGCGTTCATCCGAGCCCCACGTTCTGGAACAGGATCGCGAACACCGCGTCGGCGAGAATCACGACCGTGATCGACGACACGACCGACGTGGTCGTGCCTTCGCCGAGGCTCTGCGAGTTCGCCTTGATCCGGAAGCCGAAATGGCACGCGACCAGTGCGATCAGCATGCCGAACACGACGCCCTTGCCGACGCCGATGTACAGGTTCGCGATCGGCACGACGCCCGGCAGCGAGCGCACGAAATAGTTGATGTCGATGCCGAGCACCAGCTTCGCGGCGAGCGCGCCGCCCGTCAGCGCGATGATGTTGGTCCACATCACGAGCAGCGGCATCGCGACGCCGAGCGCGAGCACGCGCGGCAGGATCAGCCGCAGCCCGTGCGGGATGCCCATCACGCGCATCGCGTCGAGCTCCTCGGTCACGCGCATCACGCCGATCTGCGCGGTGATCGCCGAGCCCGAGCGGCCCGCGACGAGGATCGCCGACAGCACGGGACCGAGCTCGCGGATCACCGACAGCCCGAGAATGTTCACGATATAGCGGTTCGCGCCGAACATCTGCAACTGCTGCGCGGACAGGTAGCTGAGCACGATGCCGATCAGGAACGCGACGAGCGCGGTGATCGGCAGCGCCTGCGCGCCGGCGCTGTAGATGTTCGCCGAGGTCTCCTTCCACGGCATCGTCCGCGGGCGGCGCAGCACCGACAGCGCGTCGAGGATCACGCGGCCGAACATCGCGATGCCGCCCTGCAGGTGTTCGCCGAACGCGAAGATCGCCAGGCCGAGCCGCGTGACGGGATCGAACCGCACGATGCGCTCGGGCGCCTCGCGCTGGCTGTCGAGCCGTTCGATGCGCTCGAAGATCGTGCGCTGCGTGGCGCTCAGCGCGACGCCGGCCGGCAGCTTGCGGCCCCACACGCGCCACAGCGCCTGGCCGCCGACGTGGTCGAGCCGCTCGATGCCGGACAGATCCCATTCGCTCACGCGCCCGCTGGCGAGGGTCGCGATGCGGCGCGCCACGGCGCCGCGGTTGCGCGCGAGCGACAGCGCGGTCCACTGGCCGGTCAGGCGCACCGTCTGGCCCTGGCCGCCGGCGTCGACCGACAGGCCGGGAGGAGTCTCGAAGTCCAAGGGCGGGTTGTTTGCAAAAGGATGACAGCGGCCATTGTAGCGAACCGCCCGGCGCCGCGACGTGAGGATTACGGCCGGCATGCCCGGCCGCGGCGCCGGGCCGGGCATGCCGGCCGGGACCGGCCCGAAGCCGCCGTGGGCCTCGGCCAGCGGCCGGCGTCGCGACCTTTCATTGTTCCGTCACGTTTCCTTTCGATACTCTCACGCGCCGCACCTCAGGCCGTCGGCGCGCCGCGCCGCCATTCGTGCGTACCTCGCGTTTCATAAAACAGAACACCGAACAGGACAACCGATGCGTCTCCCCCCGCTTTCCCGCCGCCACGTGCCGGCCGCCGCCGCGCTCGCCAGCCTCGCCTTCGTCCTCGCCGGCTGCGGCGGCGACGACGTCACCGCCACGCCGCCGTCGCAGCCCGAGGCCCAGGCGCCCGTCGGCACGACGGCCACGCTCGCGCTGCTCGAGACGACCGACCTGCACACCAACGTGCTGTCGTACGACTATTTCAAGCTCGCCGCCGACAATTCGCTCGGCTTCGAGCGCGTGTCGACGCTGATCGCGCAGGCGCGCAAGCAGTACCCGAACACGCTGCTGCTCGACAACGGCGACACGATCCAGGGCACCGCGCTGTCGGACTACCAGGCGCTGGTTAAGCCGGTCGGCTGCGACCAGACGCTCGCGATCTACAAGGTGATGAACGCCGCGAAATTCGACGGCGGCGGGATCGGCAACCACGAGTTCAACTACGGGCTGCCGTACCTGTCGCAGGTGACCGGCAACACGTTCGAGGTCGACGGCCTGCCCGCGCCCGCCCAGCAGAAGAAGTGCGCGGGCCCGAACTTCCCGCAGGTGCTCGCGAACGTGATCAGCGCGAAGACCAATGCGCCGCTGTTCACGCCGTACACGATCCTGACGCGCACGGTGACGGCCACGGCGCCGGACGGCAAGACGGTCAGCGCGCCCGTGAAGATCGGCATCATCGGCTTCACGCCGCCCGCGATCATGAACTGGGACAAGCGCTGGCTCGACGGCAAGGTCTATACGACCGGGCTGAAGGAAGCGGCCGAGAAGTACATTCCGGAGATGCGCGCGAAGGGCGCCGATCTCGTCGTCGCGATCTCGCACGGCGGCCTCGACAATTCCGCGTACTCGCCGACGATGGAAAACGGCAGCTGGTGGCTGTCGAAGGTGTCCGGCATCGACGCGATGCTGATCGGCCACTCGCACCAGGTGTTTCCGGACGCGAACAGCACCGTCGCGCAGTTCAACCTGCCGGGCGTCGACAAGGTCAAGGGCACCGTCAACGGCGTGCCGACCGTGATGGCCAACTACTGGGGCAAGCACCTCGGCGTGATCAAGCTTGGCCTTAAGTTCGACGGCAAGACGTGGATCGTCGACAAGTCGCTAACGACCGTCGAGGCGCGACCGATCCAGAACGCCGACAAGAGCTACGTCGCGGCCGACCCGTCGGTCTCCACCGCGATCGCGGCCGAGCACCAGGCGACGATCGACTACGTGAAGACGCCGATCGGCTCGACCGACTACCGGATGAACTCGTACTTCGCGGACGTCGGCGATCCGGGCGCGATCCAGATCGTCAACGAGGCGCAGGCCGACTACGTGAAGACCTACGTGCAGGCGAACCTGCCGCAGTACGCGTCGCTGCCGGTGCTGTCGGTCAGCGCGCCGTTCAAGAGCGGCTTCGGCGGCGGCACCGACTACACCGACGTCGCGCCGGGCGCGCTCGCGATCAACAACGCGGCCGACCTGTACCTGTATCCGAACACCGTGTACGCGGTGAAGGTGAGCGGCGCCGACGTGAAGAACTGGCTCGAGACGGCCGCGAAGCGCTTCAACACGATCGACCCGACCAAGGCCACCGTGCAGCCGCTCGTCAGCACCTTCCCCGGCTACAACTTCGACATGTTCACGTCGGCCGATCTCGCGTATGAAATCGACGTCACGCAGCCGGTCGGCAGCCGGATCCGGAACCTGACGTACAAGGGCGTGCCGATCGACCCGAACGCGCAGTTCATCGTCGCGACCAACAACTACCGCGCGAGCGGCGGCGGCAATTTCCCGGGCCTCGACGGCAGCAAGACGATCTTCGCGTCGCCCGACGCGAACCGCGACGTGCTGATCGCGTTCATCAAGAAGCGCGGCGCGATCACGCGCGCGGCCGACGGCGCGCAGCGCAGCTGGCGCTTCACGAAGCTCGCGAGCTCGGTCGCGCACGTGCGGTTCGCGTCCGCGCCGAACCGCCTCGGCGACGCGGCGGCGGCCGGCCTGACCGGCATCACGCAGGTCGCGGCCGACGACGGCTCGGGCAAGAACCTCGCGACCTACGAGATCGACCTCACGCAATGAGACACACGATGCAACCGATCCGGACGATGCGGCCCGCCGAAACCGGCTTCGCCGCCGCCGCGCGGCGCGTGCTGCGCGCGAAACTCCCGCCCGCCGCGCTGCTCGCGACGGCGGCCGTGACCGTCGCGGCCGTCGTCGCGGCGACCGGCCTGCGCGGCGCCGGCCCCGCGCCGAGCGCCGCGCAGCTCGACGAATGGCAGGCGATGGTCACGCAGGCGACCGAGCCGCATGCGCTGGCGCAGTTGCGCACGCTCGCGCGCCGCGGCTCGGGCGCCGCGCAGGCGGCGCTCGGCATCGCGCTCGTCGATGCGCATGAACCGGGGCTGCGCGACGAGGGGCGCGGCTGGCTGGAAACGGCCGCGGCGGCGGACAAGGCCGACACGGCCGACGCGCCGGCTGCGCGGCGCGCGCAGCTCGCGCTCGGCAAGGCGTTGCTGCTCGGCAGCGGCGATCTCCCGAAAGACTATGCGCGCGCCCGGACGCTGCTCGGTGCAGCGGCCTCGGACGGCGACCCGGCCGCCGCGTATTACCTCGGGCTGATCTACCGCAGCGGCTACGGCATCGCGGCCGACCCGGTGCAAGCCGCGCACTGGTTCGACATCGCGTCGCGCGCGGACATCCCGGCCGCCGACTTCATGCTCGCGAACGCGTACCGCGACGGCAGCGGCGTGCCGCGCGACGACGCGCGCGCGCTCGCGCTGTATCGCCGCGCCGCCGAGCACGAGCTGCCGGAAGCCGTGCAGACGCTCGCGATGGCCTATCGCAACGGCGAACTCGGGCTTCGGCCCGATGCGGACGAATTCCACGCGCAGTGGATCGAGACCGCGCACGCGCTGAAGCACCCGGTGGTTGCGCCGTGACGGCCGTTCGGCCGGGGGGCGCGTGGGCGTGACCCGGCCGAACGGTGATTGCTTCGCATGCGTCATCCTCGCACCGCGCATTGGTATCGATCCCCGCAACCGGAATCGGCCTGCGCGACGGCAGTGGCGCACCAACCGTTCGACCGGTGAAGGATCGTCTGTTCATCCGGTACGCCACTTAAGCAGCCGGGAAACATAGGGCTCAAGGTAGAACAGGCCCGCGAGTATGGTTCCAATGCTGAGCGTGGTGCTCCATCTCTTGCACGACCAGCGTCTATACGCCAATACATTGACGACGCAGAAAAACAAGGCGGGCCCCAGCAAGTACGCCAGAAACAATACTCCCTGCCACCATGAGGTCGGGCACTTGTCGATCTCGTAACAACCGCGAGCCGGTGTGCCTGCAAGTTTCGGCCAATTGATATGGCTGTAAACGTAGAGGTAAAACCAAGTTAACAGCAAACCACCAAGCCCCCCCAAAAGCGCAATCGCAAACCGCTTCACTTGATCTCCCAAAACAAGACTGAGTTCGATTTCCCGAGATCGGAATAGCTGAGACTTGGGAAGACATTCGCTCCTTGCCGAAACGACACCATCCCGATATATCGCCCTATCGTCGACGCCGCACCCCAGAAACCATTCATCGTCATTCGAGAGCCATTCCAAAGATCAATGTGACCGCCGCTCGCATTCAATTCCGACTCGCCTGCACGCGCCCAGTAACCATCGAACATCACAATACCAGTACGCCCTTTTATTTTCGCCTCCCAGTCCGCTCCGGTAATCACCTCCGCCCTTCCGAGACCGGCAAATGGCTGCAGGTTGAGCCACGAGCCGAGTTCATTGGCGCGCGTGGCCGTTGCCTTTCCATTCAACAGAATTCGCCCAATACTACGTTGACCGCCGAGAGGCCTGACGAGCCTCGATGAAAATGACTTCATGTCGACACCAACACGGTGCAAGGCGACACTTATACGAATAGCGCACTGATTCGTATAGGCCGGATCGTTGTATGGATTCCCTGATGGATAGGCATCCCACAACGATTTGAATGTCACCGCGTGAAGCTGTACTACCTTGGTGGATCGAGGGATCGTATTCGCTCTCACCGTTATCGGTCTGTTGGGCATGGCGTCCAGTCTGGGTGGGCGAGCGCATCTTCGCCCCAATAGATCGTATAACTGCCAGCGGGCTCGGTACCGATGCGTGGCAGTTGGCCATTCGTACCGACACGCCCCGCATACGTGCGTCCGTCGGTCATTTCGATCAAATAGGGATAGCTTTGCGGCAACGTCGTGCCGATGCCGACACGTACCTGTTCGTCGTAATCGAGCGTGATATCCGCTCTCGCCGTCGCAACCGGCGCTTCGTCCTCGGGCGTTGGAGTGTGTCTATTCTCCAGAAGCTCAGTCGCCTCATGCGAAGTCAGGATCATCCTCATGCCCCGCTCGGCATAGAACACCGGCGGCGGATTGCACCCGCATGCATTGATATCCCCACTCAACGCCCATCCCTGACCATTCGGTGCCCTGCCAGGCAAGCGCGGACCTTTCGGCGCGACAAACCCAACCTGCTCGCAAGCCGTGCAGTAGGTTTTCATGTAGAGCGTGGCGATCTGCACACGCGGCGGCGGATTGGAACACGTGACGTATTCCAGTCCCTCGGTGATCGTCGCGCTGCCGCCCCGATCACCCTTGGCGAGGAAATAGCGAATCATGCGGCGCCACCTCGGCTCATCGCGCCCGAGCAACGCTCATCTGCGAAAGTACCGGGCGCCGCACATTCGACGACGGTCGGCCTGCCAGCCGCATACCGGCCGCCACTAGCCATCAACCGGCCGACAACAGCCAACGAAGACTCGAGTAACCATTGCTGGCCATCATTCATCCGGATTCCCTCTCGTCGCTATCAGCGCAAATCTCATCGCACCAAAATGCACGACCGGCACAAGGAAATCCATCATACGAATTCGAAATCCCGATCAATCGATATCGGTCGACGACGTTTCGTCAATCGATCAACCGGAATGTCGGCGCTACATTGATTCCAGCTCATATGCACGCGACTACCTGCGTGCCACTTCTCCCGATTCGGTACGAGCACATTCGCGCGAAGCGTCGCACATCAATCGGCCCCTGCCGCCCGAGGAAATGACCGTCGCCCCACTTGCCGACGCGCCCACGCCCCCTGTCGCTACAATAGGCGCCATGAACGCCCCCACCTCCTCCGACACGCCCGATTCCGGCGACGCGCACATCGCGCGCAACCGGCTCGAGGCGCACCTGGACGCCGCGCCGCGTGCGTGGCCGCTCGACATCGTCGCCGCCACCGGCTCGACCAACGCCGACGTCGCGACGCGGCTCAAGGCGCTGCCGCGCAAGGCGAACGCGCTGCCCGCGCCGCTCGTACGCGTCGCGTTCGAACAGACGGCCGGCCGCGGCCGGCAGGGCCGCCCGTGGTTCGCGCAGCCCGGCAATGCGCTGCTGTGCTCGGTCGGCTGCATCGTGCCGCGCGCCGTCGATGCGCTCGGCGGCCTCAGCATCGCGATCGGCGTCGCGCTCGCCGAAGGGCTGGCCACGCTGCCGCTCGACGCCCGCATGCGCGTCGCGCTCAAATGGCCGAACGACCTGCTGCTGACGGCCGACGACGACGGCGCGCCGCGCATCGTCGGCAAGCTCGCCGGGATCCTGATCGAAACCGTCTGGACCACCGCCGACGCCACCGCCGTCGTGATCGGCTTCGGCATCAACGTGCGCGGCGCAGAAGCCGTCGCCGCGCAGGTCGACGCGCTGCGCGCGCGCGAAGCCACGCTCGCGAGCGGGCTACCGCCCGCCGCGCTGTCGATCGCGTGCGCGTCGGCGAACCTCACCGATACGCTCGCCGCGTCGCTGAACGCGCTCACGCCCGCGCTCGCGCAGTTCGGCACCGACGGCCTCGCACCGTTCCTGCCACGCTGGCACGCACTGCACGCGTACGCGGGCCGCGAAGTCGTGCTGCTCGAACAGGGCGTCGAACGCGCGCGCGGCATCGCGACGGGCATCGACACGACCGGGCAGCTGCTGCTCGACACGCCGAGCGGCGTACAAACGATCGCAGCCGGCGACGTATCGCTGCGCGAAGCGCAATGAGCGAACCGCACCTGCTGATCGACGCCGGCAACAGCCGGATCAAGTGGGCGCTCACCGACGCGCGGCGCACGCTCGTCGACACGGGTGCGTTCGGCCACACGCGCGACGGCGGCGCCGATCCCGACTGGTCGATGCTGCCGCGACCGCGCGGCGCGTGGATCTCGAACGTCGCGGGCGCCGACGTGGCCGCACGGCTCGACGCGCTGCTCGACGCGCGCTGGCCGGGCGTGCCGCGCACGACGATCCGCTCGCGCCCCGCGCAATGCGGCGTGACGAACGGCTATACGACGCCCGACCAACTCGGCAGCGACCGGTGGGCCGGCCTAATCGGCGCGCATGCGGCGTTTCCGGGCGAGCATCTGCTGATCGCGACGTTCGGCACCGCGACGACGCTCGAGGCACTGCGCGCGGACGGCCGCTTCACCGGCGGCCTGATCGCGCCGGGCTGGGCGCTGATGATGCGCGCGCTCGGCACGCACACCGCGCAGTTGCCGACGCTGACCACCGATATCGCCAGCGGCCTGCTTGCGGGCGCGCAGGCCGAACCGTTCCAGGTCGATACGCCGCGCTCGTTGTCGGCCGGCTGCCTGTACGCACAGGCCGGGCTGATCGAACGCGCGTGGCGCGATCTCGTCGCCGCGTGGCAGGCGCCGGTGCGGCTCGTGCTGGCCGGCGGTGCGGCGGACGACGTCGCGCGTGCGCTGACGGTCCCGCATACGCGGCATGACACGCTGATCCTGTCCGGGCTCGCGCTGATCGCAACGGACGCGGCCGGCCCGGCGACGGCGCAGGATTGATGTAAAGGCGCCGGCATCCCGGCGGCGCGTGGCGACGCAGACCGAAGCGGGCCCACGTCACGCCGACGATGCAATACGCGCGGTGCCGCACCAGCGGCCCGCACGCATGGTCGACAGAAGCCATGAAAGAAGCCGGCCATGCGGCCGGCTCGACTGAACGACGTCAACCACGTCGATGACGACAAGGAGTTTCGACGATGCTGCGCTGGCTGATCGCTGTTCTCTTTCTCGCCAACATGCTCGCGTTCGTGGTGGCGCGCGGCGTGTTCGGGCCGCTGCCGGCGGCCGGCCCGCGCGAGCCCGGCGTGCTGTCGCGGCAGGTGCAGCCCGACGCATTGCGCGTGACCCCGCTCGCGCGGGCAACCGACCAGCCCGTCGTCGGCGGCCCGATCGCCGCGCCGGCCGTCACGACCGCACCGCTCGCGGCATCGACCCCGTGACGGCGCCGGGCCGCGCTCAGGACTGTTGCGCGCGCACCTTCTTCAGCAACGCAGTGGTCGAGCGGTCGTGCTCGAACGGAATCGCGAGCGCCCGGCCGCCCCAGCCGCGCACGAGCGCGGATTCCGGCAGCGCGTCCATGTCGTAATCGCCGCCCTTCACGAGGATGTCCGGACGGACGGCCTCGATCAGCGACACGGGCGTCTTTTCCCCGAACGTCACGACCCAGTCGACGCTTTCCAGCGCCGCCAGCAATGCCGCACGATCCTCTTCGCGGTTGATCGGCCGGTCGTCGCCCTTGCCGAGCATGCGCACCGACGCATCGCTGTTCACGCCGACGATCAGGCACGCGCCGAGCGCTTTCGCATCGGCGAGATACGTGACGTGACCGCGATGCAGGATGTCGAACACGCCGTTGGTGAACACGACGGGCGACGGCAGCGACGCGCGCAGTGCAACGAGGGCATCACGGGTGATCAGCTTGCGTTCGAAGGTGGCGGACATGATGGAGATCGGACGGAATGAACGACGGCGCGCGCGACGGCGGCGCCCGATAAAAAGCCCGCCGGACCGGCCGGGCGGGCTTCATGCAACGAACGCGACACGGTGTGCCGTGAGCCGCGCGCGAATCGGGTGCGAATCGGACCCGACTTGCGCCGGCGGCGCCGGCCAGCCTCAGGCCGGCTGCGCGGCCGACGACGGGCCGCTTTCGGCCTGCAGGCGACCGGTGACTTCCTTGCGGTAGCGGTTCAGTTCCTGCGCGGTCGCGAACGTGCGCTCGAACAGGATCGACAGGTTGTGCAGGATCCGCTCGACGACCTTCTTCTCCCACTCGCCGTCGAAACGGATCTGCTCGTCGAGCCAGCGCTCGAGCCATTCCGGATCGGGCAGGCGCGACTGCACGGTGTCGCGCGGGAACAGCGCCTGGTTCACGTGCAGGTTGGTCGGGTGCAGCGGCTTCTCGGTGCGGCGCGCCGACGCCATCAGCACGCCGATCTTCGCGAATGCGGCGCGGGCGACGTCGCCGCAGTTGTTCAGCGCTTTCTTCATATAGCGCAGGTACGCGCCGCCGTGACGCGCTTCATCGCGCGAAATCGTTTCGTAGATCTGCTTGATGACGGGCTCGGTGTGCCAGTCGGCCGCGCAACGGTACCAGTGGTTCAGGCGGATTTCGCCGCAGAAGTGCAGCATCAGCGTCTCGAGCGGCGGCGCCGGATCGAACTGGAAGCGCACCGCGTGCAGTTCCGCTTCGGTCGGCACCATCTCCGGCTTGAAGCGGCGCAGGTATTCCATCAGCACGAGCGAATGCTTCTGCTCCTCGAAGAACCACACGCTCATGAACGCGGAAAAATCGCTGTCGTGCTGGTTGTCGCGCAGGAACATCTCCGTCGCGGGCAGCGCCGACCATTCGGTGATCGCGTTCATCTTGATCGTCTTCGCCTGCTCGTCGGTGAGCAGCGAAGCGTCGAACTTGTCCCACGGAATGTCCTTCTCCATGTCCCAGCGGACAGCTTCGAGCGACCTGTAAAGTTCCGGATAAAGCATGGTGTTCATGATGGTCCCACCCCTGTTCTGCGCAATGCGACTTCTCTAAACGTGACTGTTGCCGCGCAAGCGCGCCACGCGCGCTTTTTGCAGCCAAGACTGTAATTTTACGCGGGAAACCGGCCCGCCGGACGTCGATTCCTCGTCCGGCAGCCAGGCGGCCGCGTTGCCGCCGTTGGGCATGCCGCAACCCGCTCCGTTCGGACGAAGCCGGCCGCGCTTGCCTGAGTGGGGGCCGGCGCTGGCCGGCTCGTTGGCGCGCCCGTCCCCTGCCCCAGGCGGGTTCCCCGAAAGGTCCCCGTGCGGATGCCGGATCGGCGGGCTGCTCGATATGGTGTATACGGCGGCGGCCATGATAGCACGCGTGCATGACGGTTCCGAGACGCCCGGCCGGTCGCGCGCCGCCTACCTCGGTGCGGCGATCGGTCGCGGCCCACCGTCGCGAAAACGCAACCTTACAGTGCGCCTTCGCGTGTCAGACCCGTATTTCGCCGGTCGCGAGGCCGTCTTCCGGCGGCGTGCCGGCCGCCGGCGCGCTGCCGCCGTCCGCCCCGGCAATCCAGCCGGCGAGCGTCTCCCGCTGGGCCCGGCCGTCGCGGTAGCCGAGCTCGATCAGCTCGCGCGTGAACGCTTCCTCGAACAGCAGGTAGCTGGCGAACGATGCGCCGGTCGGCTGGCTGCCGCCGATCGCGCCGAGCAGCCCGCGCATCGTCGCCGGCATCTGCTTCAGGTGTTTCGCGGCGATCAGCTCGATGCGCTCGGACGGCGCGATCGCGAGCACGTCGACGTGCCGCCAGCCGCTGTCGATCTCGACCTGGTGCGGCAGGTGCTCGATCATCTGGTTGATGTGCTCGATCCGTTCGATGTCCGAGCCGATCGAGTCGAGAAACACGCTCGCGAGCACCTGCTGGCCGATCTGCGCGAGCGTCGGGTAGCCACGGGCCCGTCCCGTGCCGTTCGCGGCCGGGATCTCGGGCCGCGGATCGGCCGCACCGACGACGACGATCCGGTCCGCGCCGAAGTGGATCGCCGGCGACAGCGGCGCGATCTGCCGGATCGAGCCGTCGCCGAAGTACTCGACCTGTCCGTCGAGCACGAGCGGCACGGCGGGAAACACGAACGGAATGGCCGACGACGCGAGCAGGTGCGACGCCGACAGGTCGACGAGCCGCGCGGTGCGCTGCGCGCGCCGCCACGCCTGGATCGGCTCGGCGGCCTGGTAGAACGTGAGGTGCCGGCCGCTCGAATAGCTGAGCGCGGTGACCGCGAGCGCGTGCAGCAGACGCGCCTCGAGCATCTGCTCGATCCGGTGGAAGCTCAGCTCGCGCTGCAGCAGGTGCGCAAGCGGCGTGTTGTCGAGCAGCCCGCGCGGCGAGCGGCGGGCCGCCCAGCCGAACGTCATCGTCGCGAGCCAGCGCGCGCCGGCGCCCGCGATGCCGAGCCAGTCGGTGCGATACACGTAATCGGCGCGCAGCGGCTCCCAGAATTCGAGCAGGCGCCGCACGCCGTGGGAAAAGTCGTCCGCGTGGCTCGCGATCGACGTCGCGTTGATCGCGCCGGCCGACGAACCGCAGATCACCGCGAACGGCACCGTATGCCGCTGCGGATCGGCCTCGCGCGCGATTTCGGCCAGCGCCTTCAGCACGCCGACCTGGTATGCGGCGCGCGCGCCGCCTCCCATCAGAACGAGCGCGAGTCGCATGATCGACCGCCTAGCTGCGCCGCATCACGTCGAGCGCTTCGGCGGACGCGTTTCGGGCGACGAAGCGGCCGCCGCGCGCGCCGCGGCCGAACCGGACGGCTTCGCGCGCTTCGCGGCGGGCTTGCGCGGCGCGGCCGCGGCGGACTTCGTCGCGGGCCCGGGCCCGGGCGCGGCGGCGGCCTCCGGCGGCGCGGCGTCCGGCGCCGCAGGCTGCATGCCCGGTTGCGCCATCGCGAGGCTCGCGAGCTGGTTGAATTGCGTCTGCAGCAGGTTCCACCAGCCGGACGGGTCGAACGGCTGCTGCGCGGGGTCGTCTTCCGCCGCATCGGCCGCATCGGCCGCATCGGCCGCGGGCGCGGCCTCGCCCGCTGACGCGGGTTTCGCGGCCTGCGCGGCGGCCACGGCCGCTTCCTCGGCCGCCGACATCGAGCTTTGCGCGAACGCGCCGAACGCGCGCAGCGTCGCGAGCGTCGCGCGCTGCACCTCGAGCGCCTGGATCGCGGACTGCAGCATCCCGAGATTGAGCTTCAGCCACTGCTCGACCGCGCGCAGATCGGTGATCCGCTTGTCGAGTTCCTCGACGTTCGTGAGCGGCGACATCATGTCGGACATGCTCGACAGCGACGGCGGCAGCCCGTGCGTGGCGCCCGGAAACGGCGCCATCCCGCCGAACGGCGACATCCGCATCATGTCCCACATCCGGTCCATCATGTCGGCGGGCTGGAACCCGGCAAAGCCGGCGAAAGGGTTGGCGCCGGAGGCATCGGTCGTCATACGGGCATCCTGGTTGACTGGGGGAACGAGGCGGCCGCCGTGCGTCGCGCAGCCGCGCGTGATTCGATCATAGCGCGCACGTCAGAACGGCGCGTCGCCGGGGAACGCGGGCGGGCGCCGTTCGCGCAGCGAGCGGATGCCTTCCTGCACGTCGGGCCCCGAAAAACCCATGAATTCGAGCGCGAGCGACGTATCGAAGGTCGGCCCGGCCGTGCGCAGCCAGTTGTTCAGCGCGTACTTGGTCCAGCGGATCGCCGACTGCGAACCGTGCGCGAGCCGCTCGGCCACTTCGTATGCCTTCGGCAGCAGGTCGGCCGGCGCGACCGCGAGCGAGACCAGCCCGATCCGCTCGGCCTCCTCGCCGCTCACGGGCTCGCACAGCATCAGGTAGTACTTCGCCTTCGCCATCCCGCACAGCAGCGGCCACACGATCGCCGCGTGGTCGCCGGCCGCGACGCCGAGCCGCGTATGGCCGTCGATGATGCGCGCATCCTTCGCGGCGATCGAGATGTCGGCGAGCAGCCCGGCGACGAGCCCCGCGCCGACGGCCGGCCCGTGCATCGCCGACACGATCGGCTTGCTGCAGTTGATCACGTTGTAGACGAGGTCGCGCGCCTCGCGCCACACGCGGGCGCGCACGTCGAAATCGTTCGCCATGTCCTCGACGAGCGCGAGATCGCCGCCCGCCGAAAAGCCCTTGCCTTCGCCGCGGATCACCGCGACGCGCGTGTCGGGATCGCGATCGACGTCGCGCCAGATGTCGGCGAGTTCGCGATGCATGCGCGCGTTCGCGGTCGCGAGGCTGCTGCGGTTCGCGCCCTCGCCGCTCATCACGATGTCGAGCACCCCATGGTCGCGGCGCGTCACCTTCAGTGCTTCGTAACCGCCGTACGCGGCGAGATCGGCCATCTGCTGCTCCTTGTTCGAGGTGCTCGAACGCTTGAATCGAGTGTAGCCAAGCCCGCGCGGTCAAACATCGGGCGAAACCCGGCGCGCGGGCCGAAGCCGGGGTTCGCCGTCGCGTCGCGTTGCGTTACGTACCGCGCCGCTTATGCCGCGCCGTCGGGCGGGGAAACCGACTGCTCGATCGCGCCGAAGATCGACTTGCCGGCCGCGTCGAACATCTCGATGCGCACGGTGTCGCCATGGCGCATGAACTCGGTCTGCGGCGCGCCGTGCTCGATCGTCTCGAGGCAGCGCTTCTCGGCGATGCAGCAGTAGCCGCGCTTCGCGTCCTTGTTCGATACCGTACCGGAGCCGACGATCGAGCCGGCGCGCAGGTTGCGCGTCTTAGCCGCGTGCGCGATCAACTGGCCGAAGTGGAACACCATGTCGGTGCCGGCGTCGGGCTGGCCGACCTTCTTGCCGTTCCAGTGGACGATCATCGGGCGGTGCACGCGGCCCTCGCGCCATTCGTCGCCGAGCTCGTCGGGCGTGACGGCGACCGGCGCGAACGCGGTGGCCGGCTTGCTCTGGAAGAAGCCGAAGCCCTTCGCGAGTTCGGCCGGAATCAGGTTGCGCAGCGACACGTCGTTCACGAGCGTGACGAGCCGCACGGCCTTCAGCGCGTCGTCGGGCGACGCGCTCATCGGCACGTCGCCGGTGATCACCGCGACTTCCGCCTCGAAATCGATGCCCCATTCCTCGGACGGGCATACGACGTCGTCGCGCGGCCCCAGGAAATCGTCGCTGCCGCCCTGGTACATCAGCGGGTCGGTCCAGAATTCGGGCGGCATCTCCGCGCCGCGCGCGCGGCGCACGAGCTCGACGTGGTTCACGTACGCGGAGCCGTCGGCCCACTGGAACGCGCGCGGCAGCGGCGCCATGCAGTTGGCCGGATCGAACGCGAAGGAATTGCGCGCGCGGCCGTGGTTCAGCGCGTCGTACAGGTCGCGCAGCTGCGGCGCGTAGAACGCCCAGTCGTCGAGGACCCGCTGCAGCGTCGGCGCGATCGCATCGGCAATCGCCGCGGTGTGCAGGTCGCGCGACACGACGATCAGCTGGCCGTCGCGCGTGCCGTCCTTCAGCGAAGCAAGTTTCATAGGGAGGATCTGCCGTTGTAGTGACGATGGAGGGAATCTATTTTACGATGGTGAATCCCTGCGGCGCGCCATGATCGCGCACGCCGTTTTCGCCCCGTTTCCTGTCGCATTTTCGCGCACCCGTTGCCCATGCCCGCCAGCCCGCTCCCCGACGACGATCTCGTCGACTCCGATACCGACGACGCCGCTTCCGGCGAACACGGCGAGAAGGTCCGTTCCGGCATCCAGTCGATCGAGGTCGGCTTCCGCCTGCTCGACGTGCTGACGAGCGAGCCGCGCGCGATGATGCTGCGCGATCTCGCGCAGCGCGCGGGCATGAGCCCGGCGAAGGCGCACCGCTACCTGGTCAGCTTCTCGCGGCTCGGCGTCGTGTCGCAGGACCCCGTCTCGGGCCGCTACGAGCTCGGCGGCTTCGCGCTGCAGATGGGCCTCGCGCGGCTCGCACGCGTCGACGGCGTGAAGCTCGCGCGGATCGCGCTGACCGAATTCCGCGACCGTCTCGACCAGACGGTCGGCATCGCGGTATGGGGCAACCAGGGGCCGACGATCGTGCACTGGATGGAATCGAGCCATCCGGCGAAGGCGTCGCTGAAGCTCGGCGACGTGATGCCGCTGCTCGGCTCCGCGACGGGCCTGCTATTCGCCGCGTACCTGCCGCGCAGCAAGACCGCCGCGATGCTCGAGCGCGAACTCGCCGATACGCGCCGCTCGCCGCACCACGGCGGCCCGCGCACGCTCGACGAAGTCGACGCGGTGCTCGCCGACGTGCGCGAGCACCAGGCCGCGCGCGTCGAAGGGATGCTGCTGCCGACGATCCATGCGTTCTGCATGCCCGTGTTCGACGCAGTCGGCGAACTGGCGCTCGCGATCGTCGCGCTCGGCCAGGAAGGCTCGTTCGACATCGCGTGGGGCGGCGAGATCGACACCGCGCTGCGCGCATGCGCGCAGAAACTGTCTTACGAACTCGGCTATAGTCCCGACGCACGCGACGCCTGACACATCCGGTTCACGCGACGTCACGCCTCGCGAACGGGCAGCGCATCCGGCGGTCCGATTCCTGTGGCGCGCGCCGCGCGCCCGACGTCACCCACGCGCCCGACCCTGTTCCGATGCCCAACCAGCCTGCCGACCTTCGCCCGAGTCACGCCCTGCCCCGCCGCTGGCTGCGCGTGGGCGTCGCGCTGGTCGCCGTACTGGTACTGCACGCGCTTGCCGGATTCTGGCTGATGCGCAACCGCGAATCGTTCACGCCGCCGCCGTCCGCTGAGATCCCCGTGCAGATCGAACTGCTGAAACCGCAGCCGATCGAGCGCCAGCCTGCGCCACCGGAACCGAAGCCGGTCGAACGTCCGGCCGCACCCAAGGCTGCCGCGCCGGAGGCCGCCCCGCCGAAACCCGCGCCGTCGCACGAGCCGGTCCTCACCTCCACGCAAACGGCCGAGCACGGCGAACCGCCGGCGGCCGCCGCATCCGCGGCGAGCGGCGCATCGGGGGCTTCGGGCACGCAAGCCGCGTCGGCCGCGGGCACCAGCGCCGCGACGCCGGGGCCTGCCACGAGCGGCGTGAAGTTCGCCGCGCCGCCATCCGGCGACCTGCAATACGACACGTTCTACAACGGCATGCAGAACATGATCGGCACGATCCACTGGCGCACCGACGGGCACACGTACGACCTGTCGGTGTCGATGCCGGTGCCGTTCGTCGGCCCGTTCACCTATCGCAGCGAAGGCCGCATCGACGCGTTCGGCGTCGCGCCCGACCGTTACGTCGAGAAGCGCGGCAAGCGGCCGGAAGACATCGCGATCTTCAACCGCGAGATCCGGCAGGTGGTGTTCACGCGCACGCCGAACAACGCGCCGCTGCCCGACGGCGTGCAGGACCGCTTCAGCATGCTGATGCAGTTGTCGGGGCTGCTGCGCGGCAATCCCGCCGCCTACAAGCCTGGCGTCACGCAGCAGTTCTTCGTGATCGACAACAACAGTGGCGAGACCTGGCCGATCACCGTGATCGGCGACGAGCAGGTGCAGACGCAGGCCGGCATCGTCGGCGCGCGCCACTTCATGCGCCTGCCGCGCCGCGACGGCGACACGCGCCGCATCGACATGTGGCTCGCGCCGTCGCTCGGCTGGCTGCCCGCGCGGCTCGTGCAGACCGAGCCGAACGGTGCGCAGATCGAGCTGCTGTGGCACGGCCGCCTCGCCGCACCGAACGTGCCTGCCGATGCAGCGCCCGGCGGCGCAACGAACGCGCCCACCGCGGCGTCGACGCCCCATGCATCGCCTGCGCCGCCTGCGGAACCGGCGCCATCGACACCGCCCGCGACGATGCAACCACCGGCGGCGTCGACTGTCACACAGTGATAAACGCACATGAATCGGCAATTTCGACCGATTACAGTTTTTCCGGAAATGGCCGATGACATTCTTTAACAACTATTTCAGTCCACCGGCTCACAATGAGAAACGTTTGATAGACATCGGCTTCTAACCGATACACCCCACGCAAACGGGAGAACGGGGTGTGCAGCGCAAGCCCCTTGAAACCGGCAAGGCTTGCCCCACCTAGGGGACAACAAGGCCAGATGCCACTGCGAAGAGGAGTGCCGCCATGCAAATGATCTACAACAGCCCCAATTACTGCGTCGTCGAATTTGCGCCGCAGGCCGGCCATCACCTGATGAATGCCGGCGGATACGAAATCGTCGACAAGAACGCGCAGCGCGAAATCTTCATCGACGGCGAACTTGCCGAACGATTCCGCGCGCACGTGAAGCAGCTGATCGAGGATGAACCGTCGCTCGACGAGGTCGACGAATTCCTCGGACAATTCGACAGCCTGATGATGATGCCCGTCGTGCTGCACTGACGACTCGCGGCCCGGCGCGTCACGCGGCCGGGCCATTCGCCGCGCATCGATGCGGCGCCGCGTGCACTCCGATCCTGCCCCCGTCCGGCTCGCCGGCGGGGGCTTTCCTTTGGCGGCCCGTCCGGCCCATGCGGCGAGGGCCGACGACCGCTTGACGCACCGGCTACAATGACGGTTTTCCCGTCTTCGCCGATTTTCCGCCCATGTCCGCGACTCCTCTCGCCGCTTCCGTCCCGCTCGACGCGCGCTACACGCGCGGCGCCGCCCTGCCCGCGCTGCTGAAATCGCGCATCCTGATCCTCGACGGCGCGATGGGCACGATGATCCAGCGCTACAAGCTCGACGAAGCCGCGTATCGCGGCGAGCGCTTCAAGGATTTCCCGCGCGACATCAAGGGCAACAACGAGCTGCTGTCGCTCACGCAGCCGCAGATCATCCGCGAGATCCACGACCAGTACTTCGCGGCCGGCGCCGACATCGTCGAAACCAACACGTTCGGCGCGACAACCGTCGCCCAGGCTGACTACGGGATGGAAGCGCTCGTCGTCGAGATGAACGTCGAATCGGCGAAGCTTGCGCGCGAATCGGCCGCGAAATACGCGACGCCGACCAAGCCGCGCTTCGTCGCGGGCGCGATCGGACCGACGCCGAAGACGGCCAGCATCTCGCCGGACGTCAACGATCCGGGTGCACGCAACGTCACGTTCGACGAGCTGCGCACGTCGTACTACCAGCAGGCGAAGGCGCTGCTCGACGGCGGCGTCGACCTGTTCCTCGTCGAGACGATTTTCGACACGCTGAACGCGAAAGCCGCGCTGTTCGCGCTCGACGAGCTGTTCGAGAACACCGGCGAGCGCCTGCCGATCATGATCTCGGGCACCGTCACCGATGCGTCGGGCCGGATCCTGTCGGGCCAGACGGTCGAGGCGTTCTGGAATTCGCTGCGTCACGCGAAGCCGCTCACGTTCGGGCTGAACTGCGCGCTCGGCGCGGCGCTGATGCGCCCGTACATCGCCGAGCTCGCGAAGCTGTGCGACACCTACGTGTCGTGCTACCCGAACGCGGGCCTGCCGAACCCGATGAGCGACACCGGTTTCGACGAAACGCCCGACGTCACGTCGGGCCTCTTGAAGGAATTCGCGCAGGCCGGGCTCGTGAACCTCGCGGGCGGCTGCTGCGGCACGACGCCCGAGCACATCGCCGAGATCGCGAAGGCGCTCGCCGACGTGAAGCCGCGCCGCTGGCCGAACCAGTACAGCGACAACGCCTGACCGACCGCCCCACGTCCATCATCAAAAGAATTCGCACCGCCATGACCGATCACATGATGCGCCTTGCCGGCCTCGAGCCGTTCAACGTCACGCCCGGGACGCTCTTCATCAACGTCGGCGAACGCACCAACGTCACCGGCTCGAAGGCGTTCGCACGGATGATCCTCAACGGCCAGTTCGACGAGGCGCTCGCCGTCGCGCGCCAGCAGGTCGAGAACGGCGCGCAGGTGATCGACATCAACATGGACGAGGCGATGCTCGACTCGAAGGCGGCGATGGTGCGCTTCCTGAACCTGATCGCGTCGGAGCCGGACATCGCGCGCGTGCCGATCATGATCGACTCGTCGAAGTGGGACGTGATCGAGGCCGGCCTCAAGTGCGTGCAGGGCAAGGCGATCGTGAACTCGATCTCGCTGAAGGAAGGCGAGGACGCGTTTCGCCACCACGCGAACCTGATCCGCCGCTACGGCGCGGCCGCGGTCGTGATGGCGTTCGACGAAACCGGCCAGGCCGATACGTACGCGCGCAAGACCGAGATCTGCAAGCGCTCGTACGACTTCCTCGTGAACGAAGTCGGCTTCCCGCCGGAAGACATCATCTTCGACCCGAACATCTTCGCGGTCGCGACCGGCATCGAGGAGCACAACAACTACGCGGTCGACTTCATCGAGGCGACCCGCTGGATCAAGCAGAACCTGCCGTTCGCGAAGGTGAGCGGCGGCGTGTCGAACGTGTCGTTCTCGTTCCGCGGCAACGACCCGGTGCGCGAGGCGATCCACACCGTGTTCCTGTACCACGCGATCCAGGCGGGGATGGACATGGGCATCGTGAACGCGGGCCAGCTCGGCGTGTACGCCGATCTCGACCCGGAGCTGCGCGAGCGCGTGGAAGACGTGATCCTGAACCGCCGCGACGATTCCACCGATCGTCTGCTCGAAATCGCCGACAAGTTCAAGGCGGGCGGCGCGAAGAAGGAAGAGAACCTCGAGTGGCGCAACCAGCCGGTCGAGAAGCGGCTTTCGCATGCGCTCGTGCACGGCATCACGACCTTCATCGTCGAGGATACCGAAGAAGTGCGCGCGAAGATCGCCGCGGCCGGCGGCCGTCCGATCAACGTGATCGAAGGGCCGCTGATGGACGGGATGAACATCGTCGGCGACCTGTTCGGCCAGGGCAAGATGTTCCTGCCGCAGGTCGTGAAGTCGGCGCGCGTGATGAAGCAGGCGGTCGCGCACCTGATCCCGTTCATCGAGGAAGAAAAGCGGCTGCTCGCGGAAGCGGGCGGCGACGTGCGCGCGAAGGGCAAGATCGTGATCGCGACCGTGAAGGGCGACGTGCACGACATCGGCAAGAACATCGTGTCGGTCGTGCTCCAGTGCAACAACTTCGAAGTCGTCAACATGGGCGTGATGGTCCCGTGCAACGAGATCCTCGCGAAGGCGAAGGTCGAGGGCGCGGACATCATCGGGCTGTCGGGCCTCATCACGCCGAGCCTCGAGGAAATGGCGTACGTCGCGTCCGAAATGCAGCGCGACGACTACTTCCGCGTGAAGAAGATTCCGCTGTTGATCGGCGGCGCGACGACGTCGCGCGTGCACACGGCCGTGAAGATCGCGCCGCACTACGAAGGCCCGGTCGTCTACGTGCCGGACGCGTCGCGCTCGGTGTCGGTCGCGTCGAACCTGCTGTCGGACGAAGGCGCGGCGAAGTATCTCGACGAGCTGAAGTCCGATTACGAACGCATTCGCGACCAGCACGCGAACCGCAAGGCGCAGCCGATGGTCACGCTCGCCGACGCGCGCGCGAACAAGACGAAGATCGACTGGGCCGGCTACCAGCCGGTGAAGCCGAAGTTCATCGGCCGCCGCGTGTTCAGGAACTACGACCTGAACGAACTCGCGAACTACATCGACTGGGGCCCGTTCTTCCAGACCTGGGATCTCGCGGGCCCGTACCCGGCGATCCTGAACGACGAGATCGTCGGCGAATCGGCGCGGCGCGTGTTCTCCGACGCCAAGTCGATGCTCGCGCGCCTGATCCAGGGCCGCTGGCTGACCGCGAACGGCGTGATCGCGCTGCTGCCGGCCAACACGGTCAACGACGACGACATCGAGATCTACAGCGACGAGTCGCGCTCGGAAGTGCTGCTCACGTGGCGCAATCTGCGCCAGCAGAGCGTGCGCCCGGTGGTCGACGGCGTGATGCGGCCGAACCGTTCGCTCGCCGATTTCATCGCGCCGAAGGAGTCGGGTGTGGCCGACTACATCGGGATGTTCGCGGTGACGGCCGGCCTCGGCGTCGACGTGAAGGAAAAGCAGTTCGAAGCCGATCACGACGACTACAGCGCGATCATGCTGAAGGCGCTCGCCGACCGCTTCGCGGAAGCGTTCGCCGAAGCGATGCACGCACGCGTGCGGCGCGAGCTGTGGGGCTATGCGAGCGGCGAGACGCTCGACAACGACGCGTTGATCGCCGAGAAGTATGCGGGCATCCGCCCGGCGCCCGGCTACCCGGCCTGCCCCGACCACCTCGTGAAGCGCGACATGTTCGACGTGCTGCACGCGGACGAGATCGGCATGAGCGTGACCGATTCGCTGGCGATGCTGCCGGCGGCGAGCGTGTCGGGCTTCTACCTCGCACATCCGGACAGCCGTTACTTCTCGGTCGGGAAAATCGGACAGGATCAGCTGGAGGACTACGCGCAACGTATGGCGCTGTCGCTCGACGACGCGCGCCGCGCGCTCGCGCCGCAGCTCTGATCGACGCAAATTTCATCAGACAAAAGAAAAAGCCCGCTCGAACGCGGGCTTTTTTCGTGTCGGGCGAACCGTTCGATCCGCCAGGCAAGGACGCTCAGAAGCCCCAGTGCACGTCGGCCTGGCCGGCCTTCGCTTCGCGCAGCATCGTCAGGAACGGCGCGACGCGCTGGGCCAGGCTCGGCGGCACTTCATGGTGCGCGTGGTCGGCTTCGTCCTCGTGGAAATGGCCGGCGTGCTCGGCGCGCTCCTGCTTCGCCTGCGCGACCGCGCCTTCCAGCTTGGCGATCGCGTGGTCCAGTTCGTCGTGCGTAATGACACCGCGCTCGCCCAGCTGCTTGCCGACGAGACCCAGCACATACACGGCGAAATCCTTCAGCACGTCGAGATCCTGTGCCGCCTTGCTCTTGAACGTAATCATGACAATTCCCTTTTCATCTTGTTGTGCCTGCGCGGCGCGGTTGGGGAACGCCGACAGACCGGCGTCCGGCCTCGCGGACGCGGGCCGCCTGAGCGGCATATTAGCACCTGTTAAAATTCTGCGATCCCTGAAACGCGCGCTTAAAAAGCGCGCCGGCGGGCCCGCGTTTCCGGCCGCCACCAACGAAGCCTTCTACCAGCATGCTGCCAGCACACAAACAGACCCTCGAAGCCCTGCTCGCGGATAGCGTCAAGCAGGTCGCACACGCGCTGAAAGGCGCCGACGCGGCGTTCGTCGCCCCCGCCATCACGCTGGAGCGCCCGAAGGTCGCCGCGCACGGCGACGTCGCGTGCAACGTCGCGATGCAGCTCGCGAAGCCGCTCGGCGCGAACCCGCGCCAGCTCGCCGAGCAGATCGTCGCCGCACTGACCGCGCAGCCGGCCGCGCAAGGCCTCGTCGAAGCCGCCGAGATCGCCGGCCCCGGCTTCATCAACCTGCGCCTGTCGGCCGCCGCGAAACAGGCGGTGATCGCCGCCGTGTTCGACCAGGGCCGCGCGTTCGGCACGTCGGATCGCGAGAAAGGCAAGCAGGTGCTGCTCGAATTCGTGTCGGCCAACCCGACCGGCCCGCTGCACGTCGGCCACGGCCGCCAGGCCGCGCTCGGCGACGTGCTCGCGAACGTGATCGCGAGCCAGGGCTATGCGGTACACCGCGAGTTCTACTACAACGACGCGGGCGTGCAGATCGGCAACCTGGCGATCTCGACGCAGGCGCGCGCCCGCGGCCTGAAGCCGGGCGACGCGGGCTGGCCGGAAGCCGCGTACAACGGCGAGTACATCGCCGACATCGCGCGCGACTACCTGAACGGCGAAACGGTCGCCGCGTCGGACGGCGAGCCGGTGAAGGGCGCGGGCGACGTCGAGGATCTCGACGCGATCCGCAAGTTCGCGGTCACGTACCTGCGTCGCGAGCAGGACATGGACCTGCAGGCGTTCGGCGTGAAGTTCGACCAGTACTACCTCGAGTCGTCGCTGTACAGCGAAGGCCGCGTCGAGCAGACGGTCGACGCGCTGGTCAAGGCCGGCATGACCTACGAGCAGGACGGCGCGCTGTGGCTGCGCACGACCGACGAAGGCGACGACAAGGATCGCGTGATGCGCAAGTCGGACGGCACGTACACGTACTTCGTGCCGGACGTCGCGTACCACGTGACGAAGTGGGAGCGCGGCTTCACGAAGGTGATCAACATCCAGGGTTCGGACCACCACGGCACGATCGCGCGCGTGCGCGCCGGCCTGCAGGGGCTGCACATCGGGATCCCGAAGGGCTATCCCGACTACGTGCTGCACAAGATGGTCACGGTGATGCGCGACGGCCAGGAAGTGAAGATCTCGAAGCGCGCGGGCAGCTACGTGACGGTGCGCGACCTGATCGAATGGTCGGGCGGCGCGGCCGCGGGCCAGGAAGCGGCACCCGACCTGATCGACGAGGCGACCATCACGCGCGGCCGCGACGCGGTGCGTTTCTTCCTGATCTCGCGCAAGGCCGATACCGAGTTCGTGTTCGACATCGACCTCGCGCTGAAACAGAACGACGAAAACCCGGTCTATTACGTCCAGTACGCGCATGCGCGGATCTGCTCGGTGCTCAACGAACTGAAGTCGCGCTACAACGTCGACGTCGCGCAACTGCCAGGCGCCGACCTGTCGCAACTGACGAGCGCGCAAGCGGCATCGCTGATGCAGAAGCTCGCCGAGTATCCTGACATGCTCACGCACGCGGCGAACGAGCTGGCGCCGCACGCGGTCGCGTTCTACTTGCGCGATCTCGCTGGCGAATTCCACTCGTTCTACAATGCGGAGCGCGTGCTGGTCGACGACGAAGCGCCGCGCAATGCGCGCGCCGCGCTGCTCGCCGCGACCCGGCAGGTGCTCGAGAACGGTCTGGCGGTGCTCGGCGTATCCGCGCCCGCCAAGATGTAAGGATGTCAGCGCGGCCCCGAACCGGGCCGCGAATGGCCGCGGCAGCACCGGCCGGCGGATGCCCGTCGCCGGATGCCCGCCGCGGCCCTCTCACGATTCTTTTTGCAGGTGACTCAAGCAATGGCACAACCACGCCGAACTTCGAAGCAATCGAAACAAGCAGGAGGGACATTTCTTGGAATCGTGCTGGGCCTGATCGTCGGCCTCGCGATCGCGGTGGTGGTGGCGCTGTACATCACGCGTTCGCCGTCGCCGTTCGTGTCGAAGGTCGCGCCGCCGCCGGCCGACAACGGCGCGAGCCAGCCGCAGCAGTTCGACCCGAACCGCGCGCTGCAGGGCAAGACGCCCGGCCAGCCGGTGCCGCAGGCCGCGCAATCCGCGCCGCCCAACACCGCGCCCGGCCAGGCCGCGAACCAGACCCAGAACGGCCTGCTGCCCGAGCCGCAGATCGTCGAAGTGCCGCCGTCGGGCAACACGAACGGCGCCACCGGCTCGAACAACACCGCCGCGTCGAACAATCCGTCGTCGGGCAACGGCGTCGCCGTCGCACCGAAGCCGGCCGACACCACACCGCCGCCGAAGAAGACGCAGCAAGCGCAGCAGCAACAGCAGCAAGGTGGCGAGGACGACCTCGCACGCTTCGCCGCGCAGAAGCAGGCGCAGCAGGCCGCCGCGCAAAAGCAGCAGCAACAGCAGCAGGCCGCGAACGCGCCGAAGCCGACGTCGTCGGCCGCAGCCGCCGCGGCAACCACGGCGAAGCCGCCGACCGCGAACGACGCGAACACCGGCTACTTCCTGCAGGTCGGTGCATACAAGACGGAAGGCGATGCCGAGCAGCAGCGTGCGCGCCTCGGCTTCCAGGGCTTCGAGTCGAAGGTGTCGAAGCGCGACGTCAGCGGCGTGACCTACTTCCGCGTGCGCGTCGGCCCGTTCTCGAAGTTCGAGGATATGAACTCGGCCCGTCAGCGCCTGTCCGATGCAGGTGTCGACACGGCGGTGATCCGCTTCACGAAGCAGTAAGCCAACCGGCCGCGTCCACGCAGAACCCGTTACGTTCCGTAACCCGAGCAACTGATTCGACGTTCACAACATGAAAAAACTACTTAGCACGCTCCTTCTGTCCCTGGGCCTGGCCGCCGGCCTCGCGCAGGCTTCGCCTGCCGCGCCGGCCGCCGGCAAGGACTTCGAGGTGATGAAGTCGCCGCAGCCGGTGTCCGCGCCGGCCGGCAAGGTCGAGGTCATCGAGTTCTTCTGGTACGGCTGCCCGCATTGCTACGAATTCGAGCCGACGATCGAGGCCTGGGTGAAGAAACAGGGCAACAACATCGACTTCAAGCGCGTGCCGGTCGCATTCCGTGACGATTTCCTGCCGCACTCGAAGCTGTTCTACGCGGTGTCCGCGCTCGGCATTTCCGAGAAGGTCACGCCGGCGATCTTCAACGCGATCCACAAGCAGAAGAACTATCTGCTCACGCCGCAGGCGCAGGCCGACTTCCTGGCTACGCAAGGCGTCGACAAGAAGAAGTTCATGGACGCGTACAACTCGTTCAGCGTGCAGGGCGAGGTGAACCAGTCGGCCAAGCTGCTGAAGGACTACGCGATCGACGGCGTGCCGACGGTCGTCGTCCAGGGCAAGTACAAGACGGGCCCCGCTTACACGAACAGCATCCCGGGTACCGCGCAGGTGCTCGACTTCCTCGTGAAGCAGGTTCAGGACAAGAAGCTCTGATCCCCACCCGCGCGCCGGCATGACTACTCCGCTGAAGGTCTTCATCACCGGCGCGTCGAGCGGCCTCGGCCTCGCGATGGCCGAGGAATACGCCCGCCAGGGCGCCACGCTCGCGCTCGTCGCACGGCGCACCGATGCACTCGATGCGTTCGCGCGGCGGTTCCCGAAGCTGTCCATCTCCGTCTATTCCGCCGACGTGCGCGACGCCGACGCGCTCGCGACGGCCGCCGCGTCGTTCATCGCCGCGCACGGCTGCCCCGACGTCGTGATCGCGAACGCGGGCATCAGCCAGGGCGCCGTCACGGGCCAGGGCGATCTCGCCACGTTCCGCGACGTGATGGACATCAACTACTACGGGATGGTCGCGACGTTCGAGCCGTTCGTCGGCCCGATGACGGCCGCCCGCCACGGCACGCTGGTCGGCGTCGCGAGCGTCGCCGGCGTGCGCGGGCTGCCCGGCTCCGGCGCGTACAGCGCGTCGAAATCGGCCGCGATCAAGTATCTGGAAGCGTTGCGCGTCGAGCTGCGTCCGGCCGGCGTCGGCGTCGTGACGATCGCGCCCGGCTACATTCGCACGCCGATGACCGCGCGCAACCCGTACAAGATGCCGTTCCTGATGGACGCCGACCGCTTCGCCGCGCGTGCGGCGCGCGCGATCGCTCGGCAGCACGCGTTCCGCGTGATTCCGTGGCAGATGGGCGTCGTCGCGAAAGTGCTGCACGTGCTGCCGCGCTGGCTGTACGATCGCCTGTTCGAAAAGGCGCCGCGCAAGCCGAAGGCCGGCGCGCACTGAGTGCGTCGCGGATCCGGCGCGCGTCTCGCCGGATCGCTGTCGCGCCGCAGCCTGATCTGCATCGCCATACCGCGCGAATCCGCGCGGATCTCTCCCCTCGTGTCGCACCGCTGCGGCGACCTGTTGGTTCCATTGAGCGCGCTGCGCCGCGCATTTCCGTCGCGCATTCGCAGCCGCCCGCCTCGCCCCGACCCGGAACGTCGCCTCCCACGCCGCGCTCGCACTACCCGCTCCGCCGCATCAACACCCGTTCCGTCGCGAACGCAGCCGTTTTTCGGTCAATTCGCTGCGTTCCGACGCCTTTTTTCACGCGTCGCGCGCTTTGACGGTATCCTATTCGCCAGCCGCGCGGCCCTGCCCGCTTCCGGGCCGCGCCTGCCTCCGTCATCCAGCGAAAAACACACGCCACGTGGGAGATCCTATGCACGTCAAGCCGTTCGCCGTGGCCGCGCTCGCGGTCGCCCTTGCCGCCCCCGGCCTCGCCGCCGCCAAGCCGCTTACCGTCTGCACGGAATCGAGCCCGGACGGTTTCGACGTCGTGCAGTACAACTCGCTCGTCACGACCAACGCATCGGCCGACGTGATCTTCAACACGCTCGTGTCCTACGACGAAGCCGCGAAGAAAGTCGTACCCGCGCTCGCGGACAAATGGGAAGCGAGCGCCGACGGCCTCACGTACACGTTCCACCTGCGCCCGAACGTCGCGTTCCAGACCACCGACTACTTCAAGCCGGGCCGCGCGCTGAACGCGGACGACGTCGTGTTCACGTTCGCGCGGATGCTCGACGACGCGAATCCGTGGCACAAGGTGGCCGGCGCGAGCGGCTTCCCGCATGCGCAGTCGATGGGCCTCGTGAAGCTCGTGAAGTCGGTCACGAAGGTCGACGACAGCACGGTGAAATTCGTGCTGAACGAGCCGAACGCGACGTTCGTGCCGATCCTGACGATGGGCTTCGCGTCGATCTACTCGGCCGAATACGCGGACCAGCTGCTGAAGGCCGGCAAGCAGGCCGACCTGAACGCGAAGCCGGTCGGCACCGGCCCGTTCGTGCTGAAGAGCTATACGAAGGACGCGCTGATCCGCTACGACGCGAACTCGACGTACTGGGGCACGAAACCGAAGGTCGACCGGCTGATCTACGCGATCACGCCCGACCCGTCGGTGCGCCTGCAGAAGGTGAAGGCCGGCGAATGCCAGATCGCGCTGTCGCCGAAGCCGCAGGACGTGCTCGCCGCGAAGGGCGAAAACGCGCTGAAGGTCGTGCAGACGCCCGCGTTCATGACCGCGTTCGTCGCGCTGAACACGCAGAAGAAGCCGCTCGACAACGACAAGGTGCGCGAGGCGCTGAACCTCGCGTTCGACCGCGCGACCTACCTGAAGGTCGTGTTCGACAACACCGCGACGGCCGCGAACAATCCGTATCCGCCGAACACGTGGAGCTACGCGAAGGACGTCGCGCCGTATGCGTACGATC
Source organism: Burkholderia sp. BCC0398 (assembly GCF_902833245.1). Taxonomy (NCBI): domain Bacteria; kingdom Pseudomonadati; phylum Pseudomonadota; class Betaproteobacteria; order Burkholderiales; family Burkholderiaceae; genus Burkholderia; species Burkholderia sp. BCC0398. Next base: position 205,217 of record NZ_CADFEM010000013.1, read on the forward strand.
CCGCGAAGGCGAAGCAGCTGCTCGCGCAGGCCGGCTTCCCGAACGGCTTCTCGACGACCATCTGGACGCGCCCGACCGGCAGCGTGCTGAACCCGAACCCGAAGGTCGGCGCGGAACTGCTGCAGGCCGACCTCGCGAAGGTCGGCGTGAAGGCCGAGGTGAAGGTGATCGAATGGGGCGAGCTGATCAAGCAGGCGAAGCTCGGCCAGCATGACATGCTGTTCATGGGCTGGGCCGGCGACAACGGCGATCCGGACAACTACCTGTCGCCGCTGTTCAGCTGCAACGCGGTGAAGTCGGGCATCAACTTCGCGCGCTTCTGCGACGCGCAGCTCGACAAGCTGATCGCCGACGGCAAGTCGACCGCGGATCAGGCCAAGCGCGCGAAGCTGTACGAATCGGCGCAAAAGATCATCCACGATCAGGCGCTGTGGATTCCGCTCGGCTACCCGACCGCGGCCGCGTTGACGCGCACGAACGTGAGCGGCTATCACGTGAGTCCGTTCGGCCGGCAGAACTTCACGACGGTCGCCGTGCAGTAACCGTGCGTGGCGCGCAAGCGACGGCGTTCGCGCCGCTCGCTTGCGGCCCGCGCGCCGCGCTTGCTACACTGCGCGCTCATTCCTCATACCGGACGCCAGCCAAAGTGAACAACTAAGCCTTCCCGAAATGTTTTCGCCGCCCGTGCCACGCACGCCGCGCGCGAAGGTCTTCATGCATTTTTGGAGGTGCTTATGGCTGCAGCCACGCCCACCGGCGCGCTCGTCGCGCTTCATCACGTTTCCTTCCGCTTCGACGACGGCGTCACGCTGTTCGATTCGCTCGACCTGTCCATCGACCGCACGCCGACCGGCATCGTCGGCCGCAACGGCGTCGGCAAGAGCCTGCTCGCGCAACTGATCGCGGGGCGGCGCACGCCGAGCGCGGGGACGATCGAGCGACATACGCACGTCGTCTACGTCGCCCAGCAGCACGATCTCGACCGCGACGACGCGGCCGCCGCCCCGCCGACCGTCGCGCAGATCGCGGCGCTCGATGCGCCGCTCGGCGCGCTCGCGCGTCTCGCGGACGGTCGTGCGACGCCGCACGACTTCGACCTGATCGGCGATCGCTGGGATCTCGCGGAGCGGCTGCGCACGGCGCTCGACGCGGCCGGCCTGCACGACGTCCACGCCGACATGCCCGCGCATGCGCTGAGCGGCGGCCAGCTCGCGCGCGTCGCGCTGATCGGCGCGCTGCTGTCGGGCGCCGGCCTGCTCGTGCTCGACGAACCGACCAACCATCTCGACGCCCCGGGCCGCGCGTGGCTGCGCGCGGCGCTCGACGGTTGGCGCGGCGGCGTCGTCATCGTGAGCCACGACCGTGCGCTGCTCGCCGGCGTGCAGCGCATCGTCGAGTTGACGCCGCACGGCGCGCGCTCGTATGGCGGCAATTACGCGCTCTACCGCGCGCAGCGCGACGCGCAACAGGAGGCCGCACATGCGGCGCTCGACCATGCGCGCACCGAGCGCGGGCGCGTGCGGCGCAGGCTCGAACAGGAACACGACACGATCCAGCGCCACGCGGCCGCCTCGCTGCGCGACGCGAAGACGGCCAACCTGTCGTCGATGGCGCGCCAGAGCCGCAAGGGCGCGGCGCGCGCGATCATGGGGTCGGTCCGGCGTCATCAGAGCGACTTCAAGGCGACACTCGACACGCGCGTGCAGGAGGCAGCCGCGCGCATCGAAGCCGACGCGCCGGTGCTCGTCTCGCTGCCGGGCACGGAAGTCAGCGCGCGCCGCCAGCTGTTCACGCTCGAGCGCGCGCGATTGCCGTGGCGCGTCGCGGGCGACGCCGACGCGATCACGTGGTCGGCGAGCGGCGCCGTGCGCATCGCGCTGACGGGCCCGAACGGCTGCGGCAAATCGACGTTGCTGAGGATGCTCGCGGGCGAGCTCGCGCCGCGCTCAGGTACCTGCACGACGCACGTGAGCGCCGCGTATCTCGACCAGCGGCTCGCGCTGCTCGACCCGGAGCGCTCGATCGTCGAGCAACTGGGCCTGCTCGATACGCCGCTCGCCGAAGGCGATCTGCGCAGCCGTCTCGCGCTGCTGCAGCTCGACGCGACGCGCGCGACGCAACCGGCGCGGCAACTGAGCGGCGGCGAACGGCTGAAGGCCGCGCTCGCCTGCGCGTTGTGGCGCGGCACGCCCGCGCAATTGCTGCTGCTCGACGAGCCGACCAATCACCTCGATCTCGAATCGGTGCGCGCGATCGAAGCGGCGCTGGCCGGCTTCCCCGGCGCGATCGTGGTCGCGTCGCACGACGCCGCGTTTCTCGCGGCGCTCGAACCGACGCACACGATGCAATGGCATCGCGACGGGTGGCGCTACGAACCCGCCGCGTGATTGGCGCTGACGATCACTTATCTGTGCGCGCACCGCCCGAAACGACGAATTTCTGCGTGAAGAGACGCTCCGATTCCCGCAGGCCTTCCTCCGTCAGGAGGACAGATTTCGCCTTGTTGATCGAGTCGCCGATCAACCCGCGCTCATGCAACCGATTCAGCACATCCCAATCGAAGCCTTTCCATGCGCGATTGCCGTCGTGCAGCGTCAGACGCAAGAGCGCGAGGACGGTGTCGTCGACTGCCTGCAGATCGATATTCATTTCCATGCCCTCCCGTGCCTGTCAGCCGGATCACGCGTCGAGCTTCCCGAGCAGCTTGATGAAATTGCGCTTCGCGCGGTAGGTCTTGCGAATCGCTTCGAGTTCGTCGTCGAATACCGTCTGCTGGCGATGCGCAACGCGCAGCGCGCGAATTTCGCGCACGACGCCGAACGCCTCGTCGTATCGTGCGCTGCCCGCGCCATGGTCGAGCGCGAACGGCAGATAGCGGTGATACAGCGCGATCGCGTCCTCGGGATGCGTCTTCGCCCGCGCAGCGGCCACCGCCGGCCATACGAGGGCTTCGACCGGCCCCTCCTGGAACGCGGCCCACGCTGCGTTGTCGTCCCGCTCCGCAAGCAAGAGCTTCACCAGCTCGGTGCGCGGCGGCGGTTCCCAGCGTCGTGCGCCGTTGCCGGGCCTCCCGGCCGCTTCGCGCTTGCGAGCAGCAGACTGCAGATGCGAGATCGCGCGCGCCTTCACGGTAGCGTCCCGCCCCGTCCGCTTTGCGACCTTCATCAATGCACGGAATGCGTCGGCCGTCGGGTGGTCCGCGAAGCGCTCCCACGCCAGTGCGTCTGCTCGATCGAACGCACGCCGGCGCAAATATTCGTCGATGCAGAAGCCCATCAGCCGATCGTCGTGCCGGTCCTTCATCTCGCGCATTCCGCGTTCGGCCCAGGCCAGCCCTTCATCGAATCGACGGTGCTCCGCGCACAGTTCCGCGATCTGCGCATACCGGTACGAAGCGGACAGATCCTTCGACCAGATGCCGATCAGCGCGTCGACATCACCATCGTGCCTCGCCAGCGACTCCAGCGCATGCTCGAGATTCAGGCGCGCCGTTTCGTACGAGCCCCGATCGTCCCGCCCCGGCAGCAGCGGCGGCAACTCGGCCCAACGAGCCTCGACCTGTTCCCGATAATGGGTCAGACCCGCATCGCCCAATACTTCCGCATAGGCCGGCACCACGTCGCGAAACGTATCCCACTGCCCGCCGGCCTGCAGGCGGAACAGGCGTTCGGCCAGTTTCACCGGATCCGGCCGCGTCTGAATGCATGCGTCGAGATGCAATGCCGCGAGTTCCTCAATCCCCGGCGCCACGCTGCCGTCCGAGTCGTCGATCTGCTCGAGACTCGCTTCGGCCTCGGCAATCGCCAGTTCCGCCAGCTCGACCACCTGCGCGGCATGGGATCTCGTCAGTTGCCGCCGCAGCATGTCGGCGAGCTCGAACAGGCCTTCTCCGTAGGTGTGCGCCTCGTCCCAGCCGAGCGGCCGCGACACGCGCGCCAGTTGTCGGACGGCGGCACGCAGGCTCGCCACATCATCGACATTCGCGCTGCGTGCGTCGAACAGCAGCCTGTCTCGCAACGAGCGGTCGCGCTCGGCCGCATCGAGCAGCCAGTGCCGCAACGCGCGCTCGTCGAGCGTCTCCAGATAGTCACGAATCAGCTCCGTCTGCGTCTTGCGCTTGCGACGCGGCTTCGACGACGGCTCGCGCTCCGCTTCACGGAAGACTTCCTCTCCGCTGTTTTCGAGCCACGACAACGCGACGGCCACCGCATGCTTGCAGAACGCGCCTTCGCCGCCCACCGGGCAATTACACGTGTAGCCGAGCGTGTCGTCGTCGCCCACCGACAATTCGACGCGATAGCGATACGTGCCGCGCACGGTCGCCGACAGCTCGCCGTCGCGCTCGGTCAGCCGCGAGACGGCGCCGTCGTGGTAGTACGCGGTACCGCGCTCGAAGGATTTCGGGTCGGCCAATGCGCGTATTTCCGCGAGCGTGATGACGTCGGCTAGAGAGGTATTGCGAGACATGGATCGCTACGGGTATTCGGATCGGGATCTGGAAATCGCACCAAAGCGCGCCGCGCAACTGCGCCAATGCGCATGCTCACGGTCGCACGAAGCGAATCACGCCGTCGTCCCCCTGCTCGCGCACGAGCTCGCCCGCGAGCCACAGCAGGTTCAGGTGCGCGAGCGCCTCGCCGAGCGCGAAGGTCATCTGGTGGATGTCGAGCTCGCGGCGGCGGAACATGATCGGCACGATGTCGGCCGCGCTCATCGGCTGCTCCGCGCACGCGACGCGCACTTCGGCCAGACGCGCATCGTGGTGCTCGCGCAGTTGCGCGATGCGCGTGCGCACGCCGCGGAACGGCTTGCCGTGCGACGGCAGCACGAGCGTGTCGGGCGCCATCGTCTCGTAGCGGCCGAGCGATTCGAGGTACAGCGCGAGCGGGTTCGCTTCCGGCTCGAGATCGAACACCGACACGTTCGTCGAGATGCGCGGCAGCACCATGTCGCCGGAAATCAGCACGCCGTCCGCTTCGCTGTGAAGCGCGCAATGTTCAGGCGAATGGCCGAAGCCGGTGACGACGCGCCACGTGCGCGCGCCGATCGTCACCGCGTCGCCTTCGCGCAGGCGCCGGTAGCGCGGCGGCACGGCCGGCACGAGGTCCGAGTAATAGCCGCGGCGGTTGCGCAGCTTGTCGAGCGCGGCCGGATCGGTCAGCCCGTGGCGCGCGAAGTGCTCGGCAGCCGCCGCGCCGCCCGCGTTCGAACCGTTGCCGGCCGCCATCAGGCAGCCGAACAGATATTCGCCGAGCGTCATCCACAGCCGCACGTTCCAGCGGCCCTTGTCGCCGCCTTCGCACAGCCAGTTCGCGAGGCCGAAGTGGTCGGGGTGGCAGTGCGTGACGAGCACGCGCAGCACGGGCAGGCCGTCGAGCTGCGTGTCGAAGATCTGCTCCCAGTGCGTGCGGATCGCGTCGGACGAGATCCCGCAATCGACGATCGTCCAGCCGGCCTGCCCGTCGATTTCGTCGCGCAGCAGCCAGAGATTGATGTGGTCGAGCGAGAACGGCAGCGGCATGCGCAGCCAGCGCACGCCGGGCGCGACCTCGAACGTGTCGCCCGCGGCGGGCAGCGTATCGGCGAAGGGATAGTCGAGTTGGTGTTCCAGGGCGTTCATCGGTGGGGCGTCTCGTCGTTATCGTGCGAATGCGCGCCGGCGGCAGGCGCGGCGGGCGGTGCGTCGATTCTATCGCCGTCGCGCGAAACAGGTTCTCGACGACCGCCGGCCCGCCGCAAAAAAGTTCGTGTCAGAATCGGCTCCGTACCCGTATCTTTACGCGAAGATGCACCGAACGGCACCCAACGGCGAACAACACGCCGATTGACGGCCGCTCGCGCGTCACCCCGAAAGTCATTGAAACGCCGACTTGGGCGCTAAAATGGCGGGTGCTTACAGCCCCTTGAACGAGCCTGCACGCGATGAATCACTTCCCCAAACTGCTGTCGTCGCAGATCGGTTTCGACGTCGCGCAGACGATGCTCGAATACTTCGATCGCCATTACCGGATCTTCCGCGAAGCGGCGGTCGATGCGAAGACGCTGTTCGAGCGCGGCGACTGGCACGGGCTGCAGCGGCTCGCGCGCGAGCGGATCACGTCGTACGACGATCGCGTGAAGGAATGCGTCGAGGTGCTGGAAGACGAATACGACGCGGAGAACATCGACGACGAAGTGTGGCAGCAGATCAAGCTGCACTACATCGGGCTGCTCACGTCGCACCGCCAGCCCGAGTGCGCGGAAACCTTCTTCAATTCGGTGTGCTGCAAGATCCTGCACCGCTCGTATTTCAGCAACGATTTCATCTTCGTGCGCCCGGCGATCTCGACCGAGTATCTGGAGAACGACGAGCCGGCCGCGAAGCCGACCTACCGCGCGTACTATCCGGGCACCGACGGGCTCGCGGTCACGCTCGAGCGCATCGTCACGAACTTCCAGCTCGAGCCGGCGTTCGAGGATCTCTCGCGCGACATCGGCTGCGTGATGCAGGCGATCGACGACGAATTCGGCCGCTTCGACGAAGCGCCGAATTTCCAGATCCACGTGCTGTCGTCGCTGTTCTTCCGCAACAAGAGCGCGTACATCGTCGGCCGCATCATCAACGCCGACCGCGTGCTGCCGTTCGCGGTGCCGATCCGCCACGTGCGCCCGGGCGTGCTCGCGCTCGACACCGTGCTGCTGCGCCGCGACCTGCTGCAGATCATCTTCAGCTTCTCGCATTCGTACTTCCTCGTCGACATGGGCGTGCCGTCCGCGTACGTGGATTTCCTCTGCACGATCATGCCGGGCAAGCCGAAGGCCGAGATCTACACGTCGGTCGGGCTGCAAAAGCAGGGCAAGAACCTGTTCTACCGCGACCTGCTGCACCACCTGTCGCATTCGAGCGACCGCTTCATCATCGCGCCCGGGATCAAGGGCCTCGTGATGCTCGTGTTCACGCTGCCGTCGTTCCCGTACGTGTTCAAGATCATCAAGGATCACTTCCCGCCGCCGAAGGAAACGACGCGCGCGCAGATCATGGAGAAGTACCAGCTCGTGAAGCGCCATGACCGCCTCGGGCGGATGGCCGACACGCTCGAGTATTCGAGCGTCGCGCTGCCGCTCGCGCGGCTCGATCATGCGCTCGTGCGCGAACTCGAGAAGGAAGTGCCGTCGCTGCTCGAGTACGAGGACGACAAGCTCGTGATCGAGCACCTGTACATCGAGCGCCGGATGACGCCGCTGAACCTGTATCTGCAGAACGGCAGCGACGCGGACGTCGAGCACGGCGTGAAGGAATACGGCAACGCGGTGAAGGAGCTGATGAAGGCGAACATCTTCCCCGGCGACATGCTGTACAAGAACTTCGGCGTCACGCGCCACGGCCGCGTCGTGTTCTACGACTACGACGAGATCGAGTACCTGACCGACTGCAACGTACGACGCGTGCCGCCGCCGCGCAACGAGGAAGACGAACTGTCCGGCGAACCGTGGTATACCGTCGGCCCGCACGACATCTTTCCGGAGACCTACGGGCCGTTCCTGCTCGGCGACCCGCGCGTGCGCGACGTCTTCATGAAGCATCACGCGGACTTTTTCGATCCCGTGCTGTGGCAGGCGAGCAAGGACAAGCTGATGCAGGGCGAATTGCCCGATTTTTATCCGTACGACACGGCCCTGCGCTTCAGCGTGCGCTACCCCGCGCGCTTCGACGCGACGGGCCGCAACGACGGCGCAGGCGACGCGCAGCGCGCCGCCTGACGCCGGCAACACCCGATCCGATATCGACTTGATTTCCGCCAACGGAATCCACACCGATGACTACCCAAGACAATCCGCTTTCACATCTGTTCGACAATAACGATGCCTGGGTCAAGCGCCAGCTCGCCGACGATCCCGATTTCTTCGCACGGCTCGCCGACCAGCAGGCGCCGGAATATCTGTGGATCGGCTGCTCCGATTCGCGCGTGCCGGCGAACCAGATCATCGGCCTGCCGCCGGGCGAAGTGTTCGTGCACCGCAACATCGCGAACGTGGTCGTGCACAGCGACCTGAACTGCCTGTCGGTGATCCAGTTCGCGGTCGACATCCTGCGCGTGAAGCACATCATGGTCGTCGGCCACTACGGCTGCTCGGGCGTGAACGCGGCGCTGCACAACCGCCGCGTCGGCCTCGCCGACAACTGGCTGCATCACGTGCAGGACGTGCGCGAGCGCCATGCGGCGCTGCTCGACGAATGGCCGGTCGGCGAAGCGCGGTATCGCCGCCTGATCGAGCTCAATTCGATCGAACAGGTCGTCAACGTGTGCCGCACGACGATCGTCAACGACGCGTGGGCGCGCGGCCAGTCGCTCACCGTGCACGGGCTCGTGTACGGCGTGCACGACGGCCGGATGCGCAACCTCGGGATGTCCGTGTCGAACTTCGACGCGCTCGACGCCACCTACAAGCGCTGCGTGGCGGCGCTGACCGCACGCGGCCAGCACGCGCCGGACAACGACATGGTCGCGGCGGACGCGGCACGGCTCGAGGACGTCGCGCAGGCGGTCGCCGCCACGCTGAAGCCGTGCGACGACGCGCAGTAACGTGCAGTGACGCGCCAGTCGCCTGACGGCGGCTGCCACGCGGGCGCGGCGCGCATCGAACGAATCTGACACCGGCACTGCCTCGGCGGCGCCTACCCAAGGAGCGACGGCATGAAAACCGTATTGATCGTCGGCGCATCGCGCGGCCTCGGCCGCGAATTCGTCCGGCAATACCGGCGCGACGGCTGGAACGTGATCGCCACCGCGCGCGACGCGGCGTCGCTCGATGCGTTGCGTGCGCTGGGCGCGCAGCCGCATGCGCTCGATATCGCGCAGCCCGCGCAGATCGCGGCGCTCGGCTGGAAGCTCGACGGCGAGCGGCTCGATGCGGCCGTGCTCGTGTCGGGCGTGTACGGGCCGCGCACCGAAGGCGTCGAGACGATCACCGCCGAGGATTTCGACGCGGTGATGCATACGAACGTGCGCGGGCCGATGCAGTTGCTGCCGATCCTGCTGCCGCTCGTCGAGGACGCGCGCGGCGTGCTGGCCGTCGTGTCGAGCCGGATGGGCAGCATCGCCGAGGCGACCGGCACGACCGGCTGGCTGTACCGCGCGAGCAAGGCCGCGCTGAACGACGCGCTGCGCATCGCGTCGCTGCAGACGCGCCATGCCGCATGCATTGCGCTCCATCCCGGCTGGGTGCGCACCGACATGGGCGGCGCGCAGGCCGCGATCGATCCGGAAACGAGCGTGACCGGCATGCGTCGCGTGATCGCCGAATCCGGTTCGGACGTGTCTCAGGCGAACGGCCGGTTCTTCCAGTACGACGGCATCGAGCTCAGTTGGTGAGCCGCGCCGGCAACCGGGCGTTGTTAATTCACATTGCGCATGATTTCGAACCGACCTGACGCGTGCCCGTGCGGCGGCGCATCCCCCGCGCCCGCCGGCAACGCGCCGGCACCGCGCTACGCGGCCTGCTGCGGCCGCTTCATCAACGGCGGCGAAGCCGCCCCGACCGCACTCGAATTGATGCGCTCGCGGTACAGCGCGTACGTGCTCGGCGCGACCGATTACCTGCGCGCGACATGGGCCGCGCGCACCTGCCCGCCCGATCTCGACACCGACCCTGACGCGCCGGACGCGCCGCGCTGGCTCGGCCTCGCGGTCAAACGGCACGTACCGCTCGACGACCGGCACGCGGAGGTCGAATTCGTGGCGCGCTACAAGGTCGGCGGACGCGCTTACCGGCTGCACGAGACGAGCCGTTTCGAGCGCGACGAGCAGGGATTCTGGCGCTATGTCGACGGCGAAGTAAGTGAACGCTGACAAATAGTTGCCATGTCAGACGCCGGGTAATTCCCGCATTGCACAACCTGATTTTGTCGGGCTACGATGGGCTCAACTTGGTCATGTTGCATGGCAGGGCTTACGGATGGCGTTCAGCAAGGTATTGGTGGGATGGATGGCGGCGTGTGCGCTGTCGGCCGCTCAGGCCGGTACGCTGCCGAGCGCCATTACGGGTGTGGGCGCCAGCGGGTCGCTCGCTCATGCCGAGCATTTCGACTACGCCGACTCGAACCTGCCGCAGGTCGCCGCCGATCTCAACGAGCAGATCCTTCGCATTCCGGCCGATGCGTCGGGCGCCATCACGCTCGAGGCCACGCTGTTCAAGCCGAACGGCCCCGGCCCGTTCCCGCTCGTCGTCTTCAACCACGGCAAAAATACCGGCGATCTCCATCTGCAGCCGCGCAGCCGGCCGCTCGCGTTCGCGCGCGAATTCGTGCGCCGCGGCTATGCGGTGATCGCGCCGAATCGCCAGGGCTTCGCCGGTTCCGACGGCACGTACCAGCAGGAAGGCTGCAACGTCGGCAAGAACGGCCTCGCGCAGGCCGCCGACGTCGATGCGACGGTGCGCTACATGTCGCGCCAGCCGTACGTCGATGCGTCGCGCATCGTCGTCGCCGGCACGTCGCACGGCGGGCTCGCGTCGGTCGCGTACGGCACCGAAGCCGCGGCCGGCGTGCGCGGCATCATCAACTTCTCCGGCGGGCTGCGCCAGGACCTGTGCGACGGCTGGCAGCGCAACCTCGTCGACGCGTTCGACCACTACGGCGCGCATACGGCCGTGCGGTCGCTGTGGCTGTACGGCGACAACGATTCGGTGTGGACGCCCGCGCTGGTCGCGCAGATGCACGATGCATACGTGTCGCACGGCACGCAGGCCCGCTTCATCGATTTCGGCCGCTACAAGGACGATGCGCACCGGCTGATCGTCGATCGCGACGGCGTGCCCGTGTGGTGGCCGGCCGTGAACGCATTCCTCGCCGAACTGAACCTGCCGACCGCGGTGCGCTATGCGGTCGCGGACCCGCACGAGCCGAAGGCCACCGGCTACGCGTCGATCGATGCGGTCAACGCGGTGCCGTACGTCGACGAAGCCGGCCGCGAAGGCTATCGCCGCTTCCTGAACCAGCATCCGAGCCGCGCGTTCGCGGTGTCGTCGGAAGGCGCGTGGTCGTGGGCCGAAGGCGGCGACGACCCGATGGCGCTCGCGCTCGACAACTGCGCGAAGCAAGGCGCCGGCGCGTGCCGGCTGTATGCGGTCAACGACCGCGTCGTGTGGAACGCCAACACGACGCAGACGGCCGACAACGGCGACGATCGCACCCGCGATACCGATACGCGCGCGCTGGCTTCGCGCTGACGCTCGGCTGTCGTTCCTCTCGCTTCCCCTTTGCGCACCGTCGATTCAAGATCATCGCGGTGCTCCGCCGCATGCTCGTCAAATCGAGCACGCGCCGCGTAATGCTCGTTTTTACGAGCAATCGACTTGAATTCGCGCCAGATCTCGTCCAGCCGTCCGGGCCTTCCGCGCCCCTGTCGAACTGACGATGCACGAAGCAAGACCGCCCCTCGTCGCCGCCAAACCCGCACCATCATCGTTCCCCATATTTCGCCACCCGGCCGCCCCTCGCCCAGCGATTTTTTCTGTCGGGGGCGTCACTCGAACGTCGTCATCTGCGCGCATTTCGCCCGATCCGCCGCGTTCCGTTCCGAGCCCCTCCGAACTGCGTCGAACTCCCGCCCAGCAAGGCTGTGCGGCGTTTGTAACCGCTAGTGCAACGCGCGGCGGAACACGCTAATCTCTGCGCGTTTCGTATCCCGCCGCGCGGTATCCCGTCGATGCCGCGCGGTCGTTTTACCCCCGGAGTCGCCTTGAGTACGCCAGCCACCGACGACTGGGTCGCGCGCAGCCTGCGCGCGGTCTGGCATCCCTGCACCCAGATGAAGCACCACGAGCGCCTGCCGCTCGTCCCCGTCGCGCGCGGCGCGGGCGTGTGGCTGGTCGACCGTGACGGCCGCCGCTACTTCGACGCGATCAGCTCGTGGTGGGTCAACCTGTTCGGCCATGCGAACCCGGACATCAACGCGGCGCTGAAGGACCAGCTCGACACGCTCGAGCACGCGATGCTCGCCGGCTGCACGCACGAACCGGCGATCGAGCTCGCCGAACGCCTGCATGCGCTGACCGCGCGCACGCTGGGTCATGCGTTCTTCGCGTCGGACGGCGCGTCGGCCGTCGAGATCGCGCTGAAGATGAGCTTCCACGCGTGGCGCAACCGCGGCCGCGCGAACAAGCAGGAATTCGTCTGCGTCGCGAACAGCTATCACGGCGAGACGATCGGCGCGCTCGGCGTGACCGACGTCGCGCTGTTCAAGGATGCGTACGACCCGCTGATCCGCCACGCGCACGTGGTCGCGTCGCCCGACGCGCGCGGCGCGCTGCCGGGCGAGACGGCCGCCGACGTCGCGGGCCGCGCGCTCGCGGACGTGCGGCGCCTGTTCGCCGAACGCGGCGACCGGATCGCCGCGCTGATCGTCGAGCCGCTCGTGCAGTGCGCGGCCGGCATGGCGATGCACGATCCGTCGTACGTGCGCGGGCTGCGCGCGCTGTGCGACGAATTCGGCGTGCACCTGATCGCCGACGAGATCGCGGTCGGGTGCGGGCGCACCGGCACCTTCTTCGCGTGCGAGCAGGCCGGCGTCTGGCCCGATTTCATGTGCCTGTCGAAAGGGATCAGCGGCGGCTACCTGCCGCTGTCGCTGGTGCTCACACGCGACGACGTGTTCGCGGCGTTCTACGACGACGACACGACGCGCGGCTTCCTGCACTCGCATTCGTACACCGGCAATCCGCTCGCGTGCCGCGCTGCAGTCGCGACGCTCGACCTGTTCGCGCGCGACGACGTGCTCGCGAGCAACGCGCGCAAATCGGCGACGCTGCGCGCGGCGCTCGCGCCGCTCGACGCGCACCGCCAAGTGCGCCATCTGCGCGAGCGCGGCACGCTGTTCGCGTTCGACGTCGCGCTCGACGGCGACGCGGCGCGCGGCTTCTCGCGGCGCTTCTTCGAACACGCGCTCGAACGCGAGCTGCTGCTGCGCCCGATCGGCACGACCGTGTACCTGATGCCGCCGTACGTGATGAATGACGACGACATCGCGTGGCTCGCGCAGCGCACGCGCGACACGCTCGACGCGACGCTGGAGGACCTCGGCCGATGAGCCTGCTCGACACCCTGCAACGCGGCCTCGCCGACCTCGACGCGCAAGGGCTGCGCCGCGTGCGCCGCATCGCCGACACCGCGTGCGACGCGCGCATGACCGTGAACGGCCGCGAGATCGTCGGCTTCGCGAGCAACGACTACCTCGGCCTCGCCGCGCATCCGGCGCTCGTCGCCGCGTTCGCGGAAGGCGCGCAGCGCTACGGCTCCGGCAGCGGCGGCTCGCACCTGCTCGGCGGCCATTCGCGCGCGCACGCCAAACTGGAAGACGAACTCGCCGGCTTCGCGGGCGGCTTCTCCGATGCGCCGCGCGCGCTGTACTTCAGCACCGGCTACATGGCGAACCTCGCGGCGATGACAGCGTTGGCCGGCAAGAGCGCGACGATCTTCTCCGACGCACTGAACCACGCGTCGCTGATCGACGGCATGCGGCTGTCGCGCGCGAACGTGCAGGTCTATCCGCATGCGGACATGGCCGCGCTCGCCGCGCTGCTCGACGCATCGGATGCGGAAACGAAGCTGATCGTCAGCGACACCGTATTCAGCATGGACGGCGACCTCGCGCCGCTTGCCGAGCTTGTCGCGCTGGCCGAGCGCCACGGCGCGTGGCTCGTCGTCGACGACGCACACGGCTTCGGCGTGCTCGGCCCGCAGGGTCGCGGCGCGCTCGCGGCCGCCGCGCTGCGTTCGCCGCATCTGGTGTACGTCGGCACGCTCGGCAAGGCGGCCGGTGTCGCAGGCGCGTTCGTGATCGCGCATGAGACCGTGATCGAATGGCTGATCCAGCGCGCGCGCAGCTACATCTTCACGACGGCCGCGCCGCCGGCCGTCGCGCATGCGGTATCGGCAAGCCTGAAGGTGATCGCGGGCGACGAAGGCGACGCGCGCCGCGCGCACCTCGCCGCGCTGATCGGCCGCACGCGCGCGCTGCTGCGCAATACGCGCTGGCAGCCGGTCGATTCGCACACGGCCGTGCAGCCGCTCGTGGTCGGCAGCAACGACGCGACGCTCGCGGCGATGCGCGCGCTCGACGCGCACGGCCTGTGGGTGCCGGCGATCCGGCCGCCGACGGTGCCGGCCGGCACGTCGCGGCTGCGCGTGTCGCTGTCGGCCGCGCATTCGTTCGACGATCTTGCTCGGCTCGAAGCCGCGTTGATCCAGGCCAGCGAGGAGGCCGCGGCATGACCGCCGCCCCGCTGTCCGTCTTCGTCACCGGCACCGACACCGAAATCGGCAAGACCTTCGTGTCGGCCGCGATGCTGCACGGCTTCGCACGGCATGGCCTGCGCGCGGCCGCGCTGAAGCCGGTCGCGGCCGGCGCGTACGAACGCGACGGCGTGTGGCGCAACGAGGACGCGGACCAGCTCGACGCGGCCGCGAACGTCGTGCTGCCGCCCGAGCTGCGCACGCCGTTCCTGCTGAAGGCGCCGGCCGCGCCGCATATCGTCGCCGCGCAGGAAGGCGTGACGCTCGACCTCGACACGATCGTCGCGTGCCATCGCGAAGCGCTGACGCGCGCGGACGTCGTCGTCGTCGAAGGCGTCGGCGGCTTTCGCGTGCCGCTGAACGACACGCAGGACACCGCCGATCTCGCGGTCGCGCTCGGCCTGCCCGTCGTGCTCGTCGTCGGCGTCCGGCTCGGCTGCATCAGCCACGCGTTGCTGACGGCCGCTGCGATTCGCCAGCGCGGCCTCGCGCTCGCGGGCTGGGTCGCGAACCATGTCGACCCGGCCATGTCGTTCGCCGACGAGAACGTCGCGACGATTCGCGACTGGCTCGCGCGCGAGCACCGCGCGCCGCTCATCGGCCGCATTGCGCACATGACGCCGGCCGCCCCCGAATCCGCCGCGGCGATGCTCGACATTGCCGCGCTCGTCGAGTCGCTGCGCACCGCGCGGCCTTGACCCAACCGATCCCCCATCCCGCCAGGACAGGAAAACGAAATGACCCAAGCCCAGACCGCCACCGTGCAACCCGACGCGATTCCCGTGGCTGCACCGGCCCCGCAGCGCTGGCGCGTCGCCGACGTCGTCGCGCTGTTCGCGCTGCCGTTCAACGACCTGATGTTCCGCGCGCAGCAGGTGCATCGCGAGCACTTCGACGCGAACGCGGTGCAGCTGTCGACGCTGCTGTCGATCAAGACGGGCGGCTGCGAGGAAGATTGCGGCTACTGCTCGCAGTCGTCGCATCACGACACGGGCCTGAAGGCCGAGAAGCTGATGGACGTCGACACGGTGCTCGACGCCGCGCGCGCGGCGAAGGCGAACGGCGCGAGCCGCTTCTGCATGGGCGCCGCGTGGCGCAATCCGAAGGAGCGCCACATGCCGGCGCTGACCGAGATGGTGCGCGGCGTGAAGGAGCTCGGCCTCGAGACCTGCATGACGCTCGGCATGCTCGAAGACGAACAGGCTCGGCAGCTCGCCGACGCGGGCCTCGACTACTACAACCACAACCTCGACACGTCGCCGGAGTTCTACGGCCAGGTGATCTCGACGCGCACGTACCAGGATCGCCTCGACACGCTCGACCGCGTGCGCGACGCGGGCATCAACGTGTGCTGCGGCGGCATCATCGGGATGGGCGAATCGCGCCGCGAACGCGCGGGCCTGATCTCGCAGCTCGCGAACCTGAACCCGTATCCGGAATCGGTGCCGATCAACAACCTCGTCGCGATCGAAGGCACGCCGCTCGAAGGCACCGCGCCGCTCGACCCGTTCGAGTTCGTGCGCACGATCGCGGTCGCGCGCATCACGATGCCGACGGCCGTCGTGCGCCTGTCGGCCGGGCGCGAGCAGCTCGACGACGCGATGCAGGCGATGTGCTTCCTCGCCGGTGCGAACTCGATGTTCTACGGCGACCAGCTGCTGACGACGAGCAACCCGCAGACGCAGCGCGACCGCGCGCTGTTCGAGCGCCTCGGCATCCGCGCGAGCCAGGCCGACGCGCTGGCGGAAAACGCGTAAGCGGCAACGGCCGGCGCGCCGCGCCCGCCAACGAAAAGCCGGGGCGCGCCCCGGCTTTTTCACGCCCGCGCGCACGGTTCAGGTCGCGCCGCCCAGTACGCGCGGCTCCATGAACGTGTGCCGGAAATAGTCGCGCATCGCGTGCATCGCGGGACTCAGCTCGATGTTCTTGCGCCAAGCGAGGCCGACGCTCATCGGCGGCACCGGGTCGCGCAGCACGATCGTCTCGATGCGCCGCCCTTCGAGCGACCACGGGCGATACACCATGTCGGACAGGATCGCGACACCGCTGCCGTTCGCGACCATGCTGCGCACCGCCTCGACCGACGAGGTGCGCAGGATCACGTTCGGCCGGTACGGCGTCTCGTTCCAGTAACGCAGCGCGGTCTGCCCGGCCTCGTCCACCGTCAGCATCACGAACGGCTCGTGCGCGACCTCCGCGAACGTGACGCTCTCGCGCCGCAGCAGCGGATGATGCGCGCCGACCCACAGCCTGCGCACCGAATGGATCACCGGCTCCAGCACGAGCTCCGGATTCGACACGTTCGACGTGAGCAGCACGGCCATGTCGTAGCGGCCCGCGATCAGCCCTTCCTCGATCGACTCGCGGTTCAGCTCGTGCAGGTGGATCGTCAGGCGCGGATAGAGCGTATTGAGCCGCAGCACGTGATGCGGCAGGAAGTAGCCGAGCACCGTGTAGCTCGCGGCGATCGCGAGCGTGCCGGTCAGCGTGCTTTCGAGATTCGGGATCCGCATCGCCTCGTCGACCGACGACAGGATCGTGTACGCGTGATTGAGAAAACGCCGCCCGGTATCGGTCAGCGTCACGCCCGCCGACGTGCGCACGAACAGCTGCGTGCCGAGACTGTCCTCCAGTTCCTTGATCGCGCTCGTCACGGCCGACTGCGAGATGGTGAGCTGGATCGCGGCCTGCGAGATCTGTCCGAGCTCGGCGGTCGCGACGAAGTACTTGAGCTGTCTGAGCGTCAGGGCCATGCGCGGTGGAAAACTGATGGGGGCATGGCAACCATCATATCAACCGTCCGTTTCGCGGCAATCCGGGCCCGCCCGACCCGCGCGCATCCGCCTGCCGCGACGCCGGGCGGCCGCTTTCGGCGATATCTGAAAAATCGATACGCTCGCATATAAAAATAGAACTATTTTGACGCACCCCGCACGGCTAACCTGCGTTCAACACGGTGTCGACACGCGCTGCAGCGCACGCGAAACCGGAGAACCTGGAGGAACGAACCGTATGAGGAAGCACAGTGTCGACCTGAATTCGGACATGGGCGAAGGTTTCGGCCCGTGGACGATCGGCGACGGCGTCGACGAGCAGATCATGCCGCTCATCAGCTCGGCGAACATCGCCACCGGTTTTCATGCCGGCGACCCGAACATCATGGCGCGCACGGTGCAGCTCGCGCGCGACGCCGGCGTCGGGATCGGCGCGCATCCGGGCTTTCGCGATCTGGCGGGCTTCGGTCGCCGCACGATCACCGAAACGCCGCAGGCGCTCGTCCACGACATCCTGTATCAGCTCGGCGCGCTGCGCGAGTTCGCGCGGCTCAACGGCGTGGGCCTGCAGCACGTCAAGCCGCACGGCGCGCTCTACATGCACGCGGCGGCCAACGAGGCGTTCTCGCGGCTGCTGATCGAGACGCTGCAGCGCGTCGATCCCGGCCTGTGGCTGTACTGCATGGAAGCGTCGGTCACGTATCGCGTGGCGCGGGAGTACGAACAGCCGGTGATCCGCGAGTTCTACGCCGATCGCGACTACGACCGCAGCGGCTCCATCGTGTTCACGCGCCGCGTCGGGCGCCCCGACCCGCAGCAGGTGGCCGACAAGGTGCTGCGTGCGTGCATCGACGGCAAGGTGCGCACGATCGACGGCGACGACATCGACATCGATTTCGATTCGGTCTGCATCCACAGCGACACGCCCGGCGCGCTCGAACTCGTGCGCGAAACGCGCGACGCGCTGGTCCGCGAAGGCATCCGGACCGCCGGCCCGCAACCGCTCGCCGCTCATCACTGAACCCGATTCAAGGAGACGCAAGATGGCATTGCACGACATCGTCAGCCCGCTGCCGGGCACGTTCTACCGACGCCCGTCGCCCGAGGCGGACTACTACGTCGCGGTGAATGCGACGGTCGCGGCCGGCGCGGTGGTCGGCCTCGTCGAAGTGATGAAGCAGTTCACCGAGATCGAAGCCGATGCGGCGGGCCGCGTCGTCGAGCTGCTCGTCGACGATGGCGAGCCGGTCGACGCCGGCCAGGTGCTGATGCGGATCGAGGGGTGATGCGATGAAGCCGGCAAACGCCCCCGACACCTTCTATCGACCGTCGCGGATCAAGACCGTGCTGGTCGCGAACCGCGGCGAAATCGCGGTGCGCGTGATCCGCGCGGCACGCGAGCTCGGCATGCGTGCGGTCGCCGTGGTCAGCGACGCGGACCGCGACAGCCTCGCCGCGCGCATGGCCGACGAAGCGATCCACATCGGGTCGTCGCATGCGGCGAAGAGCTATCTGAATCCGGCCGCGATCCTCGACGCCGCGCGGCAATGCGGCGCGGACGCGATCCATCCGGGCTACGGCTTCCTGTCCGAGAACGCGGCCTTCGCCGCGCAGGTCGAGGCGGCCGGGCTGATCTTCGTCGGCCCGGACGCGCAGGTGATCGCGACGATGGGCGACAAGGCGCGCGCCCGCGACACCGCGCGGCGCGCGAACGTGCCGACCGTGCCCGGCAGCGACGGCGTCGTCCAGTCGCTCGACGCGGCCCGCGCGGTCGCCGCGCGCATCGGCTATCCGATCATGATCAAGGCGGCCGCGGGCGGCGGCGGGCGCGGCATCCGCGTCGCGCACGACGCCGCGCAGCTCGACGCCGAACTGCCGCTCGCGCAGCGCGAGGCGCAGGCCGCGTTCGGCGACGGCGGCGTCTATCTCGAACGCTTCATCGCGCGGGCGCGGCACATCGAGGTGCAGGTGCTCGGCGACGGCCGCGACGTCGTCCACCTGTTCGAGCGCGAATGCTCGCTGCAGCGGCGCCGCCAGAAGATCCTCGAGGAAGCGCCGTCGCCGTCGCTCACGCCGGCGCAGCGCGACGCGCTGTGCGCGTCGGCCACGCGGCTCGCGCGCGAGGTCGGCTACCGCAGCGCGGGCACGCTCGAATACCTGTTCGACGATGCGCGCGGCGAGTTCTACTTCATCGAGATGAACACGCGCATCCAGGTCGAGCATCCGGTGACCGAGGCGATCACCGGCATCGATCTCGTGCGCGAAACGCTGCGCATCGCCGACGGCGAGCGGCTGCGGTTCGCGCAGGCCGACATCGCGATGCGCGGCGCCGCGCTCGAATGCCGGATCAACGCGGAAGATCCGCTGCAGGATTTCCGCCCGAATCCGGGCCGGATCGACGCACTGGTGTGGCCGACCGGGCCCGGCGTGCGCGTCGATTCGCTGCTCTACCCGGGCTACGTCGTGCCGCCGTTCTATGATTCGCTGCTCGCGAAGCTGATCGTGCACGACGAGAGCCGCGCGGCCGCATTGCGGCGTCTGTCTCGCGCGCTCGGCGAGCTGCAGGTCGGCGGCCTGAAGACCACCGCGCCGCTGCACGTCGCGCTGCTCGCGGACGACGACGTGCGCGCGGGCCGCTATCACACGAATTTTCTCGAAGCGTGGATGCCGTCATGGCGCGAGGCCGCGACGGCCGCCGCCCGGCAGCACGAAACTGCGGACGCCGCGCGCGTCGGGGAGGCCCTGTGACGACCCGTTATACGTTCGGCGGCGACGAATTCGTGTTCGTCGAGATCAGCGAGGCGATGTCGCTCGACGCCTTCTTCAAGGGCACGGCGATCACGCGCGAATTGCAGCGGCGCGCGGTGCCGGGCATTACCGAGATCTGTCCGGCGAACGCGTCCTACCAGGTGCGCTACGACCCGGACGTGATCGAGCCCGACACGCTCGTCGCGCTGCTCAAGGCGATCGAGGCCGAGGTCGGCGACGCGCCGCTCGAACTCGATACGCGCATCGTCGAGGTGCCGGTGCTGTACAACGACCCGTGGACGCACGAGACGCTGATGCGGTTTCGCGAGCGTCACCAGGACCCGTCGTCGACCGACCTCGAATATGCGGCGCGGATCAACGGCAAGCGCGACGTCGACGACTTCATCGCCGCGCACTCGGGCTCGCCGTGGTTCGTGTCGATGGTCGGCTTCGTCGCGGGCCTGCCGTTCATGTACCAGATGGTCGAGCGCGCACGCCAGCTCGAAGTACCGAAATACCTGCGGCCGCGCACCGACACGCCGAAGCTGACGGTCGGCCACGGCGGCTGCTTCGGTTGCATCTACTCGGTGCGCGGCGCGGGCGGCTACCAGATGTTCGGCGTGACGCCGGCGCCGATCTTCGATCCCGCGCAGCGGCTCGACTACCTGCGCGATTTCATGGTGTTCTTCCGGCCCGGCGACATCGTGAAGTTCCAGCCGATCGATCGCGACGCCTATGACGCCGCGGTGGCGGCCGTCGAAGCGGGTACCTTCTCGCTGCGCGTGCGCCCCGTGAAATTCTCGCTCGACGCGTTCCGGCGCGATCCCGATGCGGTCAACCGTTCTCTCGTCGAGGTGCTGCATGCCCGCTGACGCGCACAACCTGATCGAGGTCGTGAAACCCGGCCTCGCGACGTCGGTCCAGGATACGGGCCGGCAAGGCTACTACCACGTCGGCATCCCGCCGTCGGGCTCGCTCGACCAGTACGCGTCGCGCGCGGCGAACCTGCTGGTCGGCAATCCGGAACAGGCGGCCGTGCTCGAATGCACGCTGCTCGGCCCGGAGCTGCTGTTCCATGCGGACGCGCTGGTCGCCGTCACGGGCGCCGAGATGACCCCGAAGATCGACGGCGTCGGGCAGCGCTGCAACGTCGCGCTGTGGATTCGCGCGGGCAGCGTGCTGTCGTTCGCCTACGTGAAGGGTGGCGCCCGCGCGTACCTGGCCGTCGCGGGTGGCATCGACGTGCCGGTCGTGCTCGGCAGCCGCTCGACCTACACGCTCGGCGCGATCGGCGGCCACGCGGGCCGGCGCCTGCAGAAAGGCGACCGTTTGCCGATCGGCGCGGCGCGCGGCACGCTTCGCGAAGGGCGCGAACTGCCGGCGTCGGTCAGCCGGCCGCTGGACAGCCAGGTCGAACTGCGCGTGCTGCCGGGGCTGTACCACTACCGGCTCACCGACGCGTCGGCGCACACGTTCTTCGATGACGAATGGACGGTCGCGCCCGAGGCGGACCGCATCGGCTACCGCTACAAGAACGGCCGGCCGCTGCAGTTCCGGCCGCGCGAGCAGCCGTTCGGCGCCGGGGCCGATCCGTCGAACATCGTCGACGCGTGCTATCCGATCGGCTCGATCCAGGTGCCGGCCGGGGTCGAGCCGATCATCCTGCATCGCGATGCGGTGTCGGGCGGCGGCTACGCGACGATAGGCACGGTCATCAGCGCCGACATGGACCTGATCGGCCAGATGCAGCCGAACCATCGCGCGCGCTTCGTGCGCGTGACGATGGCCGACGCGCTCGCCGCGCGCCGCGAGTACCAGCGGCGCCTCGCGCTGCTGCGCGCCGTACTGAAGGACTGAGCGCCACGCGCCCGGCCGTCGCGCCGGGCGCCGCGCGCCGCCCTCCGCTTTCATCCTTCGCTTCCGTTTCCCGTCCGTGCGGCCGCGCGCGGCGCGGCGGGGACGCCTGCGCGCCGTTTTCGCCGGACCGGTTGCCCGCCCCGACGTCGGGGCAACCCCGCGGCTCGCATGGGCCGCGGCCCAGACGTCGTCCGCTGTTTCGCTCATCGAGGAGCACGCTCATGGCCAACCTGGCTCAGGCCCGCACCGACGAGGATCTCGACCTGTCGACGCTCGCCATTCCCGATCACGCACGCATGCCGCCCTTTGCGCTGACGATGGCGTGGTGGGCCGTCTGCAGCGCGGTGTTCTACATCGTCGTCGGTGCGACGCTCGCGCTCACCTACGGCGCGCGCAATGCGCTGATCGGGATGGCGCTGTCGGTCGTCTCGTACGGCATCGTCAATTCGATCATCAGCCGCTACGCGATCCGTACCGGCCTGTCGGTCGCGCTGTTCTCGCGCGTGCTGTTCGGCAGCGCGGGTGCGGCGCTCGCGACGCTGATCTTCTTCGCGACGGCGATCTACTACGCGGTGTTCGAGGGCTCGGTGATCGCGGTCGCCGCGCATCATCAGTTTCCGGCGCTCGACTACAAGTGGGCCGCGCTGATCGTCGTCTGCTACAGCGTGCCGCTCGTGTTCGGCAGCGTGCAGCACTGGCTCGACAAGTTCAACGGCGTGCTGCTGCCGTTCTACCTGTTCGGGTTGCTCGCAGCGGTCGGGCTCGCGACGGCCGAGTACGGCTATCACGCCGCGTGGCTCGATTTCGGGCCGGCGGGCGGCGCCCCGGCCGGCGGCTGGTGGCAGTGCTTCGTCTACTACATGGGCGTATGGGTGCTGATGATGTTCACGTTCGACTACGCGCGCTTCGGCCGCAAGGCCGACGCCCGCTATCACGGCCGCTTCAACTTCGGGATGCCGTTCTACCTCGTCACGTTCCTCGTCAACGGCGCGGCCGGCATCTATCTCGTCAGCACGATTCCCGGGCTCGGCACGCTGTCGGAAGTGTCGGTCGTGCTCGCGCTGCTGAAGCTGATGGGCGTGTGGGGGCTGCTGTTCGTGTGGGTCACGCAGTCTCGCATCAATACCGCGAACTACTACCTCGCGACCGTCAACATGCAGGCGTTCTTCCAGAAGGTCGCGGGGCTGCGCGCGCCGAAATTCGTGTGGGCGGTCGTGGTCGGCGCGGTCGTCTATGCGCTGATGATGGCCGACATCTTCTCGCGGATCCTGCAAGCGCTCGCGTACCAGGGCATCTTCGTCGTCGCGTGGGTCGGCGTCGCGCTCGCGCACATCCTGTCGGCGCGCTACGGGCAGCTCGTCGGCGACGACGTCGAATGCCGCGACGCGCACGTGCCGGTGTTCAATCCGGGCGGCCTGACCGCGTGGTTCGCGGGCGCGTTCGCGGGGCTCGCGCTGAACCAGGCGACCGGGTTCGCCGCGTCGCTGTCGGCGCCGGCCACCTTCGTCGTGTCGTGGCTCGTCTATCGCGCGCTGCTCGGCACCGCGAAGCGGACCTGGTTCGTGCGCAACACGTGACGCGCCGCGGCTCGGCGCCGGCCCTAGCCGATCGTCTGCACCGGATGGCCCTGCGCGTCGCGGATCACCGTCGGCTCGACCCGCCAGCGCACGCCGTCGAGCCCGTCGATCGCATACTCGCCGGCGCGCGGCTTCAGCGTGCGCGCCAGCGCCTGCACCGTCGCGTCGGTGAGCCGCAGCGTCAGCGTGCCGTCTTCGTCGCTCACGCCGTTCGCGTCGCCGCGCACGAACCGCACCGCGCCGTCGTGACCGACGAGGCGAAACGGCCGGTCGAACGGCAGCCGCAGCGGCAGTAGCGTGACGAGTTCGTCGACCTGCCGCGCGCCGACGGTGATCTCGATCACCGGCGCGCGCAGCAGCCGCTTGCGGGTGCCCCAGCCGAGCACGTCGGTGAACAGGTAACCGCTCGCCGGGCCGTCGCGCTGCGTGCCCGCGTCGACCTGCTCGCGCACGTCCGCGCGTTCGAGCAGCGACGCGCGGACGAGATCGGTCACCCACAGCGGCATGTGCGGCAGCAGCGTGTCGAGCAGCGCACGCGTGCGCCAGCGCTTCGCGGCGCGTTCCTCGTCGAGCGTCAGCCCGACGACCTGCAGGAACGCGAGACGGCCGTGCGGCGTGTCGATCGCCGGCAGCTCCGGATCGAACGCGAAGCCCATCGAACAGAGCGCCGTATCGGTATCGAGCGCGATCGGGCCGTTGGCCGTCATCCAGTGGCCGTCGTCGAACGCGTTGCCGCTCTGGAACACGTAGCGCGCGAGATTCTGCAGGAAGCTGAACACCCAGCGCGGCGGCTCGTCGTCGCCAGCCACGCACGCGACGCGCATCGTCAGCTCGAAGCCGAAGCCGCTGACGGCCGGATCGTCCGACTCCTTCGCATACAGCTCGCTCAGCCCGTACGTGACGAAATGCCAGTGCGGCACGGGCGCCGCGCGCCGCCACACGCTGATCCCGTCGAGCGGATCGGGGCCGCCGAGCCGCCACTTGACCAGCGTGCCGTAGTGCTTCGGCTCCTGCCCCGGATAAAGGCGCGCGAGCGCGGCGTCGATCGCGTCCCAGCCGGGCGCGGCATCGTCGTCCGCGCCGTCGTGCGTGTCGTGCGTGGCGTCCGTCATGTGGCCCGCTCTCCCCGATGATGTCGTGTCGTGTTTGTGTCGTGCGGTGTCGGAACGTACGTCACACGTGCGACGCCGCGCCGTCGAGCGCCGCGCGCACGCGCTCGACGTGCAGCGCGTCGACGGGCGCCAGCACCTCGCCGCGCGGCCGCACGCCCGAACCGAAATGCACCGCGCGCACGCCGGTGGCGCGCACGAAATCGCCGACCGCGTCGATCGTGAGCCCGGAGCCGGCCAGCACCGTGCAGGTCGTGCCCGCCGCCTGCCGCACGAGCCGCGTGATCGTCGCGACCGCGTCGAGCACCGACGGATGGCCACCCGACGTCAGCACGGACGTGACGGCCGGCACGCGCAGCAGCGCGTCGAACGCGGCGTTCAGATCGCGCGCGACGTCGAACGCGCGGTGGAACGTGAGCGCGCGCCCGTCGGCGGCGGCCGCGATCCGGGCGAGCGCGCCGAGATCGACGTCGCCGCGCGGATCGAGCGCGCCGAACACGACGCCGTTCGCGCCGGCCGCGACTGCCGCGCGCACGTCGCGCTCGATCACGCGCAGGTCGTCGGCGTCATAGACGAACGAGCGGCTGTGCGGACGCACGATCACGTTGACGGGAATCGGCACGGCGGCCACGACGGCCTCGATCAGGCCGACGCTCGGCGTCAGCCCGCCTTCGGTGATCGCGGTCACGAGTTCTAGACGGTCGGCGCCCGCGCGGGCGGCGACCTTCGCATCGCCGACGGTCGTGGCGATCACTTCGAGGAGAATGGGAGAAGCGGCATGTCGGTTCATGGGCGGCCCGCGAATCGTCTGGACAATTCGCGCATCCTAGCCGAGCCGCGCGACGGACGCCAGCGTGCTGGCCGCCGCAGACTTCAGCCGCGCATTTCAGCCCGGTACGTCAGCCGCGCCGCACGAGCCAGACGCCGACGAGCGCGGACAACGCCGTGACGGCAGTGCCGGGTACGAACCGGAACATGCGCGCGTTGAAGTACGCGCCCTGCTGCTGCATCACGTCGACGATCGCCGGCGTGAGCACGAGCATCGCCCAGCCGATCATCCCGAAGGCGGTGGTCGCGGCCGCGACGAGCAGCACGATGCCCGCGCCGCGCGCACGCGGCCGGAATGCGCCGGCAAACATGCCCGCGGCGAGCAGCACGGCCGACACCGCGAACAGCACGGCGACGAATACGGTCGTCGCGCCCGCCTGACCGACCTTCATGAACGCGATCATCTGCGCGGCGATCACGCAGAAGCCGGCGATCGAGAACAGCACGATCGCCAGCGCGTTACGCACGACGCTCACGCAACGGCCTGCCGGAAATACGCGGTCGCCGGGCGCCGGAACAGCAGGTAGACGAACACCGCGAACAGCAGGACGCCCGGGATCAGCACTGCGAGCATCGACGCCGGCATGTTGATCAACGAGAACGCGATGCCGAACACGAACGTCACGATATAGGCGTTGCGCGACCATTCGCGCCCCTTGAGGATCGCGATGCCGATCACGACATTCGCGGCCTCGACGATCATGCTGATGCCGAACGTCGCCCACACGGGCAGCAGGTAGTGCGACATCAGCGCCTGGGTGGTCGGCATGCCGATCGAGAACGGCGTATAGACGCAGGTGATCGCGTTGGTCACGATGATGATCCACGCGAGGATGGTCAGCGAAATCGGTCGCTTCTTGGCGTTTTCCTTTTATATTCGCCGCCATGGTGGCCCCCGGGACGGCGCGCGCGGTCACGACGGCCGCGGTCGCGCCATTGTCGGGGAAGCGCGCGGCGAACGCAACGGCCGCCCCCGCGCCGTCGGTCGCCGCATCCCGACCGTGTGCCGCTACGCCGCTTGCGCGTCCTCGTCGATCCAGTCGATATCGCCGCACAGCACGCGCTGCGCATCGCCGACGCGCACGGCCACCGACAGCGTCACGCACGGCTGCGCCTCGTTGATCGACAGGTACGGCCGCGTGACCTGCACGCGCCCCGGTTCGGCGATCGCCGAGCGGAAATACGGCCGGCGCAGCCAGTTCGCACCCTGCGCGTCCGCCAGCGGCGAAAAGCGCGCCTCGGCGAGCGCGCGATCGGCGCGCAGCACGACGTTGCGGCCCGACTGCCGGCCCTGCGCGTCGAGCAGGAAGCAGCGTGCGGCCGCGTCCAGCGCGAGGAAGTTCCAGCACACCTCGTCGAGCGGCTCGCCGCCCGCGAGGCGCTCGGCCGCCCGTTCGAACGCGCGCAGGTACGGTGCGAGCCGCTGCGCGTCGCGCCGCTCGCGCGCTTCGGTCTGCTGACGAAAGCGCTCGGTCAGCTCGCCGATGCAGCCGGTCGCGGCCGCGCTGTCGGGCAGCCCCGGCGCCGGGCGGCCGAAGTAGTAGCCCTGCACGAAATCGGCCTCGCACGACAGCGCGATCTGCGCTTCGTGCTCGGTCTCGATCCCTTCGACGAGCACCAGCTTGCCGGCCTCGTGCAGCAGCGTCACGAGCCCGTGCAGGATCGCGGTGAGCCCCGTGCGGTGCGCCGCGTGCGACAGCATGATCCGGTCGAGCTTCACGATGTCCGGGTTCAACTGCCAGATCCGTTCGAGGTTCGAGTGACCCGCGCCGAAATCGTCGAGCGCGATCAGGAAGCCGTGCGTGCGGAACTCGCGCACGGCCTCCGCGAGCCGCTCGACGTCCTCCGCGCGCTGTTCGAGCACTTCGAGCACGATGCGGCGCGGCGGCATGCCGAGCCGCTTCAGGTTCGCGAGCAGCGCGGCCGCCTGGAACGGATCGGTCAGCACGCCCGGATGGACGTTGAGAAACAGCCACTCGCGCTCCGCGCCGAGCAGCGCGAAGTTCTCCAGATGCAGCGCCTGCGCGAGCCGGTCGAGCTGCAGCAGTTCGTCCCGGCGCGCGGCTTCGCCGAACACGTCGAGCGGCGACACGGGGCGGTCGAGCGCATCGTGTGCGCGCAGCAGCGCCTCGTAGCCCACCGCACGCTGGTGCGACAGGCTGAATATCGGCTGGAACACGGTCGTGAGCGTCAGGTCGCGGTGCTGCGTCGCCAGCCGTTCCAAGCCCGAGCTCATCTCCCGCTCGAACCGGTACGGCGACGCGGCGGCCGGACGCTCCTGTTGCACGATCGTCATGCCTTCCTCCTGGTGATGCAGTCGAACGCGACGTCCGGCGTCCGGCGAAAACGACGAACGGGACGGCGCGCCATGTCATTGGTTGGACCCTCGGTGACCCGGCGCAAGCCGGGCGGCTGCTCTCCCTCAAGCAAGCTCCGTGCGAGGTGCCGACAACCCGTGCGCCATGCGGCTGTGCCGGGCCGCCGCACCACCGTGGCGCGTGTTCGACGCACCATTCCCGTGCGCACGCACCGGCCACTCGAGCGCACCCGTTACGCCGGCACGCTACACTCCGTACGATCGTTTCATTCCGCGTTATTCGCCGTCTCGATGGAAATCGTTTTCACAGTCCTCATCCTGCTGCTGACCGTCGCGCTGTCCGGCGCCGTCACGCGTCTCCTGCCGTTGCAACTGCCGCTGCCGCTGATGCAGATCGCGTTCGGCGCGATGCTCGCGTGGCCGAAGCTGAACCTGCACGTCACGTTCGACCCCGAGATCTTCATGCTGCTGTTCATTCCGCCGCTGCTGTTCGCGGACGGCTGGCGGATTCCGAAACGCGAGCTTTACCTGCAGCGCCGCGCGATCCTGATGCTCGCGTTCGGGCTCGTGTTCATGACGGTACTCGCAGTCGGCTACTTCGCGCATTGGCTGATTCCCGAGTTGCCGCTGCCGATCGCGTTCGCGCTCGCGGCGGTGCTGTCGCCGACCGACGCGGTCGCGCTGTCCGGGATCGCCGGCAAGGGTCGCATTCCGCCGCAACTGATGCACATCCTCGAAGGCGAGGCGCTGATGAACGACGCGTCGGGCCTCGTCGCGCTGAAATTCGCGATCGCGGCCGCGCTGACGGGCGTATTCTCGCTGCGCGCCGCGTCGGTCACGTTCGTGATCGTCGCGGCCGGCGGGCTCGCGACGGGCGCGATCGTCGCGTGGCTATTCAGCGCGCTGTCGACGCGCTTCCTGAATGCCGAGCAGGAAGGCGACCCGGCGCCCGGCATCGTGATGACGCTGCTGGTGCCGTTCGCGGCCTACCTGTTCGCCGAGCACCTCGACCTGTCGGGCGTGCTCGCGGCCGTGTCGGCCGGGATGATGATGAACTACACGAGCTTCTCGCGTAAAAGCACCGTCGCGTCGCGCGTGCGCGCCGAAAGCACGTGGGCGCTGATCGAGTTCGTGTTCAACGGCATGGTGTTCATCATGCTCGGGCTGCAGCTGCCGCACATCATCGGCCGTGCGCTCGTCGACGCGCACCATACGAGCGACGCGCTGGTCGGCCGGATGATCTTCAACGTGTGCGCGATGATGCTCGCGCTGTATGCGATCCGCTTCCTGTGGGTGTGGCTGCTGCGCTGGTTCGCGAGCCGCCGCGCCGCGCGCCATGGCCTCGCCGGCACGATGGCCGGCGTGCGCACGATCGCGGTGATGACGGTCGGCGGCGTGCGCGGCGCGGTCACGCTCGCCGGCGTGCTGTCGATCCCGGTCGCGCTGTCCGACGGCGCGCCGCTGCCGGGCCGCGACACCGCGGTCTTCATCGCGTCGGCCGTGATCCTCGGCTCGCTGATCGTCGCGGTGATCGGCCTGCCGCTGCTGCTGCGCGGCGTGCGCTCGTCGCGCAACCCGCTCGGCGACGAGGAGCGCATCGCACGCTCGGCCGCCGCGCAGGCCGCGATCCGCGCGATCGATGCGTCGCACGACGCGATCTCGACCGATCTCGACGAATCGGGCGCGGCGCGCTGCGCGGACATCTCCGCACGCGTGATGGATCAATACCGCCGACGGCTCGCCGCGCTGGCCGACGATGGCCCCACGCCGCGCGCGGAAGCGAAGCAGGCCGAAACGATGGAGCTGCAGATGCGGATCGCGGCCGTGCGCGCGGAACGCTCGGCGCTGTACCGGCTGCGCGGCGACAGCAAGATTTCCGACGAGACGCTGACGAAGCTGATTCGCGAGATCGACCTGTCGGAAACCGCGCTGTCGACGCGCAAGAAAGGGATCGTCTGACAGTAAGGCAGCGCGGTGCGCCGACCGTGCAGCCGCGTGTGAAGCCCCTGCCTGCCGGCAGCCCGAGGCCGAGCCCCGTGTCATACGGCGCTCGGCCTCGTTGTTTTGGCCGATGCATGCGCGGCGCGGTCTTCAGCAGCTTTCAAAAAAATTAAACAATACATCCTTATTATTTTCTGCACGCCGACGCGATACCGATTCCCGCTCGTGCGTCGAGACGATCGACGCCATGCAAATCGGTCTCGTCACGCGTCATCGCTAACCGGGGCCGCGCGGAATCGTTGATGCGATGCATGCGAAGTGTCCCCGGCTCCATGCCCATTTAATTGCTCTCCTAATCAAAATGCGCACGTCATTCCGCGCGAAACGACCGAACCCATGATCAAACCCCTCTCGCTCCAGAGCCGGCGACGCTTTCTCGCACAAGGCGCCGCCGCCCTCGGCAGCGGCATGCTGTCCGCCTGCGGCGGCGATTCGATCGACTCCGCGGACGCATCGGCCCGCTTCGCCAACGATTTCGTGTGGGGCATCGCCACCGCCGCGCCGCAAATCGAAAGCCGCGACGGCCGAGGCCGAAGCAACTGGGATGTGTTCGCCGACCAGCCCGGCACGATCGCCGACGGCTCGACGAACGCACGCTGCATCGAATTCGAGCAACGCTACCCGGGCGACTTGTCGCTGCTCGCGAACGCGGGCGTCCGGGCGTTCCGTTTCTCGACCGCATGGCCGCGCGTGCAGCCGGACGGCGCCGGCACGCCGAGCGAAGCGGGGCTTGCCACCTATGACCGCATGGTCGATGCGATGCTGGCGCGCAACCTCACGCCGTACCTGACGTTGTTTCACTGGGACATCCCCGTATGGGCCGGCGATTTCCGCGACCGCGACATCGCGTACCGGCTGGCCGACTACGCGCAGATCGTGGCGCGCCGCGTCGGCGATCGCGTCAAGCACTGGATGATGCTGAACGAACCGAACGGCGTCGCGCTGTCGGGCTACGCGTACGGCGCATCGCCGCCGCGTGCGCAGTCGATGGGGGCGATGTTCGCCGCGATCCACCATCAGAATCTCGCGCAGGGATTGATGTTCCAGGCCGTGCGCGCGAACGTGCGGGGCGCCGCGCAGATCGGCACGACGATCAGCGGGCGGCCCGTCCTCGCGGTGACGAATTCGGCCGCCGACCAGTCCGCCGCCGCGCAGTTCGATGCGATCTGGCATCGCGCGTTTCTCGATCCGCTGTACGGCAAGGGCTATCCGGCAGAGCTGCAGACGGCGCTGGCGCCGCTCGTCCGGCCGGGCGACATGACGACGATCGCCGCGAACCCGGATTTTCTCGGCGTGCAGTATTACAACTGCTTCTACGTGAAGGCCGGCGCCGGCGGCACGGGCTTCGCGCTGGCCGCCAGCCCGGCAAACGAAATCCAGACGATGGGCTACCCGGTCGAGCCGTACGGGATGTCCGAGATGCTGCTGCGCGTCCACCGCGACTATGGCGCACCGCGCATCCTCGTCACCGAGACCGGGTTCGCGATCGCCGAACCCGCGCCAAGCGGCGGTTTCGTCGACGACGGCCCGCGCATCGACTATCTCGCGCGCTATCTGAACGCCGCGCACGATGCGTATCGGCAGGGCGTCCGCCTGGGCGGACTGTTCTGCTGGGCCGGCATGGACAGCTGGGAATGGTCGAGCGGCTTCGCGAAGAAATTCGGGCTGGTCCACGTCGACCCGGCAACGCAGGAACGCCTGCCGAAACGCAGTCTCGCGTACTACTCGCGCTGCATCGCCGGCAATCGCGTCGCGTAGGCGGCAAGAGCGACGCGGGCGAGGATGCCGCGAGCCGACGCGCCCGCCAGCCGTCGCGTGGCGCGGCACCCGATTGCCGCGCCGCGCGTTCGCGTTACTTCGCGACGACGACCGGAATCCCCTTCAGCATCCCCGCGCCCTTCATCTCGTCGAGCGCGTGCTGAACGGCCGCGCTCGTCGCCGCGTCGATGCCGAGCTGCAGCGCGAGCTCGCGTTCCGCGCGCTTCACGCCGGCCAGGTTGCGCACCTTCACGTGACCGAAGCCGCGCACGCGCGCGTGCAGGTCGGCCAGTTGCACGACCTGCGCCGCGTTGCCGGGGGTCATCGCGGCGAACGCACGCGTGAGCGTCGTCTCGTAGTCGTCGGCCAGCGCGCGCTCCATCTTCCGCTCGACCGTGCGGCCGAACGGATCGAGCCACGTGCCGCGCAGGCTGCGCACGCGCGCGAGCATGCCGAGCACCGGCCACATCCACTGGCCGAACACGCGCTTCTTCGGCGTGCTGCCGTCGCTGCCAGCCTTCGCGACCGTCGGCGGCGCCAGGTTGAACTTCACGCGGTACGTCTGCCCCGGCACGCCTTCGAACTGCGCTTCGAGCGCGGTGCGGAACGCGTCGTCCGTGTACAGCCGCGCGACTTCGTATTCGTCCTTCACCGCGAGCAGCCGGTAGAACGTCGTCGCAACCGCGCGCGTCAGCGCGTCGTCGCCCTTCGCCCGCGCCGCATTTACCAGCGCGCGGTAGCGCTCGACGTAGCGCACGCCGCCGTACGCGTCGAGGCGCGCCTCGCGATCGGCGATCAGCTCGGCGAGCGTCTCCGGCGCCACGTGGGCGGCCACCGCGTGACGTGCGTTCCACAACGCATCGAGGCCCGCCGCGTCGCCGGCCGCCATCCGGCCGATCGAGAACGCGAGCTTGTTCATCGGCACCGCGACGTTGTTCAGCTCGATCGCGCGCATCATCGCGGCGAGCGACACCGGCACGAGGCCGAGCTGCCACGCGTAGCCGAGCATCAGGATGTTCGCGCCGATCGAATCGCCGAGGAACTTCGCGGCGAGCGCCTGCGCGTCGCAGCTCGACAGGTAGCCGTCGCCGGCCGCGTGGCGCATCTTCTCGAGCAGCGCATCCGCATGCAGGTTCGCGTCGGGGTTCTGCACGAATGACGCGTTCGGGATCCGGTGCGTGTTGACGACGATCCGCGTGCGCGCGTGACGCACCGTCTGCAGCGCCTCGGCGCTCGCCCCGACCACCATGTCGCACGCGAGCAGGACGTCGGCCTGCTGCGTATCGATGCGCACCTGGTTCAGCCAGCGGTCGCTCGACGCGATCCGCACGAACGACAGCACCGAGCCGCCCTTCTGCGCGAAGCCCATGAAGTCGAGCACCGACGCGCTCTTGCCTTCGAGGTGCGCGGCCATGCTGATCAGCGCGCCGACCGTCACGACGCCGGTGCCGCCGACGCCGGTCACCAGCATGTCGAACGGCGCCGCGTCGAGGTGCGTGGCCGGCACCGGCAGCGCGTCGACGCGCGCGGCGAGCGCCGCTTCGTCGAACGCCGCGCCAGCCGCCTTCTTCAGCGCCGCGCCTTCGACCGTCACGAAGCTCGGGCAGAAGCCGTTCACGCACGAATAGTCCTTGTTGCACGACGACTGGTCGATGCGGCGCTTGCGGCCGAGCGGCGTCTCGAGCGGCTCGACCGACAGGCAGTTCGACTGCACGCCGCAGTCGCCGCAGCCTTCGCACACCGCGTCGTTGATGAACAGACGCTTGTCCGGGTCGGGGAATTCGCCCTTCTTGCGGCGGCGGCGCTTCTCGGCCGCGCAGGTCTGGTCGTAGATCAGCACGGTGACGCCCGGCGTCTCGCGCAATTCGCGCTGCACCGCATCGAGTTCGCTGCGGTGATGGAACGTCGTGCCGGTCGGGAACTGCCCGTGATGGCCGTCGTACTTCTCCGGTTCGTCGGACACGACGACGAAGCGCGACACGCCTTCCGCCTCGACCTGCCGCGCGATCTGCGGCACCGAGATGCTGCCGTCGACCGGCTGGCCGCCCGTCATCGCGACCGCGTCGTTGTAGAGGATCTTGTACGTGATGTTCGCTTTCGCGGCGACCGCCTGGCGGATCGCGAGGATGCCCGAGTGGAAGTAGGTGCCATCGCCGAGGTTCTGGAACACATGCTTCGTGCTGGTGAACATCGCGTGCGCGGCCCAGTCGACGCCTTCGCCGCCCATCTGGATCAGGCCGGTGGTGTCGCGCTCCATCCACGACGCCATGAAGTGGCAGCCGATGCCGGCCTGCGCGATCGAGCCTTCGGGCACCTTCGTCGACGTGTTGTGCGGGCAGCCCGAGCAGAAGTACGGCGTGCGCTTCACCGCATCGGCCTCGTTCGACAGGATCTGCGGCGCGACGAGATCGACGACGCGCTCGCGGCGGTCGAGCGCCGGCTTGTGCCGCGCGAGCCAGTCGGCGAACACCGGCAGGATGCGCGACGGACGCAGTTCGCCGAGTTCGGACAGCAGGCACGCGCCCGCCGCATCGTGCTTGCCGAGCACGCGCGGGCGCGCGCCTTCGGTGCGGTTGTACAGGTAGTCCTTGATCTGCTGCTCGATCACCGGCCCCTTTTCCTCGATGACGAGCACTTCCGACAGACCGTCGACGAAGGTTTCGATCCGTGTCATTTCGAGCGGATACGACAGGCCAACCTTGTAGATCCGCACGCCGGCCGCGTCGAGATCGGCGACCGTCAGGTCGAGGCGGCGCAGCGCTTCCATCAGGTCGAGGTGCGCCTTGCCGCAGGTGACGATGCCGACGTTCGCGTGCGTGCTCGGCGCGATCCACTTGTCGATGCTGTTGGCACGCGCGAAATGGCGGACCGCGTCGAGCTTCGCCGCGAGGCGCGCCTCGATCGTGAGGCTCGGCAGGTCGGGCCAGCGGTTGTGCAGGCCGCCCGCCGGCGGCGTGAAGCCTGCCGGCGCCGGCCAGCGCGTCTGCAACGCATCGAGGTCGACGGTGGAGCCGGACTCGACCGTTTCCGAGATCGCCTTGAAGCCGACCCATGCGCCCGAGTAGCGCGACAGTGCCCAGCCGTACAGGCCGAATTCGAGCATGTCGGCGATGTTCGACGGGTTCACGACCGGCATGTGCCACGCCATCATCGCGAAGTCGCTCTGGTGCGGCATCGACGACGACACGCAGCCGTGATCGTCGCCCGCGACGACCAGCACGCCGCCATGCGGCGACGAGCCGTACGCGTTGCCGTGCTTCAGCGCGTCGCCCGCGCGATCGACGCCCGGGCCCTTGCCGTACCACATCGCATACACGCCCTCGACCGTGCGTTCGGGGTCGGCCTCGACCCGCTGCGTGCCGAGCACGGCCGTGCCGCCGAGTTCCTCGTTGATCGCGGGCAGGAAGCGCACGCCGCTCGTGTCGAGGAGTTTCTTCGCCTTCCACAGCTGCTGGTCGACCATCCCGAGCGGCGAGCCGCGGTAGCCGCTGACGAAGCCGGCCGTGTTGAGACCTTGCTCGGTATCGACCGTGCGCTGCATCAGCAGCAGGCGGATCAACGCCTGCGTGCCGGTCAGGAAGATCCGGCCGCGCGTCGCGGTCAGGTTGTCGGTCAGGCGGTAGTCGGACAGGGCGGGCGGGCCGTCGACGGGCAGGCGGGCGGTCATGTGGGGAAGTCTCCGGATTGTGCTGTTGTGCTGTTCTCGGCCGTGCGCGGCGGGCGCCGGGTGACGCATGAGTGCGGCAGCGAATGGCTCTATTTTTTCGCGCGCCGCCGAGAATGTTTTTTCTCATCTTGCTCGGACCGGCGCGCGGTGAGAAAAACTGTGCAGCTTTTTGGCGGGATTTGAGAGAGTTTTCGCGCGGGGTGCCGGAGTGGGATGGGTCGGTGCTTCGCAGCGGTCGGGCAGTCTGGCGGAAAAGGCGGCGCGGGCCGTCAGGCGCGCAGCTTGGCCGGAGAATGCCGCTCGACGCCCGTGCGACAAGGGTTTCAGCGGCATCGGACCATCACTCTCACCATTGAAATGCACAGGGTTCCGATTGATCGGCGGCGACGGATGTCCACAATGTCGCGCCCTTCGGCCGACCGGGCTCGCGCGCTCACCGTTCGATTGCACAGCGTTTCGAGTGGCGTCGGGGGCGGGATGTCCACATCCGGAATCGGCATGCGGGGCGCTCGGGCAGCGACGCTCACCGTTGAAATTCACAGCGCGGCAAGTGGGTTGCGGCGGTGGATATCCACATGGGAAATCGCGCGTTTCGTCGGTCCGACTTTCGCACTCACCGTTCGAATACCCTGGGCTTCGACTGGCTGCGGTGGCAGTTGTCCACGTTCGGATCTGCATTGCCTCGTGACCATCCGCGCACCCTCACCGTTGAAAACCACAGCGCTTCGAGTGTTTGAGTGGGCTGGATATCCACATGGACGGGCGCTCCCCGATGTATGGCAAAGGCACGCTTCGAAGGGTACCGACGACGGGCAATCCATGCCGGAAGCGGCTCATCACCCGATCGGGCGCCGATGCTCACCGTCGAAATACACAGTGCCGCGAGTCGTTTCGGCGGACGGATATCCACACGAGCATGCACATCGTCGTTGCTCCCGCTCTTGCGCTCGAACCTGACAGAAACACCGTTTCGCGCGGCATCGGCGGTCCAACGGCCGCATCCTGACGGGCTGCACGCCGATCGCGAGCTGACGCTCACCATTGAATTACACAGCGTGCCGAGTCGCTGGAGAAGGCGACCGGCGCATCGAAATCCGCACGTTGCGAACCGCGCGCCTGCGCTCACCGTTAGAATGCACAGCCCTTCGATTGGGGGCCGGAGCCGGATATCGACGTCGCGCGGCCCGGAGGTGATGGTCACGCATTCACGCCATTCGGCTAGAATGCGCGTCGCCCCGAGCCACGGCAACGGCTGGAAACCCACGCCAGTGCGGGCGCACCGCCAGATCGGGCGCGACACTCACCGTTGAATTTCACAGCATTTCGCTTCGTCTTGCCGCGAGTTGTCCACAACCCGCTTGATGTCTCGCGCACCGTCCGGTCTCCTCACCTGTGAAAACCACAGGTCGCCGACTCGTTTCGATGCCCGGATATCCACAACCGGGCGCACGACCAGATCTTCATCTGCCGATCGACGGACGACCCGGCGCGCGACAACCGCGAAATGCCGCAATGGCTTGTCCGGACGGCCTCAGCGGCACACTCACCGTTCAAATGCACAGCGTTTCGACTCGCTCTGGCGGAGGGTTGTCCACATCCCTCCGTCGACGCTTCATCACGCCGGCACGCGGGCCCGGGCGACTTTATTCCGCAATCGATCGAATGATCTTCGCCGGATTGCCGCCGACCAGCGTATTCGGCGGAACGTTCCGGGTGACGACGGCTGCGGCCGCGACGACCGCGTTCTCGCCGATCGTCACGCCGCCGATGATCGTCGCGCCCGCGCCGATCCATACGTTGCGGCCGATCACGATCGGCTTCGCGACCACGCAATCGCGCCGCCGCGAAGGCTCGACCGGATGGCCGGACGTGATCAGGCTGACGTTCGGGCCGATCATCACGTCGTCGCCGATCTCGAGCCCGCCCAGGTCGTAGAACGTGCAGTTCTGGTTGACGAACACGTTGCGCCCGACCTTCATGCCGGTGCCGCCCGTTGCGTAGAACGGCGGGATCAACGTGAAACCGTCGTCAACCTGCGTGCCGATCAGTTCACCGAACAATGCGCGTACGTCCGCCGCATCGTCGAACGTCAGGCGGTTGAGCCGCGCAGTGATCGCCATTGCTCGTTGAACCTCGGCCACCATGGCCGCCGATTCGGGCGTTCTGCGCGGAATGATCGTGATGCGGTCGTCGTTTGCCATGCGTGAGAGGGGCTCCGGTGAGTGCGGCGTTGGGTGATGCGTCGGCGATCGCGGACGGCGATGGCGTTCCTCTGTGCGGGTACGACCGAACGGGTCGGGCATAGCGTAGTCATGCGGATTTACGCCGGGGATTTCGATGAATTTTCATCACTAGTTTTTATATAACCAGTTACCCACTGAACTCCCATTGTGCAAGGCGCTACGCGGTATTTCGCCCGATTCACCGGATGCAATCGAACCGGACGCCCCGTTACTATCTTCACGTCCCGATAATCGGGGCTTTGGCCAGCCAGGCCCGGCATGATTCTCGCCCCCAGTCGCAGTCATGATCCGGG
>NZ_CADFEM010000014.1:0-214299 GCF_902833245.1 Burkholderia sp. BCC0398
TGGCCATCGCGTTCGAGCAATGAAATGAACGCCTCCCACCCAAGCCGAGACGACGGTGCCGACCTATAGTTAGACGGCCAAGGAGTCTTGGTACAAGTCGGAGGTCGATATGCTGCTCACGCCAGTCGGGATTGACATCGCGAAGTCAGTAATTCAGGTGCACCACATGGACGCAACCACGGGCCGCACTGTCAGCAAGACGGTCAAACGTGCAAGCTTTTTGCAGTATTTCGCAAATCGTCCCCCTTGCCTTATCGGAATGGAGGCATGCGGTGGCGCGCAACATTGGGCACGTGAACTGACAAAACTGGGACATCAGGTCAGGCTGCTCTCACCGAGATTCGTGAAGGCATTCAACATCGGCAACAAGAGCGATGCGGCGGACGCGCGAGCGATCTGGCTGGCTGTCCAACAGCCGGGCAAGCAGGTTGCCGTAAAAACCGAAACGCAGCAGGCAGTGCTTGCCATGCATAGGGTCCGCGAGCAGCTTGTGAAGATGCGGACGATGCAGATAAATGCTTTGCGCGGTCTGATGACCGAATACGGAGAGGTTATGGGCAGGAGCCGCGCGACCCTCGAAAGAGAAATGCCAGGCACCCTGCAAAGGCTCGCCGAACGTCTACCGGAAATGCTGATCGACACGTTGCGTGAAAGATGGAGCGAAGTCGCACGAATGGATGAGCAGATCGCAAGGATTGAGCAACGGCTTCGCGTCTGGCTAAAGCAGGACAGAAACTGTTCAGCCATCGCAGAAATTCCTGGTGTCGGCCTCCTTACTGCCACGGCGGCCGTGGCCACGATGGCTGATCCCAAGTCGTTTAGGTCGGGGCGAGAGTTTGCAGCGTTTATAGGGCTCGTTCCCCGACAGTCTGGATCGGGCGGAAAGGTAAATCTGTTTGGAATCAGCAAAAGGGGCGACAGCTATTTACGCACGCTCTTAACTCACGGAGCGCGCTGCGTACTGGCAAATGCCAAAGACCCGGGTCCTTGGGTCGAGCAGCTAAAGAAGCGACGGCCAGCGAACGTGGTAGTTATCGCTCTGGCGAACAAGCTTGCACGAATCATCTGGGCTGTCCTCGCACACGATCGGCCCTATGAAAAGAGCTATGGGAGTGTTCGTCCGACGTGAACATACTCCCCCATCGGAGCCGGTAAACAGCAACTCAGCCAAAAAACTCATTGTACTGTACATGTACCATCAACAGGTTGCGCAGGCGCTTCGCTGATATGACAGAACAGGTAGGACCGGGACTCGCTGAACCTGGGTTGTAATGTGAGCTCCGAGCTCGTTTGAGCAATGAGGTGCGAGTCAGCGGATTTCATCGGGGCCCGCAGCAGTGGTTTGAGCTGCAATCAGGCCGGATATACAGCTGCAGCCCGTCTTGTTCTGAATTTCAAGCAAAGCTTCTCGCAAAGGGAGGCGTTCATATACATTACAACGAGAAGCATCCCCATAGCGCGCTCAAATACCGCTCGCCTCGCGAGTTCCGGCGCTCGATGGATTCAGCAACCTTAGTGTGACGCTGTGTCCGGAATTACAGGGTCAACTCCACTATTCGCTCTCGATAAACGCTTTGCCTGCTCATTATTTAGACGCGATTGTTGGGCATGGAGGGAAATAAGAAGCGGGTTCACGGGATCCGATGCAAGTGTGATCAGCTGGTTCACAAGAATCTGTTTTGCCGAACGGGCATATCTCTGCTCGCGACGGAAGGGTTCCTCGGCGAGGATCATGTCGGAAAACGTAAAAATGACTTGATCTCTGATCTCGTTCGGAAGGCTGAACTTCTACTTGCATGCTGGAAC
This sequence comes from Burkholderia sp. BCC0398, assembly GCF_902833245.1. NCBI lineage: Bacteria > Pseudomonadati > Pseudomonadota > Betaproteobacteria > Burkholderiales > Burkholderiaceae > Burkholderia > Burkholderia sp. BCC0398. Next base: position 1,807 of record NZ_CADFEM010000014.1, read on the forward strand.
TACGGATGAAAAGTTTTGGTGAAGGAGACCAAAAGCGTGCTCGAGGTCCGGTTCTTTAACCTCTGTATAACCTACGCGAATCGACGGGCGGCGAGATGATTCCAGCGCGGCCGCCCGCATCTGCTCGAAAACTATCTCTATTTTGTCTGAATATTTATCCCGCCTTGAGCTTCGAGTGCGGCGAGCCGGACATTTACGAGTTCTGCATGAAGTTTGATCGCCCGGATCAGGAATTGAACGTCCTCGTTTTCGCTTTTCGAAGCGAGGTCATCGAATTCGGTCCACAGTTCCTTTACCTGATCGGTATGCATGGCATCTCCTTTGATGTGTGTATGTACTACGTTTGACGGCCAACCTACTGAGCCGGTCAACGCCAACTTCCCGACCCCGTATCAGCGCGGAACAGACACGGCGATGGAACACTTTCGAGCGCTAAGTCGACAATGAGTCGACCGTAGTTCATCGCAAGGATGAGGGCATCCATCGCCGTATCTGGAGGGGCTTCCTCACTGATGGTTCGGAATCGTCGCGGAACTATTCTTCCTGAAGGAATTGAGTCAATGCGCACAACCGACGAAAAGGATTTCGATCCGCTTGCGTATGGGTCCCAGTATGGCGGAAAGACCTGCTGGGAATACGCACGAAGTTCGTACCCGCGATATTCGAGGATGGGAACGCTCACGACGAACTCCTAAGAACTGTGCTGACCGCCGAGGCACAGGTAGGAACCTCGATGCGATAGAAGGCGCGGCCGGGGCATCGGGCATTTCCACCTTGCGCTGAAATTCGGCTCGATGCAACAGAAAACTGAAGTACCTATTTTCGATAAGTCCCTTATAGGCCTGTTCCGGTGATTGCTCGACGCTATAGGTAGGATAATTGGACGTCCGCTTCGTACCAAACACGGGACGCTCACTGCCACTATATTCATATGCGCGCTCTCGGCGCATACCGACCCTGCCAGGATTCGGGTCGAATGGCCGAAGGTGGCCATTTCTTCCTGGTGGGCGTACGCTGTGGAGTACGAGACGTGGAGCAACTTGGCGGCTTCGTTTGGGATGAGGGCTCGCTTGCTCATATCAATCCCCGATTTATCCGGGACACTTCCAATATCTGTTGCGCTGCTTCTTGCAATCCAAGTTTCCGCGACGTGCTACGATTGACTACCGAATGATCGGGAGTAGGCAATGGACCTAGACGGATTCAAGCCGTATCGCGGCTATTTCTATCGCGTCTCTGCAAATTCCCGTCCGGCAGGAGAGTGGCGCGGCACGATTGATATTCGTCGACGTCATTGGAACGGCACAACCGAGGCTGTGATTTCGAATATGGACGTGCCTGGCACGTTCAGCTCTGAGGGCTTGGCCCGAGATGCCTCCGACGCCTACTGCCATATGCTCATCGACGAACAAAAGTTCGGGGATAAGTAGGCTCAATGCGCCTTCCAGAATTCAATTGGCCAGACTTGCAGATTTGCGTCCCAGCCATGGCCGCGCGCTGCGCCGCTGACGTACAAGTCGAGTCTGGCTGGTATCTTTGAGATGCGCCGCGTGTGCTTTTTGTTGCCGTCGAGTCCGTGCCATCGGGCCGCACCGGCATCACATGTACAATGGATTCACATCGCCCTTCGCACAGCCCCGACAAGAGGCGCGTTGGCTCGTCAATAGACGGAGCGCCTCATGTACCGGATGATCCCATATCGGGGTTTCGAGATTCATGTTGAACTGACTTCCTCGGCAGAGGACCTGTACAACGTAAGTTTCCAGATAAAAGGTAGCCAGAATCTCACCCTCATCGGCGAACGAGGTGGCCGCATCCGTTTGCGCAACGGCCCTTTTACCCGACGCTGGGCATACCTCATCGCGGAGGTGGCGGGGCAGGCAGCGATCGACGTGCTGCTTGGTCCACCCAACGACGATAGCTCTGCTGCCTGATCTGCGACGCGGTTCGCTCCGGACCTCCCTGCGTCAGATGCTGCGCCGCAGACCCCCCGCTGCTCCCGATCACGCGAGCGTTCACTGCACAATGCTCGCGACATCTTGTCCTAGAGGGACATCTCGAATGGTGTTTCGCTCACTAATCACGAAATAGCGATTATTGACGTCGCGCCATCGCCTACGGCCGTTCGTTAGCAGAGAGCGGCCATTGACGTGGCTCCGCGTTCAACGGCGGCTAAGGGTCGGCAACCGCAGGCCGCCTCCGTCGGTTGGCGGCCACTTCCAGACGTTTAGCCAAGGGCTGAGGTCGTATTTGGAACGTCGCGGCCAACCCGCTTAGCGGACATTCGCGGCGGCGATCGTCGCGGCCGCCCCGAAAGGCGATCCGCGCCGACGCGGATGAATTCACGACGTTTGATGCGCCGATGCGGTTGGGAAGGAAGCTAGTGGGCATCCGCCTTCGACTCAACTAGCTGGGAATGCTCGATACCGCCCGAACGATTTCCTCGACGAACACCTTGATCGTTGGATGGTTACGTTCTCCGCGGCGATAAGCGACATATATCTTGCGCCGCACCTCTGGCTTCAACTTGATCCACGCCACGCCGGCCGACGCCCGCTGAACTCGCAGGCCAGGGGCAACCGACACCGAGCAGCCGGAGGCCACCATCGCCTCGACCATTTCGGAGCCGCGGCATTTAGCGTTGATACGAGGCTCGAAGCCGGCGCGGCGGCATAATTCGATGACGAAACCGCCGAAGGTGCTCCACGTCGATTCCATCGCCCAGGTTTCGTCTCGGAGATCGGCAACACCCAGCGATCGCCTTTTGCTCAACGGATGATCCGTCGCGACCGCCACGTAAAGGACATCCTCGGCGAGCGGGACTAGCTCGATGTTCTCCCTGTCTTTGCCGGCTTCGATCGAAAGATCGTCGATCAGCGCAATGTCGGTTCGCCACGCCCGCAGCGCCGCAACTGCGTCAATGGGCTCCAGTTCCTCAAGTCCGATTTCCAGCCGCGGATAGGCGAGCCGCAACCGCTTGACCGCATCAGGCAGGACGAGAGAAGCAATCGAAGGAAACGCAGCAATACGAAGTTCTCCGACGATTTCGCGCCGCAACTCCGCCAGTTCCGAGCGCGCCTCGTCCAATACAACCATCACCCGTTCGGCATGAGTGACCAATGCGTGACCGGCTGGCGTCAGCCTGACGCCGCGGCCGATTCGTTCCGTAAGTTGAACGCCCGCATCCTCCTCCAGTTGCGCGATCTGCTGTGAAACTGCCGATGGCGTCAGGTGCAAAGCCTCAGCAGCGGCCGCCATCGTCCCATACCTCGCCAGTTCCAGAAGTGCCTTCAGTCGCCCAAACTCCAACACTCACCTCCACCCGATAAATCATTAAGATTGGCTAATGCATTACACCAAAAACAATAAATATACGTGGACGAAATTGCAACTTACAGTGACCAGCCAGCAGCAACAGAACTGACGGATTTTTCCCCCGCTACATTTCGCGGGAAGGACCGTCTGCGCTGTCCCCCACTATTTTTCATCGCGTGAAGACAACAATGCACGACCCCAAACTTAAGATCGCGGTACTTTTCGGCGGTACCAGCGAAGAGCGAGAGGTCTCGATTTCCAGCGCCGCTCAAGTGATCAAGGCACTGCGAAGCGTCGGTCACAGCGTGGTGGCCATAGACACGGCACTCGGCCCACTCTCGCCAGAAGAGGACGCGCGCATCTTGACGTCGAGCGTGAACGACACCCCGCCGCCGCCCAACGTATTGGCCCAATTGCCGTCGGCGGCTTTCGATCTGCTCCGCTTTCGCGAACTGACCGATGCCGATGTCGTGTTTCTCGCACTGCACGGTGGTACAGGCGAGGACGGCACCATTCAGGCGATGCTCGACATGGCGGGCATGCCATACACTGGCAGCGGGCACGTGGGTAGCGCGATTGCCATGAACAAGAACGTTGCAAAGCGCCTGTTCTCCGCGGGCGGCATCCGTACGCCACGCTGGCTGATGCTGCCGGGCGACGCCGATGACATACTCCGGCGCGTAGGCTATCCGCTCATCGTCAAACCGAATCGGCAAGGCTCGACGGTCGGGCTGTCGCTGGTGCGCGCTCCCGAAGTACTGGAAGACGCGGTGAAGCTCGCTCGCCGGTTCGACACTCAAGTGATGGTGGAGCAGTTCATCGAGGGCCGAGAACTTACGGTCGGCGTACTGGGCGCACACGCGTTGAGTGTCGGTGAAATCTTCGTGAAGGTTGGTGAGGTTTTCGACTACCGGTCGAAATATCAGGCAGGCCATGTGCTCGAACAATTTCCAGCCGACTTGCCAGCGGACACGCTGGAAGCGGCGCAACGCATCGCCTTGCGTGCTCATGCACTGCTGGAACTCGACGGCTACAGCCGCACTGACCTCAGACTCGATGCGCAGGGAAATCTTTGGTGTCTCGAGGTGAATACGCTGCCAGGCATGACTGCCACGAGCCTGCTCCCGCAGTCCGCAGCCGCATCCGGCATTGAGTTCTCGCAACTATGCGAGCAGATCTGTTTCGCCGCCATTAATCGTCACAAGGTGCTTGCATGAGTATCGACAGGTCAGCCGCTTTCGCGCGCAATGCACGAGTGCGTCCCGAGGGTTTGTTCGGCTTCGATTCAATCCGGGTACCGCAATATCGTCTGCTCGACGGCGCAACACCAATTCACGCTCTGCCGCGCCTGAGCGCGCATCTCGGAGGTGCGAACATTTATGTCAAGCGGGACGACTTGGGCAGCGTGGGAGGTGGCGGAAACAAGTTGCGGAAACTGGAACTCCTGATTGGCGAAGCATTGCAGGCCGGCGCCGACACGGTCATCACGGTGGGCGCGAGGCAGTCGAATCACGCGCGGCTGACCGCGGCTGCGGCAGCCCGCGCGGGCATGCGATGTGAGGTCGTTCTCGTACGATCGGTACCGCGCGAGGACGCCGACTACACCGAAAGCGGCAACGTCCTGCTCGATGGCCTGTTCGACGCGCGTGTGCACGATTTGCCGGCCTCTGCCGATGCGATGGCCTACGCAATCGCACGCGCGGACGAATTGCGCACCGCCGGCCGCCAGGTCTATGTCTGCCCGTTCGGTGGATCGAGTCCGATTGGCTGTGTCGCCTATGCGGCTTGCGCAGCCGAAATCGCGCAACAGTCCAAGGCACTCGGCCTGTACTTCGATCGCATCGTTGTGCCTAATGGAAGTGGAGGCACGCATGCCGGGCTGGTTGCCGGATTCGCGGCGCTCGGCAACGGCACAATAGAAATCGACGCCTACACCGTCTATGCCCCAGCCGCAGACGCTCTGCGCATCACGCTCGACAAGGCCCGACAGACGGCCCGCATCATCAATTTTCAGGGGGAGATTTCGCCCGATGCCGTTCGCGTCGACTCATCGCAACTCGGCCCAGGCTACGGATTACCAACGGACTCGATGCGCGGCGCCGTCCGGTTGCTGGCCTCGCAAGAGGGGCTACTGCTCGATCCTGTCTATAGTGGTAAAGCGTTCGCGGGGCTGATTGAAGGTGTCACGTCAGGTCGCTATGCGTCAGATAAAAACATTCTCTTTGTCATGACCGGAGGGTTGCCTGGCCTATTCGCCTACCGGCAAGAGTTTCAGGCTGCCTAAGGTGGCTCGGTGAGCCAGCCAGGATGTCCAGACATAACTTCTGGAGACAGAGAAGGAATGCTCGACAATTGGCGTTTCCCGGAAATCTTACAGCAGCCTGGACGATGACTGCTTTCCTATTGAAAGCGGCCATCGACACCGCTCGTTTGCCATAGTCCGCTTTGGGTCGATAACGGCCCGTCCACAAAATTGTGGGCGTAGGTTTCAGCGTAGCTTTGCGCGTCGAGTCTCGTCAGATAAGACACAGATGCTGCTGGATCATCAGAGGATGCAAGTTGCTTTGCGACCAAATGGTGGGATTGGGTGCCCAGATACACGAAAGCCCGCTGCGAGCGGGCTTTTTTATGTGCTCCAAATTTGCTACAGCACAGTGCGGGAGCCTTGCTGGACAAGCCTTGCGCTTGTCATTCCAACCCCTGAACCACGGGACGGATGCCGGCTCTTTGCAGCAATTGACCCAGAGGTCACCGGGGCGAATCTCAGGTGGCGTTCTTCTTTTTGTCCTACCATTGTTCTCGGTGCCAATCCTAGGTGAAGCGAGGAGAATAAGATGTCGACCCATAGCTCGGATACGTCGAAGGACGACGCGGTGACGCGGGCCAACGCGGAAGGTTCCGCAGGGAGTGTGGTAAAGCAGCCGCATCAAAGCATCCAAGTGCCGACTTCAGCGTACGTCGAGCGGCCGGCCGAGGCTACCGTCGGAGGTGGCACGGCGTATCAGTCGACGGCGCACTCAACGGGCGCAGTAGGGCAGCAGACGCAAGAAAGCAACCCCACCGTGGCGCGTCCCGGTGGCGTGGCGACAATTGAAGATCCCCCCGAATACACCGCTGCAAATCCGGATACTGTCAGCAAAAGCGATCAGTCGGGTGCCTTGGAGACAATGCCTCAAGAAAGTCTGCGCGGTGGTCAGCTCAAGTGGAACGAGCAGCGTAGTGATCTGGCTTTGGACCCCGCCGAACCAGGGATTCCGAGTGCCGGTGATCCGATCAATCACGACGATCCGGTCGGGGAGCGTGTAGAGAAGCCGGATGATCTTTCTCCGTTCGGCGGCGGTGGGGTGAACTAGAGTTAGTGCCGGCCGGGTTCGACTACCTAACCTTGTCTGGGGCAATGTCACCCGTCCGTACTTCTGGGGCGGCTGAATTGGATGGTCAAATACTACAACGCACTGATTTTCAAAGAGTGCTGACGGCCTGCAAAGCCGTTTAGGCCGGTTCGACTCCGGCTCGCGCCTCCAGGTAGAACGAGATAAAGCCCTGATTCGTCAGGGCTTTTCTTTTTTCTGCGGCGCTTTCATTCTCGTAAGTAAATCACCCGGAGCAATACAAAGCCGCCTCGAACCACTCAAGAGGCACGCGTAACCACGCCTGCAGGCGAAGCATCGGCTCGGGCATGGTCAGGAACGGGCACCGTTCCTGACCGCATCGGGTTTCAGGGTTGCTGGGCGGACGTAGCGACACCAGTCGTCGCGTTACCCGAGCCGACGTCGGGACGACCAGGATGCGATCAGCGTCGCTCCGCACGCGGTTTTCATGCCATCGATGGCGATTTTTCGGCCGTCGAACGTGTGAGGGTAATACCGCCCCGTGGCCGCAGGATCGGAACGAGGGCTTCGTACTGCGGGGAGGAGTGGTACTTGCGGCCGCCGGTAATGGGCTTTCCATCAATGGTGGCGGTCGCGCTGCCCTCCGGCTTCGGGCGCACATGCAGAGTTCCGGCACGAAGGGCTGTTCGAGCGTCATTTCTTGAAGGTGGCTGCGCTCCAGCCGCCGCGCAACTCGTCCAACCCGTTTGGAAGGTCTTTCTATGGCAGGGCCCGACCGTGCGACCGTAATATCGGAAGACACTAAAAAACCCCTGCCACAACGAGGGAAGTGGCAGGGGGCTGCGAGCGCACCGTTTAGGCACGAGATAAAGATGCGCCACAAATATAAAAGCAGTCGTTGGGATGTTAAATAACTACGCCATTCTTCCTGCTATTGCATCGTCCGGGCAGGCAGTGTGATTTTGAGGGACGATTGACCGTCGATCTCGTCGCGATGGATTGCTACGTGTCAATCGACATAGGCGGTATCGACAGAAAATCTCCGAATAACCAGGGCGGTTCACAGGAAAATTCCTTTGCCGACGGGTTCGGTCCGGCAAAAATGTCGGCATCGTCGAAATTCGTGCAATCACGTCTGAAGTCGTCCCTCAATACCAAGGCCCATCAATCGTTTACGTTCTCACAGCTCTTCGGGCCGTCGCCCCAGCTCTTTCCTCCACCGTTCGTGCACTGGCGCTTGGTATATTGCTCGGGCAATTGACCTTTCGGCAGTTTTCCGTCGGCAGGGCAATTGTGATGGTAATAGCAAAAGGATTTTTCGGCGGCGCCGGCTTCTCCGTTGAATACAAGGCAGGCCATCAAGGTCGGAAAGAGAATCTTGGCAATGGTTCGCATATCAGTTGTCCACATCGGAAAATTTTGTGTAACAAGACAGGCGCCGTAACGGCGCCTGTCCCTCGCATGACAAGAGCGCGTAGCCGTTTAGTTGCCGTACTCGAGCAAAATCCCTGATCGCGTCGGTTGCGCAGCAATGATTCTGTCCACCACACTATTTTCGACGGCCACTTGCTGGCCATATGTGACGTTGAGCTTGATCGTGTTGCCGTCCATGTATGCATTGACGGTTGCGAGGTTCTGCCCGCTGGGATAAGACAGCTGTAGCGGACCCACGACGACGTTGCTCGAGATCACTTCGCCGAGGACGAGTGAATTGAACAAGCCGACCCAATAAGTCGGTGTCACCTGGAACTGAGCCGATGCGCCGCTGACCACGCCCTTCTTGAACACGGATCCCTGACCGCTCATGCCGATACCAAGGTTCGCGAGATTGGTCGACTTGTTGTTGATCAGGACGGAATCCGGAGGTACGGAACCGGACCCCGGCACCAATTGCTGGACGTTGTCTTTAAAAATGCAGTCCCATGACGTCCCCAATTCCGTCGTCAGCGTCTGACTGGCTTTGTAGACTCCGATGCCGCCAATCTGCTGGTAATTGGCAATGGCGACGTTATAGAAAATATCCCACGTCACACCGCTGGCGCCACTTTGAGGAACGGTCGTTTGCTTCCATGACACGCTTTCCAATCCAATGGAACTCGGCAGGGTCTGATATACAGCCATGGTCCAGGTTTGCTTGGTGTCGTTGTTGAAGTCGACATAATAGGAAGTCATTTTCGGTCTCCACGATGAAAGATGGATTTGGTGTTTCGCCACACTCGGTTCATGGATGGCTTGATTTTTTACATAAACGCCTCCGCAATCTGCGATTGACGATCCGATACTCTTTGGCAGGCAAAATTCACGGCATCTGCGATTCGGGCTGTATATTTTCGGCAATGTTCAGCGTTCGCGCCCAGAAAATGTTTTTTCGTCGGCAATAGGTCTTTCTGCCCTGTCTGCGGCCGCCAGGGGTCCTGGTGAAATTTCCCGATAATTTTAAAAAAATGGTGCCGTAATGATTTTCATGTGGCAAGCAATAATCAGATCTGTAGATCCCCGTCAGATCATATTAGGAAATTTCCTTAAATAAGGTGTGACAAGCTATCTATCGTTTACCCGTAGCAATTGATTTGATGATTTCATATCCAATTAAATTGAATGTTTCTCCATTGGGAATGAAGATTATTTTTGTCAGCACTGGGCGTTGTAGTTTCGGCTTCGAATTCAGGTGCAGATCACGATATCTGCATCAGACGTGCTTGCGTGGACGATCTCTATTGCGCATTTAAAGACGGTTGCCGCAGTAAATGCTAACCGCCGCATCTTGCGTCGATTATATTTCCACGTAAAAGAAGGCGGCATTCAAGGTGAATGCCTGATAAATAAAAATACGGCTGCCGTTGCCGCTCTGCTGAAAATTGCCCGTGCCGCTCGCGCGTCGTTACATAGTGGGTCGAGAGACTGGTCGGAAGAGAGCGTCCGGTGGCAAAACGATGCGGGTAGGGTGGGGTAAGTCTTGGCGTCGATTTATGCGCCGGCCGCAAAGCAATTACCCATCCACCGGCTGCACCGGCGTCTCGAGCTTCAGTTGATAGAACGCCGCATCGAGCCAACGGCCGAATTTGAATCCGGCCTCCGCGATCGTGCCCGCGTGCTCGAACCCCAGTTTCGTATGCAGTGCGATGCTGCCGGCGTTGGCTGCGTCGATGCAGCCGACCAGCACGTGGACCTGCGCTTCGCGCGCACGCCGGACCACTTCGCGCAGCAGCAGTTCGCCGAGCCCGCGACCGCGCTGATCGTTGCGCACGTAGACGCTGTGCTCGACCGTGTACTTGAACGCCGGAAACGCGCGGAACGTACCCCAGCTCGCGAAGCCGAGCAGCGTGCCCGCCGCGTCGACGGCGCCGATGATCGGAAAGCCGCCCGCGCGCTTCGTCGCGAACCACGTGATCATCGCTTCCGGCGGGCGCGGCCGGTAGTCGTACAGCGCGGTCGAGTTCACGATCGCGTCGTTCAGGATCTCGAGAATGGCCGCCGCGTGTTCGGCCTCGCTGCAATCGATCAGGCGCACGTCGTCGCGCTGTGTCGGGGAATTCATACGTTTCCTTCCTGTTTGGCTAAACCGGTTGCACACACGGCGCGCGCATTACGCGCCGCGCATGCCGGCGGCGGATGCATCGCAAATCGCGACGATATAGCGCGCCGCATGCGGCGACGGATTGCTGAAGATCAGCGGCTGGTCGAGCCGCATCGCCAGGCAGTCGCCTTCGCGAAGTTCGTGAAGCGTATCGCCGAACGTGACGTCGACGCGGCCGCTGATGATCCACACCTGCTGATGCAGCGCGCTTTCGCGCCCGCCGCTGTCGTACGCGACGCGCGCGGCGGGCGGGAAATCGACCTCGACGAGCTGGATCGGCGACGGCCAGCCGGCCGGCGACAGGTTGCGTCGCACATAGCCGGACGCCGGATCGCGCCATTCGGCCTGCTGCGCGCGCCGTGCGAGCGGCTGGGCGGGCGCGTCGTCCCGGTCGCCGCCGAACAGCCCGGCCAGCGACACGCCGAGGCCGGCCGCGAGCTTGTCGAGCACGACGGCCGTCGGGCTGGCCGCCGCGCGTTCGATGAGCGAGATCATCGAACGGCTGACGCCGGAACGCGCGGCCAGCGCGTCGAGTGTGTAGCCTCGGACGGTGCGCAGGTCGCGCACGCGCCGGGCAATGCGCTCGTTGATGCCGGTATCGTCGGCCGCGGTGATCGCTGATTCTTTCATGATGGATTGATTTTCCAGCAAACTGGAATTTGATGTCAATGGCATTTCCGGCCGCTGGGCGGCGGGAGGCGCGCGCGAACGGCTTGCCCGGTCGTCGTGCACGGCGTAATATACGAAACAGCTACGTTTCGTTTAATTGGGGATATATGGGCATCATCAAGATTTCCGAGCACATGCATGAACGGCTGCGCTCGACGAGCACGGCGCTGAGCCGTTCGATCAATGCACAGGCCGAACACTGGCTGCGCGTCGGGATGCTGGCGGAACTCAATCCGGCGCTCTCCTACGGCGACATCTGCAAGATGTTGATCGAGGCCGAGGCGCGGGGCGGCGACGTGGGGCCGGCCGAGACGGTCGCGCAGAGCATCGAGCAGGTGGCGTAATGGCGAAACGCGAAATTCCGATCCGCGGTGCCGCGGAAATCGCCAAGTCGCGCGAAGCCGCGAAGCTCGCGTCGCAGGTGCTGACGATGATCACCGAGCACGTGAAGCCGGGCGTCACCACCGACGAGCTCGACGCGCGCTGCCGCGAATACATCGTCGACGAACTGGGCGCGATCCCCGCGAACATCGGCTACCACGGCTATCCGAAGACGCTGTGCACGTCGGTCAATCACGTGGTCTGTCACGGCATTCCGACGTCGCGGCCGATGCGTGACGGCGATATCGTGAACCTCGACATCGCGGTGATCAAGGACGGCTGGTTCGGCGATACGAGCCGCATGTATTTCGTCGGCGAACCGAACGAACTCGCGCGGCGGCTCGTCGCGTCGACCTACGAGGCGATGCATGCCGGCATCCGCGCGGTGCGTCCCGGCGCGACGCTCGGCGACGTCGGCTATGCGATCCAGCAGGTCGCCCATCGCGAAGGATTCAGCGTGGTGCGCGAGTATTGCGGACACGGGATCGGCGACGTCTATCACGACGAGCCGCAGGTGCTGCATTACGGTCGCCCGGGCACCGGCCTGCCGCTGCGGCCGGGGATGATCTTCACGATCGAGCCGATGCTGAACGCGGGCAAGCGCGACACGCGCATGCTGGCCGACGGCTGGACCGTCGTCACGGCGGACCATTCGCTGTCCGCGCAGTGGGAGCACATGGTCGTGGTGACGGAAACGGGCTTCGAGGTGCTGACCGAGGACGCGAAGCCGCAGGCGTTCGCCGCGCTTTCGGGCACGCACGCGACCTGACGCCGGTCGTGCGCCGCAGACGGCGGCGCGGCATTGCAATGAAACGGGCCCCTTCGCGGGGCCCGTGTCGTTCGCGGCGGCACCGCGACGCCTAACCGCGCGCCTTCTGCCACGCGCGTTCGACGAACACGCGGCACAGCGCTTCCATCCCTTGGCGGTCTTCGTCGTCGAAGCGCGCGGCGACCGGGCTGTCGACGTCCCATACGCCGATCAGCGTGCCGTCGGCGGCCACCAGCGGCACGACGATTTCCGATTCCGACGCCGCATCGCACGCGATATGGCCGGGGAAGTCGTGCACGTCGCGCACGACCTGCGTCTCGCGCGTTTGCGCGGCCGTGCCGCACACGCCCTTGCCGAGCGCGATCCGCACGCACGCGGGCTTGCCCTGGAACGGCCCGACCACGAGCTCGGCGCCGTCGAAGAAGTAGAAGCCCGCCCAGTTCAGGCGATCGAGCGAGTGATACACGAGCGCGGAGAAATTCGCGGCGTTCGCGGTCAGGTCGCGTTCGGATTCGACGAGCGCGCGTGCCTGCTCGACGAGCGTCGCGTATTGATCGGCCTTGGAGGCGGTAGGGTCGTTGGACAGCGTGAACATGGCGGGAAAGCGATAGGGGTTGTGAAAATGCGCATTGCGCGTACCGCAGTCTACGGCACGCGCGCGCGGTCTGCAGCGCACGGTTGTGCGTGATGCGGCGCGTTCAGTCGGGTTCGAGTTCGGCGAACCGCTCGGCCAGGAAATCGAGCAACGCCCGCACCGCGGGCAGCAGCCCGCGGCGCGACGCGAACACCGCGTGCACGATTTCGCGGCGCGGCGCCCAGTCGGGCAGCACGGTGACCAGTTCACCGCGCGACACCTCGTCGCGCACCATCATCGTCGGCAACTGCACGACGCCGACGCCCGCGGCGGCCGCCGCGCGCAGCGCGAGCATGCCGCCCGTCACGAAGCGCGGCTGGTGATGGATTTCCGCGTGCGCGCCGTCGGGCCCGCGCAGCCGCCACACGTGCGTGGACTGCGGCACGCCGTGATCGAGGCTCGGCAGGCGCGTCAGATCGGCGGGAACGGCCGGCACGCCATGCTCGCGCAGCAGCGCGGGGCTCGCGACGAGGCACTGGCCGCGCTCGGCGAGCACGCGCAGCGCGAGATCGCTGTCCTCGAGCGGCGGCGGCCGCACGCGGATCGCGACGTCGATCCCTTCGCCGACCACGTCGACGCGCCGGTTGGTGGCTTCCAGGTGAATCTCGACGCGCGGGCACGCGGCCATGAACGCGGCGATCATCGTGCCGACCAGCGAATCGAGCAGCACGATCGGGCAACTGACGCGCACGATGCCGCGCGGCTCCTCGTGCAGCAGCGCGATCGCCTCGTCGGCGGCATCGGCTTCGACGAGCATCGCGCGGCAATGCGCGTAATAGGTCTGCCCGACGTCGGTGACCGTGAAGCGGCGCGTCGAACGCTGGATCAGCCGCATCCCGAGCCGCGCCTCGAGCAGCGCGATACGGCGGCTCAGCTTCGATTTCGGCATGTCCAGCGCGCGCCCGGCCGGCGCGAAGCCACCATGTTCGACGACCTGCACGAAGTAGTAGAGATCGTTCAGATCCCGCGCTTTATCGTTCATGAAATGGAACGCTGAGTGCGATTTCGGCAGTCTACCGGATCGATCGTTCCATCTCTATATTGTCGCTCATGGATGCGAAACACGGGTTTCGCCGCAATTCGGAGAAGGCAAATGAAGAAGATCCAGGGTGTGTACAGTGCGCCGCGCGGCCATTGGGTCGGCGACGGTTTCCCGGTGCGTTCGATGTTCAGCTACCAGTCTCACGGCACGCACCTGAGCCCATTCCTGCTGCTCGATTACGCCGGCCCGGCGACGTTCGAACCGGCGAGCGCGCCGCGCGGTGTCGGCCAGCATCCGCACCGCGGGTTCGAAACGGTGACGATCGTCTATGACGGCGAAGTCGCGCACCGCGACTCGACCGGCGCGGGCGGCACGATCGGCCCGGGCGACGTGCAGTGGATGACGGCCGCGAGCGGGATCCTGCACGAGGAATTCCACTCGGAGGCGTTCACGACGCGGGGCGGCCCGCTCGAGATGGTGCAGCTGTGGGTGAACCTGCCCGCCGCGGACAAGATGGGCGCGCCCGGCTACCAGACGCTGCTGAACGCCGATATCCCGGTGGTCGAGCTGCCGGACGGCGCGGGGCGCGCGCGGATCATCGCCGGTGAGTTCGACGGGCGGCGCGGCCCGGCCCGCACGCACACGCCGATCGACGTGTGGGACGTGCGGCTCGTGGCGGGCGGCCATGCGCGGTTCCCGGTCGCCGAAGGGCGCACGCTCGCGGTGGTCGTGCTGAGCGGCACCGTGCTGGTGAACGGCGAGACGGTGGCGCGCGAAGCGCAGTTCGTGCAACTCGGCCGCGACGGCAGCGACGTCGAGATCGAAGCGAATGGCGACGCGAAGCTGCTGATCCTGAGCGGCGAGCCGATCGACGAGCCGGTCGTCGGTTACGGCCCGTTCGTGATGAATTCGCAAGAGGAAATCCGGACCGCGATCGACGATTTCAACAGCGGCCGCTTCGGCCAGATGCCGGCATGACCGCATGACGAGCAGGCCCCGCGCGATGCGGGGCCTTTTTTTCGCGCGCGGGCAGGCGGTCGCGCGCGACGCGTGCTTCGAGGCATAATCGACGGTTGCCGCGCGCCGGCCGGCGCGCCCGAATCAGGACCGCACATGAACGCCTCCGCACCCGCCGCATCCCCGAGCGCCGCCGATCTCGACTGGCGCTGGAAACCCTTCGACGCGCTGACGGCACGCGAAATCTATTCGATCCTCGAAGCGCGCAGCGCCGTATTCGTCGTCGAACAGAACTGCGTGTATCGCGACATCGACGATGCGGACCAGGCCGCGTGGCACCTGGCCGCCTTCGATCCGGCCGGCCGCCTGGCCGGCTATCTGCGCGTGCTGCTGCCGGACGCGCAGCACACCGACGTGCGCATCGGCCGCGTGCTGACGACCGCCGCGTTTCGCGGCGCGGGCCTCGGCAACGGGCTGCTGTCGCGCGCGCTCGAGCATATCCGCGCGCAATGGCCGGATACGCCGGTGAGCCTGCATGCGCAGGCCCACTTGCAGCGTTTCTACGGGGCATTCGGCTTCACGCCGAGTTCGGACGTGCACGACGAGGACGGCATCCCGCACGTGTGGATGAGCAGCGCGCGAGCATGACGCGCGCCGAGGCGGTCAGTGCGCGGTGCGTGCGACCGGCGGCTTGTCCGCGCGCTGCGCGACCCGTTCGTCGATCAGGCGCCCGCGCGCGGACAGCCGCAGCCAGTGCCGCAGTGCGATCAGCGCGCCGATCACGCTCATCATCGAGCCGGGAATCCACAGCAGCAGGCCGCCGATCTGCTGGTCGCGCAGCGGGCTCAGCCACGTGAACGCGCGGCCGCAGATCGAATAGATCGGATACAGCTCGTGCGGCGTGAAGAAGATCAGCGCGCCGAGCGCGATCTGCGGCGGGATCGCCGCGACGACGATCAGGATCCGGCGGCCCGGCGACAGCCGCGCGGGCGGCGCGGGGCGCGGATCGACGACGAGCCACCAGAACAGCAGCCCGTCGATCACCATGCTCCAGTTCATCACGCGATAGAGGCGCCAGTCGAGCATCGCGATGAAGTGGATCGGCGACAGCAGCCAGAAATAGATCAGCCCGACGAACAGCACGACTGCGACGACCGGATGGAACACCACGTCGAGCGTCGCCCGCACCGGCGCCCACGCGAGCGCGGGGCGCACGAAGCGCTGCCGCCAGCGGAACGGAATGCCCGCACGGATCGCCGCGCCCGGATAGGACAGCGCGATGAAGAACGGCCCGAGATGGTGCAGCACGAGGTGCTGCGCGCGGTGCAGGAAGAATTCATGCTCGAAGAAGTAGTCGAGCCGCGTGTGCAGCGCGATGTAGAGCGCGGTCAGCCCGAACCAGAACGAGAACTGCCGCAGCGGCGACACCTTCGCCTTCCTCGCGCCGCGCGCGAACAGCACGGCGGCCGTCAGCACCGCGATGACCACGGTCGGCGACGGTTCCCACGGATCGAGCCAGTACAGGACGTTCATCGCGCGCGCATCACTTCGTCTTGGCCGGCGATTTCACGGCGAACGGCGCATCGACCGTTTCGCCGTCGGAGAATTTCAGGCGCAGGTGCACGGTGTCGCCGGGCTTGATCGCGTGCTTCGGTTCCTCGAGCATGAAGTGATAGCCGCCCGGCGCGATGTCGACCTTGCCGCGCGCGGGGATCGTCAGCTTGTCGACCATTTCCATCTTCTGCGTCGAGCCGTTCGACACCGTCTGGTGCAGCATCGCCATCCCGTAGTCGGGGCTGTCGACGTCGACGAGGTCGATCGGCTTGTCGCCGGTGTTCACGAGCGTCACGTAGCCGCCCGCGGGCAGCTTGTTCGGCAGCCAGCGCACCCACGCGTTCTGCGCGCTGATCGCGCCGGCGGCATACGCGTGCGCGCCGGCGCACAGCGCGGCGACGAGGGCGAACGTCTTGAAGGTCGTTTTCGTGTTCATGGCGGAATTCAGGTCGTTGAGGCAGTGTCGATGATCCGGCGCACATCGGCGGCGATGGCGTCGGGCGAATCGCGATCGGTCGCGAGCAGGCGCGCGCGGCCGGTCGCGTCGAAGACGTAGACGGCCGAGCTGTGCGTCACTTCGTAGCCGCCGGACGGATCGCGTTTTTCCATCTGGTACGCGACGCGATAGCGCTTCGCGAGCGATTCGATCTGGCCGTCGGTGCCGGTCAGGCCGCGCGCATGCGCGGCGTCGAACGCGGCGACGTAGGACTGCATTGCCTGCGGCGTATCGCGCGCGGGGTCGACCGAGACGAACAGGATGCGCACGTTGTCCGCCTGCGGGCCGAGCTTCGCCAGCACTTCCATCAACCGCGCCAGCGTTTCGGGGCAGACGTCGGGGCAGTGCGTGTAGCCGAAGTAGACGAGCGCGACGCGGCCGCGGAACGCGTCGGCGTCGACGGGACGGCCGTCGCCGCCCGTCAGCTCGAACGACAGGTCGGGCAGGTGGCCGGTGACGTTGGTCAGGTTCCAGCGCGGCTCGTCGTGCGTGCACGCGGCGAGCGCCACGGCGGCGGCGAGGGCCGCGGCCGTGCGGATGAGGCGGGAGAGGCGAGACGGCATCCTGGGGCTCGATCGGGCGAAATGGGTGACCGGCCGGCGCGATGCCATGCGTCGCGCGGCAGGCGGTTGCGACTGTAGCGCAATTCGCGCGCCTGCGTCCTTTTGAAACCGGTACGGGGCCGGCGAGCGGGGCAATATGTCGCAGTTGACGCGGCGGCTGGCGCGACGTCCGCGCTGCCCCGGTTTCGCCCATCTGGGGGCGCAGGCGCGGTAAGATGCGCACAACTCCATTCGCGCAGTGGCGGCCTGCGTTTTGCCGGCCGGCCCTCAGACTATCGAATCGATGCAATCCGTTCCGGCTTCCCTGTCCCTGACCGATACCGCGTTCTTCTTCGACTTCGACGGCACGCTCGTCGAGCTGGCGCCGACCCCCGACAGCATTCACGTTCCGCCGTCGCTGCTGACGCTGCTCGACGAGTTGTCGCGCCGCTCGCACGGCGCGGTCGCGATCGTGTCCGGACGCGGGATCGACAACCTCGACACGTTCCTGAAGATGCCCGGGCTGCCGATCGCCGGCCTGCACGGCGCGGAGCGCCGCGACGCGAACGGCGACACGCAGCGCATCGGCTTCAACGACGAGCGCCTGCTGCGCATCGAGCGCGAGCTCGCAGGCGTGGTCGATCGCCATCCGGGCATGCTGCTCGAAATCAAGGGTGCGGCCGTCGCGCTGCACTTTCGCAATGCGCCCGAGCGCGAGGCGGTGGCGCGCGAAGCGGCCGAGCGCCTCGTCGCCGACTATCCGGATGCGTACGTGCTGCAACCCGGCAAGATGGTGTTCGAGATCAAGCCGAAGGGCGTCGACAAGGGGCGCGCGCTGGCCGCGTTCCTCGACGAGCCGCCCTTTGCGGGCCGCGTGCCGCTGTTCGCGGGCGACGACCTGACCGACGAGAAGGGCTTCGCGGTGGTCAACGCGCGCGGCGGCCTGTCGATCAAGGTCGGCGCGGGCGAGACGTCCGCGCGGATGCGGCTCGATTCGGTCGACGCACTGCATGAGCAGATCGCACGCTGGCTCGGCGCGGGGCAACCGCACGCATGAGCCGGCTCATCATCGTTTCAAACCGCGTCGCACCGATTTCGGAAGGCGAACCGGCGGCGGGCGGCCTCGCGATCGGCGTCTACGACGCGCTGAAGGAAACCGGCGGCATGTGGTTCGGCTGGAGCGGCGAAGTGGTCGCGTCCGGCGCGCCGCAGCCGCAGATCCGCATCGAGGAGCGCGGGCCGGTGACGTTCGCGACCGTCGGGCTGTCGCGCCGCGATTACGACCAGTACTACCGCGGTTTCTCGAACGCGACGCTGTGGCCCGCGTTTCACTACCGCGCGGACCTGATCCAGTACGATCGCCACGAATTCGACGGCTACCGCCGCGTCAACGTGTGGCTCGCGCAGCAGCTCGTGCCGCTGCTGCAGGACGACGACGTGATCTGGGTGCACGACTATCACCTGATTCCGTTCGCGCGCGCGCTGCGCGACGCCGGCGTGAAAAACCGCATCGGCTTCTTCCTGCACATCCCGTTTCCGGCCGCGCAGGTGCTCGTCAACGTGCCGCCGCACCGCGAGCTCGTCGAGTCGCTGTGCGCGTTCGATCTGCTCGGCTTCCAGACCGAGCCCGATCTGCGCGCGTTCTGCGACTACGTCGCGTTCGAGGCGGACGGCGAGGTCGAGCACGACGGGCACACGGCGCACGTGCGGGCGTTCGGCCAGACGCTGCGCGCGGCCGCCTATCCGATCGGCGTGTATCCGGACGAGATCGCGTCGCTCGCGCAGGCGGGCGAGCACGGCAAGGCGGTGCGCACGCTCGCGACGTCGCTGCGCGGGCGGCAACTGATCATGAGCGTCGACCGGCTCGATTATTCGAAGGGGCTCGTCGAGCGCTTCCGGGCGTTCGAGAAGCTGCTCGAGCATCAGGCGTCGATTCGCAACCGCGTGTCGTTCCTGCAGATCGCGCCGTCGACGCGCGCGGACCTGCGCGCGTATCAGGACATCCGGCTGCAGCTCGAAGCGGAGTCGGGGCGCATCAACGGGCGCTACGCGGAGCTCGACTGGGCGCCGATCCTCTACATTCACCGCCAGTACGACCGGCAGCTGCTGGCCGCGCTGTACCGGCTCGCGCGCGTGGGTTTCGTGACGCCGCTGCGCGACGGGATGAACCTCGTCGCGAAGGAGTACGTGTCCGCGCAGAATCCGGACGATCCGGGCGTGCTGGTGCTGTCGCGCTTCGCGGGCGCCGCGCGCGAGCTCACGGGCGCGCTGATCGTCAATCCGATCGATATCGACGGGATGGCCGATGCGCTGTCGCAGGCGCTGACGATGCCGCTCGCCGAACGGCGCGCACGCTATGCGGACATGATCGCGCAGCTTCGCGAGAACAACGTGTCGGTGTGGCGGGACAATTTTCTGCGCGATCTGCAGCAGGTCTGATCCCGATCCATTGCTGCCGCTGCAATTGAAAAAGCCGCCGTGCGAGCAAGCACGGCGGCTTTTTCGTTGGCCGGATGCCGACGCGCGTCAGGCCACGCGTTCGCCGGTCGGCGTGTTGCCGTCGGTGGCCGCATGATGGCGGCCGTGCTGCTTCGCGAGCAGATCGCGGTACAGGCCGGGGCGGTTGCGCAGCACCTCGGGCGGGCCGTCGTCGATCACCTTGCCGTTGCTCATCACGATGATGCGGTCGAAGTTGCGCAGCGTCGACAGGCGGTGCGCGATCGCGATCACCGTGCGGCCGACCATCAGTCGGTCGAGCGCGCTCTGGATCGCTTCCTCGGATGCGCTGTCGAGCGCCGACGTCGCTTCGTCGAGCAGCAGAATCGGCGCATTCTTCAGGATCGCGCGCGCGATCGCGATGCGCTGGCGCTGGCCGCCCGACAGCTTGACGCCGCGGTCGCCGACGATCGTGTCATAGCCTTCCGGCATCGCCTCGATGAACTCCGCGCAGCGCGCGTCGCGCGCTGCGGCGAGCACTTCGTCGCGGGTCGCGTCGGGGCGGCCGTACGCGATGTTGTCGTAGATGGTCCGGTGCAGCAGCGAGATGTCCTGCGGCACCAGCGCGATCGCGTGGCGCAGGCTGTCCTGCGTGATGGCCTTCACGTCCTGGCCGTCGACCTTCACGACGCCGTCCTGCGTGTCGTAGAAGCGCTGCAGCAGCGCGAGCACGGTCGATTTGCCCGCGCCCGACTTGCCGATCAGGCCGACGCGCTGGCCCGGCTCGATATGCAGATCGAAGTGGTCGAGGATCGCGCGGCGGTGCGGATACGCGAACGTCACGCGCTCGAAATCGACGCGGCCGCCCGTGGCCGACAGCGGCTGCGCGTCCGAGCGGTCCGGCATCCCGTGCGGCTCGAGCAGCGTCTTCACCGCTTCGGACAGGCGGGCGACGTGCTGCGTGACGTCGACGAGCGCGACCGCGAGGTCGCGCGTGCCGTGCAGGATCGTGAAGCCGAGCGAGCTGACGAGCACGATGTCGCCCGACGTCGCGCGGCCCTGATCCCACAGCCACAGCGCCCAGCCAAGCAGGCCGGCGGACAGCATCGCGGTGATCACCGCGTGCAGCAGCCGCAGCTTTTCGAGATAGAGCAGGCTCTGCTGGCGTGCGTCCATCTCGGCCTTCACCGTCGCGCTGAAGCGCTTCTGTTCGCGCAGCGTCATCCCGAACGCGCGCACAAGGCCCATGTTGCCGATCACGTCGACGAGCTCGCCGTCGACCGCCGCGGCCTTCGCCGCGAACGCGTGATGGCGTGCGGAGCCGCGGCCGGCGAGCTTGAACAGGATGACGGACAGTACGGCCGAACAGCCGAGCAGGCCGGCCGCCATCAGCGGATTGACGACGATGATCATCAGGATCGCGCCCATCACCGCGATGCACGGCGGCAGCACGTTCCACGCCATCGTGTTCTCCGACGTGTAGACCGCGTTCGACGTGGCCGTGATGCGGCTGGCGAGCGTGCCGGGCTGCTTCTCCGAGTAATACGTCGGCGAATGGCCGATCAGGTACTGGAACAGGTCGCGCCGCAGGTCGCCGGTGACCGCGACGAACGTGTGCGCGGCGACCCAGCCGCCGACGCGCCACAGCAGGTTGTCGGCCGCGATCAGCCCGACGAGCAGCGCGAACGCGCTCCACAGCGGGCCCGGGTGATGGCGTCCGGTCGCGAGCACGTCGATCAGGTGCTTGATCGCATATTGCGAGCCGAGCGCGCAGCCGACGGCGGCCAGCACGCTGCAGAGCACGACCAGGTGCGCGACGGGGTGGAGGCGGATGTAGCGGAACAGGAACGCGATCGGCCGATGCGCGTAGCTCGACAGCTTCGCGTTGTGGGCGTTGCGCTGGGCGGGGGTGAGAGATTCCAAAATATGGGTGCGGTGATTCGGTGATTGAGCGGGGCGGCTGGGTCGCAGGCCGGCGTTCGCCCGGACTGAATAATCCGGCATTGTAAACAACGCCGCGCGTCGCGCTGCGCGAATCTTGCCTTGGCCAGGGGCTCGCGCTCGATTTTGAGATAAAATCCGGCATCCCGTCCTGCGTGCCGGAATCACGCTGCCGGCAGCTGCGGGTTAACAAGGATCGCCAAAACGGCCTTCCACTCTAGAACGGACGCCCGAGTCCGCGGGTTGCAAAGTGTTGCGCCTTTGTAACAAAGTAAAGTGTTTGAAATGTCGTGCGCCGTATCGGGAATAACCCTAGATAATCGGCTCCGGGTTCGATTCCAGGTTTTTTTACGAACCCCTGTCAACGGGTCTTCGTTTCAAACGTTCTATGCCTGTCGCGTCGCCGACGCTCCTTGAGCAGCGCGGGTTCGACGCCCCCGGCAGGCTGATTCGTCCGAGGTTCGGACGACATGTTTCCAGCCCGGACCACCGGCAGGTTGCCGACCCATACCTGGTTTTTTGCCGATTTTTTAGGAGTTACGCATGCGAATCGCCCAAATCGCTCCGTTGCATGAAGCGGTGCCCCCGAAACTGTACGGCGGTACCGAGCGAGTGGTGTCCTATCTCACCGAAGCACTCGTCGAGATGGGGCATGACGTCACGCTCTTCGCGAGCGGCGATTCGCAAACCTCCGCGAAGCTCGAAGCGTGCTGGCCGCAGGCGCTGCGCCTCGACCCGACGATCCGCGACGTGATGGCCCCGCACATGCTGCTCCTCGAGCAGGTGCGCCGTCGCGCGGAAGAGTTCGACGTCCTGCACTGCCATATCGACTACTACCCGTTCTCGCTGTTCTCGCGCCAGCCGGTCCCGCATCTGACGACGATGCACGGCCGTCTCGACCTGCCGGAACTGCAGCCGATCTTCAACGCGTTCAGCGACGTGCCGGTCGTGTCGATCTCCGACAACCAGCGCATCCCGCTGCCGCAGGCGAACTGGCTGTCGACCGTCTACCACGGCCTGCCGGAAAACCTGCTGACGCCGATCCCGAACGTGAAGCCGAGCTACCTCGCGTTCCTCGGCCGCATCTCGCCGGAGAAGCGCGTCGACACGGCGATCCGCATCGCCGAGCAGGCCGGCCTGCCGATCAAGATTGCCGCGAAGCTCGACAAGGCCGACCGCGCGTACTACGAAGAGAAGATCAAGCCGCTGTTCGCGCTGCCGCACGTCGAGTACATCGGCGAAATCAGCGAGTCGGAGAAGACCGAATTCCTCGGCAACGCGCATGCGCTGCTGTTCCCGATCGACTGGCCGGAGCCCTTCGGCCTGGTGATGATCGAGGCGATGGCCTGCGGCACGCCGGTGATCGCGTTCAAGCGCGGCTCGGTGCCGGAAGTGATCGACAACGGCGTGTCGGGCTTCGTCGTCGAAGACGAATTGTCGGCCGTCGCCGCGCTCAAGCGTCTCGATACGCTGCCGCGCGAGAAGGTTCGCGCCGCGTTCGAAGCCCGTTTCTCGTCGAAGGTGATGGCGCAGAACTACGTGAAGGGCTACGAGGAACTGCTGCGCCAGAAGCGCCGCACGGTGCTCCGCGAAGTCAACGCAAGCTGATTGCGGGCCGCCGCCGCGCGGCCGCCACGACGCCCCGTCCGGGTTTTCCGGCGGGGCGTTGTCACATCTGCGGCGCGGATCTGTTGTATTCTCGCCGCGCCCGACGCTGCGAACGGCCTCCGAAGCGGCCCGGCACACCATCCTGCCGTCTGTCCAGACGGTAATGTCCCTATAATGGCCGTGCCGTGAAATCCGGCCCGGTACGACTATCCAGAGGAGAGCAGTCTTGGCGAGAACGAAAACCACGCGCGCAGCGCCGGCCCCCGGCGCCGGCGTGATCTTCGCGTTGCGCGCGATCGGTCTCGTGCTGCTCGCGCGCTGGCTGTTCTCGATGTCCCAGATGGGCTATCGCTCGTCGCTGTCGGCGATGGTGTCGTCGCCGTGGGCATTCCTCTACCTCATCCTGATCTTCCTGCTGCTCGCGCTGCCGGGCGCCGCCGCGCGGGCCGAGCGGCCGTTCCATCCGCTGCCGCAGTGGCTGCGCCAGGCGCTGCGCGTGTTCGCGCTGATCGGTTTCCTGTTTGCCGCGTGGTCGATCGGCGCGTTCACGTGGGCGGCCGGCTGGCGCCGCGCGCTGCATGCGGTGACGGCGACCAACGGCTGGCTCGTCGCCGCGCCGGCGCTGTACGCGGCGATCGTCTGGATCTGCCGGCCGCGGCCGCTGTGGCGGACCAACGTGGCCGCGCGCCGCTTCGCGGTCGGCCGGTATGCGATCTCGCTCGACGTGCTGACGCGCACCGCGATCGTCTGGATGGAAAGCCGCAAGGTCGGCCAGTACGACGCGCGCGAACTGTCGGTGCGCTGGCCCGGCCGGGTCGCACCTGCCGCGCCCGCCGCGGGCGAGCAGGGCGCGCAGCAGGCGGTCGTGCCGCCGCGTCGCGGCAGCCTGTTCAATCGGCCGAAGGTGGAACTGCTGTGGGATTCGCCGGCGGCTGTCGGCCACAACCGGCAGGTCGTGATGCGCACGCCGCTCGCGACCGAAGGGGACCGCGTCGCGGTGCTCGCGCTCGACGCGGCGCTCAAGCAAATCGTCTGACAGGCTCGCGCACCGGGCGCGGGCGACAAGGAGGCGCGATGATCGTCCGTTGGTTGCTGGCTGCCATTCACCTGAGTGCGTTCGGCGTCGCGTTTGCCGCGATCGCGGCGCGTAACCGCGCGTTGCGCCGGCTCATCGCATCCGCGCAGGCGGTCGATTTGCCCGGCGTGTTCAAGGCCGATGCGGTCTGGGGCGTGTCGGCGCTCGTGCTGATCGCGACGGGCGTCGCACGCGCGTTCGGCGGTTTCGAGAAAGGCACCGCGTACTACCTGCACGAACCGCTCTTTCACCTGAAGATGACCGCGCTCGTGCTGATCCTGCTGCTCGAGGTCGTGCCGATGCTGGGGCTGATCCGTTGGCGTGTCGCCGCGCGGCGGCAGCAGATGCCCGATATCGGCCGTGCGCGCACCTATGTGCGGGTCGGTCACTGGCAGGCGGTGCTGGTGATCGTCATCGTGTTCGCCGCGTCGGGGATGGCGCGGGGGATTGGCGCAGGCGGCTAGAGACGCCCGGTTAGGGACGCCCGGTTAGGGACGCCCGGTTAGGGACGCCCGGTTAGGGGGCGGCAGGCCAGGGGATCCATCAGCGGGCGACAGGCTAGCCGCGCGCGCGAATCCCGCTTTTGCTTCGCCGGCCTTTCCCGGCCGGCGATCGCCAATCCACCGGCGAACCGCATCATTCCGTCCGACCGGGCGGACCTGCCGCCCGGTTCGTCGCCCCCTCAACGCACGAGGCACGGGCGCTTGTTGTTGAACGTCCAGCCCGGGATCAGATACTGCATCGCCGCCGCGTCGTCGCGGGCGCCGAGGCCGTGCTGCTTGTACAGCTCGTGCGCGAG
The DNA here is from genome assembly GCF_902833245.1 of Burkholderia sp. BCC0398. NCBI lineage: Bacteria > Pseudomonadati > Pseudomonadota > Betaproteobacteria > Burkholderiales > Burkholderiaceae > Burkholderia > Burkholderia sp. BCC0398. Next base: position 26,874 of record NZ_CADFEM010000014.1, read on the forward strand.
CGCGACCGCATCCATGTCGATGTCGATACCGAGCCCCGGCCGCTTCGGCACTTCCACCAGCCCGTTCTCGATCTTCAGCGGCTCGCGCGTCAGCCGTTCGCCGTCCTGCCAGATCCAGTGCGTATCGATCGCGGTGACCTGGCCCGGCGCCGCGGCCGCGACGTGCGTGAACATCGCGAGCGACACGTCGAAGTGGTTGTTCGAATGCGAACCCCACGTGAGGCCCCAGTCGCGGCACATCTGCGCGACCCGCACCGAGCCCTGCATCGTCCAGAAATGCGGATCGGCGAGCGGGATGTCGACGGCGTGCAACTGCACCGCATGGCCCATCTGCCGCCAGTCGGTCGCGATCATGTTGGTGGCCGTCGGCAGCCCCGTCGCGCGGCGGAATTCGGCCATCACCTCGCGGCCCGAGTAACCGTTCTCCGCGCCGCACGGATCTTCCGCATACGCGAGCACGTGATGCTGATCGCGGCACAGTCGCACGGCCTCGTCGAGGGACCATGCGCCGTTCGGATCGAGCGTCACGCGCGCGTCGGGGAAGCGCTCGGCGAGCGCCGTCACGGCTTCGATCTCGCTCGCCCCGTCGAACACGCCACCCTTCAGCTTGAAGTCGTTGAAGCCGTAGCGCGCATGCGCGGCTTCGGCGAGCCGCACGACGGCTTCGGGCGTCAGCGCGGCGTCGTCGCGCACGCGGGTCCAGTCGTCGGTCGCGCCGCGGCCGTCGCGATAGGGGAGCGCCGTCTTCGTGCGATCGCCGACGTAGAACAGGTAGCCGAGCATTTCGACCCGCTCGCGCTGCTGGCCTTCGCCGAGCAGCGCGGCGACCGGCACGCCGAGATGCTGGCCGAGCAGGTCGAGCAGCGCGGCTTCGAGCGCGGTGACCGCGTGGATCGTCGTGCGCAGGTCGAAGGTCTGCAGCCCGCGGCCGCTCGCGTCGCGGTCGGCGAAGGTGCGGCGCACGTCGTTGAGCACCGCGTGATAGTTGCCGACCGGCTGGCCGACGACGAGCGCGCGCGCGTCGTCGAGCGTGCGGCGGATGCTCTCGCCGCCCGGCACTTCGCCGACGCCCGTGCGGCCCGCGCTGTCCTTCAGGATCACGAGGTTGCGGGTGAAGAACGGGCCGTGCGCGCCGCTCAGGTTGAGCAGCATGCTGTCGTGGCCGGCGACCGGAATCGCTTGCAGGTCGACGATGCGCGGCGTGTCGTGGGAAGGCGAGGCAGTGACGGCGTTCATGGGCGGCGATGGCGAAAAAGTAGGCGATGCCGTGCGGCAAAAGCTTTGCCGCGCGCGGCGTGAGGTGCGATCATTCGACAACCGACGTGCGCGGCGCGCAAGCCCCGCATGTCGACGCAACCCGAACACGGGGTGGAAGCGACAACCGGGCCCATGGAGCGCAGCGCGCGAACACGGGTCGATCGATCGTTACGCACGGGACCAGGCGGGACTGAACAGCCGACCTGAGTCGACAGGAGACTGTGCGCCGATCATCAGTCGTCGGATGACTTGTGACGCAGTATAATGAATCATCGGCTTTCGCTCAAACCCCGCGTAAACCCTCGGCTCACATTACGATCATTCAAAAAGGAACCGGCCACATGTCCGTGCCTACGCTTCCCGCAGCGCCGCGCCGTCGCGCACGCAGCCTCGCACAAGATGTCGTCGACGCGCTGACCGCGCAGATCGAAAACGGCACACTGCGTCCCGGCGACAAGCTGCCGACCGAAACCGAAGTCATGGCGGCGCAGGGCGTGAGCCGGACGGTCGTGCGCGAGGCGATCTCGCGGATGCAGGCGAGCGGCCTCGTCGAGACGCGCCACGGCATCGGCAGCTTCGTGCTCGAGCCGTCGCGCCGCCAGACGCTCGGCATCGATCCCGCGACGATCACGACGCTGCGCGACGTGCTCGCGGTGCTGGAGCTGCGCATCAGCCTCGAAAGCGAGTGCGCGAGCCTCGCCGCGCAGCGCGCGAACGATGCCGACCTCGCCGCGCTGCGGCGCGCGCTCGACGCGATCGCGACGGGCGCGGGCGGCGGCCGCGACACCGCGCAGCTCGACTTCCAGTTCCACCTGCAGATCGCGCAATCCACCGGCAACCGCTATTTCGTCGACATCATGACGCAGCTCGGCACGTCGATCATCCCGCGCACGCGCGTGAATTCGGCGCGCTTTGCCGGCGACGACCTCGAGCGCTACGTCGGCCGGCTGAATCACGAGCACGAGGACATCTACGAGGCAATCGCGCGCCACGACCCGGAAGCGGCCCGCGCCGCGATGCGCACGCATCTCACGAACAGCCGCGAGCGGCTGCGCCGCGCGCACGAGGCGGCGGAGGCCGAAGCCGGCTGACCGCCGGGTTGCGGAGCCCGCGCGGCTGCGCGCGGGTGAAATCGCTTTAACATCAGTCGTCATATGAGATCGGGGTGATTCCGCCGATCTTCACGGCCGGGCGGCGTGCCCGCCGCCGGCCGCCCGCCTCGCCGATCAGCCTCCCTTCGTCACGATCGTCTTCCACGCGCCGTTCTTCACCTGGTACAGCGTCGACATCCCGCTCTTCAGCGAGCCGTCGTTCGCGAACGAGATGCGGCCGGTCACGCCTTCGAAGTCGACTTTCTTGAGCGCCGGGCGATAGGCCTTCGGGTCGGTCGAACCGGCCGCCTGCATCGCCTTGATCGCCGCCCACGCCGCGTCATAGCCGAACTGCGCGTACGACAGCACGTCGACGCCGAAGCGCTTCTTGAAGCGCGCCTCGAAATCCTTGCCCTGCGGCAGCTCGTCGAGCGGCCGGCCGTATTCCCATGCCATCGCGCCTTCGGCGGCCGGGCCCGCGATCTTGATGAACTCGTTGTCCTTCACGCCGCCGCCGCCGACGAACTGCGCGTTCAGCCCGAGCTGACGCATCTGCTTGATGAAGTTCGCGGCGAGCGAATCGAGGCCGCCGAAGAAGATCAGGTCCGGGTTCTTGCCCTTGAGGCTCGTGATCTGCGCGCGGAAATCGACGGCCTGGTTGTTGGTGAACTCGCGTCCGATGATCGTGCCGCCGGCAGCCTTCACGGCCTTCTCGAATTCGTCGGCCTCGCCCTGGCCGAACGCGGTGCGGTCGTCGATGATCGCGATGCGCTTCGCCTTCGTCACGTCGACCGCGTACTTGCCCGCGTTGCCGGCGTTCTGGCCGTCGGTCGCGATCACCATGAACATGTTCGCGAGCCCGCGCGACGTGAGCGTCGGGTTGGTCGCGGCCGGGTCGATCACCGGAATGCCGGCCTTGTCGTAGACCACCGACGCCGGAATCGTCGTCCCCGAGTTGAAGTGGCCGACCACGACCGACACGTTCTGGTCGACCAGCGCCTGCGCGGCCTGCACGCCGATGCGCGGGTCGGCCTGGTCGTCCTGCACGACGAGATTGAAGCGGGCGGGCTTGCCGGCGATCTGCACCTTCTGCGCGAACGCATCGTCGAGCGCGAGCTGCACGCCGTTCTGCAGATCCTTGCCGTAGCCGGCGTTCACGCCCGTGAGCGGCGCGGCGAAGCCGACCTTCACGTCGGTTGCGTCGGCAGCGTGAGCAGCCTGTTGCGAGAGGAGGGCAAGCGCGGAGGCAATGGACACCGACAGCAGGGAATGACGGAATTTCATGTTGTTCCTCTTGTTCGACACCGGCGAGTGGGTACCGCGCGCGTCCGGGCGGGCCGGGCGCGTGCGACGGGCGGGCGGTTCGACCGCTTCTCGGAATCGGGCGGGGAGGTCGGCAGCGTGATCCTCGGAAACATCTCCCGTCAGGCTCCGTGAAGAGCCCCGATTGCTTCGATATATAGGTCGCCGATATGCGCGGGTCTTGGAAATTTGTCGCGCATTCGATGCGGATTTGCGCATAGCTTCCGCGCGAGCGCGGGCGGCCGGTATCGGGAGTTTCCCGTCGCGAACGGAACGGGCTCAGAGGGGGGGAGTGCTGCGGGGCAAAGACGCGGCGCAGCCCGCCGGGGCCGCGCCGCGCGTGGGTCGACGTCAGTCGGACAGGGCGTCCGATGCGGCTTCGGCGTCGTCGTGCGACGCGGTCGTGCGGATCAGCGGGTCGCTGGTGCTCGGGCGGCCCGTTTCGACGTGGCCCGCGAAGCGGCGCAGGAAGCCGAGCTGGCGGCCGTCGCTGACGGTCAGGTCATACCAGCCGTGGCTGCCGCGCAGGTCCCAGTAATCGTCGACGTGCGCGCCCGGCGCGAGGTCGAACGTGCGCGCGTGACCGTGGCCGTACGCGTTCGTGACCTTCAGCCGCACGGCCTTGTGGCCGCGGTTCATCAGGCGCAGCGTGATGTTGCCGTTCGCGACGTCGTAGCCGTAGATCACTTCGGGGTTCACGCTCGCGCTGCCGACGCCGGTCGCGAACGGGCCGCGGAAATGGCAGTAGAAGCCGTTCGGGCCGTACACGTCGAGGTCGTACAGGCCGAGCGACGCGGCGGCGCTCCACGTATCGGCGATGCGTTTGCCGGCTTCGACCGTGTACGCCCACGGGCCGTCGACGCGGTTGCGCGACTGGACCTGGAACGCGGCGCCTGCGCGGCCCGTGTTCGCGAAGGTCAGCCGGAACTGCCCGTTCGCGGCTTCGACGCGGCCGTGCACGAACAGCTCGTACGGCAGCGCGCGCGCCGGACGCAGCCCGGCTTCCTGTTTCGGCAGCTTCTGCAGCACCGGCGGCACCGGGATGTAGTCGGGATGGCGCACGCGGTCGGGCGGCGCGTAGCCGCTCGTGTCGGGCAGCGTCGGCCACGCGGCGTCCACGGTCGCGAACTCGAACGCCGACGTCAGGTCGCCGCACACCGCGCGGCGCCACGGCGACACGTTGGCGGCCGTGACCGGATACTGCGCGCCGAACCGCGCCTCGATGAATTGCAGCAGCGACGTGTGATCGAAGGTCTGCGAGCAGACCCAGCCGCCCTTGGTCCACGGCGACACGACCAGCATCGGCACGCGCGGCCCGAGCCCGTACGGACCGGCCATGTGCGACGCGTCGCCGGCATAGACCTCGTTGGTCGTCGCGACCGTCGACAACCCGTTGTCGCGCGACTGCGGCGCGAACGGCGGCGGCACGTGATCGAAGAAGCCGTCGTTTTCGTCATACGTGATGAAGAGCGCGGTCTTGCTCCACACGTCCGGATTCGACACGAGCGCCTTCAGCACCTGCTCGATGTACCACGCGCCGTAGTTGGCCGGCCAGTTCGGGTGCTCGGAATATGCTTCCGGCGCGCAGATCCACGATACCTGCGGCAGCGTGCCGTTCTTCACGTCCTGCTGCAGCACGTCGAACAGCGTGCCGCCGGCGCTGATGTTGGTGCCGGTGCGCGCCTTGTCGTACAGCGGCGTGCCCGGCAGCGCGGTGCGGTACTGGTTGAAGTAGAGCAGCGCGTTGTCGCCGTAGTTGCCGATGTACGGGTTGGACGTCCAGCCCCACGAACCCTTCGCGTCGAGTCCCGTGCCGACGTCCTGGTAGATCTTCCACGACACGCCGGCCTGTTCGAGCACTTCCGGATAGGTCGTCCAGCCGTAGCCCTTTTCATCGTTGCCGAGCACCGGGCCGCCGCCCGTGCCGTCGTTGCCGACGTAGCCGGTCCACATGTAATAGCGGTTCGGGTCGGTCGAGCCCGGGAACGCGCAGTGGTACGCGTCGCAGATCGTGAACGCGTCGGCGAGCTGGTAGTGGAACGGGATGTCGTCGCGCTTCAGGTACGCCATCGTCGTCGTGCCCTTGTTCGGCACCCACTGGTCGTAGCGGCCCTTGTTCCAGGCAGCGTGCATGTCCTGCCAGCCGTGCGGCAGGTCCTGCAGGAACTGCAGGCCGAGCTTGTCGGCGCCCGGGTGGAACGGCAGCAGTTCGGCCGGGCCGACCGGCTGGTGAAACACCGACTTGCCGTTCGCGAGGCGCAGCGGGCGCGGGTCACCGAAGCCGCGGACACCGCGCATCGTGCCGAAGTAATGGTCGAACGAGCGGTTCTCCTGCATCAGGATCACGATGTGTTCGATATCGCGGATCGTGCCGGTACGGCGGTTCGCGGGAATCGCGAGCGCATCGCGGATCACGGGCGGAAACAGGTTCAGCGCGGCGGCGCCGGCAGTGCCGGCGGCGACGCGCAGGAAGTCACGACGGTTCGATCGGGTCATGGTCGTTATCGTGGGGTAAAGAGGGAGCCGATTGGCGGGACCTGCGGAAAGGGCGCACACCGGGTCGCAGGATGCGGCTGCGCCGATGCGTGCCGCCGCGAGCATAGCGAGGAATCGGTGTCATTCATGTGAAGTCCGGAAACGTTTGCACGCGTGGACCGGGTTGCAGCCGGCGGTGCGCCGCCGCACGGACTGCGGGGCAGCGGCAACGGGCGAGGCGGGTGCTGCGCGGCACGCGGACAGCGGGAACAGCGAGGGAGCCGCAGGACGGCCGAGGTGCGGCAGCAGGCAGCCGCGGCGAGCAGGGCGATGCACACGCGTCAGGCGTCGGTCACCCACGCGCCGAACCATTCGCTCGGCCGCGCGATTTCATCCTGCGCGGCGACGAGCTCGAGCTCGTAGCGGCGTGCGTCGTAGGTGGCCTTCACGACCGCGTGCACGGCCGCGAGCGTGTGTTCGAACGCGGCGCGCACCGAGTCGCCGCGCAGCCGGCACGCGACGAAGATCGCGCTGGTCAGGTCGCCGACACCGACCGGATGGCGCGGAAACGCATACAGCGGCCGCTGGCCGATCCACGCTTCGGTTTCGGTGACGGCGAGCATGTTGAAGCGGTCGGCCGGGCTGTTGCGGTCGTGCAGGTGCTTGACGAGGATGATCTTCGGGCCGCGGCGGATCAGCGCGCGGCACGCGTCGACGGCTTCCGCGACGGTCTCGATGCGTCGCCCGGCGAGCTTCTGCAGTTCGGTATGGTTCGGCGACATGCCGTCCGCGAGCGCGGGCACCTCCTGCACGATGAATTCCTCGACGCCGGGCTCGGGCCGGACGCCGCCCGTCTGGCCCATCGCCGGATCGCAGAAGTACCACGCGTTCGGATTCATCGCCTTCACCGAGCGTACGATCTCGACCGCCGCGCGTGCCTGCGGCGGCGAGCCGAGGAAGCCGGACAGCACCGCGTCGCAACGCTTGAGCGCGCCGATGGCGGCGATGCCGTCGACGAGCTGCTCCATCTTCGCGGCGTCGATCGCGCTGCCGGCCCAGTGGCCGTACTGCATGTGATTCGACAACTGGACGGTGTTGAGCGGCCAGACGTTGACACCGAGGCGCTGCATCGGGAACACGGCCGCGCTGTTGCCGGCATGGCCGTAGATGACGTGCGACTGAATGCTGAGGACGTTTTTCATGGGAATTCGCCTGCACGCGTTTCAGGGTCACGTCACACGATACCCGAGTTCGTCGTACGCGCGGAAGTCGCGCGGCGTTGGAGTGTTGCGCGCCGTCGTCACGCGACCGCGTAGAATCGCGGGGCGCGAGACAGCCCGAGACAGCCCGAGACAGCCCGAGACAGCCCGAGACAGCCCGAGACAGCCCGAGACAGCCAGCGGCAACCCGGCAGCCCGCGCGCGTCCCCCCATCACCGTGATCGCCATGCTTTCGATTTGCAAGATCCTGTCCGCCGCGCGCGCCGCCGTGCTCGGCGCGAGCGCCGCCGCCGCGTGCGCGGCGCCCGTTGCGAGCGTCGCCGCGACGCCCGCCGCCAACGACGGGCCCGCGTACGGCCCGCGTCTGGAAGGGTTCGCGTATCCGGCGCCCGTGCACGAATACGCGTTCGTGTCGCAGCGCGAAACCCTCGAGATGGCGTACCTCGACGTGCAGCCCGCGCATCCGAACGGCCGCACCGTCGTGCTGCTGCACGGCAAGAACTTCTGCGCGGCGACCTGGGAGGACACGATCGGCGTGCTGAGCCGCGCCGGCTATCGCGTGATCGCGCCCGACCAGATCGGCTTCTGCAAGTCGTCGAAGCCCGAGCGCTACCAGTACAGCTTCCAGCAACTCGCGCGCAACACGCACGCGCTGCTCGAATCGGTCGGTGTGAAATCGGCGACGATCGTCGGCCACTCGACGGGCGGGATGCTCGCGATCCGCTACGCGCTGATGTATCCGAAGGCGACCGACCAGCTCGTGCTCGTGAACCCGATCGGCCTCGAGGACTGGAAGGCGCTCGGCGTGCCGCCGCTGTCGGTCGACTACTGGTATGCGCGCGAGCTGAAGACCAACGCCGACGGCATCCGCCGCTACGAGCAGGCGACCTACTACGCGGGCAAGTGGGCGCCGTCGTACGAGCGCTGGGTGCAGATGCTCGCCGGCATGTATCGCGGCGCCGGCCGCGACGCGGTCGCGTGGAACTCCGCGCTGATCTACGACATGATCCTCACGCAGCCGGTGGTCTACGAATTCGGCGCGATTCGCGTGCCGACGCTGCTGATGATCGGCGACAAGGACACGACCGCGATCGGCAAGGACGTCGCGCCGCCCGACGTGCACGCGAAGCTCGGCCGCTATCCGGAACTCGCGAAGCGCACGCAGGCCGCGATTCCCGGCGCGCAGCTCGTCGAATTCCCGGCGCTCGGCCACGCGCCGCAGATCCAGGACCCGGACGCGTTCCACAAGGCGCTGCTCGACGGGCTGGACGCCGTGCGCCCGCAGTGATGCGGCGCGGGCGGCCGGCCGCGCGCGGTCGTGCCGTCAGCTTGCCTCGTTCGCGAGTTCGTCGCGGATCTGCGCGGCCAGTTCGAACGAGCGCAGCCGCGCGGCATGATCGTAGATCTGCGCGGTGATGATCAGCTCGTCGGCGCCCGTCTGCGCGATACGGTCGCGCAGCTTGTCGCGCACCGTGTCGCGCGAGCCGACCGCCGCGAACGACAGCGAATGCGCGACGGTCGCGAGTTCGAGTTCGTTCGCCTCGAGCGCGTCGACGGGCGGCGGCAGCTTGCCCGGCGTGCCGCGCCGCAGGTTGATGAACTGCTGTTGCAGCGACGTGAACAGGCGCCGCGCCTCGTCGTCGGTCTCGGCCGCGAACACGTTGACGCCGACCATCGCATGCGGCTTCGGCCACGCGGCCGACGGCCGGTACTGCGCGCGATAGATCTCGAGCGCCCGCATCAGATAGTCGGGCGCGAAGTGCGACGCGAACGCGAACGGCAGCCCGAGCATCGCCGCGAGCTGCGCGCTGAACAGGCTCGAACCGAGCAGCCACACCGGGACGTCGAGCCCTGCGCCAGGCACCGCGCGCACGCGCTGGCCGGGGACCGGCTCCGCGAAGTAGCGCTGCAGCTCGGCGACGTCGTCCGGGAACGAGTCCGCACTGCCGATCAGGTCGCGGCGCAGCGCGCGCGACGTGGTCTGGTCAGTGCCGGGCGCGCGGCCGAGGCCGAGGTCGATGCGCCCCGGATACAGCGACGCGAGCGTGCCGAACTGCTCGGCGATCACGAGCGGCGCATGGTTCGGCAGCATGATGCCGCCCGAGCCGACCCGGATCGTCTGCGTGGCGCCCGCGACGTGGCCGATCACGACGGCGGTGGCCGCACTCGCGATCCCCGGCATGTTGTGATGCTCGGCCAGCCAGTAACGCCGGTAGCCCCAGCGCTCCGCGTGCTGCGCGAGATCGACGGTGTTGCGGAACGCCTGCGAGGCGTCGGCGCCGGCCGGAATGGGCGCGAGATCGAGTACGGAAAACGGTGTCATCGGAAGACCTTCGAAACGGGGTGGCGTGGTGATGCGCTGACGCAACAGACGCCAAGGATTTTGCCAAAGGGTTCCGGAACGTGCTGGCGGCGCGCGGATACCCATGCGCCTTACAGGGGCGCAGGGTTGCTTGCGACGATCGTTGCGAAAATCAATCTAATCGCTGATTAATTACCAAACTTTACGGCGATTGGAAGTGAAACCGCATCGACATACAAATTTGCACGAAACGTTTGATTTTAAAGACTGCAATACGCCTGCAAAGTGCTTACGCTAATGTGAACGTGGCCGGGCCGATCAGGCTCGTCGACCGCTCAGCTTTGCCGGAATTGCACTAGTCCGTTTCGCGTAGCACCGCGCGCGCGGGGGCGCAGACTGCTAAAATCCGCCGCCTGCCCATCTTGTGCCGATGGAGCCATTCGAGTCTTCCCGCATGCCGTCCGGGCGCTGCGCGGGGATACGCCACGCGAAGCCGGGCATGGCCGAACCCGAACAACGGGTCGCGCCTTCCCCTTACAGACGCTGCTGGAACAAGGAGTCGGGTCGTGCCCGCGTTCGTCGTTGTCGGAATACCGCATCACGCTCAATCACGCTCAAGCGTTTGCCATGGCGCCCACGTCGCCGGGAGGCATCGCACATGACGCCCACCGCCACGCTGCTCGACTGGCTCCTGATCGCGTTCACGCTGGCCGCGGCCGGCTATGCGCTCGTCGCGGCCTTCGCGCCGCGGCCGCGCACGCCGCGCACGACGGTGCGCGACGGCTTCGAGCCGGTCAGCGTGCTGAAGCCGCTGTGCGGCGCGGAGCCGCACCTGTATGAAAACCTCGCGACCTTCTGCGCGCAGCGCCATCCTCGCTACGAGGTGCTGTTCGGCGTCGCATCGTCGGCCGATCCGGCCGCGGCCGTCGTCGAGCGGCTGCGCGCCGATCATCCGGATTGCGACATCACGGTCGTGATCGACGCGCGTGTGCACGGCAAGAACCTGAAGGTCAGCAACCTGATCAATCTCGCCGAGCGCGCGAAATACGGCCGCATCGTGATCGCGGACAGCGACATCGCGGTGCAGCCCGACTATCTGGAGCGCGTGACGGCGCCGCTCGCGGACCCGTCGGTCGGGGTCGTCACGTGCCTGTATCATGCGCGCAGCGTCGGCGGCTTCTGGACGCGGATCGGCGCGCAGTTCGTCGACGCGTGGTTCGCGCCGTCGGTGCGGATCACCCACCTCGGCCGCTCGAGCCGCTTCGGCTTCGGCGCGACGCTCGCGCTCACGCGCGACACGCTCGACCGGATCGGCGGTCTCTTCGCGCTGAAGGACGAGCTGGCCGACGATTTCTGGCTGGCCGAGCTGCCGCGCCGCCTCGGGCGGCGCACCGTGCTGTCCGAGGTCGAGGTCGCGACCGACGTGATCGAACCGTCGTTCGGGCCGCTGTGGCACCGCGAGACGCGCTGGCTGCGCACGATTCGTTCGCTGAACCCGGCCGGCTTCGCGTTCCTGTTCATCACGTTTACCGCGCCGTGGCTCGCGATCGGCGCGGTGCTGGCATTGCGCCTCGACGGCACCTTCGCCGGCACGCTGGCGGGCGGGGCGGCCGCGGTCGGCGCATTCGGGCGGCTCGTGCTGCACGCGCGCGGCGAGGACGGCTGGCGCGCGTTCTGGCGCGACCTGCCGCTCGTCGCGGTGCGCGACACGCTGCTCGCGCTCGAGTGGCTCGCGGCCGTGTTCGGCACGCAGGTCGTGTGGCGCGGCGCCAGGATGACGGTCGTCGGCGGCGAACGCGCGACGGCGGCCGTGGAAGCAGTGGACGGCCGCTAGCGCCGTCGATCGAACCCGGCCCGCGGGCCGAGACGCGTCGCACGGCGAAGCCGCGCGGCGCGACATGACAGAGAGGCGGGCGCCGGCAGGGCGGCCCGCGGTTTTTTGACTGAATCGTTGTAACGAAACGAACTATGCAGGCTACCGGAGCATTCATGAAAACGCTGTTCTTGCAGGCCCCTTCGTATGACGGCTTCGACGGCGGAGCCGGTTCGCGCTATCAGGCGAAGCGCGAAATCCGTTCCTTCTGGTATCCGACCTGGCTCGCGCAGCCGGCCGCGCTCGTGCCGGGCAGCCGCGTCGTCGATGCGCCGGCCGACGGGCTGTCGGTCGAGGAAACGTTGAAGATCGCGAACGACTACGACCTCGTGATCATCCACACGAGCACGCCGTCGTTCCCGACCGACGCGATGTTCGCGCAGGACCTGAAGAAGATGAAGCCGTCGATGCGGGTCGGCATGGTCGGCGCGAAGGTGATGGTCGATCCGCACAACTCGCTGACGGCGAGCGACGCGATCGACTTCGTCTGTCGCGAGGAATTCGACTACACCTGCAAGGAAATCGCCGAAGGCAAGCCGTTCCCCGAAATCAAGGGTTTGAGCTGGCGCGCGAAGGACGGCTCGATCGAGCACAACGAAGCGCGTCCGATCCTGGAGAACATGGACGAGCTGCCGTTCGTCGCGCCCGTCTACAAGCGCGACCTGAAGATCGACAACTACTTCATCGGCTACCTGAACTATCCGTACGTGTCGATCTACACGGGCCGCGGCTGCAAGTCGCGCTGCACGTTCTGCCTGTGGCCGCAGACGGTCAGCGGCCATCGCTACCGCACGCGCTCGGTCGAGAACGTGCTCGCGGAAGCGAAGTGGATCCGCGACAACATGCCGGAAGTGAAGGAACTGATGTTCGACGACGACACCTTCACCGACGACCTGCCGCGCGCCGAAGCCATCGCCATCGGCCTGGGCAAGCTCGGCATCACGTGGTCGTGCAACGCGAAGGCCAACGTGCCGTACAAGTCGCTGAAGATCATGAAGGACAACGGCCTGCGCCTGCTGCTGGTCGGCTTCGAATCGGGCGACGACCAGATCCTCGTGAACATCAAGAAGGGCGTGCGCACCGATTTCGCGCGCCGCTTCAGCGCGGACTGCAAGAAGCTCGGCATCAAGATCCACGGCACCTTCATCCTCGGCCTGCCGGGCGAGACGCAGGAGACGATCAGGAAGACGATCGAGTACGCGAAGGAAATCAACCCGCACACGATCCAGGTGTCGCTCGCCGCGCCGTATCCGGGCACGACGTTGTACAAGCAGGCCGTCGAGAACGGCTGGATGGAAGAGAACAAGACCATCAACCTGGTCAGCAAGGAAGGCGTGCAGCTCGCGGCGATCGGCTATCCGCACCTGTCGCGCGACGAGATCTATCACCATCTCGAGCAGTTCTATCGCCAGTTCTACTTCCGCCCGTCGAAGATCTGGGAAATCGTGCGCGAGATGCTGACGAGCTGGGACATGATGAAGCGTCGCCTGCGCGAAGGCGTCGAGTTCTTCCGTTTCCTGCGCGCGCACGAGGCCTGATCCGTGACGACGCAGCGGGCGGCGCGGGCGCTGATCTTTACCGCGGACGACTTCGGGCTGCACCCGCGCGTCAACGCGGCGGTCGAGCGTGCGCATCGCGACGGCGTGCTGAACGCCGCCAGCCTGATGGTCGGTGCGCCTGCGGCGCAGGATGCGATCGAGCGCGCACGGCGGCTGCCGTCGCTCGCGGTCGGCCTGCATCTGGTGCTCGCGGACGGGCCGGCCACGCTGCCCGCGCACGAGATTCCCGCGCTCGTCGGCCTTGACGGGCGCTTCGGCGACGCGATGGCGAAGGACGGCTGTCGCTTCTTCTTCCTGCCGCACGTGCGCGCGCAACTGCGCCGCGAGATCCGTGCGCAGTTCGACGCGTTCGCGGCGAGCGGCCTGCCGCTCGATCACGTGAACGCGCACAAGCATTTCCACCTGCACCCGACCGTGCTGTCGATGATCGTCGAGATCGGCCGCGACTACGGGCTGCGCGCGGTGCGGCTGCCGTACGAAACGAGCGCGCCCGCGCTGCTCAAGCCGTGGATCGCGCTGGTGCGCGCGCGGCTCGACCGGGCCGGGCTCGCGCACAACGACTACGTGGTCGGCATCGAGCATACGGGTGCGATGGACGAGGCCGTGCTGCTCGACGCGCTCGCGAAGCTGCCGCCGGGCGTCGGCGAGATCTACTGCCATCCGGCCGAAGCCGGCGACGGTCCGATCACGCCGACGATGGCCGGCTACCGACCGGTCGACGAACTGGATGCGCTGCTGTCGCCGCGTGTCGCGGCCGCGCTGAAGGCGGCGGGCGTCGCGACCGGCGGCTTTGCCGACGTGTTCGGCGGGCCCGCGGCCCGGCGCGGCGCGCATGCGTCGCGCGCACCGGGAGCGCAGCCGTCATGAGCAAGTGGATCAAGTGGCTCGGCTGGCCGATCGGCATCGGCATCCTGCTCGCGCTGGGGCTGCACGAAGGCGTCGGCGACGTGTCGCAGATGCTCGCGCGCGCCGGTTACGCGCTGCTGTGGCTCGTGCCGTTCCACGCGCTGCCGCTGCTGCTCGATGCATACGCGTGGCACCAGTTGCTCGACCGGCGCGCGTCGCTGGCGTTCCTGTGGTGGATCGCGACCGTGCGCGAGGCCGTGAACCGGCTGCTGCCCGTGGTCGGGATCGGCGGCGAGATCGCCGGCATCCGGCTCGCGCGCTGGCAGGTGCCCGACGCGAGCCGCGTGACCGCGTCGGTGATCGTCGAGGTGCTCGTGACGATCGTCGTCCAGTATGCGTTCGCGGCGCTCGGCCTCGTGCTGCTGCTCGCGACGACCGACAACATGGGCGGCGGCACGATCGGCCTCGCGCTGCTGCTGACGCTGCCGTTGCCGGTGCTCGGCGTCGTGCTGATGCGGCGCGGCGGCATCTTCCATGCGATCGAGCGTTTCGCGGGCCGCCTGCTCGGCGATTCGCACCGGCTGCTGCAGGGCGTCGACGGCCGCCGGCTCGACGCCGACATCGATTCGCTGATGTCGCGCACGGGCCTGTTGTTCAGCGCGTTCTTCTGGCAATTGGCCGGCTACGTGCTCGGCGCGCTCGAGATCTACTGGGCGCTCGCGCTGCTCGGCCATCCGGTGTCGATCGGCGGCGCGATCGCGATCGAGGCGATGACGCAGGCCGTCCGGCATGCGGCGTTCATGGTGCCGGGCGGGCTCGGCGTGCAGGAGGCGACCGTCGTGCTGCTCGCGCAGATGTTCGGCGTCGACCGCGAGACGGCGCTGTCGCTCGCGGTGGTCAAGCGTGGCCGCGAAGTGCTGTTCGGCTGCCTCGCGCTCGGCTCGTGGCAGCTTGCCGAGCTGGTGCGCACGCGCGGCCGTCCGGGCGCGCCGCCGAGTGGGCCGCGCCCGGCGCCGCCGGCGAAGCGGGCGTCCGAAGCCCGGACCGAAACCGAAACGACGCATTGAACCTCCGACGGGCCGCGCGGCCCGTCTCGCGCTTTCGGCGCCGCGCGGGTATCCTTGCCGCGTGTTTCTCCACGCGCCATTCTTCCGATGATTTTTCGTTTCCGGCTGCTTTCCGTGACGATGCTGGCCGCCGCGCTGGCGCTGACCGGTTGCGACGACCAAGGCCATCTCGACGTGCAACGTATCAGGGACTTCTTCAACGCGATCAAGCCCGCGCCGCTGCTGCTGAAGGGGCTGAAGGTCGGCGAATCGACCGAGGCCGACGTGCGCGGCACGATGGGCAAACCCGAGACCGAGCGCACGTTCACCGACGGCTCGAAGCGTCTCGAATATCCGCGCGGCCCGATGGGCAACCAGACGTGGTTCGTCGATCTCGACGCGAACGGGCGCTACACGGGCGCGACACAGGTGCTGACCGCCGAGAATTTCGCGAAAGTGCGCCCGGGGATGGACGAGGACGAGGTGCGGCGCCTGCTCGGCAAGCCCGGCGACGTCGCGCAGTATCCGCTGAAACCCGAGACGGTCTGGAGCTGGCGCTGGCTCGAGGACGGCGTCAACACCGACGCGTTCTTCAACGTCCATTTCGGCCCGGACGGGCTCGTCTATACGACATCGCGCTCCGATATCCTGAAAGGGCGGTGACGCTCACGCGCGGCGCTTCTTCAGCCAGCCCGCGCAGCGCGTCGCGGGCATGAGCGAGCAATTGTGTGGCGTCGGTCCGGATCTGCCCATTCGGCCTGACGGCCAAGCCGGCGCTATATCGAAAAAGCGACCGGAAAATTGCAAAAAGCCCGCTTCCCGGCGCGTCATCGGACTGTCAGGAAGCGGTTTTTTTCCTTTTGAAACAGCGGCGTAGGCCGTGCGCAGAAATGATGGGACGAATTGTTGCGACGCAGCAATCGCGCGCACGGTGATTTGAGGCAAATAATTTCGCTTGCGACTATCCGCGTCAGCCCGGCGCGGGACAGGCATACGCGTCGGCATTCATTCAACTCTGGAGACGCGCGTGTTCCTTTACGGCTTTGGTCCCGTCCTCTGGGCCGGCACCGTGCAGACCATCGAGCTGTCGGTGCTGTCGCTCGCCACTGCGGTGGCGCTGGGGCTGATCGGCGCGGTGGCGAAGCTGTCGCACAACCGGGTGCTGCGAGCGATCGCGACCGGTTATACGACGCTGATCCGCTCGGTGCCCGACCTTGTGCTGATGCTGCTGCTGTTCTACAGCATCCAGATCTGGCTGAATCAGTTCACCGACCTCGTCGGCTGGAACCAGATCGACATCGATCCGTTCGTGGCCGGCGTGCTGACGCTCGGCTTCATCTACGGCGCGTACTTCACCGAGACGTTTCGCGGCGCGTTCCTGTCGGTGCCGCGCGGCCAGCTCGAAGCCGGTTCGGCTTACGGGATGAGCGGCGCGCGCGTGTTCGTGCGGATCATGTTTCCGCAGATGATGCGCTTTGCGCTGCCGGGCATCGGCAACAACTGGCAGGTGCTCGTGAAGGCGACCGCGCTGGTGTCGATCATCGGTCTCGCGGACGTCGTGAAGGCCGCGCAGGACGCCGGCAAGAGCACGTTCAACATGTTCTTCTTCATCCTCGTCGCGGCGCTGATCTATCTCGCGATCACGACCGTCTCCAACCTCGTGCTGATCCAGCTCGAGAAGCGTTATTCCATGGGCGTGCGGCACGCAGAACTATGATCGAGATCCTCCAGGAATTCGGCAAGGCGTTCCTTTTCTGGGACGGCCAGCGCCTGTCCGGCCTCGCGGTGACGCTGTGGCTGCTCGTCGCGTCGATTTCGCTCGGCTTCGTGTGCGCGGTGCCGCTCGCGGTCGCGCGCGTGTCGAGGAACAAGTGGGTGTCGATGCCCGTGCGGTTCTACACGTACGTGTTCCGCGGCACGCCGCTCTACGTGCAGCTGCTGCTGATGTACACGGGCATGTACAGCCTCGAGTTCGTGCGCTCGCACTCGCTGCTCGACGCGTTTTTCCGCAGCGGTTTCAACTGCGCGATCCTCGCGTTCGCGCTGAACACCTGCGCGTACACCACCGAGATCTTCGCCGGCGCGATTCGTGCGATCCCGCACGGCGAGGTCGAGGCGGCGCGGGCCTACGGGATGTCGCCGTTTACGATGTACCGCCGCGTGATCCTGCCGTCGGCGCTGCGCCGCGCGCTGCCGCTGTACAGCAACGAGGTGATCCTGATGCTGCACGCGACGACCGTCGCGTTCACCGCGACCGTGCCGGACATCCTGAAGGTCGCGCGCGACGCCAATTCCGCGACCTACATGGCGTTCCAGTCGTTCGGGATCGCCGCGCTGATCTATCTTGCGGTATCGTTCGCACTCGTCGCGGCGTTTCGCCGCGCGGAGCGCCACTGGCTCGCGTATCTCGCGGCCGCCCGTCATTGAATTACTTCGAGGAGAGCCAGTTGGCCGAGATCACTCAAACGAGCGCGTCCGCTTCCGTCAAGCTTGCCGCGGTCGACATCCACAAGCGCTATGGCGACAACGAGGTGCTCAAGGGCGTGTCGCTGAACGCGAAGGCCGGCGACGTCATCAGCATCATCGGCGCGAGCGGCTCGGGCAAGAGCACGTTCCTGCGCTGCATCAATTTTCTCGAGCGGCCGAATGCGGGGCAGATCGTCGTCGACGGCGAGGCCGTGCGCACGAAGACCGACCGCGCCGGCGCGCTCGAAGTCGCCGATCACAAGCAGTTGCAGCGCATCCGCACGAAGCTCGCGATGGTGTTCCAGCACTTCAACCTGTGGGCGCACATGAACGTGCTCGAGAACGTGATGGAAGCGCCCGTGCACGTGCTCGGCATTTCGAAGAAGGAAGCCGAGGAGCGTGCGCGCGAGTACCTGGAGAAGGTCGGTCTGCCGCCGCGCGTCGAGAAGCAGTATCCGTCGCATCTGTCGGGCGGCCAGCAGCAGCGCGTGGCGATCGCGCGGGCGCTGGCGATGCATCCGGACGTGATGCTGTTCGACGAGCCGACCTCCGCGCTCGATCCGGAACTGGTGGGCGAAGTGCTGAAGGTGATGCAGAAGCTGGCCGAGGAAGGCCGCACGATGATCGTCGTCACGCACGAGATGGGTTTCGCGCGCAACGTGTCGAATCATGTGATGTTCCTGCATCAGGGGCGGACCGAAGAAGAGGGCGATCCGAAGGAGGTGCTGGTGCGCCCGCAGAGCGAGCGGCTCAAGCAGTTCCTGTCGGGCAGCCTCAAGTAACGCGACAGGGCAGGTTTCAACGTGGTACCGGTGTCTCGTCCCGCAGGCGCCACCCGCACGACGCAGGTGGCGATCGTTGCATTGCCGCCCGTGTCGATGTCGGGCGTGGGTCCGATCGTCGATGCGCTGAATCTCGCGAACGAGATCGACGGACGCCTGCTGTATCGCTGGCAGGTGTGTTCGTGGGACGGTCGGCCGGTGCCGCTCGCGGGCGGCGCGCAGTGGCATGCCGATGCGGCGTTCAACGATGCGATCGCGTGCGACTGGGTAATCGTCGTGTCCGAGCGGTTTCAGCAGTTTGCCGATTACCGGTTGTTTCTCGCGAGTCTCGCGCGGGTCGGGCAGCGTACGCCCGTTGTGACCGGCATTCATCACGGCGTGTGGTGGCTGGCGATGGCCGGGCAGCTTTCCGGGTATCGCGTGAGCGTGAACTGGGAGACGTATCAGCAGTTCGCCGAGCAGTTCGAGCGGTCGATCGTCACGCAGCAGATCTTCGAGATCGATCGCGATCGGGCCACCTGTGCCGGTGGGCAGGCGACCGTCGATTTCATGTTGGCCATGATTGGCCGGGAACATGGGGTGGATCTCGCGGAGCGGATTGCTGATGCGCTCGGGGCCGGGACGCTGCGGAGTGGTGAGGAGCGCCAACGGATTCCTTTTGTTACCGCGCCCGGTGAGCGACATCCTCGGTTGAATGATGCTTTGCTTTTGATGGAAGCCAATATCGAGGATCCTTTGACGACCGATGAGATCGCCGGGCTCGTGGGCGTTTCACGCCGGCAACTGGAGCGGCTCTTTCGTCAGTATCTCGGGGCAATGCCCTCGAAGTATTACCTCAATCTTCGGTTGCTCAAGGCAAGGACGCAGTTGCAGCGGACCAGCAAGTCTGTCGTTCAGGTTTCTCTCGCTTGTGGGTTCTCTTCTGCTGCGCACTTCTCTAACGCTTATCGCGAAAGGTTTGGTGTTACGCCTCGGGAGGATCGAAGAGCGTGGCTCGAGAAGCAGACCGGCGGCGGCAGCGAACCTCGGGGTGGGGCGCTCGTCGAGCGCGGGAAGGATTGAGATCCGGGTTTGACTTGGTTTGGTTGGCGGTCCGCCCGCGGTTGGCGTGAAGCACCTGCGATCGTGTCGGTCTATTAGCGTCGCCCCTCCGCGGGGCAGCGGTCACTTTTCTTTGTCTTGCCAAAGAAAAGTAACCAAAAGAAAGGCGCTCGGATAACGCATGACTTACCGGTGCCATGGCACCCCAAGTGGTCCGCACAAAAGTGTCCGCGCCAGTCAGGAATCCGGAGTGGTTCGAGTAATGGTTCTGACATCTCTCGTTACCCCACGGAGTGGTATACCGTCCGCTAGCTCCATCCTCGCTACGCTCGGCTGGAAGGTACTTCAGGGCGGGGAGGGCGCTCTTGCTTCCTGCATGAACTGTCGACTGCCAGGCACTTTTTCTGCTCTCCGCATTTGTATGACCGGATCGTTTGACGATCGATGTCTGCGCGAGACGATGTATTTGTGTCCCCCATTTTTTTCACGGGCAGAGCAGCGTATTCCCGTTTATCGAAAGCAGAGCGAGTGCCTTGCAACGGGCGGAAGATGGCGGCATTGGCCGGGATGGACCTATCGGCCGAGCGAAGCGAGGACGGAGCTAGCGAGCGGTATACCGCTCCGTGGGGCAGGCAGTGGTGTCAGAACCATTGCTCGAACCACTCCGGTTTCGTGACTGGCGCGGACACTTTTGTGCGGACCACTTTGTTGGCGATGGCACCGGAGGTTATGCGATATCTGAGCGCCTTTCTTTTGGTTACTTTTCTTTGGCAAGACAAAGAAAAGTGACCGCTGCCCCGCGGAGGGGCGACGCTAATGGACCGACACGATCGCAGGTGCTTCACGACCCGGGAAGCCGACCCCAGACGAGCGAGAAAAAGCCCCAAAATACCGACACGGCGTAGCCGCCCCGGCCAGCCCGAAAGGGCAAAACCAAAACCTTCCGATAGAACCCGTCGCAATTCCGCAAGACGCTTGCGTCACCCTTCCCTAAACTTGATCCTGTTGAACCCTCTTACGAAACCGAAAGGAACGACCATGACGACCTCGACCGTGACCCGCCAGACATTCGACGAAGTGATGGTGCCGGTATTCTCTCCCGCGCCGTTCGTGCCGGACCGTGCAGAGGGCTCCCGCGTGTGGGACACGGCCGGCCGCGAGTACGTGGATTTCGCGTGCGGCATCGCGGTCACGTCGCTGGGCCACGGCCACCCGGAACTGCTGAAGGTGCTGGACGAACAAGGCCGCAAGCTCTGGCACATCGGCAACGGCTACACGAACGAGCCGGTGCTGCGCCTCGCGAAGCGCCTCGAATCGCTGACCTTCGCCGACCGCGCATTCTTCGCGAACTCGGGCGCGGAAGCGAACGAAGCCGCACTGAAGCTCGCGCGCCGCGTCGCGTTCGACCGCCACGGCGCAGACAAATACGAAATCGTGTCGTTCGTGCAGTCGTTCCACGGCCGCACGTTCTTCACGGTCAGCGTCGGCGGCCAGCCGAAGTACTCGGAAGGCTTCGGCCCGGTGCCGGAAGGCATCAAGCACCTGCCGTTCAACGACATCGAAGCCGCGAAGGCCGCAATCGGCCCGAAAACCTGCGCCGTGATCGTCGAGCCGGTGCAAGGCGAAGGCGGCGTGATCCCCGCCGATCCGGCGTTCCTGAAGGCACTGCGCGAAGCGTGCGACGCCAACGGCGCACTGCTGATCTTCGACGAAGTGCAAACGGGCGTGGGCCGCACCGGCCAGTTCTACGCCTACATGGACACGGGCGTCACGCCGGACATCCTGACGACCGCCAAGGCGCTCGGCAACGGCTTCCCGATCGGCGCGATGCTGACGACGAACGAACTGGCCGCGCACTTCAAGGTCGGCGTGCACGGCACGACGTACGGCGGCAACCCGCTCGCATCGGCGATCGCGGACAAGGTCGTCGAACTGATCGGCGACCCGGCGCTGCTCGAAGGCGTGCGCGAACGCAGCGTGCGCCTGAAGGGCGCACTCGAACGCATCAACGCGCGCTTCGGCATCTTCAAGGACATCCGCGGCAAGGGCCTGCTGGTCGGCGCGGAACTCACCGCCGCATTCGACGGTCGCGCGAAGGATTTCGTCACCGCCGCCGCCGAGAACGGCCTGATCATGCTGATCGCCGGCCCGAACGTGCTGCGCTTCGTTCCGTCGCTGGTGATCCCGTTCGACCTGCTCGACGAAGGCGTGAAGCGCTTCGAGAAGGCGGTCGAACAAGTGCTTGCCGCACAGGAAGCCACCGCGCGCTGATCGGCGCCCCCATCGCAGACAGGAACGACGATGCTATTTGTTCGCCCCGGCAAACTCACGGATCTCGATGCGCTCGCGCACATGGCGCGCACCGCGCAGCCGGTCCTGCACTCGCTGCCGCACGACCGCGCGGCGCTCGAAGCGCGCGTGGCGCTCTCCGAGGATTCGTTTCGCGCGGACGTCGACTTCGCCGGCGAGGAGTTCTACCTCTTCGTGCTCGAGGATTCGACAACCGGCAAGCTGCTCGGCACGGCGAGCATCGTGGCCGCGGCCGGCTACTCGGAACCGTTCTACGCGTTCCGCAACGACGCGCTGATCCACGCGTCGCGCGAGCTGCACGTGAACCGCAAGATCCACGCGCTCACGATGTCGCACGAGCTGACCGGCAAGAGCCGGCTCGCGGGCTTCTACGTCGATCCGTCGCTGCGCGGCGACGCGGCCGCGCACCTGATCTCGCGTGCCCGGATGATGTATATCGCCGCGAACCGCCGCCGCTTCACGCCGGAAGTGTTCACGCTGCTGCTCGGCGTGAGCGACGGCAACGGCGCGTCGCCGTTCTGGGAAGCGGTGGGCCGCAAGTTCTTCGGCCGCGACTTCACCGACGTCGACATCGCATCGGGCGGTCGCAGCCGCACGTTCATCGCGGAAGTGATGCCGGCCTATCCGCTGTACGTGCCGCTGTTGCCGGAAGCCGCGCAACGCGTGCTCGGCGAGCCGAACGAAACGGCACTGCTCGCGTACGACATCCATCTCGAGGAAGGCTTCGAGCCCGACCGCTTCGTCGACATCTTCGACGCGGGCCCGGTGCTGACCGCGCAGGTCGACCGCACCGCGTGCGTGAAGCAGGCGTCGGAGCGCGTCGTGCGCGAGGCCGCGCATCAGCAGGGCGACGTCGCGTACATGGTGTCGACGGGCAGCGGCGAATCGTTCCGCTGCGTGCTGGTCGACTTGCCGGGCGACACGGCCGATGCGCGGAGCACCGAGGCGCCGCTCGCCGGCGACGTGCGCGCGGCGCTCGATGTGAAGGAAGGCGATGTCGTGCGCTGCGTGCCGCTGCATCGCCGCGACGATGAAGATTTGAAGGGAGACGCAGCATGATCGTCGTTCGGGTCGTACAAACGGGCGACGTCGACGCGCTCGTGTCGCTCGCGCAGGAAACCGGGCCGGGCCTGACCACGTTCAAGCCCGACCGCGACGCGCTGGCCGCGCGCATCGAACGCTCGCGCCGCACGCTCGAAGGCCACGCGGCGCCCGGCGAGGCCGGCTACTTCTTCGTGATGGAAGATTCGAAGACGCGCGACATCGCAGGCGTGTGCGGAATCGAGACGCAGGTCGGCCTCGAACAACCGTTCTACAACTATCGCGTGAGCACGGTCGTGCATGCGAGCCAGGAGCTCGGCGTGTGGACGCGGATGTCCGCGCTGAACATCTCGCACGACCTGACGGGCTACGCGGAAGTGTGCTCGCTGTTCCTGAGCCCGCGCTATCGCACGGGCGGCGTCGGCGGCCTGCTGTCGCGCTCGCGCTTCATGTTCATCGCGCAGTTCCGCGACCGCTTTCCGGAACGCATCTGCGCGGAACTGCGCGGCCACTTCGACGAGGACGGCACGTCGCCGTTCTGGCGCGCGGTCGGTTCGCACTTCTACCAGATCGATTTCAACGCGGCCGATTACCTGAGCTCGCACGGCCGCAAGTCGTTCCTCGCGGAACTGATGCCGCGCTACCCGGTGTACGTCGACCTGCTGCCGCAGGACGCGCAGGACGCGGTCGGCCTCACGCATCGCGACACGCTGCCGGCCCGCAAGATGCTCGAAGCGGAAGGGCTGCGCTACCAGAATCACGTCGACATCTTCGACGCGGGCCCGGTGCTCGAATGCCATGTGAACGACCTGCGCACGGTGCGCGAGAGCGTCGTCGTGCCGGTTGCGATCGGTGTGCCCGACGCGCGGGACGACGCGCGGGGCGGCCATCCGCCGAAGTCGCTCGTGTCGAACACGTCGCTCGGCGATTTCCGCGTCGGCGTCGCGCCGGGCGTGGTTGAGAACGGCGCGTTCGTGTTGTCGGCCGACGATGCCGCCGCGCTCGACGTGAAGGCCGGCGATCCGGTCCGCGTGCTGCCGCTCAAAGTCAAACAGGGATAAACGAATCATGACGGAACTCTTCATCGACGGCGCCTGGGTCGCAGGCTCGGGCCCCGTCTTCGCGTCGCGCAACCCGGGTACCGATGAAATCGCATGGCAGGGCGGCAGCGCATCGGCGGCGGACGTCGACCGTGCGGTCGCGAGCGCACGCCGCGCATTCGCCGGCTGGTCGGCGCTTGACTTCGAAGCGCGCTGCGAAATCGTCAAGCGCTTTGCCGCGTTGCTCACCGAACGCAAGGAAGCGATCGCGACCGCGATCGGCCGCGAGACCGGCAAGCCGCTGTGGGAAGCGCGCACCGAAGTCGCGGCGATGGCCGCGAAGGTCGGCATCTCGATCCAGGCCTATCAGGAACGCACCGGCGAGAAGCGCCAGGACATGGCCGACGGCGTCGCGGTGCTGCGTCACCGCCCGCACGGCGTCGTCGCGGTGTTCGGCCCGTACAACTTCCCCGGCCACTTGCCGAACGGTCATATCGTGCCGGCGCTGATCGCCGGCAACACCGTGGTGTTCAAGCCGTCGGAGCTTGCCCCGGGCGTCGCGCGCGCGACGGTCGACGTGTGGCGCGAAGCCGGGCTGCCGGCCGGCGTGCTGAATCTCGTGCAGGGCGAGAAGGACACCGGCATCGCGCTCGCGAATCACCGCCAGATCGACGGGCTGTTCTTCACCGGCAGCTCGGATACCGGCACGCTGCTGCACAAGCAGTTCGGCGGCCGTCCGGAAATCGTGCTCGCGCTCGAGATGGGCGGCAACAACCCGCTCGTGATCGGCGAGGTCGAGGACATCGACGCCGCCGTGCATCACACGATCCAGTCGGCGTTCCTGTCGGCCGGCCAGCGCTGCACGTGCGCACGCCGCATCTTCGTGCCGCAGGGCGCGTTCGGCGATCGCTTCCTCGCACGCTTTGCCGACGTCACGTCGAAGATCACGGCCGACGTGTTCGACGCCGATCCGCAGCCGTTCATGGGCGCGGTGATCTCGGCGCGCGCGGCCGCGAAGCTGGTCGATGCGCAGGCGCGCCTGGTCGAGCAGGGCGCGAAGCCGATCATCGCGATGACGCAGCGCGATCCGCGCCTGGGTTTCGTGAACGCGTCGATCATCGACGTGACGGGTGTCGCGAACCTGCCCGACGAAGAACATTTCGGCCCGCTCGCGCAGATCGTCCGCTACGCGACGTTCGACGAAGCGATCGAGCGCGCGAACGACACGGCGTTCGGCCTGTCCGCGGGCTTGCTGGCCGATGACGCCAACGCATGGGATCACTTCCGCCGCACGATCCGCGCCGGGATCGTCAACTGGAACCGCCCGACCAACGGCGCATCGTCGGCCGCGCCGTTCGGTGGCACCGGCCGCTCGGGCAACCATCGGCCGAGCGCGTACTACGCGGCCGACTATTGCGCGTACCCGATGGCGTCGGTGGAAAGCACGCAACTGACTTTGCCCGCGAGCCTGTCGCCGGGCCTGCATTTCTGATCGAGGGAGCGACGATGAACGCACAAGAAGCCAATTTCGACGGGCTCGTCGGCCCGACCCACAACTACGCCGGGCTGTCGTTCGGCAACGTGGCGTCGCTGAACAACGAGAAGTCGGCCGCGAACCCGAAGGCCGCCGCGAAGCAGGGGCTGCGCAAGATGAAGCAGCTCGCGGACCTCGGTTTCGCGCAAGGCGTGCTGCCGCCGCAGGAGCGGCCGTCGCTGCGCCTGTTGCGCGAGCTCGGCTTCTCCGGCAAAGACGCGGACGTGATCGCGAAGGCGGCGAAGCAGGCGCCCGAACTGCTCGCCGCGGCGAGCTCGGCGTCGGCGATGTGGACCGCGAACGCGGCCACCGTCAGCCCGTCGGCCGACACGAGCGACGGCCGCGTGCATTTCACGCCGGCGAACCTGTGCAGCAAGCTGCATCGCGCGATCGAGCACGAAGCGACGCGCCGCACGCTGTCGACGCTGTTCGCGGACCCCACGCACTTCGCGGTGCACGAAGCATTGACGGGCACGCCGGCGCTCGGCGACGAAGGCGCGGCGAACCACACGCGCTTCTGCGCGGAATACGGCAAGCCGGGCGTCGAATTCTTCGTGTACGGCCGCGCCGAATACCGCCGCGGCCCCGAGCCGAAGCGCTTCCCGGCACGGCAGACCTTCGAGGCGAGCCGCGCAGTCGCGCATCGCCACGGGCTCGCCGAGGAAGCGACGGTCTACGCGCAACAGGATCCGGACGTGATCGACGCGGGCGTGTTCCACAACGACGTGATCTCGGTCGGCAACCGGGACACGCTGTTCACGCACGAACGCGCGTTCGTCAACAAGCAGGCGATCTACGACACGCTGACCGCCGCGCTCGACGCACGCGGGGCGCGCCTGAACGTGATCGAGGTGCCCGACGCAGCGGTGAGCGTGAACGATGCGGTCACGTCGTATCTGTTC
This sequence comes from Burkholderia sp. BCC0398, assembly GCF_902833245.1. Taxonomy (NCBI): domain Bacteria; kingdom Pseudomonadati; phylum Pseudomonadota; class Betaproteobacteria; order Burkholderiales; family Burkholderiaceae; genus Burkholderia; species Burkholderia sp. BCC0398. The sequence continues at coordinate 52,961 of NZ_CADFEM010000014.1, forward strand.
AACAGCCAGCTGCTGTCGCGCGCGGACGGCTCGCAGGTGCTCGTCGTGCCGCAGGAATGCCGCGAGAACGAGCGGGTCGCCGCCTATCTCGATCAACTGGTTGCCGGCAACGGCCCGATTCACGACGTGCTCGTGTTCGACCTGCGCGAAAGCATGAAGAACGGCGGCGGCCCCGCGTGCCTGCGTCTGCGCGTCGTGCTGACCGAAGCCGAGCGCGCGGCCGTCACGTCGAACGTGTGGATCAACGACACGCTGTTCGCGTCGCTCGACGCGTGGATCGACACGCACTATCGCGATCGCCTCGCCCCGGAAGACCTCGCCGATCCGGCGCTGCTCGACGAATCGCGCACGGCGCTCGATGAGCTTACGCAGATCCTGCGCGTCGGTTCGCTGTATGACTTCCAGCGCTGAGGCACGGATGCCGGCCGCCGCGCTGCTCGACGACTTCCTCGCGTTCACGTTGGCCGGTGGCGCGCCGGCCGAACGGGACGGCGCGTGCGCGGGCGGCGCGGTGCGCTGGCGCTGGCTCGGCGACGGGCTGCTCGCGTTCGAACCGGCGGCGGCCGACGCCGCGGCGCGCGCGAGCGTGCTCGTGTCGGCCGGCGTGCACGGCGACGAGACGGCGCCGATCGAGCTGCTGTCGATGCTGGTACGCGATCTCGCGGCGGGCGCGCTGCCGCTCGCGTGCCGGCTGCTGGTCGTGCTCGGCAACGTGCCGGCGATGCGTGCGGGCGAACGCTATCTCGACGACGACCTGAACCGCCTGTTCAGCGGCCGTCACGCGCAGGTGAGCGCGAGCCGCGAAGCGCCGCGCGCCGCGCAGCTCGAGGCGGCGGCCGCCGCATTCTTCGCGGCCGCGCCGGCAGGCAGCGCGCGCTGGCACATCGACATGCACACGGCGATTCGCGCATCGGTCTTCGAGCAATTCGCGCTGCTGCCGCATACGGGCACGCCGCCGACGCGCGCGATGGTCGAATGGCTCGGCGATGCACGCATCGCGGCCGTGCTGCTGCATACCGCGAAGGGCAACACGTATTCGCATTTCACGGCTGAGCAGTGCGGCGCGCTCGCGTGCACGCTGGAACTCGGCAAGGTGCGGCCGTTCGGCCAGAACGACCTGACGCGCTTCGCGCCGGCCGACCGCGCGGTGCGCAAGCTCGTGTCGGGTGAGCGGCGTGACGTCGACGCCTCATTGCCGCGGGTGTTCACGGTGATCGATCAGATCACCAAGCAGAGCGATGCGCTGGAGCTGTTCGTCGCGGCCGACGTCGCGAACTTCACCGCGTTCGCGCGCGGCACGGTGCTCGCGCAGGACGGCGACTACCGCTATACGGTGAAGCACGACGAGGAACGCATCGTATTTCCGAACCCGACCGTGAAGCCGGGTTTGCGCGCGGGCTTGCTCGTCGTCGATACGACGCGCGACACGCTGGCGGCGCTCGTCTGATCGACGTGCAATCGTGCGGACCGCGCATCGTCCGGCAGTCGATTCATTTTTTGCGATGACGCCCGCCCGCTGCGCGGACGGCGCGCTTGCATATTTGCGACACCGTCTTGCAAGTTCGACGGGTCGCGCGGCGGCCGCCGTGCGCGCAGCGCAGCATCGCGCACCGGCGGCCGCTTTGCCGTATCGGGCCGCGCGGATTGGTACAATCGCGGCCTTGCGGCTGTTGCGCCGCATCACGGCGCCGCGTGGGCATTGTCGGTGGCATTCGACCCTGCAATGATGCATGCGTCCGTCGTTCCGGAACATTCGAGTATCGAGGAGAACACCTGATGAAGTTGGATTGGCGTAAAGTGGCCGCGCACGCGGTGGTAGCGGCATCGGCGGTGGCGGCAGGCAGCGCGTTTGCCGCGGATCTGAAGGAGATCCGGTTCGGCGTCGAGGCCTCGTACGCACCGTTCGAATACAAGACGCCCGACGGCAAGCTGACCGGCTTCGACATCGACATCGGCAACGCGGTGTGCGCGAAGCTGAAGACGAAGTGCGTGTGGGTCGAGAACGACTTCGACGGCCTGATCCCGGCGCTGCAGGCGCGCAAGTTCGACGCGATCAACTCGGACATGACGATTACCGACCAGCGCAAGCATGCGATCGCGTTCACCGATCCGATCTACACGATTCCGAACCAGCTGATCGCGAAGCAGGGCAGCGGCCTGCTGCCGACCCCGCAATCGCTGAAGGGCAAGCGCGTCGGCGTGCTGCAGGGCACGATCCAGGAAGCGTACGCGAAGAAGAAGTGGGCGCCGGCCGGCGTTGATGTCGTGCCGTATCAGACGCAGGATCTGGCGTATGCCGACCTGAAGTCGGGCCGTCTCGACGCGACGTTCCAGGATTCGGAAGCGGGCTCGAAGGGCTTCCTGACGAAGCCGCAAGGCCAGGGCTTCGCGTTCGCGGGCGGTACGGTCAGCGACGCCGAGATCCTCGGCTCGGGCGTCGGCTTCGGCCTGCGCAAGAACGACGCGGCGCTGAAGACCGCGCTCGATCAGGCGCTGAAGGACCTGAAGGCCGACGGCACGATCGACAACCTCGCGAAGAAGTACTTCAGCGTGCCTGTCACGCTCAAGTAAGCGCCTCGCTCGATCGCACGATGGTAAAAAACCGGCTGCTGATGCGGCCGGTTTGCTTTTGGGGAGCGAAAACGACGGGAGGCTGGCCCGCCGTCAGCCGGGCTGCGCGGCGAAGAACCGTCCCAGCTCGCGCGCGAGTTCGTTGAGCACGGCCATCTCCTGCTGCGAGATCTTGCGCGCGGGTTGCGCGCCGGCCCAGTCGCCGTACAGCAGCGCGACGCTCGTCGTGCCGACGCGCACGGGCAGCAGCACGAACGCACGCGCGTCGTCGAACGCGTCGAGATACCACGCGGGCAGGCGCTTCGTCATCTTCGGGTCCTGCGCCTGCTCGATGAAGATGCCGACCGAGTTCGAGATCGCGAGATGAAACACGTCCGGCTCGAAGCGTTCGTCGAAATGCAGCCGGTCGAGCGCCGTATCGACGCCGGGGCCGAAGCCCAGGCGCGCGGCGAAGGTGCCGTCGTCGTGCCGCACGAACATCACGGTGCGCGTGAACGCGAGGCCGGCCAGCAGGCTTTCCGACGCGAGCGCGAGCACCGGCGTCAGCACGTGCTCGGACGGCAGCGCGCGCAAGTCCGCGAGGCCGGCTTCGAGGCAGGCCTCGGGCGCGGCCTGCGCGCGCGCGATCGCATCGGCGTTCGCGCGCAGCTCGACGATCTCGCGCATCATGGTGTCGCTCGCTTCCTCGCGCGCGAGCCGATCGGCGATCTCGACGAGCGCGTCGGCCTCCATGTCGAGCTCGGCGCCGTAGTGCTGCGCGAGCGCCGCGATGCGCGCGTCGCGCTGCGGGCTCGCGGGCATGACGAGCGCGCCGGCGACGTCGGTCGAGCAGCGGCTCACCGCGCGCAGCCAGCGGATGCGATCGGCCGAGCCGTCGTCGCCAGCCGGGCCCGCGTGGCGGGCGTCACCGTCTTCGTTGTCGAACGCGTCGGCGCGGGTGGCGCGATCGTCGTCGGCCATCCCGCCGCAGATCACCTCGGGCAGCCTCCAGCGCGCGGCCGCTTCGACGCCGATCTCGTCGAAGCCGACGCCGAGCACGTCGACGCAGGCGGCCGCTTCGTCGCCGTTCAGCTCGGCCGCGCGGCGGCGGATGCGGTCCCATTCGCTGTCGAGATAGCAGACCACCAGCAGTTTGCCGACCTGGCGCATCAGTGTGCAGACGATGGCTTCCTCGCCGCCGCGCAGTTCGGCGTGCTCGGTGAGCTTGCGCGCGACGCAGCCGGACAGCAGCGCACGGTTCAGCTCAAGCTTCGCGTCGATGCGTCGCGGCGTGCTCTGATGGAAGTGGTCGACGAGCTTCAACCCGACCACGAGATGGCCGACGGCGTCCATGCCGAGCACCATCAGCGCGCGGGTCACGGTGGTGATGTTACCGCCGAACGCCATGTACATCGCGGAGTTCGCGAGCCGCAGCACTTTCTGCGTGAGCGCGAAGTCCGACAGCACGACGCGCACGAGCGCGGTGAAGTCGAGGTCGTCGTTCTTCATCGCGGCCATCGTCGCGCGCAGCGATTCCGACAGCAGCGGGAAATCGCCCCGTTCGTTCATCCGGGCCCACAGCTTGTCGAGCAGCGCGGTGCGGGGCAGGTATTCGGTGGTTGACATACGGATCTTTCGGTTCGCCGCGCGCGTCAGGCGGCGGCGTGCAGGTGCAGCTGCTGCGCCTCGAAGCGCCGCGCGAGCTCCTCGGACGGCAGCGCCTGGCAGACGAGCCAGCCCTGGATGTGATTGCAGCCCATCTCCGTCAGCAGCTCGCGCTGCGCCTCGGTCTCGACGCCTTCGGCGACGAGCTCGAGATCCAGTGTTTGCGCGAGGCCGACCACCGCCGACACGATCGCGCGGTCGTTGCGCGACGTCAGCAGGTTCTCGACGAAACTGCGGTCGATCTTCAGCTTCGCGAGCGGGAAGCGCTGCAGATAGGCCAGGCTCGAATAGCCGGTGCCGAAATCGTCGATCGCGAAGCGGATGCCGAGACCGGTCAGCTCCTCGAGCAGCATTTTCGCGTGCGCGGGATCGTGCATCAGCAGGCTTTCGGTGATTTCGAGCACGATGCGGCGCGGGTCGATGCCGGTCAGCGCGATCGCCTCGCGCACGCTCTGCGTGAAGCGCGGGTCGCGGAACTGCTGCGGCGACACGTTGACCGCCACGTATTGGAGCGCGAGGCCCTGGCCGTCCCACGCGACGAGCTGCATGCACGCGGCCTTGAGCACCCAGTTGCCGAGGTAGTTGATCAGGCCGATCGATTCGGCGAGCGGGATGAAGGTGGCCGGCGGCACGAGGCCATGCACCGGATGGCGCCAGCGGATCAGCGCCTCGACGCCGACCACCGCGCCCGACTGGCTGCGCGTGATCGGCTGGAAATGCAGCGAAAACTCGCCGTTGCGCACGCCGTCGTACAGGTCGGCTTCGAGCTTGAGCCGTTCGGCGTCGGCCGGATCGTCGACGGGCGCATGGAACGCGAGCGCGTTGCCGCCCGATGCCTTCGCCTGGGAGAGCGCGTGGTCGGCGCGGCGCAGCAGCGGGCTGTGATGCTGCGCGCGATGCGGCGCGGCGCGTTCGTCCGGATAGAGCGCGATGCCGATGCTCGCGGACAGGTGCACGGTCTGGCCCTGGAACACGTAGGGCTCGCGCACCGCGGCCTGCAGCCGGCGCGCGAGCGAATCGGCGGCATGGCTCGCCTGCGTGCGGTCCGGTGCGCCCAGCACGACCGCGAACTTGTCGCTCGCGACGCGCGCGAGCTGCTCGTCCGGCGTGACGAGCGCCTTCAGCCGCTGCGCGGTCTCGCGCAGCAGCATGTCGCCCGCGTCGTAGCCGAGCGCGCGGTTGATCCGCTGGTAGTCGTCGAGGTCGAGCAGCAGCAGCGCCGCGCAGGTGCCGTCCTCGTCGGCGGTCTGCTGCGCGCGCATCAGCGCCGGCACGAGCGCGGACAGGTTGTCGAGCCCCGTCATCGGGTCGTGGTGCATTTCGTAGGTCAGACGCGCCTCGAGCGCGCGCCACGACGACACGTCGAACGCCGCGATCGCGAAGCCGTCGACGCCGTGGTGGCGGCTCTTGAACGCGCGGACCTCGACGTCCAGCGGGTAGGTGAGCGACTTGACGATGCACATCGTCGCCTTCTCGACCTGGCCCGACCGCGCGGCGCGAGCGAGCAGGCCTTCGAGCGCCGCGGTATCCTGTTCGGCGATCAGGTCGCGCAGCGTCAGCGTATGCAGGTAGTCGCGGTGGTAGCCGATGAAGCGCAGGCTCGCGTCGGACACGTACAGAAAGCGCAACTCGCGGTCGACGTGGGCGAGGAAATCCACCGTGCCGACCGTCTGTTCCAGCCAGTTGCGCACGGAGTCGTCGCGTCGCGGCGCGACCGCGCGCGCGGGCATCAGCGCGCCGCCCGACCGAGCGAAGCGGCGCAGCGTATGCAAGGCGCTGCGCCAGGAGCCCTTGCGTGACGTCTGTTTCCTGTTGGCTTCCATGTTTCTCGCTGACGTGAAGGGCTGGAACCGGTTGTCCGGAAGGAATAACGGCAGACTGTGCGAAATCTTTAACGGACCGGCCCCAGGCGGCGCTGCCGCCGGCCGGATCTTTCACGCGGATGTTCGGCAGGCGAACGCCCGCGTGGCCTGTATCGAGGCCGACTTTATAAGAAATGAGGACGCAGATGAAGCGAAAACTGTTGCTGGGCGCCATGGCGGCGCTGGTGGCCGGCCATGCGCTCGTGGCGCAGGCGGAACTGAAGCCGGGCGCGGCCGCGCCTAATTTCACGACGCAGGCGTCGCTGGGCGGCAAGACATACACGTACGCGCTCGCGGACGCGCTGAAGCAGGGGCCGGTCGTGCTGTATTTCTATCCGGCGGCGTTCACGAAGGGCTGCACGATCGAGGCGCATGCGTTCGCGGACGCGGTCGACCGTTACAAGGCTTACGGCGCGACGGTGATCGGCGTGTCGGCCGACAACATCGACACGCTGACGAAGTTCTCGGTGAGCGAGTGCCGCAGCAAGTTCCCGGTGGCGGCCGACCCGGATGCGAAGATCATCCGCGAGTACGACGCGAAGCTGCCGGCGCTCGACCGGGCGAACCGCGTGTCTTACGTGATTTCGCCGGAAGGGAAGATTCTCTACGAATACACGAGCCTGTCGCCCGACAAGCACGTCGAGAACACGCTCGCCGCCGTGAAGGCGTGGGCCGACGCGCATCCGAAGCAGTAAAACGGCTGGCCCGCGCGTGAAAACGGCCCGTCGTGCGGGCCGCGGGCACGGGAACGCGCCGCCTCCCGGCGGCGCACAGCGGGCCGTTATGCGCGCAGCGCCTGTTCGATCGGCACGCTGCCGCCGACGAAGCCGACGACCTTGCGCGAGATGCCGAGCTTGATCGCCTCGATCGCGGCCCATGCCACATCCTGGCGTGACACGGGCGGCGCGGGCTCGAGCCACGTGTCGGTCAGCGCGATCTTGCCGACGCCCGGATCGTCCGTCAGCGGGCCCGGGCGCAGGATCACGTAGTCGACGCCCGACGCGATCACGCGATCGTCGCCTTCGCGCTTCATCCGTGAATAGTGGTGCAGCGCGTCGGGCCCGTGCTCGGGCCGGTAGGCGGACAGCGAGCTGACCACCACGAGCTTCTGCGCGTTGAACGCGAGCGCGTAGTCGGCCGCGCGGGCGACCGCATCGCGGTCGACCTGCTCCTCTTCGGTCGCGCCGTCCGATTCGGCCGAGCCGGCCGCGTAGATCACGTGCGTGATGCCCTGGAAAGCGTGCGAGAAATCGTTCGTCAGATCGGCCTCGACGACCCGTGCGCCCGCCAGCGCATAGCCGTGCCGGCGCACGAGCGCCGTGACCTCGAACTCCGGCTGCTTGAGCAGCAGATCCGCGCAGGCCTGGCCCGTCCGGCCGGTCGCGCCAATCAGCAGTACCTTCGTCGTCATGAAACCGCTCCTTGCTCGATGCGTCATCCGTGCAGATAGGGACGGACGACCGATAACTCAAGTGTAATGTCGAATCGCCCCGACGGTGCGCACGTAATAAGGGGCGTACCGGCATCGGGCGTACCGGCTTCGGCGTACCGGTGCCGGGTACCGGTGTTCATTCGTTCACACGGATGCGGGAATGACGCGCCGACCGGCTATCATGTGCGCGATGCATTTTTCGCCGCTACGCGTGCATCACGCGTCGGCCCACCGGTTGGAGTACACATGGCATTACCCCTGGACAACGTCAGCATGGCCGTGTTCTGCGACTTCGAGAACGTCGCGCTCGGCGTGCGCGATGCGAAGTACGAGAAATTCGACATCAAGCCCGTGCTGGAGCGCCTGCTGCTGAAGGGCAGCATCGTCGTGAAGAAGGCCTATTGCGACTGGGATCGCTACAAGGGCTTCAAGGCGTCGATGCACGAGGCCAGCTTCGAGCTGATCGAGATTCCGCACGTGCGCCAGTCGGGCAAGAATTCGGCCGACATCCGGCTCGTCGTCGACGCGCTCGATCTCTGCTACACGAAGTCGCACGTCGATACGTTCGTGATCATCAGCGGCGACTCGGATTTTTCGCCGCTCGTGTCGAAGCTGCGCGAGAACGCGAAGAAGGTGATCGGCGTCGGCGTGAAGAAATCGACGTCGGATCTGCTGGTCGCGAACTGCGACGAATTCATCTTCTACGACGATCTGGTGCGCGAGCAGCAGCGTGCGCTCGCGAAGCGCGAACAGCAGCGCGCGGGCAACGGCGGCGCGAAGCGACCGGACGAGCCGTCGCGCAAGCACGACATGGATGCGCGCAAGGCCGAGGCGATCGCGCTGGCGGTCGAGACGTTCGACGCGCTCGCGTCGGAGCGTGACGACGTCGGCAAGATCTGGGCGTCGGTGCTCAAGAGCGCGATCAAGCGTCGCAAGCCGGACTTCAACGAGTCGTACTACGGGTTCCGCGCGTTCGGCAACCTGCTCGACGAGGCGCAGGCGCGCGGCCTGCTCGAAGTGGGGCGCGACGACAAGTCGGGCGCGTTCGTGTCGCGGGCCCGCCAGTCGGCCGCGGCCGAGCACGTCGCGGCGGGCGGTGACGGTGGCGCGGCGCACCACGGCGCGCGCGCGGCGGAGCCGGCACCGGCCGGCCGCGACGCGCACCGTCGCGGGCAGCGCGCGGAAGCGGTCGTTCACGAAAGCGTGCAGTTCGACGCGGAAGACGCGGAGTTTGCCGAGGTCGCTGATGCGGCGCCGGCCGATACGGCCGACACGCCCGATGTGACCGACGCGCACGGCGACGCGAAGGATGGCCGCAAGCGCGCGCGCAAGAGCGCGGCCAAGAAGACCGCCGCGAAGAAGGGCGCGGCCGCGAAGGGCGCCGGTCGCCACGCGGCCGGCAAGCCGGACGCCGCCGTGCAGGGCGATACGACACACGGTGGCGAAGCGCACGTGCCCGGCCGGCATGCGGACGAACCGCACCGCGACGCGGCGCATGACGAGCGGCACGCGGCGGCGCCGGCCGAACCGGCGGCTCGCGCGTCCGACGCTCGGGACGAGGCCGTGCAACCGTCGCACGACGCGGCACTCCCCGAAGCGGCTGCCGAAGCCCTGGCCGCCGCCAAGCCGAAGAAACCGGCCCGCAAGGCGGCGCCGCGCGCGCGTCGTCCGCGCAAGACGACGGCTGCCGCCGAGTAACGGCAGCGGGCGACAGTCGGACAATCGGCCGGGTCTCGTCCGCAACCGGGCGACACCCGCGCCGCGCATGCCGGGCCGGCGCCCCGCCGGCCTGCCGCGCTACCCGTTCAGCACATACGGCTGCGTCATCACTTCGAGGAAGTGGCCGTCCGGATCGTCGAAGTACACGCCGCGTCCGCCGTTGTGGCGGTAGATGTCGCCGGCTTGCCGCTTCGCCGGATCGGCCCAGTGCGGCAACCCGCGTTCGCGAATGCGCGCGAGCACGCGGTCGAAGCCGGCTTCGTCGATCAGGAACGCGTAATGCTGCGACCGGATTTCCCCCGCCTGTTCGTAAAAATCGAGCGACACGCCGTTGTCGAGCGCGACGACCAGCATTGCGCCGAACGGCGTCGGCGGCGGCAATTCCAGCAGTTCGGTGACGAAGCGGCTCGACGCATGCTTGTCGCGGCACCAGACGATCGTGTGATTGAGCTGGACGTTCATGGCGGGTTCCCGGGAAGGCGCGGCGGTGGACATGGACACACGATAGCCGATCGCGGCCAGCAAACAAGTCCGGCAACCGAGCCCGCCAATCAAGCGCAAAAGACGGCTGCCCGAAGGGCAGCCGCTTTCCGTCACTCGCCGGCGACCGCCGGCCCGCCGGTATTGCCGCGGCGGTTGCGGCGCTTCTCGCCCCATACGCGGAACCGGTCCATGTACAGGTAGACGACGGGCGTCGTATAGAGCGTCAGCACCTGCGACATCACCAGGCCGCCGGCGATCGCGATCCCGAGCGGCGCGCGCAGCTCGGCGCCGTCGCCGCTGCCGAACGCGAGCGGCAGCGCGCCGAGCAGCGCCGCCATCGTCGTCATCATGATTGGGCGGAAGCGCAGCAGGCACGCCTCGTGGATCGCGTCGAACGACGACTTCCCGTTGTTGCGCGTCTGGTCGATCGCGAAGTCGACCATCATGATCGCGTTCTTCTTCACGATGCCGATCAGCAGGATCACGCCGATCAGCGCGATGATGCTGAACTCGGTCTTGAACAGCAGCAGCGCGAGCAGCGCGCCGACGCCGGCCGACGGCAGCGTCGACAGGATCGTGATCGGGTGGATGTAGCTCTCGTACAGGATCCCGAGCACGATGTAGACGGCCAGCAGCGCCGCGAGGATCAGGATCGGTTGATCGTTCATCGACTGCTGGAACGCCTGCGCGGTGCCCTGGAAGCTGCCGACGATCGTCGGCGGGACGCCGATCTGCGCCATCGTCTGATAGATGATCTGCGTCGCCTGCGACAGCGACACGCCCGGCGGCAGGTTGAACGAGATCGTCGTCGCGACGAACAGCCCCTGGTGGTTGACCGACAACGGCGTCGTGCTCGGCCCGAACGTCGCGATCGCCGACAGCGGGATCATCGTCGACTTCGACGTCGACACCGATGCGCCCGACGACGCGCTCGACTTGCCGCTTGCCGCGATCGCGTTGAGCGCCTGGTTGCGCGCGGAGTCGGACGCGATCGCCGCGGCGCTCTGCGCGGCCGTGCCGGCGCTCGACGTGCCGGCCGAGGTCGCGACGAAGGTGCCGGCGGCCGCGTTGGTGGTCTGCGAGCCGTTCGCGCTGCCGCCCGACGTGCTGATCCACACCTGGTTGAGCATCTCCGGGCTCTGCCAGTACTTCGGCGCGACTTCCATCACGACGTGGTACTGGTTCAGCGGGTTGTAGATCGTCGAGACCTGGCGCTGGCCGAACGCGTCGTACAGCGTGTTGTCGATCTGCGCGGGCTTGATGCCGAACCGCGCGGCGGTCGCGCGGTCGATCGTCACCATCGCCTCGAGGCCGCCTTGCTGCTGGTCGGAGTTCACGTCGGTCAGCTCGGGGCGCTTCTGCAGCGCTTCGGTCAGGATCGGCCCCCACTTGTACAGGTCGGCGCTCGAATCGCCGAGCAGCGTGAACTGGTACTGCGCGTTGCTCTGCCGGCCGCCGACGCGGATGTCCTGCGCCGCCTGCAGGAACGTGCGCGCGCCCGCCACGTCCGCCAGCCGCGGGCGCAGCTGCTGGATCACCTGGTCGGCCGACAGCTTGCGCTCGGTGCGGTCCTTCAGCGTGACGAACATGAAGCCCGAGTTGGTCTGCGTGCCGCCGGTGAAGCCCGCGACGCTCTTCACGTTCGGGTTGCCCTGCACGATCCGCATCATCTCGGAGAACTTCAGCTTCATCGCCTGGAACGACGTCGACTGGTCGGCCTGGATGCCGCCGATCATCAGCCCGGTGTCCTGCTGCGGGAAAAAGCCCTTCGGCACGACGACGTACAGGTAGAGGTTCAGCCCGATCGTCGCGAACAGCGTCAGCAGGATCAGCAGCGGCCGGCGCAGCGCCCACGACAGCGAACGCTCGTAGCCGCGCTGCATGCGCGCGAAGCCGCGTTCGAGGAAGCGCCCGAAGCGGCCCTCGCTTTGCGGGTCGTGTTGTTCCGGCAGCAGGCGCGCGCACATCATCGGCGTGAGCGTGAGCGACACCGCGAGCGACACGGCGATCGCGAGCGACAGCGTCAGCGCGAACTCGCGGAACAGGCGCCCGACGATCCCGCCCATCAGCAGGATCGGCAGGAACACCGCGACGAGCGAGATGCTCATCGACAGCACCGTGAAGCCGACTTCGCGGGCGCCGTCGAACGCCGCCTGCATCCGCGGCTTGCCGTTCTCGATGTGCCGCGAGATGTTCTCGAGCACGACGATCGCGTCGTCGACGACGAAGCCGGTCGCGACGATCAGCGCCATCAGCGACAGGTTGTCGATCGAGAAGCCGAGCAGGTACATCGCGCCGAACGTGCCGACGATCGAGATCGGCACCGCGACGCTCGGGATCAGCGTCGCGCGCCAGTTGCGCAGGAACAGGAACACGACCATCACGACGAGGCTGATCGCGATCAGCAGCGTGTGCTCGGTGTCCTTCAGCGACGCGCGGATGGTGGTCGAGCGGTCGAGCACCGGCGTGACCGTGATGTCGGCCGGCAGCGACGCGGTGAGCTGGGGCAGCGCCGCGCGCACGCGGTCGAGCGTCTCGATGATGTTCGCGCCGGGCGACCGGTAGAGGATCACGAGCACCGCGCGCTTGCCGTTCGACAAACCGAGGTTGCGCAGGTCCTCGACCGAATCGACGACGTCGGACAGGTCGGACAGCCGCACGGCCGAGCCGTTGCGGTACGCGACGACGAGGTCGCGGTATTGCGACGCCTGGGACGCCTGGTCGTTCGTATAGAGCTGGAAGCGCTGCGGGCCGAACTCGATCGCGCCCTTCGGCGCGTTGGCGTTCGCGGAGGCCAGCGCGGCGCGCACGTCCTCGAGGCCGATCCCGTAGTGGAACAGCGACTGCGGTTCGAGCTCGACGCGCACGGCCGGGTTCGCGGAGCCGCTCACGGTGACCTGGCCGATCCCGTCGATCTGCGACAGCGACTGCTGCAGCACCGTCGATGCGGCGTCGTACACCTTCGCCGGCGACGCCGTTTCCGAGGTCAGCGCGACGACCATGATCGGCGAATCGGCCGGGTTGACCTTGCGGTAGGTCGGGTTGCTCTTCAGCGCGGCGGGCAGATCGGCGCGCGCCGCGTTGATCGCGGCCTGCACGTCGCGCGCGGCGCCGTCGATGTCGCGGTTCAGGCCGAACTGCAGGATGATCCGTGCATTGCCGACCGTGCTCGTCGACGTCATTTCGGAGACGTCCGCGATCGAGCCGAGGTGCCGCTCCAGCGGGCTCGTCACGCTGGTCGCGACCGTTTCCGGGCTCGCGCCCGGCAGCGACGCCTGCACCGAGATCGTCGGGAAATCGACCTGCGGCAGCGGCGACACCGGCAGCTTGATGAACGCGAACAGGCCCGCGAGCGCGACGCCGAGCGCGAGCAGCGTCGTCGCGACGGGGCGGGTGATGAAGGGACGCGACAGGTTCATGTCGGCACTCGCTGGGCCGCCCCAAGGGTGCCGACCGCCCCCGTGGGGGGCAGCGAACGAAGTGAGCGTGGGGGTCGTTTCATTTACGCATCCGTGCGCGTGCCGGCTTGCGGGCCGTGGCGTTCGAACCAGCCGCGCACGCGGCGCGCGAGCGAGTCGAAGCCGAGATAGATCACGGGCGTCGTAAACAGCGTCAGCACCTGCGACACGATCAGGCCGCCGGCGATCGCGATCCCGAGCGGCTGGCGCAGCTCGGAGCCCGCGCCGGAGCCGACGATCAGCGGCACCGCGCCGAGCAGCGCGGCGAGCGTCGTCATCAGGATCGGCCGGAAGCGCAGCAGGCACGCCTGGTAGATCGCCTCGCGCGGCGGCTTGCCTTCGACGCGTTCGGCCTCGAGCGCGAAGTCGATCATCATGATCGCGTTCTTCTTTACGATGCCGATCAGCAGCACGATGCCGATGATCCCGATGATGTCGAGGTCGTGCCCGGTGATCATCAGCGCGAGCAGCGCGCCGACGCCGGCCGACGGCAGCGTCGACAGGATCGTGATCGGGTGGATGTAGCTCTCGTACAGCACGCCGAGCACGATGTACATCGTGACGACCGCCGCGAGGATCAGGAACAGCTGGTTCGACAGCGACGCCTGGAACGCGAGCGCCGCGCCCTGGAAGCGCGTCTGGAACGAGCCGGGCAGGCCGATGTCCTTCTCGGCGGCCTCGATCGCCTTGACGGCCTCGCCGAGCGACGCGCCCGGCGCGAGGTTGAACGAGATGGTCGTCGACGGGAACTGCGACAGGTGCGCGACCAGCAGCGGCGACGGCCGCTCGTGGAACGACGCGATCGACGACAGCGGCACCTGGCCGCCGCCGGCCGACGGCAGGTAGATGTCGTTCAGCGATTGCGCGTAGTGCTGCTCCTTCGGCTCCGATTCGAGAATCACGCGGTACTGGTTCGACTGCGTGAAGATCGTCGACACGATGCGCTGGCCGAACGCGTCGTACAGCGCGTTGTCGACGGTCGCCGGCGTGATGCCGAAGCGCGCGGCGCTCGCGCGGTCGATCTCGATGTACACCGACTGGCCGTTGCTCTGCAGGTCGGTCGCGACGTCGGCGAGCGACGGCTCCTGCTGCAGCCGCGCGACGAGCTTCGGCACCCAGGTCGCGAATTCTTCCGAGTTCGGGCTCGTCAGCATGAACTGGTACTGCGTCGGGCTGACCGTCGAATCGATCGTCAGGTCCTGCACCGGCTGCATGAACAGCGAAATGCCGGTGACGTTCGCGACGCGCTGCTGCAAGTCGCGGATGATCTGCGCGGCGGTTTCGGTGCGTTCGTCGCGTGCCTTCAGGTTGATCAGCATCCGGCCGCTGTTCAGCGTGATGTTGCTGCCGTCGACGCCGATGAACGACGTTAGGCTGTCGATGTTCGGGTCCTTCAGGATTTCGGCCGCGAGCGCCTGCTGGCGTTCGGCCATCGCGCCGTACGAGATCGACTGCGGCGCCTGCGTGATCGCCTGGATCACGCCGGTGTCCTGCGCGGGGAAGAAGCCCTTCGGCACGAACACATAGAGCAGGGCGGTCAGCCCGAGCGTCAGCAGCGCGACGACGAGCGTCGAGCGCTGGCGGTTCAGCACCCATTCGAGCGCGACCGCGTAGCGCGCGATCACCCAGTCGATCGCGCGGTGCACGCGCGCCTCGAAGCGGTGGCTCTCCGGCGGCGGCGAATGGCGCAGCAGCTTCGCGCACAGCATCGGCACGAGCGTGAGCGACACGATCGCCGAGATCACGATCGTCACCGCGAGCGTGATCGCGAATTCGTGGAAGAGGCGGCCGACCACGTCGCCCATGAACAGCAGCGGGATCAGCACCGCGATCAGCGACACCGTCAGCGAGATGATCGTGAAGCCGATCTGCCGCGAACCCTTCAGCGCGGCCTCGAGCCCCGATTCGCCTTCCTCGACGTAGCGCGCGATGTTCTCGATCATCACGATCGCGTCGTCGACGACGAAGCCGGTCGCGATCGTGAGCGCCATCAGCGACAGGTTGTTCAGCGAGAAGCCGGCCATGTACATCACCGCGAGCGTGCCGATCAGCGACAGCGGCACCGACAGGCTCGGGATGATCGTCGCGTAGACGTTCGCGAGGAACAGGTACATCACCAGCACGACGAGCGCGACCGCGAGCAGCAGCTCGAACTGCACGTCGCGCACGGCCGCGCGGATCATCGTCGTGCGGTCGGTGACGATCTCGACGTCGAGCGCGGCCGGCAGCGTTTCCTGCAGCTTCGGCAACTGCGCCTTGATCGCGTCGACGGTCGCGATCACGTTCGCGCCCGGCTGGCGCTGCACGTTCAGGATGATCGCCGGGTCCGCATTCACCCATGCGCCGAGCTTGGTGTTCTCCGAGCCGGCGACGACCGTCGCGACGTCGGTCAGCATCACCGGGCGGCCGTTCTTGTACGCGACGACCGCGCTGTTGTACTGGTCGGCGCTCGTCAGCTGGTCGTTCGCGTTGATCGTATACGCGCGCGTCGGGCCGTCGAAGTTGCCCTTCGGCGTGTTGACGTTCAGGTTCGAGATCGTCGTGCGCAGGTCGTCGAGGTTCATCCCGTACTGCGCGAGCGCGGTCGGGTTCGCCTGGATCCGCACGGCCGGCCGGTTGCCGCCCGACAGGCTCACGAGGCCGACGCCGGCGATCTGCGAGATCTTCATCGCGAGGCGCGTGTCCGCGAGGTCCTGCACCTGCGTGAGCGGCAGCGTCTTCGACTTGACGGCGAGCGTCAGGACCGGCGCATCGGCCGGGTTCACCTTCGCGTAGATCGGCGGGGCGGGCAGGTCGGACGGCAGCAGGTTGCCGGCCGCGTTGATCGCGGCCTGCACTTCCTGTTCGGCGATGTCGAGCGGCAGGTCGAGCGAGAACTGCAGCGTGATCACCGACGCGCCGGCCGAGCTTTGCGACGACATCTGGTTCAGCGACGGCATCTGCCCGAACTGGCGTTCGAGCGGCGCGGTGACCGACGACGTCATCACCTCCGGGCTCGCGCCCGGATAGAAGGTCTGGACCTGGATCGTCGGATAGTCGACTTCGGGCAGCGCGGCGAGCGGCAGGAAGCGCAGCGCGACGAGACCGGCCAGCATGATCGCCGCCATCAGGAGAGCGGTGCCGACCGGCCGGAGAATGAAGAGGCGGGATGGATTCATCGAGCGGCCCGCGCGTTACTGGGCCGCGGGGGCCGCGGCCTGCGACGCGCCGTGCTTGTGTCCGCCGCGATGACCGGCCGCGCCCGAGGCCGCCGAGGCGCCCGACGCCGCGCCGGCGCCGTGCGCGCCCGACGCGCCTTTCGGCTTGTCGGCCGGAATCGAGATCTTCGCGCCTTCGCGCAGGCGGTCCGAGCCGTCGGTCACCACGCGCTCGCCGAGCGCGACGCCGCTGACGATGCTCGTGCGTTCGCCGTCGACCGGCCCGATCGTGACCTTGCGCACGGTCACCGTATCGTCGGGTTTGACGACGTAGACGAACTGGCCGATCGAGCCCGTCAGCACGGCGGAGGTCGGCACGATCGTCGCGTTGCGCATCACGTCGACGAGCAGCCGCGTGTTCACGAACTGATTCGGGAACAGCATGCCTGCCTTGTTATCGAAATTCGCGCGCAGCTTGACCGTGCCGGTGCTCGTGTCGATCTGGTTGTCGAGCGTCGCGAGCGCGCCCGTCTCGAGCGGCACCGTGTTGTTGCGGTTGTACGCGGTGACCGACAGCTTCTGGCCCGCGTTCACCTGCTTGAGGATTTGCGGCAGGTTGTCTTCCGACGTCGTGAAGATCACGCTCATCGGCTGCAACTGCGTGATCACGACGATGCCGTTGGTATCGCCCGGCGTCACGTAGTTGCCGGGGTCGACCTGGCGGAGGCCGACGCGGCCCGACACCGGCGCCGTGATGCGCGCATACGTGAGATTGAGTTTCGCGGAATCGATCGCGGCCTGGTCGGTCTTCACCGCGCCTTCGTACTGCTTGACGAGGGACGCCTGCGTATCGACGGTTTGCGACGCGATCGAGTCCTGCGACAGCAGCGTCTGGTAGCGCTTCAGGTCGAGGCGGGCGGTCGCGAGCAGCGCCGCGTCGCGCGCATGCGTGCCTTCGGCGTTCTCGAGCGCGACCTGGTACGGACGCGGGTCGATCTGCGCGAGCACGTCGCCCTTCTTGACGAGCTGGCCTTCCTGGAACGACACCGACTGCAGGTAGCCCGACAGCTGCGTCTTCACCGTCACGTTCGCGAGCGGCGTGACCGTGCCGAGCGCGGACAGCACGATCGGCATCTCGCCCTGCGTCGCGGTCGCGACCTGCACCGGCTGCGGCATGTTCGCCATCGCGGCGGGGCCGCCGCGGCCGCGATGGCTGCCCGCGGCGGCGCTGGCGCCCGCGCCTTTCGCGGTGCTGCCTGCCGCCGGCGTGCGGTTCCACGGGTGCCACCACAACAGGCCGCCGATCACGACGACCGCGGCGGTGCCGATCAGCAGCGTGCGGCGCGGGCGCCGGGCGACGGCGGGCGCGGGGTCTTTCGAAGGGGGCGTGGGCTTTTGTTCGTTATCCATCGTGTTCTGTCAGGAAGACGGCGAGGCGGGCCGGAAATCGGGCTGCTCGGCTGCGCGTGGGCGTGCGGGTGACGGGACGGGGCGGCCCGGCTCGGTCCGGGGCCCCGCCGATCCGCGCGGGAAAAGAGCGGTGCGCACCGCGAATGCGGCGCGACGATGGGCATGATCCTACGTGCCGTCCCCGTTACAGTCCAGCGGTCTATCTTTCAACGGGTTACGGTCGTTACACAACGCGACGGCGCGATGACGAAACGGTTACAGGCCGATGCGCCGGGCCGGCGCGCCGCCGATTTCGCGGGTGATTTTCGTGATGCATTCCTGCAGCGCGGGCACCACGTGCTGCTGCAGCCATTCGGGCGGACACTGGTGCGACGCGCCGCCGCAATTCACCGAATAGCGCTGGCCCGACGGGCCGACGAAACCGGCCGCGACCGCATTCAGGCCTTCGCGCCATTCGCCGATCGCGATCGCGTGGCCGTCGCGCATCGCTTCGTCGAGCGCGGGCGTCAGGCGGGCGGATACGTGCGGCCAGTCGTCGCCGGCCGTGGTGCGCAGCGACTCGAGCAGCTGGCGGCGCTCGTCGTCCTCGAGCGCGGCGAGATACGCGCGGCCCACGGCCGTACGCGCGATGTCCATCCGCGAGCCGATCTCGAGGCGCGTGACGAGCACGGCCGAGCGCGGGCGGATCACGTCGATCGCGACCATGTCGAGCCGGTCGCGCACCGCGAGGTGCACGGACAGCGACGTGCGCTCGGCCAGCTCGATCATGAACGGCCGCGAACGCGCGCGGATGTCGAAGTTGCGCAGGAAACCGTGGCTCAGTTCGAGCACCGACGCGGTCAGCACGAAGCGCTCGCTGTCGGGCAACTGGAACAGGAAGCCGGCGCTGACGAGCGTCGCGGTGATGCGCGAGACGGTCGGCTTCGGGATGCCGGTCAATTCGGTCAGTTCGCGGTTGCTGACGGGCGCGTCGGCAGCCGCGATGCGGCGCAGCACGGCGAGGCCGCGGGCAAGGGCGGTGATCTCGTCGGGCGACGATTCACGGTCCCGCGACGCGGGAGAGGTTACAGGTGTCGACACGAGGGATTCTCTCTAATTCCGAAACTCGATTTCAATTTTGTTGGTATTGTAGGACTATTGTCAAAGGATGCATGTTCCGAGGGCAAACCGGTCATTGGATGAGATTTTACGGGTTCACCCTTGGTTTATTAGGAAAACGCTCAAAGGAGCATTGCCGGAAAGTGCATGAACCGGTGCAAATACCGCTTGACTTGTCGGGCGGAAACGGAAAGAATGTCTCACGTTTTCGAAACATCGTTTCAAGAGTTTAACCGGCAACGATGTTTCGCGCAGTCTCTCAGGTTCTAGCACGGCCCTCGGAATGGCTAGAACTTTTTTAGCGCCACGGTCTCCGTGGCGCTTTTTTTTGCCTGTCTTTCCGACCGTCCGCCCGGACGCGTCAGGCCCGTATTATCCCCCGATCGCCGCAAACGCCCCGTCCTGGCCGGTTTCGCGCCTGCTTGCGCGTGCCGTTTGCGCTGCTTGCACGATTCGCCCACGCAAAAAAAAGCGCGATGCCCACAGTGGGCATCGCGCGTGAAACGGCGTGGAGCGCCGACGAATGAACGATGATGAAGAAAGGGGCCCGGTGGGCGTGCCCGGCTGGCGAGCCACGCCCCTCGTGCGTGGCCGGTCAGCCCTTCGCGAGCTTGATGCTGGTCTGCTCGGCCGTCAGGTAGCCGACGCTGGCGCCGAAGCGATCCTTGTAGTTCGCGCGCACGAGCGGGTCGAGCGTCGGCTTGACCTTGTCGTGCAGCGGCGATTCCCAGTCGCCCACGTGCTGGAAGTTGCTCATGATGTACGTCCAGCCGTTGATTTCGTCGACCGCGTGCAGGCCCGTCGATTCGGCGCCGGCCGGGCACGACAGCACGCGCGCGAGCGACTTCGTGTCGACGTTGTAGGCCCACAGGAAGTTGTTCACGTGCATCCCCGAGTCTTCGCCGATGAACAGCGTGCGCAGCTTTTCGGAGAACTTCAGATTGTCCGGATTCGCGATCTTGTCCGGGTTCGCGAGGTTGCCGAGCGCGTCGGCCGCGGCGAGATCCTCGCCGACCAGCGCGGCCGGCGCGCCCATGTCGACCGGCACCCATTCGCTGTCGATCGCGGCGCCCGTCGTGTCGCGCTGGCCGGCCTTCAGGTTCAGCGCGTAGACGGCGCCCGCGGCGATCTTCTTGTCGACCGCGACGTCGCGCGACACCGCGTTGCCCTTGACCATCGACGTCTCGATCCGCGACATCGCCGTGTAGACGATCTTGTCCTTCGCGTTCACGGTCGTGCCTTCGAGCTTCGTGAACGCCATGCTGCCGCCGATGAGCGCCGCGTAGCGGTGCGTCTCGAGGAACGCGGCCGCCTTTTCCATCCCCGGCTTCACGCGCATCCAGTTGAACTTGCCGCCGAAATGGATCTTCGTGTAGCTCGCATCGTTCGGGTCGACGGTCGCGAGGTCCATGATGTCCGACGCCTTCAGCGTGTTCGCGAGCGCTTCGATCTCGCTGCTGGTCGCGTGGCCGATCCTGATCCACGTGAGCGTCGCGGTGCCCGCGCCGGCGGACGACGTCTGCGTCCACTTCGCGACGTACAGCGTGCCGGCCGACAGGTCGGCCGCCTTGTCCGCGACGAACATGAACAGGCCGCCGTTGGTCGCGTCGTCGCCCATCATCACGGTGCGCTGGTCCGGCATCACCTGGATCAGCTCGTGCGAGATGCGGCCGAGGCAGTAGTGCTTCTTCACGGTGCCGGTGCCGTCCGGATTCACGGTGATCTCGGGCAGGTGGCCGTAGTGGTAGGGGTTCGCCTTCGTCTCGTCGCCGAACGTGTTCTTGCTGAATGCCTTGAACTGCGCGTCGGTCGCGGCCTTCGTCGCGTCCGGCTCGTATTCCTCGCTCGACAGGTGCGTGCCCCACGGCGACAGGCTCGCGCCGCAGGTGATCCACAGGCCGTGCGCCTTCGACGTGTCGACGTTGTGGTACTTCACGACCTTCAGCGCGCCGGTGGCCGGGTCCTGGTCGAGCGTGATCACCGCGATCGGCGACGGCAGCTGGCCGTACTGCGATGCGCTCGCCTGGTCGCGCGTCGTGTATTCGAACTGCACGACCGCGAACACCGCGTTGCCCTTCACGCCGGGCACGGTGGCGTTCTTCAGCGTCAGCAGCGAGCTGCCGTCCGGGCAGTCGGAATAGAACTGGCGTTCCTTGCCGGCGACCGAGCGATCGATGATCGGCTGGTTGTTGATGTCGTAGTAGCCGCCCGCGAGCGTCGTGCCGCCGTTGCCGTCCGGCACCATGTCGCCGGTCACGAAGAACGGCTTGTACGCGAGCTTGAAGTTGCGCGACGAGCCGTCCGAGAACGACACCGCCAGCGTCGAGCCAACCGTCGTCGTGGCCATCGCGGCCGCGTTGTCGAGCGTCGGCGCGGCCATCGCCGAGAATGCCGCCGACGTATAGGCGGCGGCGACCGGCGTCGACGCGGGATCGTCGTCGCCGCCGCAACCCGTCAGCAGGGCCGGCAGCGCGAGGCCGGAAAGGGGAAGCATCGGCGCGCCGGCGAGGATCTTCAGGGCCTGACGACGGGAAGCATTGGGCAACGCGGGCATGTGGAGTCCAGTTTCGGTTGTTGGAAGCATGGCCTTCGCGAAGCAGGCGAGCGGCAAGCTTCGTGAAGGCGGATTGAAAACTGGACCGAAGTGTAAGGACGCTAGATGAAAGTTTTTTGAATCGGAAACGTAATGATGCGTCGGGCGTCCGTCCGGTGAGCTGACGGACGCCGGTCGCAAGCGTTTGCGCTCAGTCGCGCTCGGGCGTGGCCGAGATGCGGTGGATCGACAGGTCCGCGCCGTCGAATTCGGCTTCGCGATCGAGACGCAGGCCGACGGTCGCCTTCAGCACGCCGTAGACGAGCGTGCCGCCCGCGGTCGCGATCGCGATGCCGCCAAGCGTGCCGACGAGCTGCGACAGGAACGACACGCCGCCGAGACCGCCGAGCGCCGGCAGCCCGAACACGCCGGCCGCGAGGCCGCCGAGCGCGCCGCACATCCCGTGCAGCGGCCAGACGCCGAGCACGTCGTCGATGCGCCAGCGGTTCTGTACGCAGGTGAACATCGCGACGAACAGCGCCCCGGCCGCGGCGCCGGTGACGAGCGCGCCGATCGGGTGCATCACGTCGGAGCCCGCGCAGACCGCGACGAGGCCCGCGAGCGGCCCGTTGTACGTGAAGCCCGGGTCGTTGCGGCCGGCCATCCATGCCGCGAGCGTGCCGCCGACCATCGCCATCAGCGAGTTCACCGCGACGAGGCCGCTGATCTTGTCGAGCGTCTGCGCGCTCATCACGTTGAAGCCGAACCACCCGACCGCGAGCACCCACGCGCCGAGCGCGAGGAACGGGATGTTCGACGGCGGATGCGCGGCGATCCGGCCGTCCTTCGCATAGCGGCCGTGGCGCGCGCCGAGCAGCAGCACGGCCGGCAGCGCGACCCAGCCGCCGAACGCATGCACGACGACCGAGCCCGCGAAGTCGTGGAACGGCGCGCCGAACGCGTGCGTGAGCCACGCTTGCACGCCGTAGCGCTCGTTCCACGCGACGCCTTCGAAGAACGGATAGATGAAACCGACGATGATCAGCGTCGCGACGAGCTGCGGATTGAACTTCGCGCGCTCGGCGATGCCGCCGGACACGATCGCCGGGATCGCCGCCGCGAACGTCAGCAGGAAGAAGAACCGCACGAGCGCGTAGCCGTTGTGCTGCGACAGCGTGCCGATGTCGTCGAAGAATTCGACGCCGTACGCGATCGTGTAGCCGATCAGGAAATACGCGAGCGTCGACACCGAGAAGTCGACCAGGATCTTCACGAGCGCGTTGACCTGGTTCTTCTTGCGAACCGTGCCGAGTTCGAGAAATGCGAAGCCCGCGTGCATTGCGAGCACCATGACGGCACCGATCAACAGGAACAGTGTGTCGACGCCGGATTTCAGACCATCCATGCCGTGGCTTCCTTGCGCAAAAAACGGGCGAGGACGCAAGTATCGAGCCAACGTGGTGAACGGCTGCGTGGAATTGGTGCCGGGAGACCCGCGCGATGCGGCATTCCGGTGAATCGTGCACGGGATCGGGGCGTGACCGCCGCCGGCCGCGCAGCGCGTCGGGTGCACGTGCGTGGTGCGATGCGTGCCGAACTGGTGCGTATGACGAATGAAACGGTGCGCGCCGGCGCGGGGCGCGCACCGATCTGGCGCGTCAGTGGCGCTCGAACAGCGTGGGCGGCCGGCGCAGCCGCAGCGCGCACGCGGACCAGTAGGCGGCGACGGTCGCCAGCCCGAGCGCGGCGAACGCGAGCGCGGCGAAGCTGGCGAGGGACTGGCCGTCGCCATCGGCGCCGAGGATGCCTTGCGCGACGATCAGCGCGGCCGTCCAGAAGCCGATCACGGCCTGCGCGAGCAGGCGCGCACAGGCGATGCGGCGCGGCCGCCCGGATGCGGCGAGGCGGCGCGCCGACGGCGCGCGCAGACACAGGAACAGGGTGGCCGCGAGCAGCGCGGCCAGGGCGATGAGCCAATCAACGAGGAAAGCCATGACGAGGGAAAGGGGCACGTACGAAGCGGATCGAAGCGTGCCCACTTTAGAGGCGTGGCGCGTGCGATTGAATCAGACGAGTCCGAAATTGAAAGGCATTTTTAATGGTGGGTCGTCATTGGGCCTGTTCCACAGGCGGTATCATCAACCCCGGTCCAACCACGAGGTCGCGCCATGCGCGGCCGGAGATTGCTGATGAACATGAAGACATCGCGGGCGCGTCGCGCGCCCGGGTTCGTGCTGGCGGCCGTGGCCGCCGGTGCGCTGCTGTTGCTCGCGGGCTGCGAGAAGTCCGGCACGCCGGCCGCCCAACCCGATACGGCCGCCAGCGCGGCGGCCGACGCCGCGAACCATGCGGCCAAGGCGCTCGACCAGGTGGCAAGCACCGTCAATCAACAGATCAACGCGGCGAAGGCCGGCCTCGCGTCCGCGGCGTCGGCCGTGCCGCCGTTGTCCGCCAGCGGCCTCGCGTCGGCCGCGCAGGCGCAGATCGACGCGGCGGCGTCCGCGGTCGTCGCGCATGCGGCTTCCGAAGCGGGCGCGAAGATCGCCGAAGCCGGCAAGAAACTCCAGCAGTGGAGCCAGCAGGGCGCCTCGGGGACGAAACCCGCGAGCGGCGAATGACGCGGGCTTGCATGATCCGCGAATTGTAATTATGATGGTTACATATGTCGCCGGTTGCGGGTCGGGCCGGTGTCGCCGAGTGAGTCACGAATGAATACCAGCAGCCGGTTCGCGTTTGCCGTCCACGTGCTCGCCTTGCTGTCGATGCAGGAAGGCGTGCCGTTGTCGTCCGACATCATCGCGGGCAGCGTGAATACGAATCCGGCGCTGATTCGCCGGTTGTTGTCGATGCTGGCGGCCGCAGGGCTGACGACGTCGCAGCTCGGCGCGGGCGGCGGTGCGCTGCTGGCGCGCGAGCCGAGCGAGATCACGCTGCTCGACGTGTATCGCGCGGTCGACGATGCGCAGCTGTTCGCGCTGCACCGCGAGGCGCCGAATCCGGCGTGTCTCGTCGGGCGGCACATCCAGGGCGTGCTGACGGGCTATATCGGCGACGCGCAGCGCGCGATGGAGGCGTCGCTCGCCACACGCACGCTCGTCGACGTGACGGCCGACATGCTGGATCGGGAGCAGCGCACGCAACGGGCGGCGCGCGCCGGCGGGTAATCGATGGCGGGTGCCGACGGCGATTGACCGTCGGCAGGCAGGGCAGGAAGCCGGACGGCGCGTACGCGCGGCGATCGGCGCAACGGGGGCTTCGCCCCGTTTTTTTCGGTCTTATATGTAATTAATTGTGTTACATATTTTCAACTCTGGAGAATCGATATGACGCAACGTTCGTTGAATATCGCGCTGTTCGGCGCCACCGGCATGATCGGCTCGCGCATCGCGGCGGAAGCCGTGCGGCGTGGCCACCGTGTCACGGCGCTGTCGCGCCATCCGGGCGCATCCGGCGACGGCATCACTGCGAAGGCGGCCGACCTGTTCGATGCGGCCAGCATCGCGGCCGCGCTGCCGGGCCATGACGTCGTCGCAAGCGCGTACGGCCCGAAGCAGGACGACGCGGCGAAGGTCGTCGCGGTTGCGAAGGCGCTGGTCGCCGGCACGCGTCAGGCCGGTTTGAAGCGGCTCGTCGTGGTGGGCGGTGCAGGTTCGCTCGAAGTCGCGCCGGGCAAGCAGCTCGTCGACACCGAAGGTTTCCCCGAAGCGTACAAGGCGGTCGCGCTCGCGCACCGCGACGCGCTCGACTTCCTGAAGACGGTCGCCGATCTCGACTGGACCTTCTTCGCGCCGGCCGCGCTGATCGCGCCGGGCGAGCGCACGGGCACGTTCCGCACGGGCGTCGGCAAGCTGATCGTGGACGCGCAAGGCAACAGCAAGATCTCGGCGGAAGACTACGCGGTCGCGTTCGTCGACGCGCTCGAGCAGGACGGCTTCGTGCGCGAGATCGCGACGGTCGCGTATTGAGCAGTATTTGAGCGGCATGACGGCCGGCCGCGTGTGAGCGCCGGCCGGGGCGCGCGCGACGCGCAAGCCGCGACGCGCCGGCAAATTCAGGCGATTCCGCCCTGTCGGGTGGCGTCGCCTGTTTCTTTGGCGCGGCGACTGCGTGACGGATCGGTATTTACACCGGTCGACGCGCCGAGACAGTTTTCATATCGTTCCCCGTCGGGCAGGATGAATAGAATAAATTTCTATCGACGAGGGAATGGAGAAATGGACGCCATCGATCGCAAGCTGCTGGAGCTGCTGCAGGCGGATGCCACGCTGCCGATCGCGGAGCTGGCACAGCGCGTGAACCTGTCGCAGACGCCGTGCTGGAAGCGCGTGCAGCGTCTGAAGGAAACCGGCGCGATTCGCGCGCAGGTTGCGCTGTGCGATCCGCGCAAGCTCGGGGTCGGCACGACCGTGTTCGTCGCGATCCGCACGAACCAGCATACCGAGGAGTGGGCGCAGCGCTTCACGCAGGCGGTGCGCGACATGCCGGAAGTAGTCGAGGTCTACCGGATGAGCGGCGAGACCGATTACCTGCTGCGCGTCGTCGTGGCCGGCATCGACGACTACGACCGCGTGTACAAGCAACTGATTCGCACGGTGCCGCTGTTCGACGTCAGTTCGTCGTTCGCGATGGAGCAGATCAAGTATTCGACCGCGCTGCCCGTGCGCGATCTGGCCGAGCCGGCCTGACGGGCACGCCGCCGCGCCATCGCGTCGGCGGCGCGGCTTCAGCGGCCGCGCGCCAGCGCGCGTGCGCGTTCGTCGGCCAGCGCGTCGCGGCGCACGAAATCCGCGACGAACGGGCTGGCCGGATGATGATGCAGCGCGTACGGCGTATCCCATTGCGCGAGTTGGCCGTCCTTCATCACGCCGATCCGGTCGGCGATCGCGAACGCTTCCGCCTGGTTGTGCGTGACGAGGATCGCGGTGTGGCCCGTACGCTTCAGGATGTCGCGCAGCTCGAACGCGAGCCGCTCGCGCGTATCGACGTCGAGGTTCGAGAACGGCTCGTCGAGCAGCAGCAATTCCGGCGACGGCGCGAGTGCGCGCGCGAGCGCGACGCGCTGCTGCTGGCCACCCGACAGTTCGTGCGGATAGGCGTCGCCGGCATCGGCGAGGCCGACGAGGTCGAGCAACTCCGCGACGCGCAGGCGCCGTTCGGCCTTCGGCATGCGCCGCAGTCCGAACGCGACGTTGTCGGCCGCGCTCAGGTGCGGGAACAGCGCGTAATCCTGGAACATCAGGCCGATCCGCCGTCGCTCGGGCGGCACGTCGAGCGACGGCGCCGCGACCGGCGTGCCGTCCAGCACGATACGCCCCATGCGCACGGGCTCGAAGCCGGCGATCGCGCGCAGCACGGTGGTCTTGCCGCAGCCGGACGCGCCGAGCAGGCAGCCGATCTCGCCGCGCGGCAGCGCGAGGCTCAGGCCGTCGACCACTGTGCGGCGGCCGTGCGGCCTGTCGTAGGCGATGCAGAGGTCGTCGAGTTCGAGCAGGTTCACGGTGTCAGGCTCCGATCTTGTGGCGGGTGCGGGCGAGCAGGATCACGGGCACGAGCCCGGCCACCACGATCGCGAGCGCGGCGACCGCGCCTTCTTCATAGGTGCCGCGCGCGGCTTCCGCATACAGCCAGGTCGCGAGCGTGTCGAAGTTCAGCGGGCGCAGCAGCAGCGTGGCCGGCAATTCCTTCATCGCGTCGACGAACACCAGCAGCGCGCTCGTCGTGAGCGCGGGCCGCAACAGCGGCAGGTGGACGCGGCGCAGCGTGCCGCCGGCCGTCTCGCCGAGCGAGCGCGCGGCCTGTTCGAGCGACGGCGGAATGCGCGCGAGGCCGGCCTCGATGCCGCCGGCCGGGATCGCGAGAAAGCGCACCGTATAGGCGATCGCGAGCGCGGTGGCCGAGCCCATCAGCAGCAGCCCGTCGCGGCCGAGCGCCGCGCCGAACAGCCGGTCGGCCGCCGCGAACGGCATCAGCAGGCCGATCGCGAGCACGGTGCCCGGCACCGCGTAGCCGAGGCTCGCGATCCGCGCGCACAGGCGGGCAGGGCCCGCGCGGGCGCTGTCGCGTTGCGTGCGCGCGGCCCACGCGACGACGAGCCCGCACGCGAGCGTCGCGGCGGTAGCGGCGGTCGCGATCGTCAGCGTGTTCGCGAGCCCCGTCATCAGTTGCGCGGACACGCCGCCGACGACGTGCAGCCGCTTGGCCGTTTCGACCGCGAGGTATGCGGCCGGCGCGCCGAAACCGAGCAGGACGGGCAGCCAGCCGAGCACCGCGGCGCCCAGCGCGGCCGGGCCGGTCAGGCGGCGCGGCGCGATCGGACGCATGCGCCGGCCGTGCGCGTAGCGCTGGCGGCGGCGCCCGTAACGTTCGAGCGCGATCATGCCGACGACGATCGCGAGCATCGCGAGTGCGATCTGCGCGGCGCCGGCGAGATCGGAGCGCGTGATCCACGTCGTATAGACGGACACGGTCAGCGTCTGCACGCCGAGGAACTCCGACGCGCCGATATCGTTCAGCGTTTCGAGCAGCGCGAGGCTCACGCCGACCGCGATTGCCGGCCGGGCGAGCGGCACGACGACGCGCCAGAACGTCGCGACGCGGCCGGCGCCGAGCGTGCGCGCGGCTTCGAGCAGGCTTGCGGATTGGGTGACGAACATCGCGCGCGTGCTCAGATAGACGTACGGATACAGTACGAAGCCGAGCACGAAGATCGCGCCGGGCAGCGAGCGCAGGTCGGGCAGGCGGAACTGGCGCGGGCTGTCGAAGCCGAGCAGCCAGCGGATCGCGCCTTGCACCGGGCCGATCGGATGCAGCAGGTCGAGATACGCGAACGCGACGATGTAGGTGGGGACCGCGAGCGGCAGCAGCAGCGCCCAGGTCAGGATCCGGCGGCCGGGAAAATCGTACGCGGTGACGAGCCATGCGCAGCCGGTGCCGACGATCGACACGATGGTGCCGACCCCGGCGAGCAGCAGCAGCGTATTGACGAGCGCCTGCGGCAGCACGAATTCGGCGAGATGCCGCCAGTGCGCGAGATCGGCGTCGAACGCGGCGGCCACGAGCACCGCGAGCGGCGCCGCGACCGCCGCGGCGATCGTCAGCGCCGCGAGCAGCCACAGGCTGCCCGCGCGCGGTCGCACGCGCGGTCGCGGACCGCGCGGCTCGCGACAGGCGCGGGCAGCAGGCGATGCGTCAGTTGTCAAAGCCGACCTTGTCGACGAGCTGGCTCGCCTGCTTGCGATGCTTCGCGATATCCGCGAGCGGCAGCGGGTCGACCTTCAGCGTACCGAAGCTCGCGATCACCGGGTCGAGCTTCACGTTCGCGCGCACCGGATATTCGTAGTTCGCCTGCGCATACAGCGCCTGCGCCTCCGGCGACACCAGGTATTCGAGCAGCTTCACCGCATTGGCCTTGTGCGGCGCGTGCTTCGCCACCGTCGCGCCGCTGATGTTCACGTGCGTGCCGCCGCTTTTCGCGTTCGCGAACGTCGGGCGCACGACCTTGATCGCGTCGCCCCATTTGCGCGCATCGCTGCCGGCTTCCGCATTCTTCATATGGCCGACGTAGTAAGCGTTCGCGAGGCCGACGTCGCAGATGCCGCCGAGGATGTCGCGCGCGACGTCGCGGTCGCCGCCGGTCGCCTTGCGCGCGAGGTTGGCCTTCACGCCGCGCAGCCATGTCTCGGTCGCGGCCTCGCCGTCGTGCGCGATCATCGCCGCGACGAGCGCGGTGTTGTACGGATGCTGGCCCGAGCGGATGCAGACCTTGCCCTTCCATTTCGGATCGGCGAGATCCTCGTAGCGGAACGCATCGACCTTCAGGTCCTTTTCGACGTAGAGCACGCGGTCGCGCAGCGACAGCGCGTACCAGTCGCCGTTCGCGCCGCGCAGGTTCGCGGGAATCGCGTCGTCGAGCGCCTTCGAGCGCACCGGTTGCGTGACGCCGCCGTCGACGAGGTCGAGCAGGTTGCCGACGTCGACCGTCATCAGCACGTCGGCCGGCGACTGCGCGCCTTCCGCCTTCACGCGCTCGAGCAGGCCGTCCTTCACGAACACCGTGTTGACCTTGACGCCGCTCTGCTTCGTGAACGCGTCGATGAGCGGCTGGATCAGCTTCGGCTCGCGGGTGGTGTACAGGCTCACTTCCTCGGCCGCGTGGGCAAGCGGCGCGAAGGCGGCCGCGGTCAGGGCGAGGGCGCCGGCGAGCGGCAGCAGGCGGGTGCGCGGATTCGACATGGAGACTCCGGTGCGGCAGGTGGACGAGGGAGCGTTCCGCGGCGCGCCTGCCGCCCGCGCGACCCGAAACATTACAAAATGAAAGACGCTGGATTCTAAATCGAAATGGGAATGATTAACAAACGAAAGCTTGCGGAAAGCCGGAGAGCGGCCGGCGGCGGGGACCGGCGAACGGGGCGGCGCAGCGCGGCGCCAGCGCGTAGAATGCCCGCTTCGACGAATTTGACGGAGCGGCACCGACCATGAACGATCAGCGCAAGAAGAACCCTGTCCGCAACGTGAGCATCCTGATCGTCGTGGCCGTGCTGCTCGTGATCGGGACGATCCTGTACAACGCGATTTCGCAGAAGCACGCGTACGACGAGGCCCATCCGGCCGAGGCCGCGAGCGCGGCGTCGCACTGACGCGCCGGTGCGCGGCCCGGCGGGTCGCGTGCGGGGCATGTGAACGGAGTCGATCCGCGGTTGCCGGCGCGACGGGCGCCGCGCGGAACCGGGACGGCAGAAGACGCGCCGGAACCGGCGCGCCGCATCGGCAGCTCAGCCGTGCGTCAACGTGACGCAGCGGCGAATTTCGGGCGGATCCGTGCGTAGAACACGGCCGCGAGCAGCGCGAGCCACGCCGCGCCCACGTAGAGCGCGACGCGCGTATCGTCGAACCAGCCGAGCATCACGATCACGAAGCCCATGAAGGCGATCGTCAGCGCCGGCGCGACGGGCCACAGCGGCACCTTGAACTTCAGCGCGGCGACTTCGGCGTTCGACAGCCGGCGACGCATCGCCACCTGCGACAGCAGGATCATCAGCCAGACCCACACGGTCGCGAACGTCGCGATCGCGGCGACCACCAGGAAGACGTCCTTCGGCATCAGGTAGTTGAGCAGCACGCCGACCAGCAGCGCGCCGGCCATCACGAGCACCGTGACCCACGGCACGCCGTGGCGCGACGTCGTCGTCAGCACGCGCGGCGCCTGGCCTTGCCGCGCCATCCCGAACATCATCCGGCCCGCGCCGAAGATGTCGCTGTTGATCGCCGAGATCGCCGCGCTGATCACGACGAGATTCAGGATCGTCGCGGCCGACTTCACGCCGAGCGCCGAGAAGATCTGCACGAACGGGCTGCCGTCGCTGCCGACGCCGGTCCACGGGCTGATCGACATCAGCACGACCATCGTCAGCACGTAGAACAGCAGGATCCGCGCGGGCACCGCGTTGATCGCGCGCGGAATCACGCGTTCCGGGTCCTTCGCCTCGCCGGCGCTCATCCCGATCACCTCGATCCCGCCGTACGCGAAGATCACGACCGACAGCGACGCGATCAGCCCGCCGACGCCGTTCGGGAAGAAGCCGCCATGGTTCCACAGGTTGGCAAAGGTCGGCACGTCGGCCGAATGGCCGAAGTGCATGCCGGTCAGCAGGATCGCGACGCCGCCGCCGATCATCGCGACGATCGCGCCGACCTTGATGATCGACAGCCAGAATTCGAGCTCGCCGAACACCTTCACGTGGCACAGGTTCAGCCCGCAGATGACCGCGACGACGCCGAGCACCCAGATCCATTGCGGCACGTCCGGAAACCAGAAACCCATGTAGATGCCGAATGCGGTGATGTCGGCGATCGCGACGATCACCATTTCGAGCGTGTAGGTCCAGCCGGTGACAAAGCCCGCGAACGGGCCGAGGTTCTCGGTCGCGTAGTGGCCGAACGAGCCGGCGACGGGTTCGCGCACGGCCATCTCGCCGAGCGCGCGCATCACCATGTAGACGGCCGCGCCGCCCAGGATGTACGCGAGGATCACGGCCGGGCCCGCGAGCTGGATCGCGGACGCCGAACCGTAGAACAGGCCCGTGCCGATCGCCGAGCCCAGCGCGAGAAAGCGGATGTGCCGCGCGCTCAGGTGGCGCTGCAGGTTTTTCATCAGAATTTGCTCCGCGAAACTCCGCCATTGATGGCGGGAAGGAAAGGGGTGCTGTTGACAGGTAGCTTCTTCCACGGGTTAGGATCACCTGCATGATTCTTGTCTACCGCTACCGCGTGAAGTCGCTCAATGGACTGCTCAACAAGCAGAGCCGTGCGGTGAACTACGTCTGGAATTTCTGCAATGACACGCAGAAGCACGCGCTCAAGTGGGGCAAGAAGTGGCCGACGGGATTCGACTTGAACGTGCTGACGACGGGGAGCAGCAAAGCGCTCGGCATCCACTCCGGTACGATCAACGCGACGTGCGAGCAATACGCGAAGTCGCGCAGCCAGCGCCGTCGGCCCTACCTGCGCTATCGCGGCAGGAAATCGCTGGGCTGGGTGCCGCTGAAGGGGCGTGACCTGAAGCGCGAGGGCGGCGCGTTTCGCTTTGCCGGAAATACTTTTCGGGTGTTCAACAGTCGACCGCTTCCCGAAGGCAAGATTAAGGATGGAACCAACTTTGCGCAGGATGCGCGCGGCAATTGGTTTCTCAACATCGTGATCGAGATGCCGGATGTTCAGGCTCGCCCGGTCCGTTCCGGTGTGGGCATTGATCTCGGCCTGAAAGACTTCGCCACACTTTCGACCGGCGAGAAACTGCCCAATGACCAGTTCGGTCGACGAGCGGCGGAAAAGCTGGCGAAAGCGCAACGGGCGCGAAAGCACAAGCGACATATCGCGAAGCTGCACGCCAAGATCGCGAATGCCCGAGCCGATTTCCAGCACAAGCTCGCGCTCGAGCTGGTGTGGCGTTTCGATTACATCGCGGTCGGCAACGTGTCGGCAACCAAACTCGCCAGGACCAGGATGGCGAAGAGCGTCTACGACGCATCCTGGTCGTCTTTCCGAAACAAGCTCCGCTACAAAGCGATCGCGCACGGGGCCACGTTCGAGGAAGTCGACGAAAGCGGTTCGACCCAGTCCTGTTCGTCGTGCGGGTCGAAAGACAGCACGACGCGGCCGAAAGGTATCGCGGGACTGCGAATAAGAGAGTGGGCCTGTAGTGACTGTGGTGTCGAACATGATCGAGATACCAACGCTGCGTTGAACATTCTCCGATGCGGACGTGCATCGCCAGGTGTGGGAATCTTCCGCCTTTAGGCGGGAGAGGGCGTCAAGGAGTCTCCGATATCGTTATGCGACGAACCTGGCGAGCGGGGCCGGTTCGAATGCGTCAAGTTGTCTATACAACTTGAATGTGAACGAATGATAACAAGCCGGAGCCGGTGACCGGAATCGGGTATTCCCTGACTGGCGCGGCGAGCAGAACGGGGCGTGGGGCGGTCGCGCGCTGAATGCGCGGTGGAGCATGCTTCGGGAGAGGGTTGAATCGAAGCGCGCCGGTGGCCGAGCCGCGGCGTGCGCGGGCCGGCCTGCCGGCGTGGACATACGGAGGTCAGGCAGGCAGGCGGATCACGCTCGCATCCTTGCGGATCAGCAGCGACGACGCGAGCATCTGCTTGCACTGGTGCGCGAGCACCTTCAGGTCGTGCGTGAGCTCGGCGCCGACCGCATCGGATTTTTCCGCGGACACGACCATCGCATCGAGATCGCGCGTGATCTGCTTCGACGCTTCGAGCTGGTCGGCGGGCGGCGGCTCGCCGGCCTCGGCCTTCTCGAGATTGTCGAGCACGGCGGCGAGGCCGCGCTGCAGCGCGTCGTCGTGAACGAGGCCGCCATCGGCCGCGCATGCGCTGCGGATCAGCGGCGCGGCGGCCGTGATCTGCGCGCCGAGCACGTGCGTCTGCACGAGCAGGTCGTTCAGTTCGGGCACGAAGCGCTGGTGCGCCTTCGGCTCGATCATCATCCGCTGGAACGCCTGCCCGAGGTTCGCGAACGCGATGTGCACGTCCTTGCGGGCGAGGCGGTAGCGGTAGTCGTCCTCGAGGCTGGCCGTCGGCGACTCGATCGCGGCCGCGACGCCCGCGACGACGGCAGCGCCGTCGGCGGTCGGCACCGGCGGCGGCGACATGCCGCGCCCGGCGCGCCATACGGCCTCGAAATACTTGCGGGTGGACGTCAGCATGTCGGTGACGAGCTTGCCCATCAACCGGTATTCCCAGTACGGGAACAGCCGGCTCGCCGCGATCGCGATCATGCAGCCGACCACCGTGTCGATCGCGCGCTCGCCGATGATCCGCATGCTGCCCGGCGCGAGCAGGTGGAACATCAGCAGCACGTATGACGACGTGAACACGACGCTCGCCGCATAGTTGAACAGCAGCAGGCTGTAGCTCATCACCATCGACCCGAACATGATCGCGATCAGCAGGTGCGTATCCTTGACCGTGTAGATCAGCGCGACGCTCGCCGCGCAGCCGATCAGCGTGCCGACGATACGCGCCGCGTTGCGCTGCTTGGTCAGCGAGTAGCCGGGCTTCAGGATGATGATGGTGGTCATCACGATCCAGTACGCGTTCGTGAGCGGCAGCAGCCGGCCGATCCAGAAGCCGACCGCGACGGCGATCGTCACGCGCAGCGCATGGCGAAAGCTCGGCGAGCGCATGTTCAGGTTCGAGAAGATCAGCAGCGGCGACATGCGGCGGCGCTGCAGGAAGCGCGTGAGCGCCTTGTCGATCTTCAGTTCGGTTTGCTGCGGATCGGCACGGCCCGACAGGTTGCGGCGCATCCGGTCGATCAGGCGCGTCGCGCTCCAGATGCGCCGGAACGTCGCGAGCACGGCCGCATACGCTTCCGGGTTGGTGGCCGCGAAGTTCTTCTTGCGCATCAGCTCGATCTCGTACTCGATCGCGCGCAGCTCGGCCTTCACGCTGATGTGCGAATGCGGCGCGCGGTTTTCGAGCACCGCGAGGCCGACCTCCTCGAGATCGGCGGCGGCCTTGCGGATCAGGTCGCGATAGAAAATGATCAGGTCCGTTCCGCCGAACGTGTTGCGCACGAGCGGATAATCGGTGTGCGCGCCGACGAACAGCTCGTGCAGGTCGACGCTGTTGATGAACAGGTTGTACATCGTCGTGCGGCCGGGATCGAGCTTGCCGCGCCGCAGTTTCGGCAGGTTGCGCAGCACGATGTCGCGCGCGGTTTCCTGCGTTTCGACCGCGGTGATCTGCTTCGCGACGAGATTGCGGTAGCACTCGTCGAGATCGGCGTCGAGATCGTAGAACTGCGCGCGCGCGAGCAGGTAGTCGGCACAGGCGAACAGGCTTTCGGCCAGCGCCTGCTGCTCGATCCGACGCGCCTGCCATTGCGACACGAGCGTGGCCCAGTACGTGTACCAGAGGCCGCCCGCGAGAATCCAGCCGGCGTTGACGAACGCCTGCAGCGGCGTGAATTTCTCCTCGAGCGTCATCACCATCATGAACAGCGTCGCGAAGCTGATCTGCGGCCAGCGGTTGCCGTAGACGACGATCAGCGACAGCACGAACGTGAGCGGCACGATCGTGAGCCACAGCGCGAAGATGTTCGGGGTCGCGAGGCCGGTGGCGAGCGCGGCGAGGAAGCCGATCACGCTGCACGCGAGCATTTCGTTGTGCTTGTACTTGAGCGGGCCCGGCATGTCGACGACGCACGCGCCGAGCGCGCCCGTCGAGATCGTGAAGCCGAGCTCCCGGTTGTGAAACACGATCAGGCACAACACGGCCGGCAGCGACACGCCGACCGCGATCCGCAGGCCGCCGAAAAAGTACTGGCTGTAGAAAAACTTTCTGATTTCGACCGAATAGCGCATCGATGAGCTGAATGACAGACGAAGACGCCCGGGGCGGCGTATTGACTGGCGACGAGTCTATCGTATTTCGCGTCTCGTAAAAGCTGGCTTTCCGGCCGAGGTTCGCGGCGGCGGCCCATTTGCTATCCTTGGTGATCCTGTTCGCCCGGCCCCGCCGGTGCGAGGTTCCGACGCCCGCTTCATGCTCCATCTTTTCTATTCGAACCGTCACGAAACGCTGGCCGACGCGCTGCTCGAGGATCTGGCCGCGTTCCCGGCCCGCAACGGCCCGTGGGCGCCGCAACAGGTCATCGTGCCGAGCGCGGCGCTGCGCCGCCGCCTCGAGCTCGACATCGCCGCGCGCAATGGCGTGTGCGCGAACGTCGAGTTCACTTATCTCGCGCAGTGGCTGTGGGCGCAGATCGGCCGCGTGCTGACGGTGCCCGCGCGTTCGCCGTTCGCGCCCGACCGGCTCGTGTGGCGCTGCTACCGGCTGTTCGCGCAGCCGGCAGGCGACGCGCCGTGGCTCGCGTCGCCGCGGCTGGCCGCGTATCTGTCTGCCTCCGACGACGCGATGTGCTACGAACTGGCCCATCGCGTCGCGGCCGTGCTCGATCACTACCTGACCTATCGCCCCGAATGGCTGGCCGCGTGGCAGGCCGGCGAATCGGTGCTCGCGGGCGACGCCGCGCCGCGCGGGATCAGCGACGCCGCGCGCGACGACGAACGCTGGCAGGCCGCGCTGTGGCGTGCGCTGCTGGCCGAGCTGAGCGACAGCGGCACGCCGCCGGCGCACCGTTTCCTCGTCGAGGCGCGCCATCTCGATGCCGAGGCGGTCGCACGCGCCGACTGGCCCGAATCGGTCAGCGTGTTCGCGCTGCCGACGATGCCGCCGCTGCACGTCGCGCTGCTGCGCGAACTGTCGCGCTGGATCGACGTGCGTGTCTACGCGCTGAACCCGTGCCGCGAATTCTGGTTCGACATCGTGACCGCCGCGCACGCCGAGGCGCTCGATGCGGCCGGGCGGCGCGACTACCAGGAAGTCGGCCATCCGCTGCTCGCCGAATGGGGCAGGCAGACGCAAGCGCAATTGCACATGCTGCATGAGCTGACCGAAAGCGCCGCGTCGGGCGATGCGTCGCGTTTCGTCGAAAATCCCGCATCCACCTGGCTCGCGCGCGTGCAGAACGCGATCCTCGAGCTGCAGCCGGAAGCCGAAATCGGCGACACGCCGGTCGAGCGCGGAATCGAGGTGCACGTGTGCCACAGCCTCGCGCGCCAGCTCGAGGTGCTGCACGACCGGCTGCTCGCGTGGTTCGACGCCGATGCGAGCCTGCAGCCGTCCGACGTGCTCGTCGCGGTGGCCGATCTCGCCGCGGCCGGGCCGCTGATCGACGCGGTGTTCGGCACGGCCGGCGCCGGCGGCGCGCGGGTGCCTTACCGGATCACCGGCCTGCCGCCGTCGCAGGCGAACCCGGTCGCGCGCGTGCTGCTCGACTGGCTCGCGTTGCCGGAGCGGCAGGTCGGCGCGCCGGAGTTGGTCGAATGGCTGCGCGTGGATGCGGTGGCCGCGCGCTACGACATCGACGCGGCCGCGCTCGAAACGGTGCAGACCTGGCTCGCGGCCGCCGGCGCGCGGCGCGGGCTGTCGCCGCTCGCGAGCGACGACGCGGCCGTGCCCGCGCCGCGCCATACGTTCTCCGATGCGCTCGCGCGGCTCTTTCTCGGCTATGCGATGCCCGAAGGCGCGGCGCCGATCGGTGCATGGCTGCCGATCGAGGCGGCCACCGGCAGCGAGGCCGAACTGCTCGGCCGGCTCGCGCGCTTCACCGACGATCTCGACGGCTTCGCGCGGCGGCTCGCGGAATCGCACACGCCGCGCGGCTGGAGCGAACTGTTTGGCGACACGCTCGCGCGCTTCTTCGATTCGGGCGCCGCGTATGCCGACGCGCTGGCCGGTGTGCGCGACGCGCTCGACGCGATGCTGGCCGCGATGACGGAGGGCGCGCCCGACGAGGCGTTGCCGGCGGCCGTCGTCCGCGCGGGGCTCGCGGCGGCGCTCGACGATCCGGCCCGCGGCGGCGTGCCGTGGGGCGGCGTCACGTTCTCGTCGCTGACGAGCCTGCGCGGGCTGCCGTATCGCGTCGTCTGCCTGCTCGGGATGGACGACGGCGTGCTGCCGAGCCTCGCGCGCGCGGACGAATTCGACCTGATGGCCGTGCTGCCGAAGCTGGGCGACCGGCAGCGCCGCGACGACGAGCGCAATCTGTTTCTCGATTTGCTGCTGGCCGCACGCGACCGCTTGCTGATCGCCTATACGGGCCGCAGCATTCGCGACAATGCGCCGTTGCCGCCCGCGGCGCTCGTCGACGAACTGCTCGATCATCTGGCGGACGTCACGGCCGGGCCCGGCGCCGCACCGGACGCGGTCGACGCCGCGCGCCGCGCGTTCATCGTCGAGCATCCGCTGCAGCCGTTCGCGGCCGCGTATTTCCAGCCGGGCAGCGACCTCGTTTCGTACGACGCCGAGCGGGCGACGCTCGCGTCGCTGCTGGCTGCCGAAGCGTCGCGCGACGGGCCGCGCGAGCAAGCTTTCTTCGCGCAGCCGCTGCCGGCCGAGCCGGTCGAGCCCGTCGCGTTCGGCGAATTCGAACGTTTCTGGCGGCATCCGGCGCGTGCGTTGCTGCGCGGCCGGCTCGGCATCGTGCTGGCCGACGCGCAGGCCGAACTGCTCGATACCGAGCCGTTCGCGCTCGACTTTGCCGGCAGCGACGCGCTGGCCGAGCGCGTGCTGCCGCTGCTGATCGAAGCAGGCGACGGCGGCGTGCACGATCACGCGCTGCGCATTGCGGACGCGAGCCCGGAGTTGCCCGGCGGCGCGACGGGCGCGGTGTGGCGCGACCAGGCGCTCGGTTCGATGACGCAGCTTGCGTCGAACGTGCGCCGTGCGCTGGCCGACGGCATCGAGCGACGGCCGTTCTCGCTCATCGTCGTGCCGAAGTGGCCCGACACCGAGCAGGCGCTGTTCGGCGCCGACGACGCGATGCTGGCGGCCGATGCGGTGCGCGCACCATTCGAATTGCACGGCACGCTGAACCGGCTGACACCGGCCGGGCAGGTCATCTATCGCTATGCGCGGCCGAGCGCGCGCGACTACCTGTCCGCGTGGCTCGCACATCTCGTCTACTGCGCGATCGAGCCCGGCGGCCCGCGCCGCACGCTGTGGTTCGGCAGCGGCGGCGCGTTCGAGCTGACGCCGGTGGCGGCGCCGCTCGACCGGCTCGCGCCGCTGGCCGCGCTGTTTCGCGCGGGTCGACGCATGCCGCTGCGGTTTTTCCCGCGCAGTGCGTGGGCGAGGGTATCCGACGGCGAGGCCAAGGCCGCGAGCGTGTGGATCAACGAGCGGGTCGTGAGCGAAGCCGACGATCCGGCCATCGCGATCGCGTGGCGCGGTGCGCATCCGTCGCTCGACGAGCCGTTCGGCACGCTCGCGCGGCTCGTGTTCGAACCGCTCGTCGAGCATCTGAAGGAGGTCGCATGAGTGCCGTGTCGCAGCAACCGGCGCTCGAACTCGACGTGTTCGCGTGCCCGCTCGACGGCGTCAACCAGATCGAGGCGTCGGCCGGCACCGGCAAGACCTGGAACATCTGCGCGCTGTACGTGCGCCTGCTGCTCGAAAAGGATCTCGGCGCGGACGAAATCCTCGTCGTGACCTTCACGAAAGCGGCGACGGCCGAGCTGCACGAGCGGATTCGCAGCCGGCTCGCACAGCTTGCGCATGCGCTCGACACGGGCGACGACGGCGGCGATCCGTTCATCGCGCGCCTGCTGGAGACCACGCTCGGCGAAGGCGGCGCGCTCGACGCCGAGACGGCCGTGAAGCGGATCCGCCGCGCGCTGCGCGCGTTCGACCAGGCCGCGATCCATACGATCCACGCGTTTTGCCAGCGCGCGCTGCAGGAAGCGCCGTTCGCGGCGGCGATGCCGTTCGCGTTCGACATGGAGGCCGACGATGCGTCGCTGCGCTTCGAACTCGCGGCGGATTTCTGGCGCACGCGCGTCGAACCGGCGGCCGCGCGCTGGCCGGGCTTCGCGACCTGGCTCGTCGAATCGGGCGCCGGCCCGGCCGCGCTCGATGCGCAGCTCGCACGCCGGCTGAAGAAGCCGCTCGCCGCGCTGCGCTGGGACGGCGTGACCGAGCCGGACGAATCGGCGGAAGCGGCGGCGGCCGAATGCTTCGCCGAGGCGGCGCGGATGTGGGCGGCCGAGCGCGACGCGATCGATGCGTTGCTGCATGCCGCGCAGCCGGCGCTCAATCAGCGCTCGCACAAGCCCGATGCGGTCGCCGATGCGCTCGCCGCGTGGGCCGTGCATTTCGAGCAGGGCGACGCGACGGCCGCGCTGCCGAAAGCCGCGTTGAAGCTCACGCAAACCGCGCTGACCAAGGCGACCAAAAAAGGCGGCGCGACACCCGCCCACGCGTTCTTCGACGTGGCCGACGCGCTCGAAGCGGCGGTGGCCGCCGCCGAGGCCGCGCAGCGCGCGCGCTGGCTCGCGCTGATCGCCGAATGGCTCGACATGGCGCCGGGCGAGCTGGCCGAGCGCAAGCGCACGCGGCGCGTCGTGTCGTTCGACGATCTGCTCGCGAACCTGTATCACGCGCTGCACGCGCATCCGTGGCTCGCCGAGACGCTGCGCGCACGCTATCCGGCCGCGTTGATCGACGAGTTTCAGGATACCGATCCGTTGCAGTTCGCGATCTTCGACCGGATCTTCGCGCCGGGCGGCCCGCTGTTCCTCGTCGGCGATCCGAAACAGGCGATCTACAGTTTCCGCGCGGCCGATCTGCATACCTATCTCGCCGCGCGCGCGCGGGCGAGCGCGTGCTACACGCTCGCGGTGAACCAGCGCTCGACGCCCGCGATCGTCGACGCATGCAACCGTTTCTTCATGTCGAATCCGTGCGCGTTCGTGCTCGACGGGCTCGACTATTACGCGGTGCGCGCCGGCACGCGCGTGCGTGCGCCGTTCGTCGACGAAACCGATCCGGGTCCGGCCGGCGATTTCCGCGTATGGGCGCTGCCGGGCGGCGAGGGCACGCTGCACAAGCGCGATGCGCAAGCGCAGGCTGCCCAGGCTTGCGCGGCCGAGATCGCGCGGCTGATGCGCGGCGCGCGGGACGGGCGCGTGCGGCTGGGCGACACGCCGCTGTCGCCGGGCGACATCGCGGTGCTCGTGCAGACGCACCGGCAGGGCAGTCTCGTGAAGCGCGTGCTCGCGACGTGGGGCATCGGGAGCGTCGAGCTGGCGCAGGCGTCGGTGTTCTCGACCGGCGACGCCGAGCAGCTCGAACGCGTGCTGGCGGCGATCGATGCACCGGGCGACCTGCGGCGTCTGCGCGCGGCGCTCGCGTCCGACTGGTTCGGGCTCGATGCCGGCGCGCTGTGGCGCATGGAGCAAGGCGACGGCGATGCGCCACCCGGTGCATCGGCGGCCGACGGCGCCGACGCGATGAGCTGGGTCGAACGCTTCTCGCGGTATCGGCTGCTGTGGCGCGAACGCGGCTTCGCGGTGATGTGGCGCACGTTCACGCGCGAGCTGCGGATCGCCGAGCGGCTGATGGCCGGTGCGGACGGCGAGCGCCGCGTGACCGACATCAACCATCTGGCCGAGTTGACGCAGGCGCGTGCGTCCGCGCAGCCGGGCATCGCGCCGACGCTGCGCTGGCTCGCCGCGCAACGGCTCGACGGCGGCGGCGAGGAAGCGCAACTGCGGCTCGAATCCGATCGCAACCTCGTGCAGATCGTCACGGTGCACAAGTCGAAGGGGCTCGAATACGCGGTCGTGTTCTGTCCGTTCCTGAACGACGGCGGCCTGCGCGAGCCCCCGTCGTCCGCGCTGCCCGATGCGCGCGAGTATCACGACGACGCGGGCGATGCGGTGCTGCATTACGGATGCGACGACGAAGCGGCCGCGCACGCGGCGCGGCAGGCGTTGCGCGAGCAGGCCGCGGAGCGCGCGCGGCTCGTCTACGTGGCGCTCACGCGTGCGGTGTATCGCTGCTATGTCGTGGCCGGGCCCTACCTGTCGTCGCGCTCGACGCGCGAAGCGCGGCGTAGCGTGCTCAACTGGCTCGTCGCGGGCGCCGGCCTTGCGTTCGATGCGTGGCTCGACGAGCCGCCCGACGAAGCCGCG
The DNA here is from genome assembly GCF_902833245.1 of Burkholderia sp. BCC0398. NCBI lineage: Bacteria > Pseudomonadati > Pseudomonadota > Betaproteobacteria > Burkholderiales > Burkholderiaceae > Burkholderia > Burkholderia sp. BCC0398. The sequence continues at coordinate 94,364 of NZ_CADFEM010000014.1, forward strand.
CTCGATGCGGCGTGGCGCGCGCTTGCGGGCGGCCCCGTGAGCGTCGCGCCGTTGCCCGTGCCTGCGCGCCGCGAGCGTCTCGCGGCCGGGCACGACGCGTCGCAGACGCTCGCGGCGCGTCATGCGACGCGCGTGCTGCGCGATGCGTGGCGAATGGCGAGCTTCAGCTCGCTGACCGCGTCGATGGCGCGCGAGGAGGCGGGCGTCGCGGCCGTGCCCGACGACGAACTGCGGCCCGATCACGATGCGCTGGCCGCGGTGACGCCGGACGGCGAACCGATGCTGGCCGATATGGTCGCGGCCGACCCGCCGGACGACGACATCCTCGCGTTCCCGCGCGGCGCGGCGGCCGGCGAATGCCTGCACCGCCTGTTCGAGCTCAGCCGGTTCACGGCGCCCGAAACGTGGCACAAGGCCGCGCTCGGCGCGCTGCACGACCGGCCGGTGGAGGCCGGGCCGGCGCTTGCGACGCGCCTGCCGGCGATGATGGTGCAGTTGGTCGACGACGTCGTGCACACCGAGCTCGTGCCGGGCATGCGGCTCGTCGATCTCGATCCGGCGAAGCGGCTCGACGAAATGGGCTTCCTGTTTCCGGCGCCGTCGCTCGACCTGCTGGCGCTGCGCCGGCTGCTGGTCGCGCACGGCTATCCGGACGTTGCACTGGAGGCGGGTACGCTCGCCGGTTTCATCAAGGGTTTCATCGACATGATCGTCGAACACGACGGCCGTTTCTGGATCGTCGACTGGAAGTCGAACCACCTCGGCACGACGCCGGATGCCTATGGCCCGCGCGCGCTCGACGTCGCGATGGCCGATCACGCGTATCACCTTCAGGCGCTGCTCTATACGGTCGCGCTGCATCGTTACCTGCGCGGCCGGCTGCCCGATTACGACTACGACACGCACATCGCGGGCTACCTGTACCTGTTCGTGCGCGGCGTGCGGCCCGGCTGGCGCAGCGGCGGCGAGCCGGCCGGCGTGCATGCGCGGCGGCCCGCCCGTGCGCTCGTCGACGCACTCGACCGGATGATGGAAGGGGGCCGCGCATGACCGCGTCCGACGACATGCTCGAATTCACCGGCGGCCTCGTCGCGCGGCTGCCCGAGCCGGCCGATTTCGGCATCGCGCTCGCGGAGGGCTTTGCGCGCCGCATCGGCGACCTCGCGCGGCGAGCCGGTGCGCCGTCCGCGTCGGCGCGCTGGGCGGCGCGCGCCGCGTTCGCGACGAGCCGCGCGACCGCCGGCGGCCACGTGTGCGTCGCGCTTGGCGCGCTCGCGCAGCGCTACGAAGCACCGCTCGACGAAGTGCGCGCCGCGCTCGCCGCGAGCGGCGTGGTCGCGTTCGGCACGCTCGCGCGCGGCGACGAGCGGCCGCTGATCGTCGATCGGCTCGATCACCTGTACCTGTCGCGCTATTTCGATTACGAACGGCGGCTCGCCGATGCGCTCGTCGCGCAGGCCGGTGTCGCCGCGCCGGACGAAGGCCTGTCGCCCGACCGCTTGCGCGACAGTCTCGCCCGTTACTTCGGGCCGGCTACGGGCGAAGTCGACTGGCAGCGCGTGGCGGCGATCGTCGCGCTGACGGGCCGCGTGACGATCGTCAGCGGCGGGCCGGGCACGGGCAAGACGACGACCGTCGTCGGCGTGCTGGCCTGTCTGCTCGACGCCCATCCGGGGCTGCGCATCGCGCTGGCCGCACCGACCGGCAAGGCCGCGCAGCGGATGCAGGAGGCGCTGCACGCGCGCGCAGGCGATCTGCCGCCCGAGCTCGCGGCGCGCCTGCCCGACACGTCGTACACGCTGCATCGGCTGCTGGGCGGCGGCGGGGCGGCCGGTTTCCGGCATCATCGCGACAATCCTCTGCCGTACGATCTGATCGTCGTCGATGAGGCGTCGATGATCGACGTCGCGCTCGCCGCGCATCTGCTCGACGCGCTCGCGCCGGGCGCGCGGCTCGTGTTGCTGGGCGACAAGGATCAACTGGCCGCGGTCGAGGCCGGCGCCGTGTTCGCGGAGCTGAGCGCGCGGCCGGCGTTCACCGCCGCGGCGCGCACGCGCATCGCGCACGCGCTGGGTATCGACGAGGCGGCGTTCGTCGCGGCGTTGCCGATGCCGGACGAAGCTGCGCCGGCGGCGGCGATTTCGGCCGCGCATCCGGTTCCTGCTTCCGCACGTGCTCCGGCGTCGCCATCGGCGTCTGCTCCCGTTTCACGCAGATCGGCGCCTCGGTCGTCGAAAGTCGATGCGCGACAGGCGTCGCTCTTCGACGACGAACCGCAGGATGACGAAGTGTCGTCGACGGCCGACATCGCGCCGCCACAGCCCACCGAGTCGGCACCGGCCGATGCCGGCGCACCAGACAGCAATGCGCCGGCCTGGATCGAGGCCGACGACCTCGCATGGCTCGACGCCGTCGAGCTACCGCCGTTCGACGCGGACGACGCGGCACTTGCATCGGCAGTGGCGATGGCGGCTGCATCGCCATTGACCGGCGAAGCCGCTGCCGCGTCCGCCGGCACGCCCGCACCGGCGTCGGCGCCGCTCGCGGACTGCGTCGTGTGGCTCGAACGCAATTACCGCTTCGGGCTCGATTCGCCGATCGGGCGGCTGTCGCTCGCGATCCGCCGCGGCGACGTGCAGGCGGCGCTCGATGCGCTGCCCGCCGACGAATCGGCAGCCGCATCGTTTCACGACGATGCGGGCGACACGCTGGCGTCATCGACGGTCGAGCGGCTCGCACGGCGCTTCGGCGCCTACCTCGACGCGTTGCGCGACGCGCTGGCCGCGCCGGCGCCCGATCCGCTGCCGCTGTTCGACGCGCTCAACCGGTTCCGGATCCTGTGCGCGACCCGCAGCGGTTCGCGCGGCGCGGAACACGTCAATGCGCTGGTGGCCGCGCACATGCGGCATGCGGCGCGCGTGCCGCTCGCGGTCGGCGCGCACTGGTTCACCGGGCGGCCGATCATGGTCACGCGCAACGACTATGCGCTGGGGCTGTTCAACGGCGACATCGGCATTGCGCTGCCCGACGCGCACGGCGTGCTGCGCGTGTGGTTCCGGCGCGCGGACGGCTCCGCGCGCGCGGTGTCGCCGGCTGCGCTGCCGCCGCACGAAACGGCGTTCGCGCTGACGGTGCACAAGTCGCAGGGCTCGGAATTCGACGAAGCGGCGCTCGTGCTGCCCGCGTCGTTCGGCCGGGTGCTGACGCGCGAGCTCGTTTATACGGCCGTCACGCGCGCGCGCACGCGCGTGCAGGTGATCGGGCCGCGGCGCGTGCTGGCGCAGGCGGTCGCGACGCGCACGCAGCGCGATTCGGGGCTCGCTGCCCGCGTCGACGAGGCGCTCGCGCGGCGCCGCATGGAGGCTTCGCGATGATGATCCGTTACACGCTCGATCCGGCCGACGTCGAATGGACGGCCGTGCGCGCGCAGGGCGCGGGCGGGCAGAACGTCAACAAGGTGTCGAGCGCGATTCATCTGCGCTTCGACATCCGCGCGTCGTCGCTGCCGCCGGTCCTCAAGGAGCGGCTGCTCGCGCTGTCCGACCAGCGCATCACGCGCGACGGCATCGTCGTGATCAAGTCGCAGGAATATCGGACGCAGGAGAAGAATCGCGAGGCCGCGCTCGCTCGTCTCGATGCGCTGATCGGCAGCGTCGCGTACACGCCGCGCGCCCGGGTCGCGACGCGGCCGACGCGCGCGTCGAAGGAGCGGCGGCTCGAGCACAAGTCGCGCCGCAGCGTGGTGAAGTCGGGGCGCGGGAAGGTGGTCGACTGACGAACGAAGGGTCGGTGCTTGTCGCAGGCGAGCGAACGTCCGCCGTGCGCGCCGGCTACCGCATCACGGTTCCGGCGCTGTCGAGCACGAAGTCGACGCAGAACACGACGAGCCGGCTCTGCGCGCGGATCGCGACGGCGGCCGTATAGCAGTCGCGGCCTTCCGTCAGCGAGAAGTGCGGGCCCATCAGCGCGACGCGGCCGGGGGCGGCGATCGCGCGCTGGAAATACGGGCGGCGCGACCAGTTGCTGTGGGTCTCCGGGAATAGCGGGGCGAGACGGGTGACGCTTGCCTGGCTGTCGTCGGGCGGTGCGCCGATCGACGGCAGGAACTGTTCGCCGGTCTCGTCCGTCACGAACACGCGACGCGCGGCCGGCACCGCGAACACGCGTTGCGCGGCGTCCTGCAGGTTGCCGCTCGCCGAAAACGCGGCCGCGCCACTGAGCACGAGCCGTTCGATCGCGTCGAAGCCCGGCTGCTCGGCGGCCACCGGCGTGTGCCGGCGGGCGATGAAGCGCCGCCATGCGGCGTCGAGCATCGCGGGCGCCGCCGCGCTCGCGTGCGCGATCGATGCGTCGGGCTGGCCGAACTGGAAACCCTGCACGAAATCGATGTCGGCTTCCATCAGCGCCTGCAGTGCGTCGTCGCTTTCGACGCCTTCGGCCAGCACCATCGCACCGGCCTGGTGCAGCATCGACACGAGGTGATGCATGATGCGGCGATCGTCGGCCGAGCCGGTCGAACGCTCGACGAGCGAGCGGTCGAGCTTCACGATGTCGGGCCGCGCCCGCCACACGCGGTCGAAGTTCGAGAAGCCGGTGCCGAAATCGTCGATCGCGATCAGGAAATCGCGATGCTGGATCATGTCGATCGTGCGGGCGAGCGCGGCTTCGTCGCGCGCCGGCTGTTCGATCACTTCCAGCACGATGCGGTTCGGCGGCAGTGCGAAATGCCGGCACAGCGCCTCGACGAACTCGCGCTGCACGAGGCCCGTGTCGAGCACGCGCGGCGTCACGTTCAGGAACAGCCAGCCGTCGCCGATGCCTTGCGTGACGAAGTTGGCAGTGTGCAGGCAGCGCGCGAGCCGGTCGAGCAGCAGCGCGTCGGCGTCGCCGCGCGTCTTGTCGAACAGGGCGGTGGGCGACACCAGCGCACCGTTCGCGTCGACGACGCGCAGCAGCGCCTCGTAGCCGACGACGCGCTTGTGCGTGATCGACAGCACGGGCTGGAACACGCTGCGCAGTGTCGTGGTGCGATAGGTGGCGAGCCAGCCGTGGGGTGTCGGCGTGAGGCGTTCGAGCAGGGCGTCGAGCGACAGGTCGCGAGCGGGCTTCATGTCAACGGTGCCCGGAAGCGGGCGGCGGGGCGCCGACGCCCCGCCACGCCGATGCAGCCGCATGCGCAGGCGGACGCGAAAGAACGTGGGGCATCGAAACGCCTTCTGCGGATAAGTTTTCCGAGTGTAACGGGATTGCCGCGGCGCGCGTATCAGGGTAACTCCAGACGCAAACGGTACACCGCGATTCCGCCCGTGCGCAGCGGTGCGTCGACTGGCGCCGCGTGCATGCGTCCGGTGCATGACCGTCGCGAAACGAAGCGTGTGACGGCGGAGATGACAATCCCGGCAGCGCGGCGGCATGACCGTGCGTCGATGCCGCCCGATGCGCAGGCGGGTACGGGAAATTCCGGCGGCCAACCGCCGCCGTCAGACGAATGAAACGAATGCCCGCGCACCGCGGTGCGATCGGTGGCGCATCGGCCAACCCGCGTCGCGTCGCCACCGGCAGCGCCGCGCGACCGGCGGCGGTCCGTGCGCGCCCCGCGCGCCGATCGTCAGGTCGCCTCGCCGCCGCGCGGTCGGACGCCCGGAATCCGCTTGATCACGCCGGTGGCGAGCGCGGTGCCGACGAGCACGATCACGCAGCCTTCGATCATTACGGCCGACACGTGTTCGCCGAGGAACAGCGCGCCCCACAGCAGCCCGAACACGGGAATCACGAACGTGACGGTAATCGCGCGGGCGGGCCCCACATGCGCGATCAGGTAGAAGAAGATGAAATACGCGATGCCGGTGCACGCGACGCCGAGCGCGAGCACCGCGCCCCATGCGTGCACGCCGACCGGCGCGGCCGGCCACGTCGCGATCGCGAACGGCAGCAGCAGCACGGTCGAGCCGATCATGCTGCCGGCTGCGTTGACGAGCGGATCGACGCCGCTGAGCTTGCGTTTCGTATAGTTGGCCGCGATGCCGTACAGCAGCGTCGCGCCGAGTGCGGCCGCCGCGGCGAGCGCGGTCGCGCTGGCGCCCGTGTCGCCATGCGCGTTCGCGACCTGGTTCCACACGAGCGTGAGCACGCCGGCAAACCCGATCACGAGGCCGAGCGCGCGTGGCAGCGACAGCTTGTCTTTCAGCCACAGGTAAGCGACGAGCGCGCCCCACAGCGGCGTCGTCGCGTTGATCACCGACGTCAACCCGGCCGACAGCGTCAGTTCGGCGAACGCGAACAGGCAGAACGGGATGCCCGAATTCAGTGCGCCGACGACGAACAGCGGCCACGCATGACGGCGCAGCCGGGCGCCGAGATCGGCGGGTTTGAAGCGCGTCAGCGCGAAGCCTGCGAGAAACAGCGCGCCGATGCCCACACGCAGCGCCATCAGCGGCGCGACGCCGAAATCGACGACGCCGACCCGGATGAACAGGAAGGATGCGCCCCACAGGGCGGCGAGCACGGTCAGCAGGAAAGCGTTCTTGGGCGACATCGATCGGCGAGGGCGGGGACGGGATGCGAGGAATCTTACACCGCGCGACCGCACCGTCGTTTCATGATCGGATGAAACGACAAGAAACGGGAATTTCGCCGGTTTGCCGCCGGGCGGCGGCCGGCCGACCGCGTGCGGCGCGGCCGATCAGGTCAGTGATGACGCCAGCCGCCGCGTCCGCCGAAGCCGAAATTGAGCGACAGCGCCGGGCCCCAATAACCGCCCCATGCAGGCGCATACGCAGGCGCCGGATAGTAGTAGGCGAGGGCCGGATCGACATACACGGGCGCGGGCTGTACCGGCACCGGCGCCGCCGTGTAATAGCCGCCCGGATAATAGCCGTACGGGTAATAGCAGCCGGCAAGCGTCGTGCAGGCAAGCGCCGCGGCGACGAAGGTCCTGTTCATGATGTGTCTCCGGCGGAGCCGGCTATCGGCAGATGCTTGTAGCTTAGGCCGAGTACCGATGACACGGCATGAAAAACGGTAACCGATCATTTCCGGGCGCAGCGGCCGCGCCGGTTCCGGCAGGACATACGAAAACGGCGCTTCCGCACCGCGGAAACGCCGTTGGACCGGCCGGCCTGCGGCTGGGCGACGACGCCCAACCGGCCAATGTCGGACTCGTTACTTGCCGACCTGGTTACCGATGATGCCGCCGGCCGCCGCGCCGCCCAGCGTCGACAGCGCGTTGCCGCCGATCGCCGCGCCGGCGACGCCGCCGACACCCGCACCGATTGCCGTATCACGCTGGCGTCGCGACATCGAATCGCAGGCCGACAGGCTGGCCACCGTCGCGACGAGGAGCGCGCATACCCCAAAACGCCGAATCGAGTTCATGATCGTTGTCCTTGTGGTAGTGAACGGAAGGCGCACGACCGGCTGGCGGCCGCGCATGTCCCCAATCTACGCGCCGCCCCGCGCTGCTGCTGTAAGGACTTGTTAAGGCTCCCGCGGTTTCGTAATCAATTGTTTCGGGTCCGCCGGCAGGCACACGGCATGCGCAAAAAAGCCCGCTCGAAAGCGGGCTTCAGGCATCGCCAGAGGGGGCGGTGCGGCCCGCTGCGCGCGCTTACTGACGGTGATAGATCTCGGCGCCCGTCTTCACGAACTCGACCGCCTTGACCTCCATCCCTTTCTTCAGCGCCTCGGTTTCCGACACGCCCTGCTGCGCCGCGAATTCGCGCACGTCCTGCGTGATCTTCATCGAGCAGAAATGCGGGCCGCACATCGAGCAGAAGTGTGCGACCTTCGCCGAATCCTTCGGCAGCGTTTCGTCGTGGAATTCGCGCGCCTTGTCCGGATCGAGACCGATGTTGAACTGGTCTTCCCAGCGGAACTCGAAGCGCGCCTTCGACAGCGCGTTGTCGCGCACCTGCGCGCCCGGGTGACCCTTGGCGAGGTCGGCCGCGTGCGCGGCGAGCTTGTACGTGATGATCCCTTCCTTCACGTCGTCCTTGTTCGGCAGCCCGAGGTGTTCCTTCGGCGTCACGTAGCACAGCATCGCGGTGCCGAACCAGCCGATCATCGCGGCGCCGATGCCCGACGTGATGTGGTCGTAGCCCGGCGCGATGTCGGTGGTCAGCGGCCCGAGCGTGTAGAACGGCGCTTCCTTGCACCAGTCGAGCTGGAGATCCATGTTCTCCTTGATCAACTGCATCGGCACGTGGCCGGGGCCTTCGATCATCACCTGCACGTCGTGCTTCCACGCGATCTGCGTGAGCTCGCCGAGCGTCTTCAGTTCGCCGAGCTGCGCTTCGTCGTTCGCGTCGTAGATCGAGCCGGGACGCAGGCCGTCGCCGAGCGAGAAGCTCACGTCGTACGCCTTCATGATCTCGCAGATCTCTTCGAAGTGTTCGTACAGGAAACTTTCCTTGTGATGCGCGAGGCACCACTTCGCCATGATCGAGCCGCCGCGCGACACGATGCCCGTCATCCGGTTCGCGGTGAGCGGCACGTACTGCAGGCGCACGCCCGCGTGGATCGTGAAGTAGTCGACGCCTTGTTCGGCCTGTTCGATCAGCGTGTCGCGGAAGATTTCCCAGGTCAGGTCCTCGGCCTTGCCGTTGACCTTTTCGAGCGCCTGGTAGATCGGCACCGTGCCGATCGGCACCGGGCTGTTGCGGATGATCCACTCGCGCGTTTCATGGATGTGCTTGCCGGTCGACAGGTCCATCACCGTGTCGCCGCCCCAGCGGATCGCCCACGTCATCTTGTCGACTTCCTCGCCGATCGACGACGTGACGGCCGAGTTGCCGATATTCGCGTTGATCTTCACGAGGAAGTTGCGGCCGATGATCATCGGCTCGGATTCCGGGTGGTTGATGTTGGCGGGGATGATCGCGCGGCCGCGTGCGATTTCGTCGCGCACGAATTCCGGCGTGATCTCGGCCAGCGCGTTCGCGCCGAAGGCCGCGGCGCCGAACGCCTGGCCCGGGTGCTGGCGGCCCATCATCGCGGCGAGCTTCGCGCCGTTCGGGCCGCTCGACTTCAGGCTCTCGATGTATTCGGCGCGGCGCTGGTTCTCGCGGATCGCGATGTATTCCATTTCCGGCGTGATGATGCCCTGGCGCGCGTAGTGCATTTGCGTGACGTTCTTGCCGGGCTGCGCGCGGCGCGGGTTGCGGTGCAGGCCCGGGAAACGCAGGTCCGCCGTGGCCGGATCGGCCGCGCGCTCGAGGCCGTACTGGCTCGACAGGCCGGGGAGCACCTCGGTGTCGCCGCGTGCTTCGATCCAGCGCTGGCGCAGTGCGGGCAGGCCCGCGCGGATGTCGATCTTCGCGTCCGGATCGGTGTACGGGCCCGACGTGTCGTACACGTAGATCGGCGGATTCTTCTCGCCGCCGAAGCCGGTCGGCGTGTCGGCCTGCGTGATCTCGCGCATCGGCACGCGGATATCGGGCTGCGAGCCGGTGACATAAACCTTTCGCGAATTGGGCAGCGGCGCGACGGCAGCGGCGTCGACGTGCGCGTCGGCAGACAGAAACTTCGGATTGGCGTTCATGCAATCTCCTGTGCGGGCGCCGGGCAGGCGCGTCGGCGCTTGCCCGGAGCCCTTGACGAATGTGGGGCTCGAGCTAAGCAGGAGACGAGGCTTGGTGAGGCGGCGGATTTCGTCAGAAGGATGGCGGCGAAATCCGTACGCTTCCCTGCGCTGGCATTATCCAGATCAGGTTCAAAGGGTATTTCTCACCCGCAATGCCGGTTGTTTGACCGAACGCATTGCAGGACCCCCGCGTTAGCAAGGGCACACGATACACCGGCTTGGCGGCGGTTTCAACCGGGTCCGAAGCCGATGTCGGCGGGCAGCGGGCGGGGCGCGGACGCCGACGCCGACGCCGACGCCGACGCGGTGCGCCGCAGCAGGCGCGGCCGTCTATCCGCCGTGGCGCCCGGAACAGAAGGAGCGGGCAGTGCAGCATTTCCGTCCGTTGTTTCCCGTTTCGAAAAAATTTTCGACATCGCTGTCATTTCCGGCGGCGTCCTCCGTCTATTCGGCTCCCAAACCCATGTATCGGAGAGATGTCATGAAAAACGTATTCCTTGCCGCCTGCGTCGCCGCACTTGCCACGATCGCAACGGGCGCCCATGCGCAGAACGATGCGATGTCGAAGGACGGCATGTCGATGTCGAAGGACGCGATGGGCCACGACGCGATGGCGAAGGACGGCATGAAGAAGGACGGCATGAAGAAGCATGCGATGAAGAAGGATGCGATGGGCCACGACGCGATGAAGAAGGGCGACGCGATGAAGAAGGACGCCATGAGCCCGTCGAACTGACGAATGCGTGCGGGGCGCGGGCGGCCGGTCATCGGCGCGCATCGCGTCCCGTCGCCTCATTCCGGGAGTCATCATCATGCAAACGGTTCCTGTCACCGATCGTGCGAGCGTGCCGCCGCCCGCGCCGACGACGATCCATCCGCGGTGGGTGCGCGCGAGCCACTGGCTCAACGCGCTCGCGGCGATCCTGATGGCGCTGTCCGGCTGGCGCATCTACGACGCGTCGCCGATCTATCCGTCGTTCACGTTCGCGCACGGCATCACGCTCGGCGGCTGGCTCGGCGGCGCGCTGCAATGGCATTTCGCGGCGATGTGGCTGCTGGTCGGCAACGGGCTGTTCTACCTCGCGATGTCGATCGCGACGGGGCGCTTCGCACGCAAGCTGCTGCCCGTGACGCCCGCGTCGGTGTGGCGCGACGTGCGCGCCGCGCTCGGCGGGCGGCTGTCGCACGACGACCTGAGCGTCTACAACGCGGTGCAGCGTGCCGCGTACCTGACCGCGATCGTCGATCTCGTCTTGTTGGTGCTGTCCGGGCTCACGATCTGGAAATCGGTGCAATTCCCGTTGCTGCGCGAGCTGTTCGGCGGCTACGACAACGCGCGTATCGTGCACTTCTGGGCGATGGCGCTGCTCGTCGCATTCGTCGTCGTTCACGTCGCGATGGCGTTGCTGGTGCCGCGCTCGCTGCTCGCGATGCTGCGCGGCCGCTGACCCGCTTCGCGGGCGAAGGAAATCATCATGTCGGAATCCGAAAAATCCCGCGGCGAGCCGCGCTGGACGCTCGACCGGAAGTCGCTCGAGCTTGACGTGCGCCGCGAACTCGAGATGCCGTCGCGACGGCTCTTCAACCGGCGCGTGCTGACGCTCGGCGGCCTTGCGATGCTGACCGGCTGCACGCTGCAGGATGACGCATCGGTCAACACGTTTCTCGAAAAAGTGTCGCGCATGAACGATCGCGTGCAGGCGTGGCTGTTCAACCCGAACCAGCTCGCGCCGACCTACACCGAAGCCGACATCACGCGGCCGTTTCCGTTCAACGCGTACTACGGGATCGACGAAGTGCGGCACGTCGACGCGTCGACGTACCGGCTGGTGCTGTCGGGCCGCGTGACCGGCAAGCGCGTGTGGACGCTCGACGAGTTGTATGCGCTGCCGCACGCGGAACAGATCACGCGGCACATCTGCGTGGAAGGGTGGAGTGCGATCGGCCGCTGGGGCGGCACGCCGTTCGGCGCGTTTCTGGCGCGCGCCGGTGCCGATACGCACGCGAAATACGTCGGCTTCAAATGTGGGGACGACTACTACGAGAGCATCGACATGCCGACCGCGCTGCATCCGCAGACGTTGCTCGCATTCGAGTACGACGGCCATCGTCTGCCGCCGGAATACGGTTTCCCGATGAAGCTGCGGATGCCGACCAAGCTCGGCTACAAGAACCCGAAGCACATCATGGAAATCTTCGTGACCGATACGTTTCCGGGTGGCTACTGGGTCGATCAGGGCTACAACTGGTTCGGCGGATCGTGAGCGATGCGCGGGGCATGCGCGTGCGTCATGCGGATTCGCGCACCTGCAGATCGACGCGCAGGCCGACGGCCGCGGCCATGTTCACGAGCGCGTCGAGCCCGAACAGGTTGATCTTGCCGCGCATCAGGTCGGACACGCGCGGCTGCGTGACGCCCAGCTGCTTCGCGGCTTCGGCCTGACTCAGTTCGAGCCGCGCGATGCGCTGCTTGAGCGCGATCATCAGTTCGGAGCGCAGCTTCATGTTCGCGGCCTCCGCTGGCTCGCTTTCGATTGCGTCCCAGACGTTCGCGTAACGTTCATTGGTCATTGTTTCAACTCCATCATCAACGACCGGTACCGGCGGGCGGCGAGGTCGATATCGGTCTTGTTCGTGCGCGACGATTGCTTGCGGAAGCAGTGCAGCACGTAGACGGCTTCGGCGAACGTCGCGACGTAGACGATCCGGAAGGCGCCGCTCGCATCGCGCAGGCGAATTTCCCGCACGCCGATGCCGATGGTGCGCATCGGTTTCCAGTCGTCGGGCGCGAGGCCACGCTGCACCTGGTCGATCTGGTGGCCGGCTTCGCGCCGCGCGGGCAGCGGAAAGTCGCGGAGATCGGCCAGCGCGGTGCCGACGAAAACGACCGGCTTCGGCGGAAGGATATCTGAATTATACAAAATCTTGTATGGCGGTGTGAGTATCGGAAAGAGGCTGCTCACGGCAATGCGCGAGCATGCCGTCCGTCACGATAGACGCGCCGCGAAGCGCCGGCGCACTTGACTGGTCGTCCGGCCGATGCTGGATCAACGGCTGCGAATGGCGACGAGGCGGGTCGCCCACGCGCCGGTTATCCGCCCCCGCGTATCCGGCCCCGCATTTCACCCGTCCTTCGCGCGAAAAATGTCGCGCCGAAACATCAGTCGATATCTTTCAGACAGGTCTGACGATGCTTTCGAATCCTTGATGCCATAATGCCGAGCGTGTGCAGCCGCGCGGTTGCGCACGTTTTTTTTGCCCCGTTTTTGCCCTTTTGCCGCCGCTTGCCGGTTCTCTTTCGTCGCCGTTCGCACTGCCATGTCGTCCCGCACGTTCGCTCTGCCTTCCCGGTCCCGCATGGACCGTTTGCCGGCATCGCCGGCGCCTTTCAGCGGAGCACGCGGCGTGACGTGCGAGCGGGTGACTCGATGACGCCGCTCGACCGCCTCCTCGATTTCCTCGCCCGTTTTTCGTTCCGGATCCGCCTGCCGCAAAGCCGCGGCGGCCGCGTGGCGCTCGCGCTCGTCTTCATCTATTTCGTCTGGGGTTCGACCTACAGCGGGCTGCATTTCGCGCTGCAGTCGTTCCCGCCGCTGCTGCTGTCGGGGTTGCGCAACCTGCTCGGCGGGATCGGCCTGTTCATCTTCGCGCTGCGGCGCAAGCCCGAGTGGCCGACGCTCGTGGAAATCCGCAACTCGGCGATCGTCGGCACGATGCTCGTCGCGCTGTCGTCCGGCACGATCGCGCTCGGCATGCGCACGGTCAGCAGCGGGTCGGCCGCGGTGATGGTCGCCACTGTGCCGCTGTTCGCGACCGTGATCGCGGCGGTGGCCGGGCGGCCGGTGACGAAGGGCGAATGGGCGGCCGTCGCGCTCGGGATGGTCGGCATCGTCGTGCTGAATTCGGGCGGCGCGCCCGCCGCGAACTCGGCGCTCGGCACGATCTGCGTGCTGGCCGGCGCGCTGTTCTGGGCGGGCGGCGCGCATCTCGCGACGCGGCTCAAGCTGCCGTCGGACCTGTTCCTGTCGACGTCGCTGCAGATCGGCCTCGGCGGCCTGATGTCGACGATCGTCGCGTGGCTGCTCGGCGAACGCGTCGAACAACTGGCCGTCGGGCCGGTGTTCGCGTTCGTGTACCTGATGGTGTTCTGCACGATGGCCGCGTACGTTGCGTACGGCTACCTGATCCGCCACACGAGCCCGATCATCGCGAGCAGCTGCATGTACGTGAACCCGATCGTCGCGGTCGCGCTCGGTGCGCTGCTGCTGGGCGAACCGGTGACGATGGCGACCGTCGTCGCGACCGTCGCGATCCTCGGCAGCGTCGGATTGTCGTTCGTGTTCGACCCGGCGCGCCGGCCCGCGGCGGCCGCTGCTGCCGGTTCGCCGGCCATGGCGGCCGAGCAGGCGGTGACGGCGGACGGTTCGCCTGTCGCCGAGCCGGTCGCCACGCAGGAGGCGGCGCCGATCCTCGCGCCTTCCGCCGTCCCGCTCGCGGTGCCAACGCCCGCGGCAGTGATGGATCCCGCCGCGGTGATCGACCCGGCCCCGGCGTTCGCGCCGCCGCCCGTCGCCGCGGAGCCGGCCGCGTCGCGCACCGACGCGTGACGCCGCGGTGGCCCGGTCGTGCTCAGCCGCGCCTGCCGCCGCGATGGTGGGACCAGCCGGCGAGCGCGGTAAACAGCAGGCCGGCTGCGCACATGCCGGTCCAGCCGAACGCGCGCCATGCGGCGACGCCGGCCGACGAGCCGAGCGCGCCGCCGATGAAATAGCACACCATGTACACCGTGTTCACGCGGCTGCGCGCGTCGGGCTTCAGCGCATAGATGCGCGACTGGTTCGAGATCTGCGCGGCCTGTACGCCCACGTCGAGCACGATCACGCCGATCACCAGCCCGACGAGGCTCGAACCCGACAGCGCGAAGATCACGAACGACAGCGCGAGCAGCGCGATCGCGAGCGAGATGATCGCGCGCGGGCCGCGGGTGTCCGCAAAGCGGCCTGCATACGGCGCGGCGAGCGCGCCCGCGGCCCCGACGATCCCGAACAGGCCGGCGGCCTGCGGGCCGAGATGGAACGGCGCGCCGGCGAGCAGCAGCGTGAGCACCGGCCAGAACGCGCTGAACGCCGCGAACAGCGCGGCGCCCGTCAGCGATGCCTCGCGCAGCCCGCGCAACTCGACGGCCAGATGCCACATCGAGCCGAGCAGCTTGCCGTATGACAGCGTCGACGTCGGCGAGCTGCGCGGCAGCCGCAGCACGATCACGATAGCGAGCGCGACGAGCGCCGCGACCGACGCGGCGAACACCGCGCGCCAGCCGAAATACTCGGCGACGAAGCCGGCGGCGGTACGCGCGAGCAGGATGCCGAGCAGCAGGCCGCTCATCACGGTGCCGACCGCGTGGCCGCGTTCGGCCGGCGGCGCGATTTCGGCGGCGAACGGCACGGCCTGCTGCGCGATGGTCGCGAGGATGCCGATCGCGAGGCTCGCGAGTGCGAGTACGACGAGCGACGGCGCGGCGGCCGCCGCGATCAGCGCGATCGACAGCGCGGCGATCTGCAGCAGGATCAGCCCGCGGCGATCGAAGCGGTCGCCGAGCGGCGCGAGCAGGAACATGCCGGCCGCATAGCCGAGCTGCGTCGCGGTCGGCACCACGCCGATCCATGACGCGCTGTCGGGGAAGGACGAGCGGAAGCTGTCGAGCAGCGGCTGGTTGTAATAGATGTTCGCGACCGATACGCCTGCGATCGTCGCAAGCAGCAACAGCAGGCCGCGCGAGTAGTGGGGCGAGGGGGTGTCGGTCGGACGGTCGGTCGAGGCAGTGGACATGGCGGCGGCGACGGAGTGGGGCGGCGCGGCAGCGGCGCACGCGTCGGGTGCGCAGTCAGGCCGGGCGCCGGTCGAGGCTGCCGATCATACCGGAGCGACGCGAATCCTGCCGGCCGCATAACCGGTATAACGGGCACAACCGGCCGGCCGCCCCCGTCACGGCACGCGCTTCACGTCGTCAGTCGACCAGCTCGCCCGTCGGCTCGTAGAACGGATACGGTCCGGCGCCTTCGTCCACATAGACGTGATGCGACGTCATCCCCGTATCGGGCGCATGACGATGGACCGCGAACGCCGGCGGTTCGAGCCGGAATGCGGACGGCCCATCAACCCGCAAGTCGAAGGCGACCTGATGCGCGGGCGACGGCACCGCGCACGCGAGCGTGCCGCCGAAGCGCGTGAACATCGTGC
Source organism: Burkholderia sp. BCC0398 (assembly GCF_902833245.1). Lineage (NCBI taxonomy): Bacteria > Pseudomonadati > Pseudomonadota > Betaproteobacteria > Burkholderiales > Burkholderiaceae > Burkholderia > Burkholderia sp. BCC0398. The sequence continues at coordinate 110,184 of NZ_CADFEM010000014.1, forward strand.
GGTGCACGTGACCGCACAGCACGCGCTCGACGTTCGGATGGCCGCGCAGCAGCGCATCGAGTTTCGCGGCGGCGGCGGGCGCGAGACGCAGCTTGTCCATGTGCCCGATGCCGGACACAAACGGCGGGTGATGCAGCGCGACGATCACCGGCCGGTCGCGCGCGGCGTCGAGCTGCGTGGCGAGCCACGCGAGCCGGGCGTCGCACAGGTCGCCGTGGCTCGCGCCCGGCACCTGCGAATCGAGCGCGAGCACGCGCACCGCGCCGACGTCGAGCGCGTACTGCACGAATTCGCCGTCCTGCAGCTCGGCGCGATCGGCGAATGCGCGGCGCAAACCGGCGCGGTCGTCGTGATTGCCGATCATCAGGTAATACGGAATCTCGAGCGCGTCGAGCAGCCCGCGCAGGTTGCCGTACTCTTCGTCGTGGCCGAAGTCGGTCAGGTCGCCGGTGACGAGCACGGCGTCGGGGCGCGGCACGAGCGCGTTCAGTTTCTCGATACAGCGCGCGAGCGCGGCCGCCGTGTCGACGCGCCGGTACGCGAGCTGGCCCGGCCGCTTGATGTGGAGATCGCTGATTTGAGCAAGCAGCATCGTCGTTCCTCGGAATCGTCTGGTTGTTGTCGCGGCGGCGGGCGCCGCGTGGGGTGCTGCGTGGATGATGCCCGATCGACGGCTTACGCGCCGAGCGCGATCAAGCCTTCCGGCGCGATCGTGAGGCCGACCGCCGTGCCGCGCGCAAGCGCGACGCGGCCCGGCACGTCGATCACGAGCGCGTCGGGCGCCGCATGCTCGATCGTGAGCCGCGTGCGTTCGCCGAGGAACGCGCACGCACCGACCGCACCGCGCAGCGATGCATGCGCAGGATCGGCGAGCTGCGCATCCTCGGGGCGGAAGAACCATTCGTCGGCCGCATGCGGCGTGGCGATCGCGCCGCCCGTCGTTTCGAGCGCGCCGTTGCGCCACTGGCCCGCGAGCCGGTTCAGCGTGCCGATGAACTGCGCGACCGTGCGGTTCGCGGGCTGGTAGTAGATCTCGCGCGGCGTGCCGATCTGCTCGATGCGGCCCGCGCCCATCACGACGATCCGGTCGCCGAGCTCCATCGCTTCGGCCTGGTCGTGCGTCACGTAGACGGTCGTCACGCCGAGCTCGCGCAGCAGCGCGTTCATGTCGCGACGCAGCACGTCGCGCAGCTTCGCGTCGAGCGCGGTCAGCGGTTCGTCGAGCAGCAGCACGCGCGGGCGCACCGCGAGCGCGCGCGCCAGCGCGACGCGCTGCCGCTGGCCGCCCGACAGTTGATCGACCGGCTTGTCCGCATGGGCATCGAGCCGCATCATCGCGAGCAGTTCGTCGACGCGCTCGCGCAGCGTACGCGGCTCGGTCTTGCGGATCTTCAGCCCGTAGCCGACGTTGCCGCGCACCGTCAGGTTCGGAAACAGCGCGTAGTTCTGGAACACCATGCCGACTTGCCGGCGTTCGATCGGCAGTGCGGTGACGTCGTCGTCGCCGAACGCGATCGTGCCGCCGGCGTCCGGCGTGTCGAGTCCCGCGATCAGGCGCAGCGTGGTCGTCTTGCCGCAGCCGGACGGCCCGAGCAGCACGAGCGTTTCGCCGGCGCCGATCGACAGGTCGAGCGGTTCGAGCACGCGTGTGCCGCGGAACGTCTTCGCGCAGCCGGTCAGGGTGATGGGAGTGGAATCGAGTTTCATCAGAATTTGCTCCGAGAAACCCCGCCATTGATGGCGGGAAGGAAAGGCGTGCTGTTGACAGGCAGCTTCTTCCACGGGTTAGGATCACCGGCATGATCCTTGTCTACCGCTACCGGGTGAAGTCGCTCAACGGACTGCTCAACAAGCAGAGCCGCGCGGTGAACTACGTCTGGAACTTCTGCAACGACACGCAGAAGCACGCGCTCAAGTGGAACAAGAAGTGGCCGACCGGTTTCGACTTGAATGTGCTCACCACTGGTAGCAGTAAGGAACTTGGCATCCACTCCGGCACGATCAACGCGACGTGCGAGCAATACGTGAAGTCGCGCAGTCAGCGCCGTCGGCCCTACCTGCGCTATCGCGGCAGGAAATCGCTCGGCTGGGTGCCGCTGAAGGGCCGCGACCTGAAGCGCGAGGGTGACGCGTTCCGTTTCGCCGGCAACACGTTTCGCGTGTTCAACAGCCGAGCGCTTCCCGAAGGCAAGATCAAGGACGGGACCAACTTTGCGCAAGATGCACGCGGCAACTGGTTTCTGAATATCGTGATCGAGATGCCGGATGTTCAGGCTCGTCCGATCCGTTCCGGTGTTGGCATCGATCTCGGCCTGAAAGACTTCGCCACACTTTCGACCGGCGAAAAACTGCCGAATGACCGGTTCGGCCGACGCGCGGCGGAAAAGCTCGCGAAAGCGCAACGGGCGCGAAAGCACAAGCGGCATATCGCGAAGCTGCATGCCAAGGTCGCGAATGCCCGTGCCGATTTCCAGCATAAGCTCGCGCTCGATCTGGTGCGGCGGTTCGATTACATCGTGGTCGGCAACGTGTCGGCCGCGAAGCTCGCCAGAACCAGGATGGCGAAGAGCGTCTACGACGCATCCTGGTCGTCCTTCCGGAACAAGCTCCGCTACAAAGCGATCGCGCACGGAGCCACGTTCGAGGAAGTCGACGAAAGCGGTTCTACCCAGTCCTGTTCGTCGTGTGGGTCGAAAGACAGCACGACGCGGCCGAAAGGTATCGCGGGACTGCGAATAAGAGAGTGGGCCTGCAGTGGATGTGGTGTCGTGCATGATCGTGATATCAACGCTGCGCTGAACATTTTCCGATGCGGACGTGCATCGCCAGGTGTGGGAATCCTCCGCCTTTAGGCGGACGAGGACGTCAAGTCTGCGAAAATTTCAGCGCGGGCGCTTCTTCAGCGCGCGCGTACCGGACGGATCGACGCCGAGCCACTGCATCGCGACGAGCAGCGGCAGCGTCATCAGCAGGAACAGGATCGTGTACGCGCTGCCGACTTCGAGGCGCAGCGATGCATAGGTATCGGCGAGCCCGACCGGCAGCGTCTTGGTGTCGGGCGTATGCAGCATCCACGTGAGGTTGAACTCGCCGATCGACAGCGTGAGCACCGCGAGCGCACCGGCGACGATGCCCGGCCGCAGGTTCGGCAGCACGATCGTGACGAAGCGCGTGACGAACGATGCGCCGAGGCTCGCCGCGCCTTCCTCGAGCGTGCGCAGGTCGGCGCCGGCCGCGACGGCCGCGACCGCGCGCACCATGAACGGCAGCGTGAACACGACGTGGCCGACGACGATGAACCACAGGCTCATCCGGAACGCGGTGAAGCCGCCGTACACGACCAGCAGCGCGAGCGCCGAAGCCAGCCCCGGCAGCGCGACCGGCAGCACGAGCGCTTCCTCGATCGCCCGAGCGATGCGACTCTTGCTGCGCGCGAGCGCATAGCCGGCCGGCACGCCGACCGCGAGCACGATCGCGAGCGTCGCGAACGCGACGTAGAGCGACAGCGCGACCGAGCCGTGATACTGCTGCCACACCTGCTCAAGCCAGCGCAGCGTGAGGCCGCTCGACAGGCCGCGGAAATAGTTGACGGTCAGCCCCGCGAGCACCGACGTCACGACGGGCACGATCAGGAACGCGCACAGCAGCAGCGTGACGCCCCATTGCAGCGCGGCGATCGCGCGCGCGCCGGCGACCCGCGGCGCATGCCGGGCGGCGCGTGTCGCGTGCAGCGGCGCTGGAGCGGGTGCCGGTGACGGCGTGGAAGAGCCGGAAAGCGATTGCATGCGTAAATCCTCAGGCCGCGGCGGCGGCGGTGTGACCGGTGAAGCGACGCGCGAGCGCGAGCACGGCCCAGGTGACGATGCCGAGCACGATCGACAGGCCGGCCGCCGTCGCGATGTTCGCGTTCAGCGTGAACTCGGTATAGATCGTCATCGGCAGCACGTTCAGGTCGGTGGCGAGCGTGAACGCGGTGCCGAACGCGCCCATCGCGGTCGCGAAGCAGATCGCGCCGGCCGCGACCAGGCCCGGCGCGAGCGCGGGCAGCACGATGTCGACGAAGATGCGCCATGGCGACGCGCCGAGCGAACGCGCGGCTTCCTCGAGCGACGCGTCGAGCTTCGACGCGGCCGCGATCACGGTGACGATCACGCGCGGAATCGAGAAGTACAGGTAGCCGATGAACAGGCCGGCCACCGAATACGCGAATACGAACTTGTCGCCGGTGAGTTTCGCCGACAGCATGCCGATCAGCCCCTGGCGCCCGGCGAGCATGATCACCATGAAGCCGACCACGACACCCGGGAACGCGAGCGGAAACGTGAGCAGCGCGAGCAGCACGCGCTTGCCGGCGAATTCGCGGCGCGCGAGCAGCAGGCCGGAGATCGTCGACAGCGCGAGCGTCGCGAGCGTGACGCCCGCGGACAGCGCCACCGTCTCGCCGAGGCTCTTCATGTAGCGCGCATTGCCGAGCAGTGCCGCGTAGTGCGAGAAGAAAGCGCCGTCGGCGGACACCTGCACGAGCGACGCCATCGGCAGCAGCCAGAACGCGGCGAATACCGCCAGCGCCGGCGCGACGAGCGCGATGCGCCAGCGCAGCGGAAAAGTCAGGTCGAGCATCGGTTGCGTCCCGCGGCTTACTGCATGATCTGCAGGTACTGCTGGCCGAACGCCTGCTGGCCGGCCGCCATCTTGCCGAAGTCGACCGGTTTCGCCCGCGCGTATTCGCTCGCCGGCAGGAACTTCGCGGCGATGTCGGCGCCAAGCGTCTGCGCGCGCACCGGGCGCAGGTATGCGTTGGCCCACAGCTTCTGGCCTTCGTCCGACAGCACGAAGTCGAGCACCTTCTTGCCGTTCGCGTCGTGCGGCGCGCCCTTCACGAGGCTCATCACGTACGGCACCGCGATCGTGCCTTCCTTCGGAATCACGAACTCGACGTTCGCGTTGTCCTTGTATTTCGCGCGATACGCGTCGAAGTCGTAGTCGAGCAGGATCGGAATCTCGCCGGACAGCACGCGTGCATAGGCCGTTTGCTTCGGCACGATCGGCGCGTTGGCCTTGAGCTTGCGGAACCAGTCGAGGCCCGGCTTGAAGTTGTCGAGGCTGCCGCCGAGCGCCTGGTTGACGGCGACCGCGCCCGCATAGCCGACGAACGCGCTCGACGGATCGAGATAGCCGACCATGCCCTTGTATTCGGGCTTCAGCAGGTCGGCCCACGAACGCGGCACCGGCTTGCCGTCGAGCGCGTCCTTGTTCACGAAGAAGCCGAGCGTGCCCGAGTGGATCGCGAACCAGTAGCCTTGCGGGTCCTTCAGGTTCGCGGGGATGTCGTTCCAGTGCGCGGGTTTGTACGGCGCGATCACGCCCTTGTCCTTCGCCTGGAATGCCGACGACACGCCGAGGTAGACGACGTCGGCCACCGGGCTCTTCTGCTCGGCGATCAGCTGCGCGATCGCCTGGCCCGAGTTCTTGTTGTCGGACGGCACGCGGATGCCGGTCTTCTGCTTGATCGCGGCGATCTGCGCGGCCCAGTCGGCCCATTCGGGCGGGCAGTTGTAGCAGATCGCCGTTTCGTCGGCATGGGCAGCGGGGGCGCCGGCGACGAGCGCGGCAAGGGCGAGCGGCGCGGCAAGCGTGCGCAGCAGCGAGGTCAGGCGAAAGGACACGGTGAATCTCCGGGCGAGTGGTGTGGTACGGGGTGATCGGTTGCGTCGCGCGTGCGTGTTGCGATCAGGCGTTGCGCAGTTGCAGGTCGGTGGCGGGCGGAGCAATCGTCGCGCCGTCGCGCACCGCATGCGGCAGGATCATCGGCGTGCGGTCGATCGGCGCGCCGCCGATGCATTCGACGAGACGCTGCCACGCGTGGCGGCCGATGTCGCGGTTCGGCGTCGCGACGCTCGCGAGCGGCGGCGCAAGCAGCTCGCCGATCGCGATCCCGTCGAAGCCGAGCACCGACAGGTCGTCGGGAATCGAGAAACCCGCGCGGCGCAGGCCGCGCATCACGACCATCGCGAGCAGGTCGTTGCTGCAGAAGAGCGCGGTCGGGCGCGTGGCGTGCGCGGTGAGATGCGCGAGCACCGCATCGGGCAGCTCGGGCGCGTTGAAGTCGACTTCGACGGGCGGCAGCGGCGCCACGCCGACTTCCTCGAGCGCCTGCGCATAACCGAGATGACGCTGGCGCGCGCGATCCGACGCGGCGAGCGAACCGGCCAGCATCAGCACGCGGCGATGGCCGTGCGCGGTCAGCCGTTGCACGCCGTCATACGCGGCGCGGCGGTTGTCGACCGACACCGATGGACGGCGCTGCGTGTCGTTGTGCATCAGCACGTAATGCGGGCCGTCGCGGTCGAGCATGTCGAGCAGCGGATGCGTGTCCGCATCGGCGACGGTGAGGATCAGCCCTTCGACGCGCTGCTCGCGCAGCGTCTCGATCGCATGACGCTCGCGCGCCGCGTCGTATTCGGTCGTCATCAGGATCAGCTTGAAACCGGCCGCGGTCGCGAGTTCGTCGATGCCTTGCAGGCAGTCGGCGAACACCGGGTTCGACAGCGTCGGCACGACGACGCCGACGAGCCGCGTGCGCTCGCCGCGCAATTGCCGGCCGAGCGGGCTCGGGCGGAACTGCAGCGTGTCGATGGCGGTGCGGATCGTCTGCAGCGTGGCGGGGCTGACGGTATGCGGCGCGTTGATCGCACGCGAAACGGTGGCGATCGAGAAGCCCGCGAGGGCGGCGACGTCCTTGATGGTCGAGGTCATGAAGTCATGCGATGTAAACGTTTTCGGCCGGGGAATTATCGAAAACGTTTGTGACTTCGCGATGACGCACGCGACGCTTGTTTCGCGAGAAGCACGATACAAACGTCAGACCGTTGGGGCCGTGGGACGACGCGCGGTCGATTGTATCGGGGCAGGTCGCGGGGCGGGACGAAATCGGCGGGCCGTGTGGAGTCGGTGTCGTATCGGCGTCGAACGCTGAGGAAGAAGCGATGCGATGACGGCCGGTGTCGCGATGCGGCACGGCGGAATAAGGGAACGCATGCGCCAAGCAATGGTAGAATCGCGTCCGCCCTCTTGCCGGGGTGATGAAATTGGTAAACATAGCGGACTTAAACGATTGAGTGCCCGGCCGGAAACGGTCGGTGCAGAACCCTTCAAATTCGGCGAAACCCCTGATGTGCGCATCGAGGCAACGCCGAGCCAAGCCTCGCGGCATCCGCGAGGAAGGTGTAGAGACTAGACGGGGGGCGCCTAAGGCGCATGGGCAGCGGTCATGCCCGCGCGCGACGGTGAAGGCATAGTCCAGCGCACGAACGGCTCGCGTACGCGCCGCCGGCTTTGAAAGAAGCAGTGTGACGAAAATCCGCCGCCTTAACTGGCTTGCCGGTTCGAGTCCGGTCCCCGGCACCATCCAATTCTGTAGCGAAAGCTATCCTGCCTGTAGCAAACCCAATCCTATCAAGGCTTTCCGTGCTATCTTCCCGCTCCGGGAAGGTAGCCGCGTTGTAGCGAAAACAAGCCGTTTTTGCACCCGCGTGCACCAGAAATGCACCACGATTTGCACCAGGGGCAGTATGGCGACATACACGAAGCGCGGCAGCGTCTGGCGCGCGCAGGTACGACGCAAGGGCGTGAGCGTATCGGAGACGTTCCAGAGCAAAGCGGATGCTGTCGCCTGGGCGACACGGATCGAGCACGAAATCAACGTCGGCAAGCTGACGCCGGGCACGAAGCACACGCTCGCCGATGCGCTCCGCGAGTATGAAAAGCGCGTCAGCCCAACGAAGCGCACCGCGCGCTGGGAGGCGATACGCTTCGCCGCGTTCATCCGGGATTTTCCTGACCTGGCTGCGATGCCGCTCGCCGATGTGACGGCCGAGCACATGGGACGATGGCGCGACGCGCGGCTTGCCGGCGACGAGAGCGCGGGCCGCGGCAAGGTCGGTACGGCGACGGTGCTGCGTGAGATCAACTTGCTGTCGCACGTCTTCACGACCGCGCGAGACGAGTGGAAGTGGATCACAGAAAGCCCGCTCACCGGTATGCGCCGGCCGACAGAGCCGGAGCCGCGGAAGCGGCGAATTACGGATGAGGAGGTCGAGCTGCTGCTCGAGCGGCTTGGCTATCACACGGATGAGACTCCGGCCACGAAGTCGGCGCGGATCGGTGCCATGCTCGTGTTCGCGATCGAGACGGCGATGCGGGCCGGCGAGATCGAGGGGATGACGTGGAATGAGGTCGACCTGGAAAAGCGCTATGTGCACCTGCCACGCACGAAAACTGGCGTCGCGCGCGATGTCCCGCTGTCGCCGCGCGCGCTGGCAGTGCTTGAGCAGCTTGGCCCGCTGAGAAAGGAATTCGAGGGGAATGTGTTTGGTGTCGATGCGCCGGCGCGCGATGCGCTATTTCGGAAGGCGAAGACGGCCGCAGCACTGAGCGACCTGCATTTCCATGACGCGCGCCGTGAGGCGCTGACGCGGCTGTCGAAGATCTTCAATGTGATGGAGCTGGCGAAGATCAGCGGCCACCGGGATCTGCGTATCCTGCAGGCCGTCTACTACGCCCCGCATGCCGCTGATCTTGCCGACAAGCTCCATCAGGCTTCGACGTGAGACTCGGCCCACGCGATCACGTCTTTCGCGCGCCAAAGCGGGCGGGCGCGCTCGGTTGCGCTCTTGCCCGACGGAATTCGGATCGGCCGCGGGAACCCTTCCTGCGTGATGATCCACTGCCGCGTGTGCTGCTCGCTGCGATGCAGGTAGGCGGCCAGCTCGGCCAGATCCCATAGCGCGTGCGGCGTAAGGCGCGCAGCGATTTCTTGAGCCAGTTCGGTGATTTCAGTCATCGTGCCCTCGTGGTCATAGCAAGCTCGACGCGGCGGCTGATCTCGCGATCGTAGCCGGCGAGCGTGGATTGCAGGTTCGGTGCGAGGCGCGGCCCGGCGGCCGGCGTGTCGAGTGGGGCGCGTGGTGCGGCGACCGGTGTCAGCTCGTATGCCGTGTCCGTCGTGACGCGCCGATCGATCCGGATGCGGCCGGCGTAGAACAGCGTGTCGAGGAAGCACTGCACGAACGCCGTCGACGTCTGGAGTTCGGTCGCGATCTGCCGCGCGGTGTGCGTCCCGGTTGCGAGGACGCCAACCACAGCAGCGCTGTTGATGCGGCGGCTAGACATGGCTGTCTCCCTTCTCTCCATTGGGGGCGGTCTTTAATCTTGCAATGTCGCCTGCTGCGTCCACTCTTCCGTTCGCGTATCCACGCCAGAAATCGTTATCGTTCGGCAGCATTGCGCTCCTTTGAAGTGCGGCCTGCCTGCATTCCTCGATGATCGCCTCCCTGTCGGGAGTGGTACGGCGGCCGGCTTGCTCCAGCACAGCGCGTTCCGCGAAGGAGCGCGCGAGCGTCAGCGAATGGGCCCCATCAAGGGATTGGAGAATTCGCGCAAGTTCACGCATACGGCCATTCCTGAGCAAAGTCGAATCGCTCCATTCGAGCAGCTCTTCGGCCAATTCTTGCACATGCTCACGGGCATATGCAGTCGCGGCGTCGCGGGCCTCTTTTAGTTCTCTCTCAGTCACGTTGTGGCTCCTTGTTGAGGCCGCGCCGTCATGCGGGTTTCGTGATCATGTGACGGCAGACCGGGCACTCGATTCGCAGGAAATCACCGTCCCGCTGATCGTTGACGTGCTCGGCCTCGCGTTGCTCGAACTCGACCGTCGATCGGCAGTGGTAGCAAACCGCCTGGTGAACGCGGTTCTCGGGAACGCTTCCGCGATGGATGATCTTCATGGCTTGCTCCGGGTGAGGGCGTAGAGCGGAACGCTGTGCTCGTCAGGATTGCCGACTGCAACTGAGTACGCGTGAGCGAACGTCTCATTCGTTTTGAAGCGCTCCAGATCGCTCGGGAACATGTGTGCAGCCGGCTCCCCGCAAACCTTCTCCAGCCACGCCTCTTCAATCGCCTCATACAGCTTCACGAACGACTCGGACGACAGCTTGTCGCGGTCGCCGTTCTCCTTCAATGTCTTGCGGACGATCTTGAGGATCTGGTCGCGCGTCAAAATCGGTTCAGTCATTGGTCTTCTCCCACACGAACCCATCCCTTGCCGGTCGCTTTGATATGCCCGGCTTTGCGCAGCGCCTGGAGACGACGATCAAGAACGCGCCAGTCGTCGACGCCGTAACGCGAACGCTTCGTGCCTGCTTCTTTGGCGTGCCGGTCGCATTCGGTCATGAGTGCGCGACAGCCGCGCAGTTGAGTGAAAGAGACGGGCGCATCGCCGATCTGCGCGAGAATCAGGGAGTCGAGTTTTTCGTATTTGGTCATTGGCCTTCTCCTGCGCGGGCGGCGATAGCGGCACGAAGCGCTGACGCCGTGTGGGGCACGTCGAGCGCGTCAAAGTAGGCCGCCACGTCAAACGCAAACTCCGGAGTGACAGGGGCGCGCCCGAACTCCATCGCCGACAGCTTCGCGGGAGTCGTCAGCAGCGCGGTCGTCATGTCCATCAGCGTAACGCCAGCTACGATGCGCAGCGCACGGACAAGCATGCCGTATGGCGTGAGCGGATTCGTGAGGCTCGGCTGTTCTTCCGTCACCTCGGCGCGCGGCTCCAGATGGCCCGGATGGGCGCGACGGTTCCAATCGGCGATGGCTACGACCTCCATATCGTCGGCCGGCCCTTCGGCGAGGCAGTCGGGGCAATAGACGAACTTCCACTTGCCGATTGTCGTGGTGGATATGGTGCAATTCGTACCGCCACAGAACGGGCACGGCAGCAGGTCCGTCAGCGTCTTATTCATGCTTGGCTGCCTCCAAATTCGATTCGACCCATTGGCGCATGCGCTGCCAACGCATGGCGCCAAGACGATCCTCCGGGATGCGCTCGTATTTTTCGAACACATGCTTTCCCCATTCCGGATACCAAGGGCGAACCGGGCCGCACAGCACGAACGTGACGGGTTCGAACGGATAGAGCCTTTCATCGTTCTCGTAGACGATCTCACGGACCATAGCCGGCGCGATATTGAATGCTGCGGCGACGGCATCCCAATCGTCCGGGTCTATCGGCGCCATGTCCATACCGCGAGCGTGGCCCAGCGCGCCGAGGGTGCAGAACTGCCCGTCTTCGTTCACGAGCGATTCAGCCGCAAGCGACTTGACTGGCATTGCATCGAGCGCCGCGGCAAGCTCTCGCAATGCCGCTTGACCGCGCTTGCCGCTGATCGCTCGATGTACTGCACCCCTCCAGAGGCCAAGAGTGCCGTCCTCGTCCTCGTCCGTATATCCGCTTCTGCTCATTGCTTGGCTCCTTTACCCGTCCCATCGCACCACGGGCATTGCTCGTATTTACCGAGCCAGCCCGATCCGCCGCAGTGTCTGCAAACGCATTTCATGATTGCTTGGCTCCTTCGTCGAGTGACGCATCGCGAGCGGCTTCGAATGCTTGACGTTTGATGCTGACGACGAAAACCACGTTCTCCCATTCACCGGTGGCAATGTCGCGCATCGAGACGCAATCGGTTCCGAATGAGACTTCCACGTAGCCGCGCTTCTGCTTTCCACCCGTGATCGAATCGGCCAGGAATTGCACACCGACGTTATCAACGCCGACGCGCTGGATCAATTCATCGAGTTTCATTGCTTGTCACCTTTGAGAAGGGCGCGGAGCGCGTCGGCCAGCTTCGCATCACCGCTGACCTCCATGTCATCGGCGACGAGCAGCAAGTCCATGCGCTGACGTTCGGTCAGCCCCTGCCGAGTGGCGACCTGCGCGGGCGGGGCGGTGTAGAGCCTGTCGCCAATGTTCAGACGGGCTTTCGCCTTGATGGTGTACAGATCCGGTTTTTCTCGCGCCTCGTGCGTTTCAGTGACGATCGCCACCGCCTCTTGCCCCGCTGCCGCTGCGGGCTGCGATGCTGACGCGCGGGCAGCGCACCATGCCTGTCGTGCGACTTCCATGTGGGTCATTTCGCTAACGATGTGCCCGACTTCACGATCACCTGCTATCTCGGTAAGCCAGTGGTCGATGGTTGGATAGGCGTATGCCGCCCGCTCGAAGGCCCCATTGCCCGTGCCTTCGAGCGGGGCGGAGGGTGCGGGGTGCGATGTGAGGATCGAATTTCGGCAATCATTCCAGCCATCCACGTATGCGCACTTCACGTCGTGCTGGTCGCCATCTTCCGTATAGCCTCCGTAGTACTTCGGATCGGGAAGTTTCGCCTTCGTTACCGCTTCGATAATCCCAGCCTGCCACGCGATGTATTCGTCAGGAGTGCATGGCTCGCCGTCGATGAAATACTCGATGGCAGGCTTATAGATGCCGCGCAGGACATATAACGGCGAATACGCTGCTGGCATTTCACCGGCCGGCGCTGCTTCGTGCTGCGCATCCGCTGTATCACGCGCATAGTCGCTGGTGAACCCCTCGTGGCCTTCGCCTTCCTCGGGGTTGTCCGCAAGGTGCTGCGCGGCCTCGATCGCTCCGATGCCCGTTTGCCAGTAGATGCAGCGGTTGTCGATAGCCCACGATTGAAGGTCGTCGTTCTCATGGTTGAGCCATTGCTCGCACAGCTCCCGCGTAGGTTTGCGGCGGCAGAGCAGGCCCAACGCACCAACGAACCGGTCGATGTAGGCCGTCGCGCCCGGCAATTCCAGCTCGTCCCGGCGGCTCATCGCCTCGCTACTGAACGCGCGCTCCATTCCGGAGGCCGGAGCTGCTTCGTGCTGCTCGACAGGGGATGCGGCGTTATCCATGATTCGCTCCTTCAAGGTCTTTCTCGGCCAGTTCGCAGAAGATGCCGCACTGGATCGACAATTCTTTTTGATAGTCGCCGACGTCCGGCGGCAATTCGTCGAGAAACACGCGTTCCTCTCCGACCTTCACCAGCTTTACGCCCAGACGGCGACTTAGCTTCGCCATGCGATCGAATTGAGGGGGGAAGTCGACGCGAATCTTGTTCCAGTACCCGGCGCCGCCCTTGACGCATCCGATGCAGTTGTTGTGCAAGTAACCGAGCTTGTACATCGTCGGGATCTCGATTCCGGCTCGGTCGATGATCGCAAGGCAGTCGTCGTGCGTTATGCCTCTTTCGACCAGAATCGGCCAAATCAGAACGTCATTGTTTCCGTCGATGAACTGGTCGACTCGGCCTTGTTCCTCGGCTGAGTAACCGAACACGTGCATATCCCCATGGCGTTGGAATGCCTCTCGGACGTGCTTCTTCAGGGCCCGCGTGCAAGCAGCGCCGCGCACGCCTGCGATATACCGCTCTTTCTCGAAAACGGTATAGATCGATGATCCGAACTTTTCGCTGATCAGCCGAGTGATCGGAACACCAAACCAGCGCTCGCAATCGGCGGCGAAGCGCGCGTTGTCCGGATGGCTCGGAGATCTTCGCGAGCAACAGATCGAGCAGAATCCGCTTGTCGATGCTGACGAAGAAGTTGGCGAGGTCGCACTTCAGGTAAAACGCGCGCCGCGACCAGTTCTGCGTGATCGAGCGCACCTTCGATTCCAGACGCTCGGCGGCGTATAGCGTGCCTCGGCCCTTGATGCAGGCACAAGAATCGGCGATGAACGACCGTTCGAAGCGCGGCCCGATCCGGTTGTAAAGCAGGTGGTGCACGATGCGATCGCGAAACGCAGCCGCCCAGACTTCGCGCGGCTTCGGTCGCGTGATGACGAAGCACTTCGAGCGGCCTGGCATGTAGCTGCCGTCGGCCAGCTCGTCGTACAGACGTCGCAGGTTGCGTTCGAGCCGCATTTCGAACGCAAGCGCTGCATTGCTGTTTCGCTTCGTTCGCCGGCAGTCGAGATACGCTTCGACCAGCTCGGCGAACGAAAATGGCCCTCGATCTGCGGACGGCGCGGGCGCGCAACTCGTTGTTCTGGTGGTTGTTGTTCTGGTTGCCATTGTTGAAGTTCTGGTACCACGCCCAGCTGGAGGTATCGTGCGATCTACGTCGCCCGGCCGATTTCTCAGCCGGGAAACTGCGCTGGACCTTTCCGCACGCCGGCGGCCGGTTTCCTCATTGCGCATGGCGGTGGCCTTGTGAGCCAGCGGCACGACCAGATTGATATATCGCTCAGCCGCGAAGGCCTTGACCTTAGCGGAGCGGGCGATGGTTTGCGGCGTTTTTCCAGCCGGTAGCCTGCTTCCCGATGCTGGTCGTCTTCTCGACGGCAGCTGCGTAGCCGTCACGTGCGATCAGGCGCTTGTCCATGCTGAGACGAAGCAAAAGCTCGATCACCTGCAGACGCTCGAGCAATTCGACGAGGTGGGGTGCCTTGTCGGCTGCGACGTTCGCGCGAAACACCAACACCATGATCTCGATGCACTCCGCGCTGATCTTCTCGCCGATGCTGCGCTTGAAGTCGCGGGGCATGTTCTTGACCAGGTTGGTAACGTCATCGAGCAGCCCGTAGGCCGCTCGATATATCGGGAGTTGGTTGTGCAGGGCCACGGTGGGTCAAATGATCAAAAAACTGAAGGGATAAATCTGCGGACGGCGCGGGCGCGCAACTCGTTGAGCTGGGGGCAGTTGCCCTGGCCGCCATTGAGGAAGCCCTGGTACCACGCCCAGCCGGAATTCGATTCGTGGCGTTCACCGGACCAGTAATAGGTCGGCTCGAACTCGCCCTTCAGATTGGCGAACAGGAGCGATTGCTCCCGCCGCGTCGGCAGTTCGCCGCCACGTTCGGCGGCCCATGCCTTCGCCGCCTCCCAATCCAGATCTTCGGCCTCCCCCGGCAGGAGAATCAGATAGTGGCTCAACGATCCGTCTTCGAGAAGAATCTGGCCGGCGATGCGCTCGCCGGCCGCGAGCGGGATGGTGACGGCGTCGACGTGGTACTCGGTTGCTCTCGGCTGCTTCTTGAACTCGTCGTTCATCGCGCCGATGCGCGCGTGATCTGCTTCGATCTGTTCCAGCGTGATTGTCATTGCATGCTCCGATTGTGAATGGATGAAGGGTTAAATCGACAATCTGCGGACGGCGCGGGCGCGCAACTCGCCGAACTGGGGGTAGTAGTTCTGGCCGCCAACGTCGAAGCGCTGGTACCACGCCCAGCCGGAATTCGATTCGTGGCGTTCACCGGACCAGTAATAGGTCGGCTCGAACTCGCCCTTCAGATTGGCGAACAGGAGCGATTGCTCCCGCCGCGTCGGCAGTTCGCCGCCACGTTCGGCGGCCCATGCCTTCGCCGCCTCCCAATCCAGATCTTCGGCCTCCCCCGGCAGGAGAATCAGATAGTGGCTCAACGATCCGTCTTCGAGAAGAATCTGGCCGGCGATGCGCTCGCCGGCCGCGAGCGGGATGGTGACGGCGTCGACGTGGTACTCGGTTGCTCTCGGCTGCTTCTTGAACTCGTCGTTCATCGCGCCGATGCGCGCGTGATCTGCTTCGATCTGTTCCAGCGTGATTGTCATTGCATGCTCCGATTGTGAATGGATGAAGGGTTAAATCGACAATCTGCGGACGGCGCGGGCGCGCAACTCGTTGCCCTGGTGGGTGCTGTCCTGGCCGCCAGTGATGAAGCCCTGGCACCACGCCCAGCCGGAATAGTCGGGATCGTCGTCCGGCGTGTTGGACCAGTACCCAGCCTTCTCGAACAGGTCGCGGTGCTGTTCGTATGCGATCACGAGCTCGGCGCGCGTCGGCAAATCACCGCCGATGCTCTTGGCCCACTCCATCTGGGCCTGCCACGTTGCGCGATCGTTGTCGCCGGGTAGCAGGATCGTATGTGTGACGTCGCCGTTCTTGTCGACAAAGCCGCCGAGGTAGATCTCGCCTTCAGCGAGCGGGGGAAGCTGGATCTGCATGGAATCTCCATGAAAAAGGAGCGGGCGCCGCACAAGACGCCCGCGAAGTGCTACTGCCAAGAAAGAGGGAAATCGTCAGGTCCGATGCGCGACCATACGGGTGTCGACTCGGATGGCCCGTTCCTGCCGAACTGCTTGAATGCTCAGGACCACGGCGAGCGCGACGAAGGCGCTGATCCAGATTTTCAGGATCACCATGGAAGAACGCCCGCGCGAAATGCGACGCAGAGAAACCATACGCAGGCGACCGCGATTCCACTGCCAACGGCCCAGAGGCTTCCCTTGATGACGTAGCCGTGGATCTCGCCGCAGGCGCCAAGCAATTCGTTATCGCTCGCGCCGAGCAAAACAAGCGATCGCTTGTTTTTATGAATTACAGGCTGCAGGCTGTTAGAGGCGAGTCGCATCAGAGGTTCTCCCCGCAGATTCGGATATGGGTCGGCGGATCACGAGGGCGCTCGACGGACAGATAGCCGGCCTTCACGAGCGCGGTCTCAGCCACAATTCGGATGCTGGACTTCAGCGCATCCGCCGGAATCTCGCGTAGCACGAGCTGCAGCGCCTCGGCCATATCGACGGCAGCGCTTGCAGTCTGGCAATCATCCGGGCTGATGAAGCGAGCCGCGCCAGCTGCGTCGACCGTCAGCAGGGAAAGCGTCGGTGCATGCGATGAAACGAGAATCTCCGGGTAGAGCGCATGGGGCATCCACGGCCCGGGCGTGTGCTTGAACTGGTTCATGGCAATGCTCACATGCAGCGCGACAACGCGCATTGGATTTCGGTTTGCGCCGCTTGGTCCTGATACTGGAAATAGCCGACGATGAGCAGATAGACGAAGCACACGCCGAGCGCAGCGAGAACGTTGCGCGCGACACGGAAGATGGCGCGCGCAACTCGCACAGTGCGGTTTTCCGGCTTCGCGCGTTTCCAAGTGATCGGGAAGAGAGTCGTCGGTCGATCCGTCGAATTCATGGTCTTTCCTCGTTGTGGTCGATTCAGCAACCGCCGCGCATGCACGCGACGCCAGGCGCGATGAGGTTCAGCGCCAGACGCCGAAGCTCGCCCGAACGGGGGTAGTCGCGGCGCAGCTCGAGTAAATCGCGTGCGGTTTGGCTCATGACGTTCTCGGTGTTGTGTGATTGGCCGCCGTAGCGGGCGCGGCTATTACCAGCGATATTCGTATGTCGAAGCTGCAAACGGCGTTTTGCCTTTCGGCTCGATACGCTGCATGGAGCCGGCCGGAATAAGCCAAACGGCATCCAAGCAATACCCCGCGAAGTAGTCGCGCGCGTCGCGCCCGCTACGCAATTCGATGTCTTGCTGAGCCGATTGCGCTTGCCGAAGAGCGAACCGCCACGTTCGGCGTCAACTGGCTGTCGATCCGAGCATGCTCGCCGACGGTCGAAGACGAAAGCCGGATCGAGGCCAGCTACAAGGAATCGGATCAGCGTCGAGCATCGATCGCGTGCCCCCATTGTGGGCATCGCATGTTTCCCGACTTCTTCAAGCATGTCGACTGGGACAAGCGCCGCGACGAAAGCGGGAACGTGGTCGAGCACTACCCGAAGACGGCGCGGATCTCGTGTGAGTCATGCGGGCAGATCTGGTCCGAAGGCGATCGGCTCCGCGCATTGCAGACGGCACGCTGGCATCAGACGCGGCCGTTCGAATGCTGCGGCTCTCGGCATGTCCCGCTCGACGCCTACGAGCGAGCATGGCGCGGACCTGAAGACGAGCGCGAATCGACGACCGACGCCGCAATCGGTGTTGTGTGGGACTGGTGGGAGAGCGATCGCCACGCTGTCTACCGCGCCAAATGCCCGGAGTGCGGCGAATGGAAGGTGGACAACGAGCACGCCGGATTCCAGGCGAGCAAGCTCTACAGCCCTTGGCAGAAGGACAAGCCGTCCGACATCGCGACCAAATGGCTGAAGGCCGAGGGCGACGAAGAGAAGAAGCAGACCTGGTGGAACACGCAGGCCGGCATGCCGTATCGCCCGAACTCGGGTAAGGCGCTGCGTCTCGAGGCGCTCGTCGCGCGCGGTGAGCGATGGGCCGCGGAAGTGCCAGACGGCGTCGCCGTCATCACGGTCGGCGTCGATACCCAGGACTATCGCTTCGAAGTCGAGGTTGTCGGCTGGGGGCGCAACGAAGAAAGCTGGTCGATCGCCTACGAGGTGATCGAGGGTGACATGGAAACCCCCGATCCCTGGGAGCGCCTCGACGCGTTGCTGAATCGAATCTGGCATCGCGCCGATGGGCGCCCGTTTGAGGCGATGGCGGTTTGTATCGACTCCGGCGGTCACCATACGCAGAAGGTCTATGACTTTTCGAAAGCGCGTCTTGGCCGCAAGGTCTGGGCGATCAAGGGCGAGTCGGCGGTCAGCGGCAAGCGTAACCCCGTGTGGCCGGTCAAGAAACCGTCGCGCCGCACGAAAGCATCGTTCCGGCCGGTGATCATCGGCGTGAATTCGGCGAAGGACACAGTCCGGAGCCGTTTGCACGTCGAAGAGGCGGGCGCCGGGTTTATGCACTTCCCGAACGATCGCGACATCGGCTATTTCGAGCAGCTCACGTCGGAGCGATCCGTCGTGAAGGTGTCGGGTGGCCAGAAATATCGCGTGTGGGAATTGCCGTCTGGTCGCGCAAACGAAGCGCTGGACTGCCGCGTGTATGCATACGCCGCGCTCTGTGGCCTAACACACCTCGGGTTGAAGCTGAACAAGCGTGCGGATCTCGTTTCGATGCCGGTCGACTATGACGCCGTGTCCGCGGCAATTTCGCCCGCGCCGGTGCCAGCTTCTGAGCCGGTATCACAGGCAACTGCAGCCGATTCGAAGCCCGTCAGAAAGAAGTTAACGAACCGTCTCGCGTAGGAAAGAAATGGCGATCACTGATGGGATGAGCACTGCGGATATGCAGTCGAGATTGGCCGCGCTGCAAGCGGCCTATTTCGATCTCGCTTCCGGGGCCAAGATCGTGACCGCCACGTACAACCAGGGCGACGGAACGAAGTCAGTCACATACAAGCCCAGTGATCTCGCACAGATCATGAAAGCGATCGAGATGCTGCAAAAAGCTCTCGGCCTCATTCCTCGGTTTCACCGCGCGCGTAGGGTGCTTTTTTAATGTCATCTCTCATCGTCGACAGTTCCGGCCGACCCTTCGGGGATGTGCCGGCTGGCGGTCGTGCGCGCGCCGATAACTCGCCGTCGCCAGGGGTGATCCTTCCGCCGTATTCGAGCTTGTTTCCATATGAGGCTTCGAATATCCAGACGACGGAGATGGGCGACTGGCTGCCCTATATTCGGTCTCCGGATTCTGAGATCAACCAGTTCCGCGACCGCATGGTCGCGCGATCGCGCGATCTTGCCCGGAACGACGGTTGGGCGAACGGTGGCATTACTCGGATTCTCGACAATACGGTCGGCGCACATCTGCGCCTGTCGGCAAATCCAGATTGGCGCGCGCTCGCGCGTTTCAGCAAAAAGTTTGATGCCACCTGGGCAAATGAAATGCGCCAGGCGATCGAGTCGCTCTGGCGCGGATATTCGGAAGATCTCGGTCGTTACAACGACGTGTCGCGGCAACTGACCATTTCGCAGCAGATGCGCCTCGCACTGCGCCACAAGCTGATCGACGGCGAAGCTCTCTTCGTTTCATATTGGAAGCCTGAGCGCGTCGGCCGCGGGGGCGCCCAATATGCGACCGCGTTCCAAGTGGTCGATCCGGACAGGCTGTCGAATCCATATCTCGCAGTCGATACCCGATATATGCGTGGTGGCGTCGAGATCGATGACGACGGCGTGCCGCTCGCGTATCACATCCGGAAGGCGCAGCCGTACGACACTTACAACACCGTCGAATCGATGGAGTGGGAGCGTGTCGAGCGCGAGGATGAGGATGGATGGCGCCGCGTCATCCACGATTATGAGCGTGATCGCGCTGGGCAGCACCGCGGCATCGGCATCTTCACGCCCGTGCTGTCTCACGCCAAGATGCTCGCCCGCTATTACGGCGTCGAGCTCCAAGCCGCGACGGTGGCGACTATCTTCGGTACGTACGTGACGAGCCCGTACGACCCGGCAATGATCGAAGCTGCGATGGATAGCGATGGCGGAGAGCTTGGTTATTACCAGGATCTCCGCGCCGACTGGTCGAAAGAGCGGCCGGCAATGCTCAACAACGTGCGCGTCCCGACGTTGGCCCCGGGCGAGGAAATAAAACAGGTCGCTGCGGCGCATCCGCACAGCGGTTTCCAGGATTTTGCGCATGAAATGCTGCGCTCAATCGCGGCTGCGCTCGGCGTCTCCGCGGAGCAGATCACGCAGGACTGGAGCAAGACTAACTATTCGAGCGCGCGTGCTGCGTTGCTCGAGAGCTGGAAGACTCTCAGCCGACGAAGTGCTGAGTTCAAGATGGGATCGGCTACCCCGCTATATGCAACCTGGTTGCAAGAGGTGATCGAACGGGGTGATCTCGACGACGTTTTGCCGAGCGATGCGCCAGATTTTGTCGAGGCACCGACTGCATATGCGCGGTGCGATTGGCTCGGCGTCGCACGCGGCTGGGTGGATCCGGTGAAGGAGAAGCAGGGCGCGGTGCTTGGCATGGATGCGGGGCTGTCTACGCTCAAGCGTGAATGTGCTGAACAGGGGCTCGACTGGGAAGAAGTGATCGCACAGCGTGCCGTCGAGTTGGCTGCATTCAAGAGACTCGGAATCGCCCCGCCCAGCTGGGCTGGAATCGAGACTGCGGCCGATGCAGCCTCTCCTGAAGAAGAACCTCAACCTCAATGAAAAATCTCCCGTTTCTTGCGCAGCGGCTGTTCAATACGCCGCTCGCCATCACTCCCGCGAAAGCGGAAATGGTGATGGCTGCGCTTGCCGATCGCTTCGGGATCACGAAGCTGTTTCGCGCGAGCGGTGAATCGTTCGCAATGAGCGAATTCGGATTCGAGGAAGAGGAATCCGAGCCGGACTACCGCTATTACGATGTCGTCGCGGGCGTGGCGATCATCCCGATCACGGGCACGCTGGTGCAGAAGTCGGGGTATATGCGTCCGACGTGTGGGATGACGGGCTATGACGGCATCCGGGCGAATCTGAGCACGGCACTCGAAGACCCTGCCGTTCGCGCCATCATGCTCGACATCGACAGCGGCGGGGGCGAGGTTGCCGGCTGCTTCGATCTCGTCGACGCGATCTATGGCGCGCGCGGCACAAAGCCTATCTGGGCTGTTCTTTCGGAGAATGCCTATTCCGCAGCATACGCAATCGCAAGCGCAGCAGATCGCATCACCGTGCCGCGTACCGGCGGCACCGGATCGGTCGGCGTTATCTGCGCTCACGTGGATTTCTCGAAGGCTCTCGCCAAAGATGGCGTTACGGTCACGATGATCCACTATGGAGATCGGAAGGCCGACGGGAATGAATTCAATCCGCTTTCCGATGAGGCGCTGGGCCGGTTCCAGGCCGATGTGAATGCGATGGGCGAGCTGTTCGTCAAAACGGTTGCTCGCAATCGAAAACTGTCTGCTGCCACTGTTCGCGGCACGCAGGCTGGTACGTTTCTCGGCGCAGACGGCGTCGAGATCGGCTTCGCCGACGCCGTGATGGCGCCGGATGAGGCGTTCCGTTCCCTGCTCGCCGAGCTGGGCTGACATTTCCCAAACCCCAAAAGGTTCATTTATGAGCATTCGCACCCTTGCGGCGCGCGGGCTTTCGTTCGCCCATCTGGCCGGCCTGTCGTCCCGCGCGGCCCGCGCTGAGAACGAAGACGACGAGCGCAAGCAGCGCGAAGGTGAATCGGATGACGATTACGCCGCGCGTATGGAGGAGCTCGACGAGAAGGAGGAAGAAGCGCGTCGAGCGGAAGAGGAAAAGAAGGACGAAGAGGCTCGGCGGGCCGAAGAAGAGCGCAAAGACGAAGAGGCTCGCGCGCGCGGCGAAGACGATCAAGACAGCGATCTCGAGGCCGATGACGACGATGAAGAGATGCGGGGGAAAAGTGCATCGGCGCGCGCACGTAAGCGTGAACGGGCACGTTGCGCCGCAATCTTCGCATCACCGGCAGCAGCCCGCAATCCGGTGCTCGCGGCCAACCTCGCATTCAAAACGAGCATGAAGCGGAGCGAAGCGATTGCGATGCTCCAGGCAACGCCGGCGCCGGCATCGGCAGCGCACGTCAATCGGGCCGCACGCAATCCGAATCTCGGCTCGGACGGCGGTGTGAAGCCGTCGCAACAGCAGGCTGTGGCAGCGCGCTGGGACGCGAACCTGCAGGCCGCGAGCAATCCCCGTCGCCGCTGATTCGCACCATCGATCTTCAATCTTCCCTCAAAGGAACTGAAACATGGGTAACCC
This sequence comes from Burkholderia sp. BCC0398, assembly GCF_902833245.1. NCBI lineage: Bacteria > Pseudomonadati > Pseudomonadota > Betaproteobacteria > Burkholderiales > Burkholderiaceae > Burkholderia > Burkholderia sp. BCC0398. The sequence goes on from NZ_CADFEM010000014.1 coordinate 132,367, forward strand.
CACCTATACGCCGCTCCAGGAAAACTGGCATAACGGCGGATTCATCGTTTCGCTGGCGAATGGCCATCAGTCGATCGACCAAGGCATCCTCACCGGGGGTGTCAAGGTGCTCGCCGGCACGGTCTTGGGTCTGATTACCGCTGCTTTGACGGCAGCGGTTGCGGCGCTCGGCACGAACACCGGTAACGGGACCATCGGGACGGTAACGCCCCAGGCTGCCCCCGCGACGATGATCGGCGCGTACAGCGTGCTGATGACGAGCGCGACGGCATTTACGGTAACGGCGCCGGACGGTCAAACTGCTACCGGCGCCGCCGGAACGCCGTTCAGCGGGTTGGGTATCGGCTTCACGATCACGGCCGGCGGCACGCCGTTTGCCGCGAACGACTCGTTCACGCTCACGACGACGAATGCGCCTGGCAATCCGAACATCGCTTCGGCAGCTGGCGCCGGCAACACTGGCAACGGCACCATCGATTCGCTGAGTGTGGCGGGATACGCCGCCAAGGTGGGCGCCTATACGGTCGAATTCGATGACGCAACGCACTTCGTCGTCACGGATCCCACTGGCGCTGAAGTCGGCCACGGCACGACGGGCGTCGCGTTCAAGGCCGGCGGCCTCTCGTTCACGATCACCGCCGGCGGTACGGCATTCGTGCCCGGCGACAGTTTCGCGGTCACGGTCGCGGCGGGCTCGGGGAAATATAAGGCATTCGATCCCGCCAATGTCGACGGCTCACAAGTGCCGGCCGGCATCCTCTTCGCGACGAAGGACGTCACGACCGGCGACAAGCCGTGCGCAGTCGTCGTGCGGCTCTGTGAAGTCAATGCATCGGAACTCGTCTGGCCGGCTGGCATGAGTGCCGCAGCGATCGCTGCAGCGCAGGCCCAGCTGAAAGCGCTCGGCATCGTGCCGCGCTGATAAGGCCGCAGGCCGACCATCAAGCCGCCTCCGGGCGGCTTTTTCATTTCCGCAATTCCGAGGCCGCCAGCAAGGCGGCTTTTCTTTTTCCAGAAAAGGAACAAGCCATGGCTGGCGAAATCATCGACATTTTTAACGGTGACGCTTTCAGCGCACTGGCCCTCACGCAGGGCGTCCAGCGCAACCCGTACCAACCGGGCGCGCTGGGGCGGTTGAACATTTTCGACGAAAACCCGATTCGCACGACGGCCGTATCGGTCGAAGAGCGTACCGGCACGTTGAAGCTCATCGGCTTCAGCGAACGCGGCACCGAAGGCACGCAGCGCACGACCGAGCGTCGCAAGATGCGCTACTTCGACGTGCCGCGGCTGATGCATGACGACACGATCCACACGTACGAAATCCAGAACATCCGCGAGTTCCCGGAAGGCCCGACCGGCCAGATCGTGACCGTGCCGATGCAGCTCGAACGCGAAGTCGCGCGCCGGCTTGCGGGTCCGACGGGCCTGCTCGCCAGCGTCGAATACACGAAGGAATATCTGCGCCTCGCAGCGGTACAGGGCCTCGTGCTCGATCCGAAGGACGGTTCGCAACTTTACAACTGGTTCGACGAGTTTCAGATCACGCCTGTTCCGGAAGTCGGCTTCAACCTCTCGGCTGGGACCGCGAACAGCCTGCGACCGATCATCAACGGCATCAAGCGAAGCATGGCTCGCAAGGCCCAGGGTGCGTTCACGAACCAGACCCGCATCATGGCGCTCTGCGGCGATCAGTTCTACGACCAGTTCGCCAACCATCCGGACGTGATCCGCACGTTCCTGAACTGGGAAGGCGCTCGCGACATCCGCGACGATGCATTCGGCGATGCGTTCGCATCGTTCGAGTTTGACGGCATCACGTGGGTCAACTACCGCGGCTCGGACGACAACGCCACCATCAAGATCCCTGACGACAAGGTCAAGTTCTTCCCGGTGAATGCGCCCGGAATCTTCCAGGAAGTGCTGGCACCGGGCGAATCGGCGGAGTTCATCAACCAGCCGGGCTCCTCGGTCTACGTACTGCCGATCATCGATCGCGACCGTCGCATGTGGTGGAAGATGGAGGTCTACTCCTACCCGCTCTACCTGTGCACGCGCCCGGAGGTTCTGCAGAGCGGCCGTGCGGAGGCGTAAATGCCCATCGACTGGAACCGCGTCGTCATCGGGTCGCTGCACGGTGTCTTCGCTGAACCGGTGACGTACAAGCCGTTCGCTGGCGGATCGTTCTCGATCACCGGCGTATTCGACGATGCATACCTCAAGGAAGTGATGTTCGAGGATGCATCGTCGGGTGTGACCGAAGTGTCGGCGGTACTGGGTGTGCAGCTTTCGCAGTTTCCATCGCTTCCGGTCCAAAACGACCAGCTCTCAATCCCCAGCGTCAATAGCACCTACGTAGTTCGGCAGGTTCGCCCGGACTCGCGTGGTGCTGCAAGGCTTCTTCTCAATAAGGTGAGTTCGCCGTGACGACATCCGCAGATCTTCGGGCGCTGTTCGTAACGGCGCTCAAGGGTGCGACGGATGCGGGGGACGCAGTTTTCTCGCCATACGACTGGCCGACGGCGCCGAACGCATATCGATCGATCCTCGTGCACGCGCGCAAGGAGCGGAAGGAATCGCTCGGCCGCAACGTGCCGCAGTTCAAAGTTACGGCGACGCTCGAGATCATCGCGCGAACCAAATCGGGAGCAGTGGTCGGGGATGCGGGCTCTGCGGCGGCACTTGCTGCAGCGGAGAACCTCAAGGCGCAGATCGAATCGGCGCTGATCAACAACCCTGCGATCTGGGCAGATCCGGCCGGCGGCCAGCGTATTCAGCAGTTTTCATCCGTCGATTCGGAGCTCACGACGAGTTCTGATGGGGAGATGCCGATCGCGGAGTTGCTGATGACGATCGACGTCGAGTTCTTCCAATCGGCGGATGACTTCTTCCCGATCCCGCTCATGCCGCTGCAGGGCGTTGATCTGGCGATCCAAGAGCCGGACGGCACGACGCAGCCTGGCTTGACCATCAACTTCTGAAGGAGCGACGCATGGTCGTTCAACCTGTTCCGGGCGGGCCGAACGTGCTCGATCCGGTGACGAAGCAGTTCATCCCGCCCGAGGGCATCACGGTGGACGACTTCGACCTGTACTGGCATCGCCGCATCGCTGACGGCGACGCGCGAATCGTCGAGCCCCTGGCGCCCGCAGCGGCGAAGGTGGCAAAAATCGAAAAGGGTGATCAATGACCATCTCGTTTCCGAACATTCCGCAGAACTTGCGCGTACCGCTGTTCTATGCGGACATCGATCCCCGCAAAGCAAATACCGGCCAGCCGACTCTGCGCGCGCTGATCATTGGTCAGGTGACCGGTTCCGGCTCAGCAACACCGAACGTCCCGCAGATCAGTCAAGGCATCGCCGACGCGAAGTCTGTCGGCGGACAAGGTTCGATGTTGGCACTGATGACCGCGACATATCGCACGCGAGACCAGTTCAGCGAGATGTGGTATCTCCCGCTCGCGGATGATCCGGCTGCAGTAGCGGCGACCGGGTCGCTCAACTTCACGGCAGCCGCGACCGCTGCAGGAGTGCTATCGCTGTATATCGCGGGCACGCGAATCTCGCTGAACGTATCGACGTCGCAGACCCCTGCGCAGCTGGCGACGGCTCTGGCCGCAGCGATCAATGCCGTAGGCGACCTGCCGGTGACGGCCGCTGTCGACGGAACGACGGCGAGCAAGGTCAACATCACCGCTAAGAACAATGGTGCGTGCGGCAACGACATCGACCTCCGATTGAACTATCTCGGCACGGCTGGCGGCGAGTCGACGCCGACAGGCATGACGGTATCCATCGTCGCGATGGCCAGTGGCGCTACGAATCCGTCGCTCACGGCAGCGCTTGCGAATCTGGGCGACAAGACGTTCGATTTCATCGCGTTCCCGTACAACGACACCACGTCGTTGAATGCGATCAAGTCGTTCCTAAGCACGCAGACGGGCCGATGGAGCTGGGCGCAACAGCTCTATGGCGGCGCATACGGCGCGTATCGCGGCACGCTTGCGTCGTGCCAAACGTTCGGTGCGACGCGGAACGACGAGCATATGTCGATCACCGGCTTCTACGATTCGCCGACGCCGAACTGGATTTGGGCGGCTGACATCACGGCGGCCGTCGCTGTTTCGGCTCAGGCGGATCCGGCTCAACCGTTGCAGACCGTCACGCTCGCTACGGCGCTGCCGCCGCCGGTTCAGTCACGGTTTCAGCTGACGGACCGGAATACGCTGCTGTATACCGGCATCAGCACTTTCACGGTGGCGGACGACGGCACCGTCGCGATCGAGAATCTGATCACGACATACCAGCTGAACAGCTTCGGCCAACCCGACAACAGCTATCTCGAAGTCGAGACGATGAATACGCTCGCGTACGTGCTGCGTCGGCTGAAATCGGTCGTCACGACGAAGTACGCGCGCGTGAAGCTGGCGGCGAACGGTACACGGCTCACCGCCGGGAACAACGTCGTCACGCCGAACATGATCCGTGCGGACTTGATCGCTGACTACAAGGCGATGGAGGAAAGCGGATACGTCCAGGGCAGTGCGCAGTTTGCGCAGGGGCTCATCGTGCAGCAGAACGCCACGAACCCGAATCGCGTTGACGTGCTGTATCCGGCCGTGCTGATCGATCAGCTCCGGATCTTCGCGCTGCTCATGCAGTTCAGCAATCAGGTCGCCGCGGCCTGATCACGGTAGCGATGTCCACGAAGGCGCCATAGGGCGCCTTTTTTCATTTCAGGAGGGCATTCGATGCCTAGCAATCTGCTCGCTGGCACGGCATCCGTGTCCGTCGACGGCAAGACCTACATGGTGTCGGCGAACTTCAAATACAGCCCGGGTGCGAAGACGCGCGAGTCGCTGACCGGTATGGATGGCGTCCATGGCTACAAGGAAAAGTACCGTGCGCCGTCGATCGCGATGCAAATGCGCGACTGGGGCGGTCTCGCCGTCGCCGACATCAACGGGATGACGAATGTGACGGTCGTCGCCGAGCTCGCGAATGGAAAGACGATCATCGGCCGAAACATGTGGTCGGTCGAAGATCAAGAGGTGGACTCCGAGGACGCCGTATTCGACGTCAAGTTCGAGGGTCCGGAAGTCACCGAAACGACGACGAATTGAACATGACCGATCACGACAATACTGCACCGGCAATTCCCGAGCATCCGGAAACCCTCACTCTCGTGCTGCGCAAGCCGATTCAGATGAAGGGCGACACGGTCGCGTACTCGCAGCTCGAGCTGCGCGAACCGACGGTCGACGAGCTCGACCGCTCGCTGAAGGCTGGTGATACGTCGCTTGCAAACAATGCGGCTCTCATCGCGTTTATCACGGGGATTCCGGTGCAAGCGGTGCGCAACCTCGGGAAGCGCGACTTCGAGGAGGCGGTCACGTACCTCCAGGGTTTTTGACCGCGTGGCCCGTCGGCTGGCGAGGTCTGGTCGCCGAGGTCACGAAGTACTACCACTGGGGGCCGGAAGATGCATGGCGCCTCAAATTGAGCCGCTTTCTCTACTGGTATGAGGAGGCGAAGCGATTGAAAGACATGGGAGTTAGTTGATGGCAGCGCCGGTCTTTCAGATCACGATCAACGCGGTGGATAAGGCGACAGCGGTCGCCAAGCGCGTCAACGAGTCCATCGCGAAAATCACGAAGCCGATTACGGACGTTAAGGCGTCCGTGGCTGCCTTCAACAAGGAAACCGGCCTAGATCAGCTCGGTAAGAAGTTCGAATCGGTCGGCAAGTCGGCGCAGACCGTAGCGCGCAGCGTCGCATCGATTGCGCCTCCACTTGCGGCGATCGTTGGCGTTGGCAGCGTGGCCGGAATCGCGGCGTTTGCGACTAGCTGGGGCCGCGCTGCGGCAGAGATCGCTAACACGTCAAGCGTGATCGGCGTCACCACGGCGGACCTTCAGCGCTATCGGGGAGCGGCTCGCGTCGCGGGCCTGTCTGCCGATGCGATGACGAGCAGCATGCAGTCGCTCGGCGACGCGTTCGAGGATGCATCTGCGGGTCGGAACAACTTCGTCGCCGGTGTGCTCTCCGACAAGGGGATCGGCATCCATCGCCTGAAGGACGGCACGATCGACGTCGTACGCGGCCTTCATGACGTCGCGGCGGCTGCTTCGAAGATCACAAATACGCAGGCGCAGCGCAAGTTTCTCGACATTTTCGGGCTCGGTGGCATCCAGGCGATGATTCGCCGCGGCACGATCGACCAGTTCGTCTCGAAGTTCGATGAATTGCACGCGACGATGTCGCCGGAGCAGATCGCGCAGGGCGAGAAATTCAATCAGTCGATGATCTCGCTCGACGCGTCGGTCGACAAACTGAAAAATTCGATCGGATCGGCTCTCGCGCCGGCGCTTGGCCGAGCTGTCGATGAGTTCGCGCGTCTTGCTGACGATTACGGCCCGAAGATCGCGCATTGGATCGACAACGTCGACTGGGACAAGACCGCGAAATCGATCGCCGGAGTTGGCGAGGCGCTCGGCGGCGTCAAGGGCATTGCACTTGCCGTCGCGGCTGTCACGTTCGCTGGCCCGATCGCCGGGCTGGCGTCGATGCTGGTGAAGGCGGCGGCGCTATCCGGCGTGTTGATGCCGCTTGCCGCGAATCCGATTGTCGCCGGTGCGCTCGGGTTGCTCTACAGCCAGGGTTTGAACAAAGGCGAGGGCAATACTCGTCTGACGCAGCCTGGCGATGTATGGGATGGGGATCCGATTGGCGCGCGACGCCGCGGCGGTGCTGCAGCCGATTCGCAAACCGCGAGCATCGTGAATTCGATGATGCTGAAGGGTTGGACCAGGGAGCAGGCAGCTGGCATTGCCGCAAATCTCTGGGCTGAAAGCATGTACAACCCGGGCGCCATTGGCGACAACGGGCATGCATACGGGATCGCGCAGTGGCATGAGGATCGTCAGGCTGAGTTCAAGAAACGATTCGGCATCGACATACGAAAGTCGACGCTTGATCAGCAACTGCAATTCGTCGATTACGAGCTCCGCAAGGGTAATGAGCAGGTGGCCGGGAATGCGCTTGCAGCGCAGGATTCTGCAGTCGGCGCCGGCGGCGTCGTATCGCGCTTGTATGAGCGCCCGGCAGACCCACGCGAAGAATACCGACGAGGCCAGATGGCTTCGGAGATCGATTCGGCAGCGAAACGGAACTATGGAACCCAGAAGCTCGAGGTCACGATCCATATGCCCGGTGCGCCGCACGGCACCCGCGCGAGCGTGCACTCGAACGGCGAGGTTATGGCGACCGGGCAGATCGGTCATTCATTGTTGATGGGGCTGTAAGGTATGAGCGTCACGACGGGTGTGGTGATCGCCGGCAGCATCGGTGGCGTTGCTGCGTCAGCTTCGGATCTCGTGAGCGGGGTTTCGAGCGTCGTCAACGGCGTGTCGAACCTGCTTTCTGGGAACTGGCAAAGCCTGATGCGCGGGGCCTCGTACGGGGGTGTTCCGTTCGCGGTAGAGGCTGCGCGCACGGCCGGCGGTCGGCGCAATGCAGTCCACGATTACCCGTATCGCGATGAGGTTTGGGTCGAGGATCTCGGCAAGCTCCCGCGCCAGTTCAACCTGGTCGGATTTTTGGTCGAAGACAGCCTCATCTATGGCGGTGGCTCGGTCATCGGTCAGCGGGATCGCATGTTCAACGTGTGCGAGGCCGCGGGCCCGCAAACGCTCGTGCATCCGACATTCGGCACCGTCGAGAACGTGAATTGCCTGAATGTCGAATTCATGGAGCGGAAGGATCTCGGCCGCGTCGTGGAGGTGATGTTCACTTTCATCCGGAGTGGCCTGAGAATCTATCCGAAGGCCGTCGACTCGACGCAGGATGTGGTTTCTGCCGCCGCCGACGCGCTGAATGCTTCTTCGCTTCTCGATTTCGTCAAGAACACGGCGTCAGCGATTCAGGGGGGGGCTGCTGTCGTGCAATCGGCTGTCTCGGCGGCTGTCGGGATCTATCAGCTAGGCGTGACGGCGGTGAATGATGTAAAGCGGTTTCTCGGCGCGGTGTCGACTCTTTCGGGCAACTTCGGCCGCTTGTTCGGCGGCGGGAATTCCGGCTATCTCGGATCGAACCAGAAGGCACCCGCCGGCACGACTGTTTCGATGTTGATCCAGAACGACACGGTGTTGCGCGCGGCAGTGAGCTCCACCGGTGCGGCCCTTCAGTCGGCTGCGGCAGCGGTCGTCGACACAGCGTCATTTTCTGCGGCAGCCGTCTCGTTCGTTCGGGCCGTAGCGGCATCCGCGTCCGATCCGGCTGATGCAATCCGGATGCTTTCCAGCATGGCGACGTACTCGCCGAACGGCATCACGTCGCCATCGGCAATCGGGAATGCAATGGCTCAGATGCAGTCCGCATGCGGCGCGTTGTTCCGGCGCGCGGTGCTGGCGCAGCTCGCGACGACGGTTTCGGCGTATCAGCCCGCATCGCAGCAGGATTCGCAGGCTGTAATGGCGAATGTAACGGCGATGCTCGATGCTGAGATTGAGATTGCGGGTGACGCCGGCGACGATTCGAGCTATACGGCGCTGCGCGCACTCCGGCAATCAGTCGTCGCGGATCTCCAGGCTCGAGGCGCGGGAATCGCGCCGGCTACGACGTTCAGTTTCGCCACTCCGATGCCGGCGCTGGTCCTCGCAAATCGGATTTACCGCGATCCGGCGCGGACGGACGGTCTCGTGCAGCAAGCCGATGCAGTGCACCCGGCATTTTTACCCACTTCGTTTCAGGCGCTCGCGACGTAACCCATGGATGACGAACTCTCCCTGAGTATCGGCGGCCAGTCGATCTCGGGGTGGACTGACGTCCGCGTCACTCGTGGCATCGAGAGGCTGCCGAGCGATTTCGAACTGGGATTGACCGAGTTGTACCCGGGGCAGTTGGATCGCGTCGTGGTCCAGCCGGGCGACGAATGCATCGTGAAGATCGGTGCAGACGTGGTGCTCACCGGTTACGTGGATCGTTACGTACCATCAATGGATGCGCACAGCCACACGATTCGCGTCGCGGGTCGCGGCAAGTGTCAGGACTTGGTCGACTGCGCCGCGTTTTGGCCGAACGGACAAATCAGCGGGACGTCTGCGCTCGATGTCGCGGCGAAGATCGCTTCGCACTACGGGATCATGGTCTCGTGCGACGTCCAGAATTTGCGGGCGATCCCGCAGTTCAATCTGTTTCTCGGCGAATCGTGCTACGAGATCATCGAGAGGATCAGCCGATACAGCTCGCTGCTCGTGTATGACGCGCCAGACGGAAATCTTGTCCTCGCGCAGGCCGGAACGGTCAACGCAGCGAGCGGGTTTCAGCAGGGCATCAACGTGCAGGCCGCGACGGTCCAGTACTCGGCAGATCAGCGGTTCCAGACGTACACGGCCTTCACGCAGTCGGTGCAGATGTATTCCGACATTGGCGTTGCCGGCAATGTGATCGCGACTGCTACCGATGCAGGCGTGAAGCGCCCGCGCGAGCGAGTGATCATCGCCGAAGCCGTTCAGGGCTTCCAGGATCTTGCGAAGCAGCGAGCAATCTGGGAGATGAATCGGCGGATCGGTCGAGCCGCAGTCGTGACCCTCACGACTGATTCGTGGCGCGACTCCGCTGGAGCGCTCTGGACACCGAATACGCTGGTTCCGATCCTCCTGCCACAGTTGAAGCTGGCTGACGAATCGGGAACCGGACCGGTGACGTGGTTGATCGGCGAAGTGACCTATCAGCGGAATCTGCAATCCGGCACGACTGCCACGATCACGGCGATGCGACCGGACGCATATCTCCCCGAGCCTACGGCTCTCCAACCGATGTTTGTCGACGGCAGCACCATTCCTCAATGAGCGATCAAGCGAACGGAGTGACCGCGCGCATTGCGCGGTTCATCACCGTGGTCACGGGATGGGGGCGCGTAACGCATCAGGACGACGCGGGCGGTGCGCAGCTGTTGCAGGTTCAGGTTAACGAGCGCGAGACGATCGACAATTTGCCCCGTAGTGCCGAGTTTGGGCTGACCAGCGTCCCGCCGAACGGATCCGACGTGACGATGCTCAATCTCGGCGGCGGTCGAAATAATGCAGTGATCGTCGGCACAAATCATCAGCCGTCAAGGCCACGCAACCTGCAATCTGGCGAAACGATGCTGTATAGCCAGGATGGAAAGAGCGTGTATCTCACCGCGAGTGGTGGTGTCGTCGTCGAGGCTAAGGGGCAGGCTGTCACGGTCAACGATGCATCTATCGTCACGATCAACGCGGCCACGAAGGTGCGTATGGTGACGCCTCGGTTTGAATGTACTGGCGACATCGTCGACAACTGCGACACGATCGGACGGAGCATGGCGGCTGATCGCGTGATCTTCGATGAGCATAACCATAACGTACGAAACGTCCAGGGCGGTTCCAGTACCGTCACGACCGATACGCCGAACCAGATCGAATGAACCCGACAGACATCCAGATTTTCTGGGACGCGGCGAACAATCGCGGCGACTGGGCGACGCTCGGGCCGGTGCTTGCGACCGGGAACGATCTCGAGACAGCAGTTCTCGTGAGCCTTTTCACCGATCGCATGGCCGCCGCAGACGACGTGATTCCTGACGGCTCCGGCAACCCAAGAGGTTGGTGGGGCGACGACGCGGCAAGCCCGATTGGATCTCGGCTCTGGCTTCTTCGTCGCGCGAAGCAGACGACGGAGACGTTGCAGCGCGCGTACGACTATATCGCCGAGGCGCTGCAGTGGTTGATCGACGATGGCGTCGTAGCCAAGTTCGACATCATGGTCGAGTGGACGAGGGCCAGTTTTCTCGGCGCGAAGATCATTGCCTATCAACAGGACGGGACGAAAGTCTCACTGGCCTACTCGTGGGCTTGGAACGGAAATTCATAAATGCCATTCTCGCGGCCGACACTTTCGGAATTGAAGGCGCAGGTTGCGGCTGACGTGCAGGCCAACCTGCAGGGCGTCAGTGCGCTCCTTCGCAATAGCGTGCTGCGCGTCATCACGGTGGTCCAAGCGGGGTTGGCGTACCTGCATTATGGCTATCTTGATTGGATCGCCAAGCAGGCGGTCCCATGGACGGCTACCGATGAATACATCGTCGGATGGGGGGCGCTCAAGAACATCTTCCAGAAAGGCGCGACCACCGCATCGGGGAATGTGTCATTTCAAGGGGCAGTCGGGAAAGTCATTCCGTCCGGAGCGACGGTTGTTCGCGGAGATGGCAGGACATACACGGTCCAGGCATCGGCATCCGCTGGAAATGGTGGAACAGCTACTGTTTCGGTGGTGGATGCTCAGCCAGGCGCGGCGGGAAACTGCGACGCGGGCACGACACTATCCCTCGGGATTTCTATCGCCGGAATCCAGTCGACAGGCGTCGCCTCTACACCTTTTACTGGCGGCGCTGATGTCGAGTCGCCGGCCGACTTCCGCGGGCGAGTGATCGCCGCGTACCAGGCAAGCCCCCAGGGTGGCGACAAGGATGACTACGTTACGTGGGCGACGGCAGTGCCGGGCGTCACGCGTGCGTGGTGCGCGCCGAATGCATTTGGCGCTGGGACCGTCGTTGTCTATTTTATGATGGATGGTTCGGAAGCATCAAATGCGGGATTCCCGCAAGGGACGAATGGTGTTTCGTCCAACGAGACGCGGCGCGCGCCGGTGGCGACGGGGGATCAACTGGCAGTTGCAAATGCTATTTTTTCTGTTCAGCCCGTCACTGCTCTGGTTTATGCGTGCGCTCCGATCGCCAATCCCATCAACTTCATGATTTCCGGATTGAGCACGGCTTCGGCCGCAACACAAGCAGCTGTGAAAGCGGCGATTTCAGATGCATTTTTCCGCGAAGGAGCACCCGGCGGAACGGTTGATCTATCGGACGTCAATTCAGGAATTGCTGCCGTGCCCGAGACTGCAGGCTTTGTAATCGTGTCTCCGGCCGGGAACATCCAGAATTCGGCAGGTGGCTTGCCGACTCTCGGGACCGTCACGTTCATCTAGGAGGATGGCTGAATGGCGGCCCCCGTTCTTCTCGCTGCGAATTTTCTAAAAGCGATTCAATCGCTGCTTCCGCAGGGCCTTGTATGGCCTCGCGATCAAGATGCAGTGCAGACCAAGGCTTTGGCTGGTCTGGCGCCATCGTATGAGCGGAATACGGCGCGTGCGAATTATTTGCTCGTAGACGCTTTTCCAGCGGCTACGTACGAACTTCTCCCTGAATGGGAATTGACTCTCGGGTTGCCAGACCCTTGCGCCGGACCGTCGCCAAGCATTCAAGCACGGCGCGCGCAAGTCGTCGCTAGATTTTCAAATGGTGGGGGGCAGTCAGCGGCGTATTTCGTCCAGTTTGCCGCGAACCTGGGTTACCAGATTACCGTCGAGAGCTTCGCGCCGGCCCGCGCGGGGCAGGCCGTGTGTGGTGACCCGTGCAATGGGGTGGATTGGGCCTTTGCATGGGCTATCAATGTGCCGCTCAGCACGGTGACGGTGGCCAGAGCCGGTCAATCGGCGGCCGGCGATCCGCTCGCGAGTTGGGGGAACAGCGTGCTCGAATGCGAAATCAGCGCGGTGAAGCCCGCTCACTCCACAGTGATGTTCCAGTACATCACGCCAGTATTCGACAACTCGGTGATCGATGATTTTGGACATCCGGTTGTAACGAGCATCGGCCTTCCGGTGATCCTGTAAGAAACAAGAGGGAGAGCGCATGTATCAAATCGATTCCAGCGGCGCAGCAGTCAGCCAGCCGACGCCGGCGCCTGCCGGTTCGCCTGGATGGTGGACAAATGGCAACCCGGCGACCGCGACACCGGCCACTGTGCTCGATGCGGACTGGTTCAATGCGGTTCAGGCTGAGCTGCTGGCGTTTTTGACTGCCGCAAACATCGCCCCCGCCAAGGGAACGAACAACCAAGTTCTGGCGGCTGCTCAGTTGCTTTTTGCAACTGTATCGGGGAGTGCATCACAGGCGTTCAACGTGGCGCAAGCTACGAGCAACACCCAGGCTCTGCGGCTCGATCAGTTCACGGGGTCGATCAGCAATCCAGGGTTCCTAGCGATTCCTTTTACTGCCGGCGTCCTTCGAAAGATGTACGTTCAGTTCGGCATCGCTTCCGTGGGGGCGAACAGCACGTTGAACGTCAACTATGCGACTGCATTCCCGAGCGGCGTGCTGGCTGTATTCGCGACGCGCGCCAGTGGGGGCAGTGATCACGCGGTGAATGCGTCCTCTGCGAGCCTCAGTCAGATCGCGCTGCAAAACTACGGGACATCGACGGAGTCGATCAACTGGCTCGCTATCGGATGGTAACAATGACGACTCGATTTTATTTTTCGAATGGGTGGTATCTGGATAGCGAATTCGGCCCGCGCACGATCACTGTCGACGGCGTGGCTGTTGACAACCCCGATTGCAGAATTCCGGTCGACGCCGTCGAGGTCGCCGCCGATCAGTATGCTGTTTTGCTCGCAGCGAACAGCCAAGAAGGAAAAACGATCACCGTCAAAGACGGTTGTGTCGTTGCGGTAGATCCGCCGGCGCCAACCGCTCAGGTAGTCATGCAGGCGAATGCAGCGGTTCGAGATCGACTTCTTGCCTCAGCGGCCTTGTCGATCGCTCCGCTTCAGGATGCGGATGATCTCGGCATGGCGACCGACGGCGAAAAAGCGCTGCTCACCGCGTGGAAGAAATATCGGGTCGACATCAGCCGAGTCGATCTGACGAAAGCCTCGCCGGCTTGGCCGAGCACCCCGACAGCATGAAGCTTTGCGACGCACGTCTAAATCGATTTTTGGTCCGATATGGGCTTGGCCATTTGAAGCGCGGCGAACAAGCTTAGCGTGACGTAGCCATCAATTGCAGACCGGGGCGCCTTTGGCGCCTTTTGCTTTTCTGGGAACGATACACATGACAACTGGCGCAGGCGTCAGACTTACGGGGTTCCCGCCAGCAAGCGGTTTCACCGACACCGACCTGGTGTACATGTCGCAGTCCGGTGTGACGGTGAAGGGGACCGTTGCCCAATTGCGGGCGGCATTGGCTGCAAATCGATCCGTCGAAACGTTCGTCGCAGGAACGAATTTCACCCCTGGTACGACGCCGTCGTTGACGCTCGCTGGCAGCTATGGGTCGATCAATGCTATCGACGTCTATTTCGACGGGGTGCCGCAACTCGATTGCACGCTTAGCGGGAAAACGCTCACGTTCAACCCGGTGATCCCGGCCGGTACCCAGCAAGTCGTTGTCAAGGGCGCGAATGCCGGATCGATCGGCACACCATCCGACGGAACGGTGACCGATGTCAAAGTCGCTATCGGCTCGAAGCTCTATTGCCGGATCAACGACGAAATACACATTACCGATCCGGCATTCGGTGCAGTGCCGGGGCTGGATGCCTCGGCTGCACTACAGGCCGCCATCAACTACGTACTGTCTCTTCCCAATGGAGGGCAGATTTACGCGCCGGCTGGTACGTGGTTGATCAACGCGAAGATTTCGATCCCGAAGAACACGGCGAAAACCCTCAGACTGATTGGCGCCGGAGGTGCTACAGCATTTCAGGCGGGATCATCGTTGCCTGCCGGCCCGATGTTCGACCTGGGGCAAGGAAGTTCAGCGGCGGGCGGCGTCGACTGTGTGATCGCCGGTATGTATGTGCTTCCGGGGCAATCTATCTCGACGATCGGATTCCGATGCCTGAATATGAACGGCATCCGTTTCGAGGATGTCCAGTTCGGTGCGCTGCAGGTTGGCGTCTGGATGACGGAGTGCTACGCGACGCGCTTCCGAAACTGCCAGTGGATCGGGACGAAAGTTCAGGCGATCTATTCGTCGAGCCCGGCACACAACATCGTTCTCGACAGTTGCAAGGGGTATAGCGTCGGCGGAAGCACTGGCCAATTTTTGAGGATCGACGGCGCGACGAACAATATCGTTATTCAGAATTGCGATTTTGAGCAATGCGCGAGCGTGTATTCGTTGGCGGCGGGCTCAAGCAGTGTGCGCGTGATCGGATGCTACATCGAGTATTGCGTCAATCTCGAGTTCTACCATCAGGGACTTTGCTACAGCATCGATGTCTCGGATAACTGGATTGCGCTGAATACCGGTGGCGTTTTGGGCGGTCCGGGTGGTGGTGCAACGTCAACGTTCCAAAATTGGAGTGGTGGGTCATTCAGCAACAACACTGGGTACCAAATGTCGGTGGCGTGGGACGCCACCGCATCCGACGTCGATGTTGGACACAACTACAACGCCGGTAGCTTCATTGTGGCGCCGGCGCCGTTTGCAGTGGTTACTTCTGGGTCGTTGACCAATGGGTGGTCACTGGGCGCATACGCGGTCGGCTATAAGAAGTCTTCGGATGGGAAAGTGCAACTCCGCGGCGCTGTCGTCGCCGGAACGCTGGGGTCTCCTGCATTTACGCTTCCCCAAGCCTATTGGCCCCCGCAGCGAGCTAATTTCGCCGCTCTGACTTCGACTGGGACGTTGGCATCAGTAATCGTTGACACGAATGGAAATGTCGTGCCAAACATTGCCGGCGGATCGCCTGGACAAACGGTATATCTGGACATGATTTCTTATTCTGCAGGCTGATATTCCATGAAGAAATTTGGTGCTTTCTGTGCGTTGCTGTTGATCAGTGCGCTTGCTTACGCAACAACTTTCGTCTCGCCCGGCCTCATCAACCCGGCCGGGTCTACGACAGGCCAGGCGATCGTTTCCACTGGTTCGTCCACTTCGCCGGTGTGGGGCAGTATCGGCGTCAACGGTATTGCCGCGATCGCGGCGAACACCGTGATCGCAAATGCGACCGGATCGAGCGCAAGCCCGACTGCCTATGCGATGCCTTCGTGCAGTTCTGCAGGGAACGCATTGAATTGGCAGAGCGGAACGGGGTTCCACTGCTCGACTGGATTGGCGCTGACGTCCGGAGGCCTGAATCAGTTCGCCACAACGACATCGGCGCAGTTGGCCAGCATCGTCTCGGACGAAACCGGTAGCGGTTCACTTGTTTTCGGCACGAATCCGACGATCGCGGGAGCGACGTTCACGGGCGGCGTTTCTCTTGGTTATGCGGCGCCGGTATTCGTGCTGAATGACACCGGAGCAAGTGTCGGTGCTTCAATCGAATATCGGAGCAATGGGACCAAGCTATGGGAAACGAAATCGTACGGGACGGTTCTTTCGTGGAACCTAGGCCGATATGTTTCCGGTTCGTATGTAGATAATCCGATTTCGGTATCGAACTCGACCGGAGTGGTGACGATCGCGGACGGATTGACCGCCAATGGGGCCATGACGCTATCGTATGCCGGGCCGATTTTTACCCTCAACGATACGAGCGGGACCGGATTCCCTGGAACCATCTATAAGAACAACGGCGTTCAGAACTGGGCGCTTCATGCGACGTCATCGAGCAACTCCTTTGCTCTCGACCGCTATGTCGGAGGCTCGTTCGCAGATAGTCCTATTTCGGTTTCGAACTCAACGGGTGCCGTCACCATGCCTGACGGCATCACGAATAGCCCCATCAGCGGCAGCACTGGAGCATTCACGACGCTGTCGGCCAGCGGCAACGATGCGCTGGTGTACCAGAACTCGAGTGGCCAATCGATCCCGAACGCAACGACGACGACCGTCACGAACTGGACGAAGCTGTTCGATCGAGTGAACAGCAGCTTCAACGCAACGACGGGGGTATTCACGGCGCCGGCCACGGGCTACTACCGTGTGAGCGCGTCCGCCCAGTTTGCAGCAACAGCCGGTGCCGTGGGTAACCAGCTCGGCTGGGTCGTGACGGCGAATGCCGTTGTAGTAGCACAAAGCCCGTACTTCGTCGAGGCGGCGAATTCGACTGCGCGGACTGTAAGTGTCAACACGATCGTGAGCTTGACGGCTGGGCAAACGATGACCCTGGGTCTGTATCAGAACACAGGGGCAGCGCTTGCCCTGTCGAGTACTGCTGCGAACAACTGGGTCTCCATCAGCCGTGTGCCCTGATGCTGCCTATTCGCGCGCTATCGAAGGCGACGAACGATGGCGGCGGCACATCGCGCGCCGAAATTCAGGGTTCGTCGCAGCAGTGGGCGATGGGAGACTATGGAACGCAGTTTACGCGTCGCGCGCCATGTTGTGCTTTGCTCAATCTTCCGCAGCCTGTCGATCTCGCTGATCAAATACGGGAATTGGTGCGAGGCTGCTTCGGCCGGCATCAGCCGACGAACCTCCCCATTGAGGCGGTCTAACTCGTCGGACAGATGCTTGACTTGCCACTGAAGTGACCACCGATCTTGCACGAACTTCCAGTCTGGCGTCGTGACGGAACGCATGAATCCGAATCTCTGGTTGGTCGGGATGCCGGGAATGGCATTCGCGATACGCATCCACCCGTTAAATTTCGGGTAAGAGCGCAGCATCGAATTTGGCCTGACTCGGTAGAGGATCATCTCTTTTGGAATGGTCAGGATCTGCTTTCCATGTGCGGCGAGCTTCAGGAAGAACTGCCAGTCCTCCCAGAGGGCCTTTGACGATTGGTCCCATCCGCCGAGTTCGCGAATGACATCGGTGCGATACACAGCCATCGCGTCGCCGAATGTGTTGTCCTTCAGGCCGAGTCCGATGTCCGACCCGATCGGGCGCCACTTGTATTTGAGCGTGGTAGTGCTGTCTGCTTGCCACTGATCGCCATCGTTGAACGCGACCGTCCAGGATGTCACCGCGGCGATCTCCGGGTTTTCGTCCATGATGCGCGTTGCGATGTCGAGGAAGCGGTTCAGCAAGATGTTGTCGTTGTCGTGCGCGCACACGTAAGGCGTCGTCACCTGTGACAGGCCGACATTGCGCGTTCCGGCCAACCCTAGATTGACTTCGTTGCGAATGACCTTCGTGCGAATGCCTTCTACATGCTCTCCGCGGCTCTTGAGCAAGTCGAAGTTTTCTGGCGTCGAGACATCGTCAACAAAAATGACTTCGTGCGGTTTCTTGAAGGAATTTCGGATACCGGTGATCACATCGTCCAGGAGTGCCGCAGTACCGTTGTAGTTCGGAACGATGATGCTGACATCGCCGCTCGGCGAGTCGGACTCCGGCTTGTACTGCTTGAACGACTCGATCAGGTTCAGGTAGTTATGGCTGTGATTCCTGTAATGCCACGAGATTGACGCCTTCGTGTGCTTGATCAGGTCACACCGTTCCCAGAATTGAAGGCCGACGGAGTGATGCATGGATGCAGCCAGCGCCTTGTAGTTCGGCTTCGAGAGCAGCCGATCGTGAAGTTCAGCCGGAATCTGCTCCGGGACGCCGCCCGCATCATAGGCGAGGATCTGGCAATGTGCGTCAACAACTTCGAACACCGAAAGTGGATGGTTGTCGCCCTTATAGGGGAGAACGAACAGCGAATGAGGCGCAAGATCGCTCACCATCTTGACAACGTCATTGCGCGGGAAAATTCCGGATTCGAGTCGGACGCCGGGGATTTGGCTCAGGCGAGGATCTGGGTTCGTTGAGCCCAGTACCACGATACGATTGATCTGCTTCGCAGTGGCGCGATATTCGTCGTTCTCGAAGAGTTCGAGGACGGCTTCGCAGAAATCGAAATACCCCTTTTGCTCGGTGTGTTTGCCGTAGAAAACGAGCGTGCTGATCTTGCTATATTCGGTCTCGACGAGCTCAGCGTCACTGAGTTTGATGGGGTATGGCTGGAACACGTGGCGACGTGTTTGAAAGCCGCCAACGTTGATGTACAGATCCTCTAGGTACCTCGAGGCGAACACCGCGCAGTCCGCCAGCTCGACGCTCAGGCGCTCTCGAGCGTCGACTGCGAGGTCGCGCTCCTGCGAGATGTTCCCCGCCGCGCTGTCGAGGTAGAGGTGATTCCCATGTGCGTAAGCCATGATGAACACACTCGCCGGCAACATGCGGGCGCGCTTGGCTTGCGCGACATGCACACCGATGCCGCGGTAATCCTGATACTCGATGAGCTTGATCTCATCGTAGATGAAGATCGTCCACAGTGTCGCCGCCAATACTTCGTGGTGGTCAACGTCGGCGATATTTTGAAGGCTGGATTCCGACCGACCGCAGATCGCGGAGCAATGAAGCCAGCCTGATTTTTGTGCGTAGGCCGCCCAGTCTTCGGGAAGTCCAGCGCCGCCGCAGTACAGGACGAGACGCTTATGGCCGGAATGCTCTTCACATACCTGATAGTAGGTGCCAATACCGCCGGTTGTCAGAGCATTGGAGTGCTCGGTCGTGATGGCGAGGTGGTCCGAGCTCGGCGGAAGGTTGTTGCTGCGGAGAAACTCCGCATAGAACTCCGCATCACACGACGCCTCGGCGATGATCGTGCGATCGAACTTGTCGAATTTGTTTTCGGGAGCTAGCTTGATGTTGTCCAGCCGGAAGCCGGAGGACTCGAGCAGGACCGAGAACTCCCCGATAGTCCATTGGCGGATGTGCGTCGGGTTGTCGGGAATGGCGCCAGAACCAAGTCCGTCGATTCGCTCGCGATCCGGCGTCGATATGACCAGGCGGTTGTTCGGATGCAGTTTGAGGGCAGCACGAAGTGTCCGTAGCAAGAGCCGCGGATCGTCCAGGTGCTCAATCACGTCGGACAGAATGATGACCGTCGACTTTCTGCTGTTGAGCTCGGTGAGCAGTCTGTCGAGATCCGGGCCGTCTTCGAGATTGGCACGGAAAAAGCGCGGCATCACTACGCCGTCCGGCTTTTCCCGATTGTCCGCCCAGTCGACCTGCAGAAGATCCGCACTGAAACCCTCGAATTTCGCGCTCAGCTTCTGGCCGCCACCGACGCCGATGTCGACGATTCGTTCCGCGCCGACGCGCTCCGCGACAGCGCGCGCCTCTTCGTAGACCGACTCCTGCCAGATCACCGTTTCATCGGAATAGGCACGCGTGATGTCAACCAGGCGACGTGCCTCACCACCGGCGGCGAAGTTTCGCTCGGGAGTCATAGAAAACGGGGCGGCATTGTGCAAGCGCGGTCGATCCATGGAGGGTCCTCGGTAAGGGGAGGGGAGCTGCCTCCCCGTAGCTTTCTGTGAGATCGGCATTATATCCATGCGCCGAATGCCGGATGAGCCGGAAAAGTAGTAACGGAAAACGCAGCCTTCGGGCCGCACAAGACCATCAGCCGCCTTCGGGCGGCTTTTCATTTCCGGGGGATGAATGACCGACAACGTATCGGGGAACGCGCGCGTCGAGGAACGCCTGCGCGCGGGCGATCGTCGCTTCTCGAAGCTCGAGCAGCGAATCGACGCGAGTGACGCGGCCGTAAAGGCGCACCTTCAGCGGCAGGACGAAAAGATCGATGCCATCGTCGCCTCGGTCTCCCTGATCCAAACGAACACGCAATCGATGGTCGACACATGGGAGGGCGGAGCGCGCGCTGTGCGCGCGCTGTGCCGTCTTGCTGACGCGTGGCGATTCCTCGTCCGGCACGTCGCCGGCCCGACGATCGCGTTCGGCACGGTCGGCGTGATCGTCTTTCGCTACATGCGACACGAACCCATTCCCGACTGGGCGAACGCGGTCGTGAAGCTTCTTCTGGGATGACCATGACACCACAAACTCTTGCTGCCGCGCTGCAGATCCCGCTCGCACGCGCGACGCCGTGGGCCGACCCGCTGTCGGCCGCGATGGCGCTGTATGCGATCGACTCGCCTGCCCGGCAGGCAGCGTTTCTCGCGCAATGCGGGCACGAGACGGGCGGCTTCCAGTGGCTTCGCGAGATCTGGGGGCCGACGCCGGCGCAGCGCGCGTACGAGCCGCCAGCGGCGAAGGCAGCCGAGCTGGGTAACACACAGGCTGGCGACGGCTTCCGGTACCGCGGCGGCGGCCTGCTGCAGATCACCGGCCGCTACAACTTCCGTGAGATGGGCCAGAAGATCGACGTCGACCTGGAGGGCAACCCAGACCTGATCGCGCAGCCTTCCACTGCGGCGCATGCCTCGGCTCAGTTCTGGGCCGACCACGCGCTCAGCGCGTTCGCAGATGCTGGCGATTTCCTCGCGATCAGTCGCGCGATCAACCTCGGCAATCCGCGCTCGGCGGCAACACCGAATGGCATGCCGGACCGCCTGGCGCTCTGGGATTCCTGCAAGAAGGCGCTCGGCGTGGCCTGACGAGCCAGTTTTCGATTTTTCGAAATTTCGCAATCCCGCCCGGCCGCGTGCCGGGTTTTTTCATTTCTTGACCAGACATGACCCTATGCAGCCATGACGTTGCGCTCGAGCAGCGCTGCGAGAAGTGCACGGCCGAGGGCCTCGCCAGCCTGCCGAAGATCGCCGGCGAGCACGCCGTGCGCGTGACCGAGGTCGAGGTCGAGTACTACCCGGACCATCCGCCGCGCACTGAATCGGCGACGTTCCGGCACACGAAGAAGGAAGGGCATGCGGCCGGCCTGCGCTGTTCGATCAGCGGGCAGCCGGCGCCCGAGTATCACCACCTGTTCTGCGAGTGGGCGGATTCGGACGCGATCGACTGGGCGACCGTGCGCGGCGTCGCGCTCGGCGACGTCAAGGCGTTGCCCGTGCTCGATCCCGCGACCGATCGACCGACGAAAGAACTGTATCCGGTCGAGGAATCGTTCCTCTGGCTCGTCTGCAAGCTCGTCGAGCTGCGCGGCTTCGACTGGCATGCGTTCGATCCGGCCAAGCCCGAGACCTTCGTCGACGCGATGGTGAACATGCTGCCGCTGTCGGCGAAGTTCCACCGATCGCCGACGCACGGCATTCATCACCGGTCGTTCCCGACCTTTGTATTCCAGGCGTTCCCTCGCAAGGCCGGGTTCGTCTTCACCCCGGACGAGCTCGTCCAATGCCAGAAGGAGTAAGTCATGCCCGTGAAATCCAGCCTCGTGACCGGCGGCATCACCATCGGGGCTCTCGATCTCGTGCCAACTGTCGACTGGGTGCTTGGCGGTTGCCGCGGCCCGGTGCCCGCCAGTCTTTCGTCGCTGATCGCCGGCGCGGTTGCCGTGGCGCTCCATGCGGCGGTCAACTGGATCAACGCGCGCACCTCAGCCAAGGAAGCCGCATAAGCCGCAAGTCCGCAGTAGCCATCTAGCCGCCTTTCGCGGCGCCACTCCAGAAGGAATCTCCCATGAAGAAGCTCATGCTGCTTGCGGCAGGCGTTGTCACGTCCGTCGCGATCGTCGCTTGCAATTCACTGCCGACCGTCCAACAGCAGTTCCAGACCGGCTGCACGATCGTCAACGGCGATCTGGCCATCCTCGCAACGTCGCCGCTGCTGAATGCCGACCAACAGGCCGCGATCTCGAAGACGATCCTGCCGGCGAACCAGGCCATCTGCAAGGCCGGTGCGCAGCTGAACGTCACCGACCTGAAGGCGTTCCACGACACGCTGTTGCCGGCCGCGATCACGATCGTGCAGGCCGTCCCCGCGCTGCCTCAGCAACAGGCCGTTCTTCTCGGCCTGCAGACGTTTGGCCCGATGGTTCAGGCGCTCATCGATCAGATTCTGACGGCGGCGGCGCCGGCTGCTGCCTCGACGCCGCTTGCAGGCGCACCGCTGCAATGACCCCGCGCGAATACGCGCTGCTCGCGCAGGAGGCGTATTCCGCGAAGCCGGACATCGGCAAAGCGGACAGCGCCTCGCGCGCCATCGTGCGGCAGACGGCCGGCGGCCTGGTCGTCGCCTTCCCGGGCACCGACAACCTCGACTGCGTCGCGGCCGACCTGGACGCACACCCGATCGACGTGATCGGCATCGGCCAGGTGCATCACGGGTTCTGGAAGGCATGGGGAGCGATCGCCGTCGACGTGCTCGCCGCGATCGACGGCCGGCCGGTGACGCTCGTCGGGCACTCGCTCGGCGCAGCGATCGCGATCATGGCCGCGGCGGCGATGGTGGCCGGCGGGAATCAGCCGGCGGCCGTCTATGGCTTCGAGCCGCCCAGGGTGAGCACAAACGGGAGCGTCGCCGCAGTGCTGGCGGCGGTGCCGCTGAACCTATTCAAGAACGGGAACGACATCGTGCCAGACCTGCCGCCGGATTGGGAGCACGCCGGCGCGATCCAGCAGATCGGCCGTGCGGCGTTTCCGTTCCCGAACGTGACGGATCATGCGATTGCGCGGGTGGTGGCGGCCTTGACCGTCACTCCATCATCCGGCGTTCCGGTATGATGAAGGGCGCCGGTTCGGCTCCGATCCGACCGGCGCGCCACATTCCCCTCCCTGCTACAAATCCGCACCATGCTGCCATAAGTATTTGATTCAGCACGCTTCTAGTTTCCGGTCCCCGGCACCATCGATTGCGTCGACGCGATTCGATTCAACGAAGGCGTAAAAAACCCGTGAGAAACGCAGCGCTCGCGGGTTTTTTATTTGGCGCACGCACATGCAGCGGCGCGTCCGCGCCGCCCACGATGCGCTTCACTGCGCCGAAAACCGCGCCATGTGATACTGCCAGGCACGTCGCACGGGCGCCTGCGTCGCCACCGGCCAACGCGTCCCGCCGACAGCCTTCCTCTCGTTTACCTCTCGCAAGACCATCCGTCATGACCGAATCGACCCATCACTATTACGAGCCGTCGCAAGGCCACGGCCTGCCGCACGACCCGTTGAACGCGATCATCGGCCCACGCCCGATCGGCTGGATTTCATCCCGCGGCAGCGACGGCACGCTGAACCTCGCGCCGTACAGCTTCTTCAACGCGTTCAACTATCGGCCGCCGATCATCGGCTTTTCGAGCACCGCCGCGAAGGACAGCGTGCGCAACGTGCAGGAGACCGGCGAGTTCGTGTGGAACCTCGCGACGCGCGATCTGGCCGAGCGGATGAACCAGACCTGCGCCGCCGTGCCGTACGACGTGAACGAGTTCGAACTCGGCGGCTTGACCGCGGTGCCGTCGCGCCTCGTCGACGTGCCGCGCGTCGCGGAAAGCGGCGTGAACTTCGAATGCAAGGTGACCGACGTGATCCGGCTGCGCGATCACCACGGCGTCGAGACGCCGGCCACGCTGGTGCTGGGTGAGGTCGTCGCGGTCCATATCCGCCATGACCTGCTGAAGGACGGCATCTTCGACACGTTCGGCGCGGGCATCATTCTTCGTGCGGGCGGCCCGTCGGCCTATGTACACGTGACGCCCGACAGTCGCTTCGATCTGTTCCGTCCCGACGCGTGATCGATCGCACGCCGCAGTAAGCCGGCAACCGGGCGCACGAGCGCCCGCATCCGACGAAAGACCTCGCGACGATCCAGGATTTCGCGGGGTCTTTTGCTTCGTACCCTCACATGATCGGGACGACACCGATCCGTCCGTCCCTCGATGCCCGCTCGTCGTCGCCGCCAGCCCAGCGACGATGCGCTGCAGCAAACACGTCCTTCGCCGATCGCCACCATGGCAAATCTGCTCACGACGAACGAGCGGCTTGGGCATCGACGCCCGTCGCTGCCAGGCATAGATTTCCAAGGTTGACGTGCTTATCCGCGCGTCAGCTCGCGCGCAGGCCGGCAACCGGCCCGCGCGTTCCCAAACAGCGTGAGACACAATCGAGCGTGGAGACGACACGATGAGCCTGTCAGAGCCATTGCGTCTGCATGTGCCGGAGCCCACCGGGCGCCCGGGCTGCAAGACGGACTTTTCCTACCTGCATCTATCGCCGGCCGGCGCCGTCCGCCGCCCGCCGATCGACGTTGCCGCGGCAGACACCGCCAATCTCGCCCGCAGCCTCGTGCGCGTGCTCGACGACAGCGGCAAGGCCGTCGGCCCGTGGGCCCCCGATCTCGACGATGCACGGCTGATCGCCGGGCTGCGCGCGATGCTCAAGACCCGCATTTTCGACGCGCGCATGATGATCGCGCAGCGTCAGAAGAAAATCTCCTTTTACATGTTGAGTCTCGGCGAAGAGGCGATCGGCACCGCGCACGCGATGGCGCTGCGCGACGGCGACATGTGCTTTCCGACCTACCGGCAGCAAAGCATCCTGATCGCGCGCGACGTGCCGCTCGAGCGGATGATCTGCCAGCTGATGTCGAACGAAGGCGATCCGCTGAAGGGGCGCCAGCTTCCGGTGATGTACTCGGACCGCGAAGCCGGCTTCTTCTCCATTTCCGGCAACCTCGCGACGCAGTTCATCCAGGCGGTTGGCTGGGCGATGGCGTCGGCGATCAAGGGCGACACGAAGATCGCGTCCGCGTGGATCGGCGACGGCGCGACGGCCGAAGCCGATTTCCACACCGCGCTCACGTTCGCGCACGTGTACCGCGCGCCGGTCGTGCTGAACGTGGTCAACAACCAGTGGGCGATCTCGACGTTCCAGGCGATCGCGGGCGGCGAGGGCACGACGTTCGCCGGGCGCGGCGTCGGCTGCGGGATCGCGTCGCTGCGCGTCGACGGCAACGACTTCCTCGCGATCTACGCGGCCTCCAGCTGGGCCGCCGAACGCGCGCGTCGCAACCTCGGCCCGACGCTGATCGAGTGGGTGACCTACCGTGCGGGCGCGCATTCGACGTCGGACGATCCGACCAAGTACCGGCCGAGCGACGACTGGTCCCATTTCCCGCTCGGGGATCCGATCGAGCGCTTCAAGCGTCACCTGATCGTGAAGGGCATCTGGTCGGACGGCGCGCACGACGCGTTGACGGCCGAGCTCGAGGCCGAGGTGATCGCCGCGCAGAAGGAAGCGGAGAAATACGGGACGCTGGCCGACGACCGGATTCCGTCGCCGGCCTCGATGTTCGACGACGTCTACAAGGAGCTGCCCGCGCACCTGCGCCGTCAGCGCCAGGAACTGGGAGCGTGATCATGGCGCAACACGAGACAGGGACGGCCACGCAGCCGATGACGATGATCCAGGCGCTGCGCTCCGCGATGGACGTGATGCTCGGGCGCGACAGCGATGTGGTCGTGTTCGGGCAGGACGTCGGCTATTTCGGCGGCGTGTTCCGCTGTACCGAAGGACTGCAGAACAAATACGGGAAATCGCGCGTGTTCGATGCGCCGATCTCCGAAGGCGGGATCGTCGGCGCGGCGGTCGGGATGGGCGCGTACGGATTGCGGCCCGTCTGCGAGATCCAGTTCGCCGACTATTTCTACCCGGCATCCGACCAGATCGTGTCGGAAGGCGCGCGGCTGCGCTATCGCTCGGCCGGCCAGTTCACCGCGCCGATGACGATCCGGATGCCGTGCGGCGGCGGCATCTACGGCGGGCAGACGCACAGCCAGAGCCCGGAAGCGATGTTTACGCAGGTGTGCGGGCTGCGCACGGTGATGCCGTCGAATCCGTACGACGCGAAAGGGCTGCTGATCGCGTCGATCGAGAACGACGATCCGGTGATCTTCCTCGAACCGAAACGGCTGTACAACGGGCCGTTCGACGGCCATCACGAACGGCCCGTCACGTCGTGGCTCAAGCATCCGGCGAGCGCGGTGCCGGAAGGCTACTACACGGTGCCGCTCGATACGGCCGCCGTCGTGCGGCCCGGCAACGACGTGACGGTGCTGACGTACGGCACGACGGTGCACGTGTCGCTCGCCGCGGCCGAGGAGACGGGCATCGACGCGGAAGTGATCGATCTGCGCACGCTGTGGCCGCTCGATCTCGACACGGTCGTCGCGTCGGTGCGCAAGACCGGGCGTTGCGTCGTGGTGCACGAGGCGACGCGTACCTGCGGCTATGGCGCGGAGCTCGTGTCGCTGGTCCAGGAACACTGCTTCTACCACCTCGAAGCGCCGGTCGAGCGCACGACGGGCTGGGACACCCCGTATCCGCATGCGCAGGAATGGGCGTACTTTCCGGGGCCCACCCGGGTCGGTGAAGCGTTGCGACGCGTGATGGAGGCGTGAGATGGGGATTCATGTCATCAAGATGCCGGATATCGGCGAAGGGATCGCCGAGGTCGAGCTGGTGGCCTGGCATGTGGAAGTCGGGCAGACGATCAAGGAAGACCAGCCGCTCGCCGACGTGATGACCGACAAGGCGGCGGTCGAGATTCCGTCGCCGGTGACGGGCAAGGTGATCGAACTGGGCGGCCGGATCGGCGAGATGATGGCGGTCGGCAGCGAGCTGATTCGGCTGGAAGTCGAAGGCGACGGCAACCTGAAGGCCGCGGCACCGGTGCGGGAAACAAAGGTAGCAACCGCACCGGTCGCGGCGGCGGCGCCGGCGAAGCCGGTGGCGGACGTGCCGGCCGAGCCGCCGGTGCAGCCCGCCGCGCATCGCGCACCGGCGAAACCGCGCCGCGACGAACCGGCCGCGCAGCCGCGCGCGGCGCTTGCGCCGGGCGAACGGCCGCTCGCGTCGCCGGCCGTGCGCCAGCGTGCATGGGACATGGGCATCGAGCTGCGCTACGTGCGCGGCACCGGCGAAGCCGGGCGGATCCTGCATGAGGATCTCGATGCGTATGCGCGCACCGGCGGCGGTTCGGCGCGAGGGGCGCAACCGCGCGGTTACAACGAACGCCACGACGAAACCGACGTGCCGGTGATCGGCTTGCGGCGCGCGATCGCGCGCAAGATGCAGGAAGCGAAGCGCCGCATTCCGCACTTCAGCTACGTCGAGGAAATCGACGTGACCGAACTCGAATCGTTGCGCACGGAACTGAACCGCCGCCACGGCGACACGCGCGGCAAGCTCACGCCGTTGCCGCTGCTGATCCGCGCGATGGTGATCGCGCTGCGCGACTTCCCGCAGATCAACGCGCGCTTCGACGACGAAGCGGGCGTCGTCACGCGCTACGGCGCGGTGCACATGGGTGTCGCGACGCAGACGGACGGCGGCCTCACGGTGCCCGTGCTGCGTCATGCGGAAGCGCGCGACGTGTGGTCGATCTCCGCCGAAATCGCGCGGCTCGCCGACGCGGTGCGCGCGAACCGCGCGCACCGCGACGAGCTGAGCGGGTCGACGATCACGATCTCGAGCCTCGGCGCGCTCGGCGGCATCGTGTCGACGCCGGTGATCAATCATCCGGAAGTGGGCATCGTCGGCGTGAACCGGATCGTCGAGCGGCCGATGATCCGCGACGGCGCGATCGTCGCGCGCAAGATGATGAACCTGTCGTCGTCGTTCGATCATCGCGTCGTCGACGGCGCGGACGCGGCCGAATTCATCCAGGCCGTGCGCGCGGTGCTCGAACGCCCGGCGCTGCTGTTCGTGGAGTGAGCCGATGAAGAACGAACACACCACACTGCTCGTCATCGGCGGCGGCCCGGGCGGCTACGTCGCCGCGATCCGCGCGGGCCAGCTCGGCATTCCGACCGTGCTCGTCGAACGCGACCGGCTCGGCGGCACCTGCCTGAACATCGGCTGCATTCCGTCGAAGGCGCTGATCCACGTGGCCGACGCGTTCGAACAGGCGTGCGGTCATGCCGGCGAAGGCGCGCTCGGCATCCGCGTGCGCACGCCCGAGATCGACATCGCGAGAAGCGTCGCATGGAAGGATGGCATCGTCGATCGTCTGACGCGCGGCGTCGGCACGCTGCTCAAGAAGAACGGCGTGCGCGTGCTGCACGGCGAAGCGCGCGTGATCGACGGCAAGACCGTCGAAGTCGTCGGCGGCGGCCATACGGTGCGGATCGGTTGCGAACACCTGTTGCTCGCGACCGGTTCCGAACCGGTCGAGCTGCCGTCGATGCCGTTCGGCGGGCACGTCGTGTCGTCCACCGAAGCGCTGTCGCCCGCGACGCTGCCGAAGCGGCTGGTCGTCGTCGGGGCCGGCTATATCGGGCTCGAACTCGGGACCGTCTATCGGAAGCTCGGCGTCGACGTCAGCGTCGTCGAAGCGGCCGAGCGCGTGCTGCCTGCGTACGATGCCGAACTCGTGCGGCCGGTGGCCGATTCGCTCGCGCGGCTCGGCGTGCGGCTGTGGCTCGGCCACAAGGTGCTCGGGCTGGACGCGCACGGCGCGGTGCGCGTGCAGGCAGCCGATGGCGCCGAGCAGACGTTGCCGGCCGACCGCGTGCTGGTCGCCGTGGGCCGTCGGCCGCGCGTCGACGGGTTCGGGCTCGAGACGCTGATGCTCGATCGCAACGGCCGCGCGCTGCGGATCGACGACGAATGCCGCACGTCGATGCGCAATGTCTGGGCGATCGGCGACGTCGCGGGCGAGCCGATGCTCGCGCATCGCGCGATGGCGCAAGGCGAGATGGTGGCCGAGCTGATCGCGGGCCGGCGTCGCGAATTCACGCCCGCGTCGATCCCGGCCGTGTGCTTCACCGATCCCGAGATCGTGACGGCCGGCTGGTCGCCGGACGATGCACACACGGCTGGCGTCGATTGCCTGAGCGCATCGTTCCCGTTCGCCGCGAACGGGCGGGCGATGACGTTGCAGGCGACCGACGGATTCGTGCGCGTCGTCGCGCGGCGCGACAATCACCTGATCGTCGGCTGGCAGGCGGTCGGGCGCGGGGTGTCGGAGCTGGCCGCGGCGTTCTCGCAGTCGCTGGAGATGGGCGCGCGGCTGGAGGACATCGGCGACACGATTCACGCGCATCCGACGCTCGGCGAGGCGCTGCAGGAAGCGGCGTTGCGCGCGCTCGGACATGCGCTGCATGTCTGACGTAATTGCCTGACGGGGCGCCGCCGGTACGTCACGCACGTATCGGCGGCGCTTGCGGCGTCTGATGAACGTCATGTTGTTTCAGTCGACATTCGGTCGCGCGGGACCGCACCCGACAGCGCCGTAATTTTTCGAGACGAGCGGAGGGTTGTCGACGCCACGTCAGCCGACGATCATGTCGATAGCCGGAAACCGGGCCGCTTCGGGTCCGCCAACGCAGGCTCCACACGGAAGCACGAGACATGAAACTGCTGCTCGTCGGCGCGACCGGACTCGTCGGGCGCCACGTTCTCGACGTCGCGCTGGCCGATGCGCGGGTCGACCAGGTGATCGTCCTCGCGCGCCGGCCGTTGACGCCGCATCCGAAGATGCGCGCACTGGAGGTCGATTTCGACCATCTGCCCGACACGGGCGACTGGTGGCACGCGGATGCCGTGATCTGCACGCTCGGCACCACGATGCGGGCCGCCGGCTCGCAGGCGGCCTTCCGGCGCGTCGATCACGACTATCCGCTCGCGGTCGCGCGGCTCGCGCACCGGCACGGCACGTCGACCTACGTGCTGAATTCCGCACTCGGCGCCGATGCTGCGTCGCGCATCTTCTACAACCGCGTGAAGGGCGAGGTCGAGCAGGCGCTCGCCGGCGTCGGGTTCGATTCGCTCACTTACGTGCGGCCGGGCCTGATCGGCGGCAGCCGCGACGAATTCCGGTTCGGCGAGCGGCTGTTCGCGTTCGCGCTGAGCGCCGCCGCGCCGGTGCTGCCGGCGAAGTGGCGCGTGAATCCCGCGTCGCGGATTGCGCGCGCGTTGCTCGACGCGGCAATCGATGCACGGCCGGGCGTGCAGGTCGTCGCATCCGACCAACTGGTCTGATACGGCGCGGGCGGGTGCGCCCGTCCGGCCATTCGTCTGCGTTTCCGTCGAGCGTGCCGAACTGCTCGGCGAGCGCGGCGTGCACGATGTCCATCCCGGCAGTCATTTCATCCAGCGCCTGACCTTTCATTTTTCCAACGCCAGACTTGCGGCGAAATCGCCCGGACGTGCACGGATCTCTCGGACGATTTCGAAAATCGATTGATTCCGGGTAATCACCGATATCTCGCAAGTTGTATATACAAGATCATCCGCTGGCAATGTCGGCACACGTCGTGCCGCTTGCGCGCCAGCGTGCAGACCGTGCGTGCGTGGCGCATGCCGGCGATCCACGGCGCCCCGCATCCGTCGAGCCGAAAGGGCGGCTCGCAGCTTCCTGTCCTGTTCAAACCCTGTGTGGTCCTGAGTATTTTGGAGATTGACCCGTGTCAACGAATTCCAGTGGAAAAGCCGGCGGACTGATCGAGGTACGCTCGATCGACTTCATTCCCGACGCCGAGCGCCACGGCGGCCTGCTGAGCCAGTTCACGCTGTGGCTGTCGGCGAACATGCAGATCACGGCTATCGTCACGGGCGCGCTCGCGGTCGTGCTCGGCGGCGACGTGTTCTGGTCGCTGGTCGCGCTGCTGCTCGGCCAGCTCGTCGGCGGCGCGGTGATGGCGCTGCACGGCGCGCAGGGGCCGCAGCTCGGGCTGCCGCAGATGATCTCGAGCCGCGTGCAGTTCGGCGTGTATGGCGCGATGATCCCGATCGTGCTCGTGTGCCTGATGTACATCGGCTTTTCCGCGAGCGGCTCGGTGCTGGCCGGGCAGGCCGTCGCGCAACTGCTGCACGTCGACGACGCGGCCGGCATCCTGCTGTTCGCGGCCGTGATCGTCGTGCTGACCGTGTTCGGCTATCGCGCGATCCACTTCGTCGGCCGGATCGCGAGCGTGGTCGGCATCGTCGCGTTCGTCTACATGTTCGCGCAGCTGTTCGCGAACCACGACGTCGGCGCGCTGCTCGCGAACAAGCATTTCTCGCTCGCGAGCTTCCTGCTCGCGATGTCGCTGTCCGCGTCGTGGCAGATCGCGTTCGGCCCGTACGTGGCCGACTATTCGCGCTACCTGCCGCGTTCGACGTCGTCGGTGGCGACGTTTCTCGCGGTCGGCCTCGGTTCGGTAATTGGCGCGCAGGCGGCGATGGTGTTCGGCGTGTTCGCGGCCGCGCTGGCCGGCAGCCAGTTCGCGCACCATGAGGTGTCGTACATCGTCGGCCTCGGCTCGACGGGCGCCGTGGCCGCGCTGCTGTACTTCAGCATCGCGTTCGGCAAGGTCACGGTGACTGCGCTCAACGCGTACGGCAGCTTCATGTCGATGGCGACGATCGTCAGCGGCTTTCGCGGCAAGGGCGCGGTATCGTCGAAGAGCCGCCTCGTGTACATCTTCGGGATGATCTGCGTATCGACGCTGATCGCGCTCGCGGGCCGTCATTCGTTCCTGAAGGAATTCACCGCGTTCATCCTGTTCCTGCTCGCGTTCTTCACGCCGTGGAGCGCGATCAACCTGGTCGATTACTACTGCTTCACGCGTTCGCGCTACGACGTGCCGGCGCTGTCCGATCCCGACGGCCGCTACGGTCGCTGGAACGTGATGGCGATCACGATCTACGTGGTCGGCATCCTGGTGCAATTGCCGTTCATGTCGACGCACATCTACACGGGGCCGCTCGTCGATGCGCTCGGCGGCACCGACATCTCGTGGATCCTCGGCCTCGTCGTGCCGGCCGTGCTGTATTACGTCGGCGCCCGCGCGTCGCGACGCAGCATTCCCGAACGCCTGATCCTGCCGCTCGAACGCGGCGAGGTCTGACACCGACGTATCACGTCGTTCGTCGGGCCGGTCTGCCGCCGGCCTGAGCGGCCCGACGCGCCGAACCGGCGCGACCGGCAATCGCACCGCACATCCTCTTCGTTATCCGCGATGCCGGCATGGTGGACCATCGTGCCCGGCGTCGTTCCATTCTCCTTTCATTGAATAGCATGACTAATAAAATGAACGCACGAGGACATCGTTCCCGGGCGCGACCGGTGCATGCCGGTCTTCGGATGGCCGTCGCGGCCGCTTGCGTCGCCGGTTCGGACGCCGCGCTCGCGCAGGACGGCGTCACGCTGTACGGCGTGATCGACGAATTCGCGCAATACGTGAACACGGGCAACGGCTATACGGCCGCGATCAACTCGGGCGGCCAGTGGGGCAGCCGGTTCGGGCTGAAGGGCGGCGAAGAGATCGGCGGCGGCCAGAAGATCGAGTTCGCGCTGGAAAACGGCTTCAACCCGAACGACGGCTCGCTCGCGAGCGCCGGCACGATGTTCAACCGGCAGGCGTGGGTCGGCATCGCGGGGCAGTGGGGCAAGGTGCGCGCGGGCCGGCAGAATTCGCCGCTGTTCAACGACCAGGGCGGGCAGGATGCGTTCGGCGGCGTCACGCAGGCGTCCGGCATGGACAACCTGACCGTGTTCGCATTCCGCACGAGCAATACGCTGTCGTACCAGAGCCCGGAGATAGCCGGTTTCCAGGGCGGGCTGTACTTCGGGTTCGGCGACGCGGGCGGCGTGCGCTCGGCCGGCTCCAGCCGGCAGTTCGACCTGACCTACGAACACGGCCCGTTCGGCGCATTCGTCGCGGGCCAGTGGTTGAAGAACGCCGCGGCGACCACGACGGATCGCACGATCATGGCCGGCGCATCGTACGCAATCGGCAAGGCCACCGTGTATGGCGGGTTCTCCGCGGTGAAGTGGGCCGACCTCGGAATCGATTCGCGCGTGTACGGGCTGTCGGTCAAATATCAGATCAACCCGGCGAACGCTATCGCGCTCGGCTACGCGTACCTGCACGACCAGTCGTCGCAACGCAATAACGCGGACCAGCTCGGACTGATGTACGAGTACGACCTGTCGAAGCGCACGAGCTTCTACGGCGCGCTGTCGTACCTGCGCAACCGCAACCAGGCCGACTACACGCTTGCCGGCGCAGCAAACCCCGGCCTGCCGCTCGCGTACCCGGGCGCGAATGCGCGCGGCGTGCAACTCGGCATCGTGCATCGCTTCTGACGCACGCAATGCGCCGGGCCGCGTGCGCCCGGCGCGTGCATCGGGCGCACCCGCGTCATCATTTCCCCAGCCGCTCCGCGAGCGAGTAGCGCTGCATGCAGCGCTCCATCGCGTCGAGAAACGCATGCTCCGCCGCATTCATCTTGCGGTCGCGATGCCACAGCAGGAACACGTCGACATCGACGAGCCCGTCGTCGGGCGGCAACCGCCACAGCCGTTGCTGCGCGATGTCGTCACGTACGATGTGCTCGGGCAGGCAGCCGATGCCATAGCCCGCGAAGATCAGCCGCCGCACTTCGTCGAGGCTCGGCGACGACGCGACGATGCGCCCCGTGAAGCCCTTCTGGTCGCGAAACACGGTGAGCGGCGACAGGCTGTCGCCGATCTGGTCGCTCGTGAACGACACGAAATTCTCCGCGAGCAGATCGTCCATCCGCAATTGCGTCTGCCCGAACAGCCGGTGATGGCGGCCGCAGTAGATCGCATAGCGCTGGCGCAGGAAGCAGCGCATCTCCAGCTTGTCGTGCGGCGTGCGGCACAGGCCGAGCCCGGCCGTGGCCGTCTTCTGCAGCAGCGACGACAGGATGTCCGACGAACGCATCACTTCGATCTGCAGATCGATACGCGGATACGCGCGATGGAAATCCGCGAGGAATTCGTCGTAGACGGGCGATTCGATGCGGCTCACCGTCAGCAGCCGGATCGAGCCGGTCAGGTCGGCGGTGCTGTCGTCGATTTCGGTTTCGAGGCGCGAGATGCCGCCGTAGATGTCGCTCGCGATCCGGTACACGGCTTCGCCGGCCGGCGTCGGCGCGAAGTGCGCGCCGCGCCGCTCGATCAGCCGGCGCTCGAGCGTCTCCTCGAGCCGCCGCAGCGCCTGGCTCACGGCCGGCTGCGTGACGTGCAGGCGCGCGGCCGCGCGGCTCACGCTGCGCTCCTGCATGATCACCAGATAGGTGCGCAGCAGGTTCCAGTCGAGGCGATCGTTGAGGAACGGGGCGAGGTCGGGGCGCATCGGGTCTCCGGGCAGGCGGCGGCAGGCATTAGTTGAATTTATATAGAGAATAATAACTTGAAATTTGACTAATGATTTGCGGCCACCGATAAAGGGGGGCGCCGCAGCGTGCGGCGCGAGGCCGCGACAGACGGCCGTCCTCACGATAGTGCGTGCCGCTCCGCCGCGGCGCGCGTCAGGAGCCCGCATGACTCAGTCCCTTCCTTCCGCCCGCCAGCCGGCACGCGCCGCGACGGCCGCGTTCATCGGCACGATGATCGAGTGGTACGACTTCTACATCTACGCGACCGCGGCCGCGCTCGTGTTCGGCGAACTCTATTTCCCGTCGCACGACCCGTTCGTCAGCACGATGGCGTCGTTCGCGACGTTCGCGGTCGGCTTCTTCGCGCGTCCGCTCGGCGGCGTGATCTTCGGCCATCTCGGCGACCGCATCGGCCGAAAGAAGGCGCTGATGACGACGTTGATGATGATGGGCGTCGCGACCGTCTGCGTCGGGCTGCTGCCCGCCTATTCGAAGGTCGGCGTCCTCGCGCCGGTGCTGCTCGTCGCGCTGCGGGTCGTGCAGGGGATCGCGGTCGGCGGCGAATGGGGCGGCGCGGTGCTGATGGCGGGCGAGCATGCGCCGCAGGGGCGCCGCACGTTTTTCGCATCGTTCGCGCAGCTCGGCAGCCCGGCCGGGCTGATCCTGTCGCTGATCGCATTCCGCGCGGTCACGTCGATGGACAAGGCCGACTTCCTCGCGTGGGGCTGGCGCCTGCCGTTTCTCGCGAGTTCGGTGCTGCTCGTGGTCGGCATCCTGATCCGGCTCGGCGTGAACGAGTCGCCGGAGTTCGCGCGGGTCAAGGAAGCGAACCGCACGGTGAAGCTGCCGGTCGCGGAAGTGTTCCGTTCCGCGTCGGGGCTCGTGCTGCTCTGCATCGGCGCGAACACGATCGGCATCGCGGGCGTCTATTTCACGAACACGTTCATGATTGCGTACACGACGCAGTACGTCGGCGTGTCGCGCTCGCTGATCCTCGACAGCCTGTTCGCGGTCGCGATCATCCAGTTCTTCGCGCAGCCGCTCGCCGCGTGGATCGCCGAGCGTATCGGCGGCGCACGCTTCCTGAAGCTCGCGGCGCTGCTCGCGATGCTGTCGCCGTATCCGATGTTCATGCTCGTGCAGGGTGGCACGTCCGCGTCGCTGATCGCCGGCATCGCGCTCGCCGTCGTCTGCATGGCCGGCTTCTATTCGGTGATCGCGGGCTTCGTCAGCGACGTGTTTCCCGCCCATGTGCGCTATTCGGCGATCTCGCTCGCTTACCAGATTTGCGGCGCGATCGCGGGCGGCCTGACGCCGCTCGTCGGCACGTGGCTCGCGCATCGCTTCACGGGCCAGTGGTGGCCGCTCGCGGTGTTCTACACGTGTCTCGCCGGCATCTCGCTGCTCTGCATCGTCGCGCTCGACGCGCGCCACGCCGCGCAGCCGGCCGCCGCCGAAGCGCTCGGCTCGCATTGAACCTCAACAAACGAATCGATCCGGAATCCCAATGAACGACCTGCTGGAAATCGACGGCGCCCGCCTGTGGCAGAGCCTGGCCGACATGGCGCGCGTCGGCGCGACGCCGCGCGGCGGCGTGCGGCGTGTCGCGCTCACCGATGACGACCGGCGCGGGCGCGACCTGTTCGCGCAATGGTGCCGCGACGCGGGGCTGACGGTGAGCGTCGATGCGGTCGGCAACCTGTTCGCGCGTCGCGACGGCGCCGATGCGCAGGCGGCTCCCGTGCTGATCGGCAGCCATCTCGACACGCAGCCGGAAGGCGGCCGCTTCGACGGCGTCTACGGCGTGCTCGCCGCGCTCGAACTCGTGCGCACGCTGAACGACGCGGGCATCGCGACCGACAAGCCGCTCGAGATCGTGTCGTGGACCAACGAGGAAGGCGCGCGCTTCGCGCCGGCGATGCTCGGGTCGGCCGTGTTCACCGGCGCGCTGCCGCTCGACGACGCGCTCGCGAAGCAGGACGCCGACGGCGTCACGCTCGGTGCGGCGCTCGACGCATGCGGCTATCGCGGCACGCGCGCAGCGGGCGGTGCGGTCGACGCGTATTTCGAGGCGCATATCGAACAGGGGCCCGTGCTCGAGGCGAACGGCACGACGATCGGCATCGTCACGGGCGGGCAGGCGATCCGCTGGCTCGACGTGACGGTGACGGGCGTGGCCGCGCACGCCGGCACGACGCCGATGCCGTATCGCAAGGACGCGTATTTCGCGAGTGCGCAGATCGCGCTCGAACTCGAACGGATCGTCGCCGCTTATGCACCGCGCGGGCTCGCGACGATCGGGCAGGTCGGCATCCGCCACGCATCGCGCAACACGATTGCCGGCGAGCTGACGTTCACGGTCGACCTGCGTCATCACGACGATGCCGAAGTCGATGCGATGGAGCGCGACCTGCGCGAGGCGTGCGCCCGCATCGCCGCCGCGCGCGGCGTGCAAGTGGCGATCGACACCTGCTGGCGCAGCCCGGCGACGCCGTTCGATCGCGATTGCGTGGGGCTGGTGGCGCAGGCCGCGGCTGCGTTCGGCTACACGCACGAGCGGATCGTGAGCGGCGCCGGCCACGATGCGATCCTGCTCGCGCGTCGTTTCCCGACCGCGATGGTGTTCATTCCGTGCGTCGACGGCCTGTCGCACAACGAAGCCGAGGATGCGTTGCCCGACGACGTGACGCGCGGCGCGAACGTGCTGCTCCATGCGGTGCTCGCGCGCGCGGGCATCGCGGCGCGCATCGACGCGGCTGCCGCCGCGCACGGCGCCTGATCCGGCTAATCGACGAGGACGACGATGAAAACCTATTTCCATCCCGAACAACTGCTGCACCATCCGCGCAGCTACCTGTCGCGCGGCCAGATGCGCGAACCGCAGGAAGTGCCCGAGCGCGCGGCGCGGCTCGTCGCGGCCGTCCGGTCGCTCGACTTCGACGTGCGCGAGCCGACCGACCGCGGCACCGCGCCGATCGCGGCCGTGCACGACATGAACTACCTGCGCTTTCTCGAGGATGCGCACCGCGACTGGAAGCAGATGCCCGACGACTGGGGCGACGAAGTGATGTCGAACGTGTTCGTGCGCGATCCGAACCCGTTGCGCGGCGTGCTCGCGAAAGCCGCGCGCTATCTCGCCGACGGCAGTTGCCCGGTCGGCGCGAACACGTGGCGCGCGGCGTACTGGTCCGCGCAGGGCGCGCTGGCCGCGGCGGCCGACGTCAACGACGGCGCACGCGAAGCCTACGCGCTGTGCCGGCCGCCCGGCCATCATGCGCGCCGCGACGCGGCGGGCGGCTTCTGCTACCTGAACAACGCGGCGATCGCCGCGCAGGCGCTGCTCGGCCGCCATCGCCGCGTCGCGATCCTCGATACCGACATGCATCACGGGCAGGGCGTGCAGGAGATTTTCTACGGCCGCGACGATGTGCTGTACGTATCG
This sequence comes from Burkholderia sp. BCC0398, assembly GCF_902833245.1. Lineage (NCBI taxonomy): Bacteria > Pseudomonadati > Pseudomonadota > Betaproteobacteria > Burkholderiales > Burkholderiaceae > Burkholderia > Burkholderia sp. BCC0398. The sequence goes on from NZ_CADFEM010000014.1 coordinate 170,361, forward strand.
ATTCACGGCGACCCGACCAACTTCTACCCGGTCGTCGCGGGCTACGAGGAAGAGACGGGCGCGGGCGCCGGCGACGGCTTCAACCTCAACCTGCCGATGCCGCACGGCGCGCCGGAGTCGACGTTCTTCGCGCGGCTCGACGACGCGCTGCGCGCGCTCGCGCGGTTCCAGCCCGATGCGCTCGTGCTCGCGCTCGGCTTCGACATCTACAAGGACGATCCGCAATCGCAGGTCGCGGTCACGACCGACGGGTTCGGCCGGCTCGGCCGCGCGATCGGCGCGCTCGGGTTGCCGACGGTGATCGTGCAGGAAGGCGGCTATCACCTCGAGAGTCTCGAGGCGAACGCGCGCGCGTTCTTCGGCAGGTTCGCCGCGGGACGCTGATCGGGCCGTCGGAACCGGACCGCGCGCCGGAAACGACAACGGCCGCATGGCGCGGCCGTAAAAATGCGTGCGGACGGTTCCCGGTAGTCCGGGCTTCCCCGCGCTTACGAATTCGCGGTGGCCGGCGAGCGGCGGCGCTGCGTGACCTGCAGCATGACGAGGGCGAGCCCGGCGGCGGCGATCAGCGCGCCGACGAGCGGCACCGCCGCGTAGCCGAACCCGGCCGAGATCGCCGCACCGCCGGCGGCGGCGCCGAACGCGTTGCCGAGGTTGAACGCGCCGATGTTGACGGCCGACGCGAGGCCCGGCGCTTCATGGGCCGCGCGCATCACGCGCATCTGCAGCGGCGGCACGACCGCGAACGTCGCGATCCCCCAGACCAGCAGCGTGACGGCGGCGCCCGCGTGGGTCGCGGCGAGCAGCGGGAACGCGGCCATCGTCGCGATCAGCAGCAACAGGAAGCCGATCAGCGTGCCGTCGAGCGAGCGGTCGGCGAGGCGCCCGCCCGCGATGTTGCCGATCGAGAAGCCGACGCCGATCAGCACGAGCATCGCGGTCACGAAGCCGGGCGTGGCGCCCGTCAGGTGGGCGAGCGTTGGCGCGACGTACGTATAGAGCGTGAACATCGCGCCGGCGCCGAGCACCGTCGTCGCGAGCGCGCCGAGCACGACCGGGCGCGTGAGCACGGAGAGTTCGGCGCGCAGGTCCGGCATCTTGCCGGCTTCGCCCTTCGGCAGCGCGGCGAACAGGCCGGCGATCGCGACCAGGCCGAGGCCCGCGGTCGCCGCGAACGACATGCGCCAGCCGATCATCTGGCCGAGCCAGGTCGCGGCCGGCACGCCGCCGACGTTCGCGATCGTCAGCCCCATGAACATCGTCGCGACCGCGCTGGCCTGCTTGTCGCGCGGCACGAGGCTCGCCGCGACCACCGAGCCGAGCCCGAAGAACGCGCCGTGGTTGAGGCTCGTCACGAGGCGGGCGAGCAGCAGCGTCGTGTAGTCCGGTGCGGCGGCCGACAGCAGGTTGCCGATCGTGAAGATCGACATCAGCGCGATCAGCGCGGAGCGGCGCGACCAGCGCGCGAGCAGCAGCGTCATCAGCGGCGCGCCGACCATCACGCCGATCGCATACGCGCTGATCAGCATGCCGGCTTGCGGAATCGACACGTGCACGCCGTCGGCGATCACGGGCAGCAGGCCCATCGGCGAGAACTCGGTGGTGCCGATGCCGAACGCGCCGGCGGCGAGCGCCAGCAGCGGCAGCGCGGCGCTGCCGCCCGGACGGGACGGAGAGGAAGTCGTGGGGTTCACGCGGCGGGCTCCTGTAAGCGGGGGACAACGGCACGAAGCCATTGAGGACAGCCCGAAGTGTGCCTGCATTACTTTTGCGGAAAAAGCCGCATCCGGACGAAATTATCTTGATTTCATGTCAATAATGCGGCGTGTGTGGGGCGTGACTCGACGCGCAACAGGAAAAAAGCCCCGACCACAGGGGGTCCGTGGCCGGGGCGGAAACGCATCCTCTCTTTGGCACGAGGAATTGGATGCGCGGGCAGTATATTTCGGGCCAGGACGATTCGAATCGGCGTTAAACGGCCGTTTTTGGTGTCAATTTGAAAATAGCGGCGTCGTGACGCCGTCCGTCGGCGTTCTGAAAGATTTTTCGGTGGCACGGCGGCGTCGTTCAGTGCTCAAAAACAGCGAAAACGGCGAAAACGGCGAAAACGGCGAAAACGGCGAAAACGGCGAAAACGGCGAGATCGCGGAGGGCGATTCCGTCCAGCGGCCGGCGCTGCAAGTTGCATCGCCCGATCGCGCGGCGAGGCATCCGGCGTACGTTCAGCCCGGTTCGCCGGCCGCGTCGCGGACCGCCGCGAGAAACCGCGCCACGACGGGCGACGGGGCTGCCGCCGCGCCGTCGAACACGAACTCGATGTCGAAGCGGCTCGCGAGCGCGTCGAGCGCGACGAGCCGGACCGTGCGCGGGCAGGTCGGCGACGCGCTTTCCGGCACGAACGCGCAGCCCATGCCGGCCGCGACGAGGCCGATCAGCGTCGGGATGTCGCTGCCGACCTGCGCGATGCGCGGCGTGAAGCCGGCCTGCTCGCACTGCGTCATCAGGAACCGGTGGTGCGCGGCGGAGCGCTGCGCATCGAACCAGACGAACGGCTCGTTCGCGACGTCGGCCAGCGTGCGCGGCGCGACGAAGCGGCCGCCCGGCGGCGCGGGCATCGCGAGCACGAAGCGGTCGCTCAGCAGCCGCACGCCCGTCAGGTGCGGCGCTTCCTCGCGACGCCACGCCATGATCCCGGCGTCGAGCTGGCCGCGCATCAGCGCGCTCGCCTGTTCGGCCGACAGCATCGGCGCGATCGACAGTTTCACGTCCGGGCACGCATCGCGAAACGCCTTGAGGACGTTCGCGACGACCGGCAGCGGCAGGCAGTTCGGCAGCGCGCCGAGCCGCAGTTCGCCGAGCTGGCCGGCCGCGCTGCGCAGCGCGCGCTCGCGGCTGTCCTGCAGCATCGCGAGCAGGCCGGTCGCATCGTGCAGGAAGCTCGTGCCGGCCGCCGTGAGCGTGACGCCCGTCGCGCGACGAATCAGCAGCGGCGTGCCGATCGCGTCCTCGAGTTCGCGGATCTGTCGCGACAGCGCGGGTTGGACGATGCCGGCCGCACGGGCGCCGGCCATCACGCTGCCGGCCTGGGCGACGGCGACGAAGTAGCGCAGGTGACGCAGTTCGATCTGGCGCATGCGGTGTGGGGTCTGATGTGTGGATATGCCTGTGAAGCATAGCAAACGCCATTCGATGGTATTGGAAAGCATGGCAGGCCTGCCGTACGATGACCGTCATTGCCGAATGCGCGTCGTTGCGCGTCGTGTGCGTTTCCTCCGTCCTCATTGCGTTCCGTCCCATGCCGCTTCATATCCCGACTCCTTATATCCGCTCGCCGATCGCATCCCGCCGGCTCGGCACGACCATCCGGCTGAAGCTCGAGGCGCTGCAGCCGTCGGGTTCGTTCAAGCTGCGCGGCATCGGCGCCGTCTGCGAGGCGCGGCACGCCGCCGGCGCACGGCGATTCGTGTCGTCGTCGGGCGGCAACGCGGGCATCGCGGTCGCGTACTGCGGCCGCGAGCTCGGCGTGCCGGTGCGCGTCGTCGTGCCGGAAAGCACGTCGGCGCGGGCGCGCGAGTTGATCCGCGTCGAAGGCGCGGAACTCGTCGTGCACGGCGCGAGCTGGGCCGAGGCGAACGCGTTCGCGCAGTCGGCGCTCGACGCGCACGACGCGTTCGTGCATCCGTTCGACGATCGCGTGCTGTGGCAGGGCCACGCGACGATGATCGACGAGATGGCGGCGGCCGGCCCGAAGCCCGACGCGGTCGTGCTTGCTGTGGGCGGCGGCGGTCTGCTGTGCGGCGTGCTGGAAGGGCTGGCGCGCAACGGCTGGCACGACGTGCCGGTCGTCGCGGCCGAGACGGAAGGCGCCGACTGCTATGCGCGCTCGGTCGCGCAGGGGCGTCCGGTCGAACTGGCGGCCATCTCGAGCATCGCGACGACGCTCGGCGCGAAGCGGCCGTGCGACGCGGCGGTCGAATGGGCGACACGCCACGCGATCCATCCGGTCGTCGTGTCCGACGCCGACGCGGTGGCGGCGTCGCTGCGGTTTCTCGACGAACACAGGATCGTCGTCGAGCCCGCGTGCGGCGCGGCGCTGGCCGCGCTGGAGCGGCCGGTGCGGGTGCTCGCGTCGGCCGCGGACATCGCCGTGATCGTCTGCGGCGGGGTGGCCACGACCGCCGAGGATCTGCAGACGCTGCGCGCGACGTTGCGGTAGGCGAGTGCGCGGGTGAGCAGCGCACTCGCGAGACGGCGGATTGCTTGCGATTGTCGCGCGCGGTGACGGCGGGTCTGGCGCGTGCATGGCGAACCGCCACGCGTCGACGTTGCCTTACCGTCAATCCCGCGCGACCATGCGCGGTCGACGCACGGCCGGATGGGCGGAAACGACTTCAGGAACGTTGCGGAAGGGGGGCGTGTCGTCGCGCCGCGCCGCATGCGGCCGGGCGCGACGATACGGGAGCGCGATCAATTCGCGATGGGTGCGCTCGCGCCGGACGGCGTGGACGATGCGACGGGGTTGGCGGTAGCCGGCGCAGGCGATGCGCTTGACGGCGCCGATGCCGATGCGGGCGTGGATGCCGCTGACGAAGGCGCGGCCGAGGACGACGACGGCGTAGCGGTGGCCGCGGCTGTTGCCGGCTCCGACAGAGCCAGGGGCGGGGAAACCGGCGCGGCCGTCGAACCGGAGGTCGACGAAGGTGCCGGCGCGGTTGCCGGACCGGAAACCGGCTTAGGCGCCGAAGCTGGCGCAGCAGACGAAGCGGGAGCGGGAGCCGGGGTCGATGCAGGCGCCGGGCCGGCAGCCGAAGCCGGCGCAGGCGCAGGCGCAGAAGCGGCCGCGGGTGCCGCCCCCGAGGCCGGCACCGGCCCGGACGCCGCCGTCGGCGCCGCGGCGCGCATCGCAGCCGGCGCCGCGATGGCCGATGCCGCGGCCGGCACGGCATTCGCGCCCGACCCCGGCGCGACACCCGTCGCCGACAGCGGCACCGGCGCCGCGGGCGGCGTCGGCACGACCGGCGTCGTCATCTTCATCGGTTCGCCCTGCGGCGTCGGCGCGGGCTCGGGCAGCGGCGCGACGGGCTCCTTCTCCGCGGCCTTCACGGTCGCGCGGTCGCGGCGCGCCGGGTCGATCTTCAGGAAATGGTCGACGAGCGTGAAGAAGCGTTCATAGAACACGCCGGCGGGAATCGTCTCGCTCGCGGTCTTGACGAGCGCGTCGTCGCTCGACCCGATCGGCAGCGACAGCGAGCCGAACACGCTCAAGCCCACGCTGGCCGACGTATTCGATTTCTTCAGCGTATAGCGGTCCTGCACCGCGTTCACGTACGCGATGCTCGACGCGCCGTCCGCCGTCGCGTCCGCGCACACGACGTGAAACTCGATCACGACGTGCATGTCGTTGCTCGGCTGGAAATTCTTGCTGCCGTCGACCGCGTCGTTGCGCGACGACGACACCACGTAGCCCTGGCTCAGCAGCGCGCGCCGGGCGGCCTCGCAGGCCGCGTCGGATTTCGAGTGGAACGTATGCGCATACGGGCTGCTGGTCGCGTCGAACTGTTCCTGCTGGTAGATCGGCTTGGGCGGCGACGAGCATGCCGCCAGCACGGCCGCGGCCGCGAGCGCGCACGAAACGGAAAACAGGCGAAATCGGTTGTGCATGGCGTCTTTCAGAAGGCTCGGCGAGAGGCGGCGCAAGGGGAGTGCCCGGATTGATGCGGCGCACATCTCGTATGGCCGGGGCGACATTATAGTTTCGTTTGGTGTCGCGCTCGCTTCAGTCGGCCGGCGCGCCGCGCGCCGCGGCCAGCAATTGCGCCGTCAGCGGATGATGTTCGCCGCGCCGGGAGCGGATCGCGTGGATCTCCTCGGTCACGTCGCCCGCGCGCCCGAGCCGCCTGAGCCCGCGCAGCAGCGACGCATCGTTCGCGCCGAGTTCGCTCAGCGGAAACACGCCGAGGCCGCGCGCCGCGAACACGGCCATCAGCGCGCTGTCCTCGAACTCGCCGGCCACGCGCGGCACGATCCGCGCGCTTTCCAGCCACAGGTCGAGACGCGCGCGCAATGCCGAATGCGCAGTCGGCAGCAGCACCGGCAGCTCGGCCAGGCAGTGCGGATAGCGCTGCCGCGCGGCCGGCGTGACGAGCGCCGCGGGCCCGTACCAGTCGACCGGCGACGCGACGAGCCGCTCGCTCGTCACGCGCAGGTTCGACCCCGATGGCGCGCCTTGCCCGGCCAGCACGAGATCCAGGTGATGCAGCGCGAGTTCCGCGAGCAGCGCGTCGTGCTCGCCTTCGTGGCACAGCAGCCGCAGCGTGGGCGTGTCGAGCACCGGGGCCAGGATTGCGTGCGCGGCGAGCTTGGAGATGCCGTCCGCGAGGCCGACCGCGAGCCGCACGGTCGGCTGGCTGGCCGCCGCGCGCACGTCGTCGGGGATCAGCCGGCCCATCTCGAAGATGATTTCCGCGCGCGCAAAGGCGGCCTGCCCGGCGTCGGTCATCGCGACGCCGCGCCCGGCCGGGCGCAGCAACTGGTGGCCGAGCGCTTTCTCCAGCTCGCGCACCTGCGCGCTGATCGTCTGCACGGCCATGTCCAGCCGGCCGGCCGCGCGCGCGAAGCCGCCTTCCTTCACGACGACCCAGAAATAGTACAGATGGCGAAAATTCAGCATCGGCGCGCGATATATCGAAAAAACCGAACTCAAAGTCAGATTCTCGCTGATTTTTCCGAAGTACGGGGCGGCATATCATCGGGCTTTCCACTTTCGTATCGGCCCATCCCATGGACTACCTGCTGACGCTTGCCACCGACCCCGCCGTCTGGGCCGCGCTCCTGACGCTCGTCGTGATGGAAGTCGTGCTCGGCATCGACAACCTGATCTTCATCTCCATCCTCAGCAACAAGCTGCCCGAAGCGCAGCGCGCCCGCACGCAGCGCCTCGGCATCGCGCTCGCGCTGGTGATGCGCCTCGCGCTGCTCGGTAGCGTCGCGTGGATCGCGAGCCTGACCGAACCCGTGTTCACGCTGTTCGATCATGCGTTTTCGTGGCGCGACATGATCCTGCTGTCGGGCGGCCTGTTCCTCGTGTGGAAGGCGACCACCGAGATCCATCACCACGTGTCGCACGACGGTGACGGCGCGGGCGGCGCCGCCGGCGCGGCCGGCCTGACGATGTGGGCCGCGATCGGCCAGATCGTGATGCTCGACATCGTGTTCTCGATCGACAGCATCGTGACCGCGATCGGCATGACCGAGCACGTTCCGATCATGTTCGTCGCCGTGATCGTCGCCGTGAGCGTGATGCTGTTCGCCGCGCAGCCGCTCGCGCGTTTCATCGACCGCAACCCGACGATCGTGATGCTCGCGCTGTCGTTCCTGGTCGTGATCGGCATGACGCTGATCGCCGAAGGGTTCGGTTCGCACGTGCCGAAGGGGGACATCTATGCGGCGATGGCGTTCTCGGCGTTCGTCGAGGGCATGAACATGCTGGCGCGGCGCGCGAAGGCGAAGCGTGCGGCGCACGTGGCGCGCGACTGAGCCGGCGCGCGGGATGCCGGCCGCCGCGGCGGCCGGTTCGCGCGCCTCGTACGGAATCCGGATGAAATTCGCACGGAAAGGAGAAACGCGATGAAATGTCCTGTCTGCAAGACGCCCGACCTGCTGATGGCCGAGCGCCAGTCGATCGAGATCGACTACTGTCCGACCTGCCGCGGCGTGTGGCTCGATCGCGGCGAGCTCGACAAGCTGATCGCACGCGAGACCGGCGACGCGCCGGCTCGCCGCGATGCCGCGCCGGCGCAGCACGACGCGCACGCGTCGCGCGAGCGCGACGACGGCTGGGGCCGCGACGGCCGCTCGCACGACGATCGATACCGGCACGACGGCCGGCGCCGCAAGAAGTCGGTGTTCGACCTGTTCGATTTCGATTGAATCTGAAGTCCGTGCGTTTGAGCGCGCACGGCCCGATGCAAAAAAGCCCCGCCCGGCATCACGCCGGAGCGGGGCATTTTCATGCGCGTCGCGTCAGCACACGCGTCGACCCTTACGCATTGCCGGCCGTCACGTCGATGCGGCGCGGGCGCGTTTCCTCGCGGCGCGGGATCGTCAGCGTCAGCACGCCGTCGCGCAGGTTCGCGTCGATCCGCGACGTGTCGAGATCGGCGCTCAGCACGAACGACCGTGCATAGCGCGTCGCGCGCACTTCCGCGTGTCGCACGCGCAGGTCGGCCGGCGTGTCGAGTTGCGTCGCGGCTTCGATCGTCAGCGTCGTGTCGTGCACCTTCACGTCGAGGTTCTCGCGCGGCACGCCGGGCAGGTCGGCCCGCAGCGTGACGCCGCGCGCGTCCTCGACGATGTCGACGGACGGGGTGATCGCGGGCCGGCGCGCGGCTTCGGCGGCGGCAGCGTGAACGGTGCTCGGGTGGCGTTCGGCCAGGGTCGGGTTCGTGTTCATGTCGGTATCCTGAAGATTACTGAATGGTGATCGCACGCGGCTTCGATGCTTCGCGCCGACCGACGCGAATCAGCAGGCAGCCGTTCTCGTAGCGGGCGCTGACCTGCTCGGGGGCCGCGTCGCGCGGCAGTTCGACCACGCGGCGGAACGCGCCGTGAAAGCGTTCCTGCGCATACGTGCGCACGTCGTCGCCTTCGGTGCGCGGCGCCGGTTTGCGCTCGCCGCTGATCGTCAGCAGGTCCTTGTCGATCGACACGTCGAAGTCGGCCGCGGCCATGCCGGGTGCGAACGCGACGATCTCGATCGCATCGTCGGTGGCGCCGACGTTGAGCGCGGGAAACGCGCCGGCGCGCCCCGCACGGATGCCGGACGGCCGTTCGCCGAGCAGGCTCGCCATCTGCCGCTGCACGCGGGCGAATTCGTCGAACAAGTCGTAGCCGTGATGGATACCGCTCATGTTGGTCCTCCTGAACAGGGAACGCGGGAGACGTGACGGCGCGACGCCTGCGGCGGGCGCGACGGGTGGCTCCACGGGGTCGATAACGGGGGCGGTGCGTTGCATGCGGCACTGCCCGACGACGCTTAATTAGTGGCCGCCGCCGCGCATTTCAAGAGGGAATTTGCAATCGGCGTCGACGCGTGCGCAGGGGATTCGATGCGACAATCGCCGCGACATATCCGCAGACCAACCACACGGGACAACCATGGACATTCGACGTATCGCGATCGTCGGCGCCGGCGTGATCGGCGCGAGCTGGGCCGCTTTCTACCTGACGCAAGGCTTCGACGTCGTCGCGACCGACCCGGCGCCGCAAGCCGACGCGCGGCTGCGCGACGCGCTCGCCGCCTTCCTCGGCGAGCGGGCCGCCGAACCTTCCGCGCGGCTGTCGTTCGACGCCGATCTCGTGCGCGCGCTGGACGGCGTCGACTTCGTGCAGGAGAACGGCCCCGAGCGGCTCGACCTGAAGCGCGCGCTTTACCGCCAGATGGACGACGTGCTGCCCGCGCACGTGCCGATCGCATCGAGCTCGTCGGGCCTGAAGATGTCCGAGATCCAGACCGCGTGCGCGAAGCATCCGGAGCGCTGCCTGATTGCGCATCCGTTCAATCCGCCGCACCTGATTCCGCTCGTCGAGCTGGTCGGCGGCGACGCGACCGGCCAGGACGTGATCGCGCGCGTGAAGCAGTTCTACGATGCGCTCGGCAAGCAGACGATCGTGCTGAACAAGGAGATGACCGGCCACGTCGCCAACCGGCTCGCGGCCGCGCTGTTCCGCGAGGTGTATCACCTCGTCGGCGAAGGCGTCGTGAGCGTCGCCGATGCGGACAAGGCCGTCGCGTGGGGCCCCGGCCTGCGCTGGGGACTAATGGGGCAGTGTCTGACCTATCACCTTGGCGGCGGCGCGGGCGGGATCGCGCATTTCCTCGAACACCTGTCGGGGCCGATCACGAGCTGGTGGGACGACCTCGGCACGCCGTCGTTCGATCCGGAAGTCGATCGCAAGCTGACCGACGAGCTGCGCGCGATCCAGGGCGAGCGCTCGATGCAGGAACTGGCGGCGGAGCGCGACCGGTTGCTCGTCGAGCTGATCGACGCGCGGCGCCGCAGCTTCCTGCCCTGATCCTCATCCGGTCGCGCCAGCGCAGTGGCGGCGCCGGTCATTGCTGCGACATCGCCTGGCTGGCGGGCGGCGTGTGAGCCAGCCACGTGGGGCTCACGGCCTGCACGAGTTCGCGGTTGCGCGCACGGGTCGCGGCGTTCGGCGGGTAGTTGCCGTCGTTGGTCGGCAGTTCGCCGTCGAGATAGGCCTGCTTGAGCTGGTCGATGACTTCCGCGCGTGTCAGGCCTTGTTGTGCGGGGGCCGACGCGTCGGTCTGGGCAAAGGCGGGGGACAGCAAGGCGGCTGCAGTGGTCGCGACGGCGAATCGCAGGACGTTCTTCATGGCGGGCTCCGATCAAGGGGATGGGGTGCCGGACGCGCGCGGCGATGCGCGGTGCGTTCGGATGGGGCCCATTGTCGCGAGCGGGTGCTGCGCGGACGATGACGCGTTCCGGGCAAAGCTGTCAGGTGCCGCTGGATGCGACCGCGCCCGCGTGCGGTGCCCGCCGTGCCGTTACAACTCGGCCGCCGCCGTGATCAGCGTGGCTTCGAGCGCGAGCGTCGAGCGCGACGCGGCCGCCGGGCGATCGATCACGTATTCGAGTTCGCCGAGTTCCGGCAGCCCCGCATCGAGCCGCGCGAGCCCGGCCGGGATCACGTAGCCGGCGAACGCGCTGACGCCGAGCCCCGCGCTCGCGGCCGCCCGCAGCACCGCGATGCTGCTGCTCACGACGGCGATCCGGTACGGCCGCCCGACGGCCTCGAGCGATTCGAGCACGCGGCGGCGCGACACGCTCGGCTCCGGATGCATCGCGAGCGGCAGCACGGCCTCGTGGCCGGTGATCCGCGAATCGGGGCCGGTGCACCAGTACAGCGGTTCGCTGCGGATCACGCGGCCGCGCCGGCTGCCGGCGATGCGCTTCGCGAACACGAGATCGTGCCGGCCCTCGTCGAGCGCGTCGAACAGGTCGCCCGACAGCCCGGTCGAGATCGCGAGCTCGACGTCCGGGTTGCGCTGCACGAAGCTCGCGAGCGCGGCCGTCAGGTGCGCCGACGCGAAATCCTCCGACATTGCGAGCCGCACCTTGCCCGACAGCGGCGGCCCGCAGACCGACGTGACGGCCTCGTCCATCAGTTCGAGGATGCGCACCGCGTAGCGGAACAGCGCGTCGCCGTGCTGCGACAGGTGCACGTTGCGCGTGTCGCGCTCGAACAGCGGCCGGTCGAGCAGCTCCTCGAGCCGGCGGATATGCTGGCTGACAGTCGACTGCGACAGGTTCACGCGCTCGGACGCGGCGGTGAAGCTGCCGGACTGGGCGACGGCGACGAAGCTGCGCAGCAATTCGGGCGGTAACGGACGCATTGCTAAATCCACTGAATCGGTTTCGACAACTTCATAAATGGCCGGATTTTGCGGCGCTAGTATCGGATCACGCGCCAGTGCGGCCTCCGCAAACGAGGGGCATCGGACGCGTAGCCCGTGTCGCGCCGCCGGCTGCACCAATCAGTCTAAGCCATCCGGCGTCCGGCCCGAACCCGCATCATCCCATCGACCCCCGAGAACGCGCTCGCACGACGAGCCGCCGGGCCGCGGCGCCCCGCCGCAGGAGACAGACAGTCCGCCCGGGATCGGCGTGCGGGCCTGGCTCCCGCACGCGTCAGGCGCCCGTCACGAAGAGACTGGAGACGACTCATGATCATCTACGGAACCGCGCTGCTGGCGTTCTGCCACCTGGCCGGACTGTTCCTCGGCGACCTGCTCGGCAGCGCGATCGGCGTGAAAACCAACGTCGGCGGCGTCGGCATCGCGATGCTGCTGCTGATCTGCCTGCGCCTGTGGCTGCACCGGCGAGGCTGGCTGCCGAAGGAGACCGAGGCGGGCGTCGGTTTCTGGGGCGCGATGTACATCCCGGTCGTCGTCGCGATGGCCGCGAACCAGAACGTCGTCGCCGCACTGAAGGGCGGGCCGGTCGCGCTGCTGGCCGCGGTCGGCGCGGTCGCGATCTGCGCATGCTGCATCGCGGTACTCGCGCGCACGGGCCGCGACGACACGGCCTTCGCGGGCGTGCCGCAATTCGAAGAACAATAACGGAGGCCGCCATGCTGCAGATGCTCGAAAAAACCGTCGCCCACAACGGGCTCGTCGCGTCGTTCGCGCTGGTCGGCCTGATCATGTGGCTGTCTTCGATCGCGTCGCGCAAGCTCACGTTCGGCCGCGTGCACGGCTCGGCGATCGCGATCGTGATCGGCCTCGTGCTCGCCTACGTCGGCGGCGCGTTCACCGGTGGCGAGAAGGGGCTGGCCGACGTCAAGCTGTTCGCCGGCATCGGCCTGATGGGCGGCGCGATGCTGCGCGATTTCGCGATCGTCGCGACCGCGTTCGAAGTGCAGCCGACCGAGGCGCGCAAGGCCGGGCTCGTCGGCGTCGTGTCGCTGCTGCTCGGCACCGTGCTGCCGTTCATCGTCGGCGCGTGCGTCGCGCGCGCGTTCGGCTATACCGATGCGGTCAGCATGACGACGATCGGGGCGGGCGCCGTCACCTACATCGTCGGGCCCGTCACGGGCGCGGCGATCGGTGCGAGCTCCGACGTGATCGCGCTCAGCATCGCGACGGGGCTCGTGAAGGCGATCATCGTGATGGTCGGCACGCCGGTCGCGGCCAACTTCATGGGACTGAAGACGCCGCGCTCGGCGATGATCTTCGGCGGGCTCGCGGGCACCGTCAGCGGCGTGAGCGCGGGCCTTGCCGCGACCGACCGCCGGCTCGTGCCGTACGGCGCGCTGGTCGCGACGTTCCATACCGGCGTCGGCTGCCTGCTCGGGCCGTCGCTGCTGTTCTTCACGACGCGCGCGCTGGTCGGCGCGTAGGGCGATGCGACGCGGCCCGCGCGCGGGCCGCATCCATCGCGGCGTCCTCTGAGTCGCATTCTGCAACATCATCAATCGGCAGCGGCGCCAGGCTTAGAATGCCGCTGAATCCTCGAAGCGGAGAACTGTTCATGACCGGATGGAATCACGCGCGGCAGGCGCGCGATGCACGCGTCGCGGCCGGCGCGGCGTACGCGCAGGGCAAGCGGGTCGACGCGCGCGACACCGTCGCGTTGCTCGAAGCGGTGCTGCGGCCAGGCGACCGCGTGTGCCTCGAAGGCGACAACCAGAAGCAGGCCGATCTGCTCGCCACCGCGCTCGCCGACGTCGACAGCGCGAAGCTCCACGACCTGCACATGGTGCAGTCGGGCGTCGTGCTGCCCGAGCACCTCGACGTGTTCGAGCGCGGCATCGCGACGCGTCTCGACTTCGCGTATTCGGGCCCGCAGTCGCAGCGCATCGCGAAGCTGCTGTTCGGCGGCAAGATCGCGCTCGGCGCGGTGCATACCTATCTCGAACTGTTCGCCCGCTACTTCATCGACCTCACGCCGCAGGTCGCGCTGATCGCGGCCGTGAGCGCCGACGCCGACGGCAACCTGTACACGGGCCCGAACACCGAAGACACGCCGACCGTCGTCGAAGCCACCGCGTTCAAGGACGGCATCGTGATCGCGCAGGTCGACCGCATCGTCGACAAGGTGCCGCGCGTCGACATCCCGGGCGATCGCGTGCATTTCGTCGTCGAGGCCGGCCGGCCGTTCTACGTCGAGCCGCTGTTCACGCGCGATCCGGCCGCGATCACCGAGACGCAGATCCTCACCGCGATGCTCGCGATCAAGGGCATCTACGAGCCGTATGGGATCAAGCGCCTGAACCACGGGATCGGCTTCAACACGGCCGCGATCGAGCTCCTGCTACCCACCTACGGCGCGAAGCTCGGGCTGAAGGGCAAGGTCTGCACGCACTGGGCGCTCAATCCGCATCCGACGCTGATTCCCGCGATCGAATCGGGCTGGGTCGAGCAGATCCACTGCTTCGGCTCCGAAGTCGGGATGGACGACTACATCCGCGCGCGCTCCGACGTATGGTTCACGGGCCCCGACGGGTCGCTGCGCTCGAACCGCGCGTTCTGCCAGACGGCCGGGCTCTATGCGTGCGACATGTTCATCGGCTCGACGCTGCAGATCGACCTGTCCGGCCATTCGTCGACGGTCACCGCCGAGCGGATCGCCGGTTTCGGCGGCGCGCCGAACATGGGCAGCGACGCGCGCGGCCGGCGCCATCCGAGCGAACCGTGGTTGAAGGCGGGCGCGGAGGCCGATCCCGACACGCCGGCGGCGCTGCGGCGCGGGCGCAAGCTGGTCGTGCAGATCGGCGAGACGTTCGGCGACAAGAACGTGCCGATGTTCGTCGAGAAGCTCGATGCGCTGAAGCTCGCGGACAAGCTGCAGCTCGACCTCGCGCCGATCATGGTCTACGGCGACGACGTCACGCACATCGTCACCGAGGAGGGCATCGCGAACCTGCTGATGTGCCGCGACAAGGACGAACGCGAGCACGCGATCCGCGGCGTGGCCGGCTATACGGACGTCGGCCGCGGCCGCGACCGGAAGATGGTGGAGCGGCTGCGCGAGCGCGGCGTGATCCGCCGCCCGGAGGATCTCGGCATCGATCCGCTCGACGCCGACCGCCGCTGGCTCGCCGCGCGGTCGATCAAGGATCTCGTGCACTGGTCGGGCGGGCTTTATGCGCCGCCGGCCCGGTTTCGCAACTGGTGAGGAAGAGGGCATGGAACAGTTGAACTATCGCTTCACCGCGCGCGAACGCGCGAAGGGCGAGCAGGCCGCGGCGCTCGTCGGCGTGGTCGCGTCCGGCAATCTCGAGGTGCTCGTCGAGCGCGTGCTGCCGGGCAACGAATGCGAAATCGACATCCGCACCGCGGCGGTCGGGTTCGGCGCGGTGTGGCAGGCGGTCGTGTCGGATTTCGTCGAACGGCGCACGCCGGGCGGCCTGAAGCTGTCGATCAACGACGGCGGCGCGCGACCCGACATGGTGTCGCTGCGGCTCGCGCAGGCCGTGCGCGCGATCGAGGGAGATGCATGATGAGCGACGTGATCCACGACGCACCGGCGTTCGTCGCGAATGCGGCGAGCTGGTACGAAGCATCGGCGCGGCAGCGCATCGACGGGCTGCTCGACGCGGGCAGTTTCAGCGAATTCCTCGGGCCGGCCGAGCGCATGACGAGCCCGCACTTGCCGCTGTTCGGCCTGCCGCAGCAGTTCGACGACGGGATGGTGGTCGGCCACGGCCGGCTCGACGGCCGGCCGGTGTTCGTCGCCGCTCAGGAAGGCCGCTTCATGGGCGGCGCGTTCGGCGAAGTGCACGGCGCGAAGCTCACCGGGCTGCTGCGCGCCGCGCGCGAAGTCGGCAAGCCGGTGCTGATCCTGTTCGATACGGGCGGCGTGCGGCTGCAGGAAGCGAACGCGGGCGAGCTCGCGATCGCCGAGATCATGCGTGCGCTCGTCGAAGCGCGTGCGGCCGGCGTGCCGGTGATCGGGCTGATCGGCGGCCGCGCGGGCTGCTATGGCGGCGGCGGGTTGCTCGCCGCGTGCTGTTCGGCGCTCGCGGTGTCGGAGCAGGGGCGCATCAGCGTGTCGGGCCCCGAAGTGATCGAGACCAATCGCGGCGTCGAGGAATTCGACTCGAAGGATCGCGCGCTGATCTGGCGCACGATGGGCGGCAAGCACCGGCGCTTGATCGGCGGCGCCGATCGCTACGTGGCCGATACGCCCGACGCGTTCCGCGCGGCGGCGCTCGATCTGATCGGTCGCGCGCCGACGTTCGATGCGGCGATGCTGCGCGCGGAACAGGCGCGTCTCGAAGCGCGGGTCGAACGGTTCGGCGGCTGCAACGATGCGCTCGACGTGTGGCGCGCGCTCGGGGCCACCGAGCCGGAAGCGATCCCCGGCATGCCCGACGAAGCATTCGCGAAGCTCGCCGACCAGTTACAGGAGCCGCAGCATGACGCTCGATGAAGTACTGACCTCGCTGTTCCCCAACGGCCATTCGATCGTGCGCAATGGCGGCCTGCTGACGGGCCACGCGGAACTGGCCGGCACGCGCGTCGACGTGATCGGCGTTGCTGACCGCTTGCCGTTCGGCCTCGACGAGGCGCTGACGCTCGCGTCGCGCGTGCTCGACACGGTCGCGCGCGGCGGCGACACGCCGATCGTCGTGCTGGTCGACAGCGACAGCCAGCGGATGAGCAAGCGCGACGAACTGCTCGGCCTGAACGAAGGGCTGTCGCATCTCGCGAAGTGCCTGATGCACGCGGATCTCGCCGGACACCGGACGATCGGCGTGCTGTACGGCCACACGGCCGCGGGGGCGTTCATCGCGACCGCGCTCGCGACCCGCACGCTGCTCGCGGTGCCGGGTGCCGAGCCGGAGGTGATGGACCTGCCGTCGATGTCGCGCGTGACCAAGCTGCCGATCGACGTGCTGAAGGAGATGGCGCGTTCGACCCCGGTGTTCGCGCCGGGGCTCGACAACCTCGTGAAGATGGGCGCCGTCGACGCCGTGCTCGATCCGTCCCGCGCGCTCGACGCGCAGGTCGGCGAATGGCTCGGCAAGCCGGCCGAGCGCGTCGACCGGCGCGCGGCGCGCGGCCGGCCGGTCGCGACCGACGTCGCCGCCCGCGTCGAGGCCCTTGCGCGTGCCGCACGCTGAGCTGCCGCTGCGCCGCCACACGCTCGTCACGCTGACGGCGGGCGGGTGGGGCGCGGCCTTTGCCCACGACCCCGCGCTCGCGGGCGATCCGCTCGTGCGCGCATGGGCCGAACGCGGCTGGCCGCTGATCGTGCGTCGCGCGTCGCCGGATGAAGCCGATGCCGGCCGCGTGCCGCTCGGCCTGCCGCTGCCGCCGCCGGCGGGCAAGCGGCGCATCGCGCTGAACGTGGCCGCCCACGCGCTCGCGACGGTCGGCCCGCTGCCGGCGTTGGCGGACGTACGCTCCGGAGCGCCCGCCGCGTGGCATGCGCCGCTGCGCGAGCTCGATGCGCTCGGCGCGCGCTGCGGCGTGCAGGGCCGCGTGTTCGGCAGCCTCGCCTGGCAGGCGCTGACCGGCGAGCCGTACCTGAGCGCATCGTCCGATCTCGACATCGTGTTCCCGCTGCCGGACGCCGCGTCGCTCGCGCCGTTGCTCGACGGTCTCGCGACGATCGATGCGCGCGCGCCAATGCGCATCGACGGCGAACTGCTGCGCGACGACGGCGCGGGCGCCAACTGGCGCGAACTGCACGCGCGGTTGCCCGAAGTCGCGGTGAAGACCGCGACTACCGTCGAATTGATGCGCGCCGATGCGTTCATCGGGGGCGCGCAATGAACGCCGCGGCTGCCTGCCGCGTCGCGGCGCCGTCCGAGGCCGAGCGCATCGCCGCGCTGGCCGAGCGCAGCCTCGTGCTCGAGATCGACACCTACCCGAAGCCGGGCCTCGTCAGTCACGTCGACACCGGCAGTCACGCGGACATGGATGCCGCGACGTTCACGCGCAGCGCCGTCGTGCTGCGGCCGTACTTCGCGGAACTCGCCGACGCGGGCGCCCGCGACGCCGACATGGCCGTGCTGCGCAAGATCGGCCTGCGTGCCGAGCACGCGATGCTCGCCGCGACCGGCGGCGTCAATACGCATCGTGGTGCGATCTTCGGGCTCGGGCTGCTGTGCGCGGCCGCCGGCCGGCGCACGATACCGGGCGCGCTGCCGGCCGGGACGACGCTCGGTGCGTTCGTGTCGTGCCGCTGGGGCGTCGAGATCCTCGGCGGTCCACGTGTGCCGGACAGTCACGGCGAGCGCGCGAGCCGCCGCTACGGTGTCGGCGGCGCACGTCGCGAGGCGGCCGACGGCTTCCCGACCGTGTATGCGATCGGCTTGCCCGCGCTGCGCCGCGCGCGGCGCGACCTGCCGGGCGACCCGGAAGCCGCGCGCGTCGCCGCGTGCTTCGCGCTGATCGCCGCGCTCGACGACACGAATCTGCTGCACCGGGGCGGGCAGGACGGCCTCGATTTCGCCCGCGCGACCGCCCGTGCGTTCGTCGCGCGCGGCGGCGTGCGGGCGCGCGACTGGCGGCTGCGCGCGGCGGCCGCGCATCGTGCGTTCGTCGCGCGCCGGCTGAGTCCGGGCGGCGCGGCCGACCTGCTCGCGATGAGCGTCTTCGTCGATGCGCTCGAAGCCGAAGGGCACGCGCGATGACGCTGGCCATCCTGTGTTCGGGGCAAGGCGCGCAGCGCGCCGACATGTTCGATCTGACCGGATCGGCGCCGCAGGCCGACGCACTGTTCGCGCATGCGGGCCGGCTGCTCGGCGACGATCCGCGCACGTGGGTCCGACAGGCCGGCCCCGACGCGCTGCAGGAAAACCGGGCCGCGCAGATCCTCTGCACGGTCCAGGCGCTCGCGGCCGCCGCGCTGCTCGACGCTGTGTGGCCACGCCGGCGCTGCGTCGCGGGCTACAGCGTCGGCGAGGTCGGCTCGTGGAGCGTCGCGGGAAGGATCGACCCGCACGAGGCGCTCGATCTGGCCGATGCGCGTGCACGCGAGATGGATGCCGCGAGCGGCGGCGACGAGCGGATGGTGTTCGTGCGCGGCCTGACACGCGCGCAACTGGCGCAGTTCTGCGACGGTCGCGACGCGGCTATCGCGATCGCGAACCCCGGCGATGCGTTCGTGGTTGCGGGGCGGCACGCCGACGTCGATGCCGTGGCCGACGACGCGGCGCGCGCCGGCGCGCTGCGTGTCGCGCCCGTCTGCGTGCGGATCGCGTCGCATACGCGTCGGCTGGCGGCGGCCGTGCCGGCCTTCCGCGCGACGCTGGCCGCGACGCGCGTGCGCCGGCCGTTGGCCGGCACCCGGCTGTTCTCGGGGATCGATGGCGCGTCCGTGCTCGATGTCGACACGGGCCTCGACAAGCTCGCGCGGCAGATCGCGGAGCCGGTCGAATGGGCGGCCTGTCTCGCCGCGTGCGTGGAGGCCGGCGCGACCGCGTTTCTCGAACTCGGCCCCGGGCGCGCGCTGGCCGAGATGGCCGGTGGCGCGTATCCCGCGTTGCCCGCGCGCAGCCTCGCGGATTTCCGTTCCGTCGACGGCGTGACGCGTTGGCTCGCGCGCGTCGCGGCCGGCTGATCGGCGGGGCGAAACCCGGCCCGAAACACAGCGGCCGGGCACCCGTTCCGCACTGTGTGTTGCGTCGGCGCAGCAGCGTCGCAGCCGCCTCTTGTCACGCGAATTGGCGTCGCTACAATGGCGCCCGCCATGAGACCAGCCGCCTTCCTCCTCGCCGCGTTCTGCTGCGCGACGAGCGTCCACGCCAGCCAGATTCCGTCCGACGCCGCATCGGTCGGCACGTACTTTTCGTATGACAACGCAGCGGCCGACGCGACCGTCGATCTGATCGAACAGGCGCAGCGCCGCGTGCTGCTGGCCGGCTATACGCAGGTGCCGCCGACGGTCGCGAGCGCGCTGCGGGCGGCCCGCGCGCGCGGGATCGAGGTGCGCGTCGTGCTCGTGCGTTCGCCGCGCGCGGGCAAGACCAGCGGCGCCGGCTATCTGAAGTCCGCAGGCATCGACGTCGCGATCGATTCGCGGCACGGCGGCCCCGCGTCGCGCTTCGCGATCGTCGACGACAGCGTCGCGCTGACGACGCTGTCCGACGGCGCGGCCGAGCACGCCGACACGGTGAACGTGTTCCGGCGCGCGCCCGAACTCGCGCAGTCCTACGCGCAGTCGTTCTGGCGGCTGTACCGGCAGGCCGCCGGCCTCTGACCCTTTCCCGCGGCGCGTCGCGCACCGGTATGACCCTGCTTGCATCGGCGCGACCGATGAACCATGCTCGTTGACAGGCGTCGGCGCGGGTTGCGCGCGCCCGGCGCAACGGCAGGGAGCCGATCGTGACCGAAAGCAGTTTTGCCGATCGCGCCGATGCCGGCCGCCAGCTGGCCGACGCGTTGCGCGAATACGCAGGGCGAACCGACGTCGTCGTGCTCGCGCTGCCGCGCGGCGGCGTGCCCGTCGCGTATCCGGTCGCGTGCGCACTGCGCGTGCCGCTCGACGTGCTGGTCGTGCGCAAGCTCGGCGTGCCGTTCGACCCCGAGCTCGCGATGGGCGCGATCGCGACGGGCGGCGCGACCCATCTGCAGCGTTCGGTGATCCGCGCGATGGACGTATCGGATGCGCAACTCGCCGACGTGATCGCGCGCGAGACGACCGAACTGCAACGCCGCGAGGCGCTGTATCGCGGCGCGGCGCCGCCGCTGGCGGTGGATGGACGCATCGCGATCGTCGTCGACGACGGTGTCGCGACCGGCGCATCGATGCGCGTCGCGCTGCAGGCGCTGCGCGAGCGCCGTCCGGCGCGCATCGTCGCGGCGGTGCCGGTCGCGCCGGCGGGCGCGGCGCATGCGTTCGACGGCCTGGCCGATGCATTCGTCGCGGTGTCGCAGCCGGCGCGGCTCTTCGGGATCAGCCAGTTCTACGCGCACTTCGAGCAGACGAGCGACGACGAGGTGCGCGCGCTGCTCGACGCGGCGCGCCCCTGACGCGTCGTCACGTCCGACGGTTCCGGCGCGGGCGCGGTCGGCCGGCTTCCGCCAGCGCGAACACGCGTTGCATCGCCGGATGGACGTTGCCGTGCCAGCGTGGCCCCGTAAACAGTCCGTAGTGATCGCAATCGTCGACGTCGACGCGATGGCGCGCGTCGGCCGAGAGGCCGCTGCACAGGCCGAGCGCCGCATGCGTCTGGCCGACGCCCGTGACTGTGTCGCGGGCGCCTTCGACGGTCAGCAGCGCGACGTCGCGCAACGCGGCCGGTTCGACGCGCCGGCCACGCACGCGCCACGCGCCGGTCGCGAGCAGCATGCGCTGGAACACGACGTCGACCGTATCGAGAAAATAATCGGCCGGCATGTCGAGCAGCGCGGTGTATTCGCGCAGCGCCCGCCGGGCGTCGGCAAGCCCGGCCATGTCGAAGCGGGAGGCTGCCAGCGCGTAGGTCTCGATCAGCGCCAGGAAGCGTTGCGGATACATCAGCGCGATCTCGCCCTGTTGCAGATAGGTCGGGAACACGCGGCGGCCATGCCCCGCGAACCCGGGCGGCACGATGTCGATCAGGTGGCGCCGGCACCAGTCGAGCGAATGGGCGGCCGCCGCGGCGCCGAGCGCGCTCGGGTTCAGCCGCGCATCGAGCGGGCCGCCGATCAGCGTGATGCTCGCGGGCGGAGCGAGGCCGCGCGCGGCCCGCAGCGCGAGTGCGCCGAGCGCGGGCACGGTCGCCTGGCACACGGCGACGACGTGCAGCGGCCGATCGTCGTGCTGGAGCGCGTCGACGAAGCCGTCGAGCATCGCGACGTATTCGTCGAGCCCGAAACGGCCTGCCGCGAGCGGCACGTCGCGCGCATTGCGCCAGTCGGTCACGCAAACGTCGCCATCGGCGAGCAGCGTTTCGGCGGTTTCCCGCATCATCACGGCCGCGTGCCCGACGAGCGGCGCGCACAGCAGCACGGTGCGGCGCGCGTCGGCGTGCGCGAAGCGCCGCAAGTCGCAAAACGGCGTGTGCGCGACCACCTGCTCGCCGACGTCGGGCCACGCGAGATCGAAGCCCGGCGGCGCGGCCTGCGGCCCGAGCAGCGGTTCGAACAGGTCGTCGTAGCACGACGACGCGGCATGCGGCAGCGACGCCGCGGGCCAGGCATCGAACGCGTACCGCGTCGCCGCGCGCCATGCGCGCATCCATTCCCGCTGCTGCTCGACGACGGCGTACCACATGGCGGACCCTGGGGCGGAAGGAGCGTGAATATCCATTATGGTCACTGTGGCCGCGCAGCGGGAGGCGGATGTGCGGGCGGCTGATCTGCATCACGCGCACGCTAGGCGCTGCCGCGCGACACTGCTACAGTCGTCGGTCCCATTCCCTCGAAACGGAGCGTTTGCGATGAAACTGATCGGTATGCTGGATTCGCCGTTCGTGCGCCGGGTCGCCATTTCGGCGAAGCTGCTCGACCTGCCGTTCGAACACGAGTCGATCTCGGTATTCCGTCATGTCGAGCGGTTCAGGGCGCTCAACCCGGTCGTCAAGGCGCCGACGCTCGTGACCGACGGCGGCGCGACGCTGATCGATTCGTCGCTGATCGTCGACTATCTCGATCATCTCGCCGCGCAGGAGCGGCGCCTGCTGCCCGACGCCGTCGATGCCCGATTGCGCGCGCTGGTGCCGATCGGGTTCGCGCTGGCCGCCGCCGAGAAAACCGTGCAGTTCGTCTACGAGCAGGCACTGCGGCCGTCGGACAAGCAGCACGAACCGTGGGTCGAACGCGTGCTGAGCCAGCTCGAAGGCGCATACGGCGCACTGGAGCCGCTGGTCGCGGCCACGAACGGCTGGTTCGGCGGCGCGCGGCTGCTGCAGTCGGACGTGACGGTCGCGGTGGCGTGGCGCTTCACGCAGTTCATGGCGGCCGACTACCCGGCGCTGGCGCGGATCGATCCGGCCCGTTATCCGGCGCTCGCCGCCCATTCCGCGCGGGCGGAAGCGCTGCCGGCCTTCGTCGATACGCCGCTCGCGTAGCTTTTGAAGCGGTTCGCCGGGCTGCCGCACGCCGCTGTCAGGCGCCGCTCGCCGTTGTCCGGCAAGCCGCTGCCGATTGTTCTCGGCCGCTGACAAGTGACTTCGCATTCGCGCTGTTTATCCGGACGCGACCGATCCCTAGAATCCACTCCATCAAATCACGCATTGCCAGATGGAGCCGATGATGAAAGCCCTGATTGAATCGAGCCTGTACCACCCGTCCGTCGTGTTGGCGCTTGCCGGGCTCACGCAGCTGATGGTCGAGCGCGATTTCAATCTCGGCCAGGTCGGGATGATCGTCGCGGCGCGCGGTGCGCAGGCAGCCGTGTCACGGTCGCGCGCGCTGATCTTCTGCCGTCACTGCGAAGCGCACGCATGAACGCGCACGCCGACTGAATGAAAAAAGCCCGGCCGGCGCAAGCCGGTCGGGCGGATCGGGTTCGATCGGGCCCCGGCTTCGGCCGGGGCTTTTTCATTGGGCGACGCTCACGCGCGGGCGGGCGTCGCGACGCCGTAGATGTCCGATTCGTCGTCGTCCTCGCGCAACTGGCGCGCGAGCTGGTGCGCTTCGCGGCGCGTCGCGACGGCCGGCGGCGAGCCCTTCAGCGGCTGGCGCGCGGTTTCGGCGAGCGCGACGACCGACACGATGCCGATCAGCGCGGCGCCCATCATGTAGTACGCGGGCATCATCAGGTTGTGCGTCACGTCGACGAGCCATGCGGTCACCAGCGGCGTCGTGCCGCCGAACAGCGACACCGACACGTTGAAGCCGATCGCGAGCGCGCCGTAACGGATCTCGGTCGGGAACAGCGCGGGCAGCGCCGATGGCATCACGCCGGTGAAGCACGACAGCAGCACGCCGAGGATCAGCAGGCCGCCGAACACCGATGCCGTGGTGCCCGTGTGGATCAGCATCAGCGACGGGATCGACAGCACCAGCAGGCCCACGCAGCCGGCGAGCATCACCGGCTTGCGGCCGACCTTGTCGGACAGGCGGCCGGCGTACAGCGTCATCGGCATCATCAGCACCATCACGAGCAGCACCAGCACGAGGCTGTGCGATTCGTCGAAGTGCAGCGTCGACGACATGAAGCTCGGCAGGTACGACAGCACCATGTAGTCGGTCACGTTGAAGATCAGCACGAGGCCGACGCACAGCAGCAGTGCACGCCAGTTGCGCAGCAGCGTCTCGCGGAAGCGCGTCTTCGGCACGGCCTTGTCCTGCGCTTCGCGCGCTTCGGCCTGGCGCTTGAACGCGGGCGTTTCCTCGAGCTTCATCCGGATGTACAGTCCGATCAGGCCGAGCGGCCCGGCGATCAGGAACGGCACGCGCCAGCCCCACGACAGCAGCGCGTCCTGCGACAGCGACGCGGTGAGCAGCGCGACGACGCCCGCGCCCAGCACATAGCCGATCAGCGTGCCGAACTCGAGGAAGCTGCCCATGAAGCCGCGACGCTTGTCGGTCGAGAATTCGGCGATGAAGGTCGCCGCGCCGCCGTATTCGCCGCCGGTCGAGAACCCTTGCACGAGGCGGGCGACGAGCAGCAGGATCGGCGCCATGATGCCGATCGACGCATAGCTCGGGATCAGGCCGATCGCGAAGGTGCCGACGGCCATCATGATCATCGTCGCGGCGAGCACGCGCTGGCGGCCGATGCGGTCGCCGAGCGGCCCGAACACCATGCCGCCGAGCGGACGCACGAGAAACGCGGCCGCGAACGTGCCGAAGGTCGCGAGCAACTGCGCGGACGGGCTGCTGGACGGGAAGAACACCTTGCCGAGCGTGACGGCGATATAGCTGTAGACGCCGAAATCGAACCATTCCATCGCATTGCCGATGGCCATCGCGCTGACGGCGCGCTTGAGCAGGCTCTGGTCGACGACGGTGATGTCATCCGCGGCGAGCGGGGCTTCGCCGGACGGCGAAGCGGTGGAAGAGACAGCGGTCGGGCTGACGTGTGTTGCGGTCAAGGTCATGCACTCCTTTGACAGCGCCGGAACGGGCAGGGCCGTCCGACACGGTTTGCCGGCGAGCGCGGTGTCGTGTGCTGCGCGTCGGGGCAGACCTTTAAGCACTTACTGCGCAGGGGGCAGCAAAGGGCCAAGGGGTTGCTTCGACGCGGGCCCGATGGGCCGTCGCGACAGTGCGCTCATGAAGAATGGGCCGCGTGATGCGAGCGGCAGATGCCGGTGCGGACGAGATGTCCGGTGTTCCGGCAACGCCCCGGAGGGGCAACGAAACGAGAAAAGCGGGCCTGTCGGGCGGGCTTTCCTGTGGATGCAATTTCGATCGAGGCACCGGCCCGCAGCGTGCGGACGGACTTCTCTCAAAATCGAAAAGACAGAGATTGAATGTTGAAACAGGCGACATGATAGCACGATGACGGACGATCGTGCAAATTGCGCGGAATCGCCCGCCTGGCGGGGCATTCGGCGCGGCCCGCTCGGGTATGATCGGCGGCGCGCGGCGCGGCCGAGCCGTCCGCCGCGACGGGGCTGAATTCGCGAGGAACCGGATGACCGAACTGATCAGGATCGCGGCGCTGTTCGCCGCTACCGCGCTGGCCGAAATCGTCGGCTGCTATCTGCCGTGGCTCGTGCTGAAGGCCGGGCGCCCGGCCTGGCTGCTGGTGCCGGCCGCGCTGTCGCTCGCGCTGTTCGCGTGGCTGCTGACGTTGCACCCGAGCGCGGCGGGGCGCACGTATGCCGCGTACGGCGGTGTGTACATCGCGGTGGCGCTGATCTGGCTGCGGGTGATCGACGGCGTCGCGCTGACCCGCTGGGACGTGGCCGGCGCGGTGCTCGCGCTCGGCGGGATGGCCGTCATCGCGCTGCAGCCGCGCGCATGAGCGCGGCCGCCACGCGGGTCGCGGGTATTACGCCGCTTCGGCGGTATCCGTGTCGGCGGACTGGCGCCACACGCAGGTGCCCTTGACCGACTTGTCGAGCTCGTCGAGCTGAGCCTGGTGCGCGGCCAGCTCGTCGTCGCTCGCGACCACCACGGCGAGGTCGAGTGCGGCGAGCGACACGCGCTGGCCGTTCGCCGCACCGCCGCCGACGCCCGCGTCGTCGAGCATGTCGATCACGAGGCTGTCCTGGCCGCGCGTCATCGCGAGATACACCTCGGCGAGCAGCTCCGAGTCGAGCAGTGCGCCGTGCAGCGTGCGGTGCGCGTTGCTGATGCCGAAACGGTCGCACAGCGCGTCGAGCGAGTTGCGCTTGCCGGGGAACATCTGCTTGGCCTGCACCAGCGTGTCGATCACGCCGCCGCAATGCTCGGTGAACGGCGGCAGGCCGAGCCGTGCGAATTCGGCGTCGAGAAAGCCGAGGTCGAACGGCGCGTTGTGGATGATCAGCTCGGCGTCCTTCACGAAGTCGAGGATCTGAGGGGCGACTTCCGCGAATTTCGGCTTGTCGCTCAAGAATTCGGTCGTGAGGCCGTGCACCGCCAGTGCGCCCGGATCGCTGTCGCGTTCGGGGTTCACGTAGAAGTGCAGGTTGTTGCCGGTGAGCCGCCGGTTCAGCAGCTCGACGCAGCCGATTTCGATGAGACGGTCGCCCGTGCGGGCGTTCAGGCCGGTGGTTTCGGTATCGAGAATGATCTGGCGCATGTCGGGAAAAGCAGGAAAAACGGGAGAGGGCGGCCGGTGTTCAGGCGGCCAGCGATTCGACGCCGCGGTTCGCGAGCGCGTCCGCGCGCTCGTTTTCGGGATGACCTGCATGGCCCTTGACCCAGCGCCATTCGATCTCGTGCTGCACGACGAGCGCGTCGAGCCGCTTCCACAGGTCGGCATTCTTCACCGGCGTCTTCGCCGCGGTGACCCAGCCTTTCTTCTTCCACCCGTGGATCCACTCGCTGATGCCCTTCTGCACGTATTGCGAGTCGGTATGCACGATCACCCGGCACGGCCGCTTCAGCGCTTCGAGCGCGGCGATCACGCCCATCAGCTCCATGCGGTTGTTGGTCGTGTTCGGCTCGCCGCCGAACAGTTCCTTTTCCTTGTCGCCGTAGCGCAGCAGCGCGCCCCAGCCGCCGGGGCCGGGGTTGCCCTTGCAGGCGCCGTCGGTATAGATGTCGATGGTGTCGATTGTCATGAACGTTCTTGGTGAGTGGTCGGGGAGGCCGCCGGCGTCAGGCCCGGTGCGAGCACGGGCTTCTTCATCTTGATCGGGCCGACGAGGCGCATGCCGCGCACGCGCTTGACGGCCGTCACCATGTAGACGGCGCCGAAGATCGGCCACCAGCGGTCGCCGGCGGCCTCCATGAAGCCGTAGCGGGCCAGCCACTGGTCGGTGGCGAGCGGCGGCCGGTAGCAGCCGAAGCGGCCGCGTTCGAGGTCGAAACCGAGCAGCTTGATCCAGTCCTTCAGCCGGATGAACGCGATCTGGTCGCGCGTGGCCGGCACGAACGGGCGGTTCGCCATGCGCCCGAACGACTGCCGCATGCCCCACAGGCTCAGCGAATTGAAGCCGGTGATCACGAGCTGGCCTTCCGGCATCAGCACGCGCTCGGCCTCGCGCAGCAGGCGGTGCGGGTCGGACGTGAATTCGAGCGTGTGCGGCATCACGATCAGGTCGACGCTCTGCGACTCGAACGGCAGGTCGAGCAGGTCGCACCAGGTCGTGCTGCGATCGGCGGGCGCATGGCCCGCCGTGTGCGCTTCGCGCGCCCACGGATACTGATACGGCGCGCTCGCGCCGCTCGCCGGGTCGAGCACGAGGCCGCGATACGGCATGCGGTTCTCCCGCAGCGCGTCGAGCTGCGGCAGGCCGAGCTGCAGCGCGTGGAAGCCGAAGACGTCGGACACGATCCGGTCGAGCTGCGCCTGTTCCCAGCCCAGCACGTAGCGGCCGGGCGGCGAGTCGGTCCAGGCGGGCCAGTCTATAATTTGTGGATCGGACATAACGATGATTGCGCGCCCATGAACGAGCTGGAATACGTGCCGGTTCCGGCATTCGAAGACAACTATATCTGGCTCGTCTCGGACGGCCGCGATGCGATCGCCGTCGATCCGGGTGAAGCCGCGCCCGTACGCCGGGTTCTTGCCGAACGCGGATGGCGGTTGACCGCTATTTTACTCACGCACCACCACGCCGACCACGTCGGCGGTGTCGACGCGCTGCGTAATAGCCAACCGGACGATGCTCCCCTCCCCGTTTACGGTCCCGCCGCCGAAGCGATCGGCGTGGTCACGCGGCCGCTGGCGGGCGGCGATCGCGTGACGCTCGACGCGCCGGCCGTCGCGTTCGACGTGCTCGACGTGCCGGGGCATACGCGCGGCCACATTGCGTATTTTCAGACGGCCGGTCAAGGCGCGGCCGGGCAGGGCAACGCGGAGCCGCACGTGTTCTGCGGCGACACGCTGTTCTCGTGCGGCTGCGGCCGCCTGTTCGAAGGCACGCCCGCGCAGATGCTCGCGTCGCTCGACGCGCTCGCGGCGCTGCCGGGCGACACGCGCGTGCATTGCGCACACGAATACACGCTGTCGAACATCCGCTTCGCGCTCGCGTGCGAGCCCTGCAATGCGGCGCTCGCCGCGTGGCGCGACGACGCGCAGGCGCTGCGTGCGCGCGGCGTGCCGACGCTGCCCACGACGATCGCGCACGAGCGCGCGGTCAACCCGTTCATGCGGGCCGACAGCGCGGCGATCCACGCGACGCTCGAGGCCGAGCTGCACGAAACGGTGACGGATCGTCTGGCCGCGTTCACGCTGATGCGCGAATGGAAAAACCGGTTCCGGTAACGTTTTTCGGAGGACTCCAAAGCTCAAGCGGTGTCTGTAAAAATTGCTCCAAATGTAGGATTTCGCTGAGTTTTCGGTGTTTTTATTGACGTGAAGCACGCACTTCCGTAGTATCGCCTGCAATTTCCAGCCGTCGGAAGCAGAGATTTTCATGCGACTTATATTGAGTGCGATGGTGGTGCTGCTACTCGCCGCTTGTGCGAGCCAGCCCCCTGTCGCCAACACCGCCGCCGATCCGCAGGCGACGTCCAACTACCTCCGTAAATCAGCCACCGCCAAAGAAACTGTCGACGTCGACAAGCAATCCGTCGGCGACCTGACCACGGCAGACTCCGATCTCTGGGCGCGCATCCGCCGCGGCTTCCAGATGCCCGACCTGCAGAGCGATCTGGTCGACATGCAGACGACCTGGTATACGCAGCGTCCCGATTACGTGCAGCGCATGACCGAGCGCTCGCAGAAGTACCTGTACCACATCGTCGAGGAACTCGAGGCGCGTCACATGCCGACCGAGCTCGCGCTGCTGCCGTTCATCGAGTCCGCGTACAACCCGCAGGCGCTGTCGGTCGCGAAGGCGGCAGGCATGTGGCAGTTCATGCCCGGCACCGGCCGCACGTACAACCTGAAGCGCAACATGTGGCAGGACGAGCGCCGCGACGTGCTCGCGTCGACGAGCGCCGCGCTCGACTACCTGTCCCGCCTGCACGACATGTTCGGCGACTGGTATCTGGCGCTGGCCGCGTACAACTGGGGCGAAGGCAACGTGCAGCGCGCGATCGCGCGCAATCAGGCGGCCGGCCTGCCGACCGACTACCAGAGCCTGCGGATGCCGAACGAGACGCGCAACTACGTGCCGAAGCTGCAGGCGGTGAAGAACATCATCGCGAGCCCGCAGCAGTACGGCCTCGCGCTGCCCGATATCCCGAACCATCCGTATTTCGTGACGGTCACGACGTCGCGCGACATCGACGTGGCGGTGGCCGCGAAGCTCGCGAACCTGCCGCTCGACGAATTCCGCTCGCTGAACCCGTCGTTCTCGAAGCCCGTGATCCTCGGCGCGACCGAGCCGCAGATCCTGCTGCCGTTCGACAACGCGTCCGCGTTCGAGAAGAGCCTGAAAGCCTACAACGGCCAGCTGTCGTCGTGGACCACCTACACGGTCAGCGAGCGTGCGCGCCCGGCCGCGATCGCCGAGAAGATCGGCGTCGACGCCGATACGCTGATGTCGGTCAACAAGATTCCGGCCGGCATGCGCCTGAAGCCGGGCTCGACGATCGTCGTGCCGCGCGGCGATGACGACGACGAGGACATCAGCGCCGACGTCGCCGAAAACGGCGCGCTCGCGATGGAGCCGGACGTTCCCGATACGCGCAAGATGCTGATCCGCGTGCGTCGCAAGCAGTCGATGGCGGCGCTCGCCGGCCGCTACGGCGTGTCGGTCGGCCAGTTGAAGGCGTGGAACCGTACGCACCGCGATCTCGTGATGCCGGGCCAGGCGCTCGTGCTGCACGTGCCGGTCGGCCGTTCGGTGCCGGCGGAACCCGGTCCGGAGCGGATCGCGACCTCAGCCGCCGGTGCGCACATCGAGCGCGCGAGCCTGGCGGTGGGCGGCAAGTCGCATGGTGGCAAGCGCAGCGTCGCCAAGTCGTCGGCGAAGTCGGCGAAGGCTGCCGCTCCTGTGAAAGCCGCGCCGGCCAAGACCGCCGCGCACAAGGGCAAGAAGAAGTAAGCGCGGCCGTCGCGCGCGACGCAGCGGCCGGTGAGGCCCGGACGATTGCGCTATCATCCGACGAATTCGACGAAACGCCGTCACCGAGGTGACGGCGTTTTCGTTTGTGCGCGGCGCGTCGGCGCTGCGTCGCGCGTCTTCATCCAACAAGGAGAAGCGATGTCGTCGGTGCAGGTGAGGGTGCTCGCGCTGTTTTCGGTCGGGTATTTCGTGTCGTACGTGTTTCGCGGCGTCAATCTGGGCTTCGCGCCGTTCGTCACGCACGAGCTCGGGCTGTCGGCCGCCGATCTCGGCCTGCTCACCAGCCTGTATTTCCTCGGCTTCGCGGGCGCGCAGATTCCGGCCGGCGTGATGCTCGACCACTTCGGCCCGCGCCGTGTGACGGCCGGCATGCTGCTGTTCGCGGCGGCCGGCGCGGCCGTGTTCGGCGCGGCGCACGGCATCGGCATGATGATGGTCGGCCGGCTGCTGATTGGTGTCGGCGTGTCGGTGTGTCTCGGCGCGGCGTTCAAGGCGCTCGCGCAGCATTTCCCGGTCGGCCGGCTGCCGCTCGTCAATGGCCTCGTGATGGCCGTGGGCGGCCTCGGCGGCGTGATGGTCGGCTCGCCGCTGACCTGGCTGCTCGGCTGGGCGAGCTGGCGCGCGATCTGTTTCGGCCTCGCGGTGCTGACGGTGATCGTCGCGGCGTCGATCGGCTTCGGCGCGCCCGACGCGCAGCAGGCGCGCCACCAGGGCGGGCTCGTCAGCCAGTTCAAGGGCACGTGGCACATCCTGACGAGCCGCGCGTTCTGGAAGATTGCGTCGTTCTCCGTCGTCACGCAGGGCGTGTTCTACGCGATGCAATCGTTGTGGGTCGGGCCGTATCTGCGCGATGTCGGCGGGTTCGACGCGCCGCATGCCGCACGCCTCGTGTCGGTGCTCGGCTTCGCGATGATGGCCGGCTGCGTTGGCTTTGGCGCGGCGGCGCGCGTGCTCGAGCGGCGCGGCGTGTCGGTTTACGCCACCTGCGGCATCGGCATGGCGCTGTTCGTCGCGACGCAGCTCGCGATCGTCGCGCGCGTGCCGTTGTCGCCCGCGATGCTGTGGGCCGCGTATGGAACGTTTGGCGGCGTGGGCATCCTGACCTACGCGGTGATGGCCGGACATTTTCCCGCCCATCTGATCGGCCGCGCGAACACCACGCTCACGCTCGTGATCTTCCTGCTGATCTTTGCGTTCCAGATCGGCGTCGGCGCGGTGCTGTCGCACTGGCCGGCGGTCGACGGCCGTTATCCGGCGGCCGCGCACTTCACCGCGTGGGGCGTGCTGCTCGCGCTGCAGCTCGCGAGCGCGGTGTGGTACGTGTGGCCCGCGCGCGGGACTGGTCAAGCGCACTGATCCGGCGGTACGCTGGCGGGTAGGGCGGCCGCGGAAACGGGGCCGTAGCACGGTGCGCTGCGCCGCCGGACGCGGCGCACACACGATCGGATGGCCATATCCATTGAAGATAGGCCCATTTTCAGGCTATAATTTGAAAGTTTGTGCTGATCAACCTCGCACCCTAGCGCCTACCTCATTCATCCCGTTCATCCGCCGCACGCCGCCTGCCGGGCGATGCCGCGAAGCCTCGTGCGCCACGCGCCGGGTTCGCGTCTCGACAACGCAGGCCGCGTCCAGCTAGCGACCGCGCGCGCCCACGCAGCGCGGCGCTTGCGCGGCAGGGTAAACAGGTCGGCAGCAGGGTGTTCCCCAAGGAGCCTCCCGTGTTGCCGTCTTTTTCTCCCGCCTTGCTTGCACTCGCCGACGGCACGGTCTTTCGTGGTTATTCGATCGGGGCCGAAGGCCATACGATCGGCGAAGTCGTGTTCAATACCGCGATCACCGGCTATCAGGAAATCCTGACTGATCCGAGCTACTCGCGCCAGATCGTCACGCTCACCTATCCGCATATCGGCAACGTCGGCGTCAACGCCGAAGACGTCGAAGCCACGAAAGTCCATGCCGCCGGCCTGATCATCCGTGATCTGCCGACGCTCGCATCGAACTTCCGCATGGACCGCACGCTCGGCGATTACCTGCGCGACGAAGGCGTCGTCGCGATCGCCGGCATCGACACCCGCAAGCTGACCCGCATCCTGCGCGACAAGGGCGCGCAGAGCGGCTGCATCCTGACGGGCTCCGACGACGAAGCGAAGGCAATCGAGCTCGCGCGCTCGTTCGAGGGCCTTGCCGGCATGGATCTCGCGAAGGTCGTGTCGACCACCAAGCCGTTCGAGTGGAAGCAGACGGAATGGCGTCTCGAAGGCGGCTACGGCATGCAGGAGTCGCCGAAGTACCGCGTCGTCGCGTACGACTTCGGCGTCAAGTACAACATCCTGCGCATGCTCGCGGAGCGCGGCTGCCACGTGACGGTGCTGCCGGCTCAAGCCAGTGCGGAAGATGCGCTCGCGCTGAATCCGGACGGCGTCTTTCTGTCGAACGGCCCCGGCGATCCGGAGCCGTGCGATTACGCGATCGCGGCCACCAAGGCATTCATCGAGCGCGGCGTGCCGACCTTCGGCATCTGCCTCGGCCACCAGATCATGGGCCTCGCGGTCGGCGCGAAGACGCTGAAGATGAAGACGGGCCACCACGGCGCGAACCATCCGGTGAAGGATCTCGGCGACGGCCGTGTCGTGATCACGTCGCAGAACCACGGCTTCGCGGTCGATGCCGATTCGCTGCCGGCCAACGCGCGCGTGACGCACGTATCGCTGTTCGACGGCACGCTGCAGGGCTTCGAGCTGACCGACAAGCCGGCGTTCTGCTTCCAGGGCCACCCGGAAGCGTCGCCCGGCCCGCACGACATCGGCTACCTGTTCGACCGTTTCACCGCGCTGATGGACGCGGCGAAGCAGCGCACCGCTTAACGTCATCGACGCAACCGAAGAACCGGAGATTCGCATCATGTTCGGCCACGCACTCGGCATCACGGATATCTGGACCTACGTGTTCGGCGTGATCTTCATCATCCTGCTGCCGGGGCCGAACTCGATGTACGTGCTGTCGCTCGCCGCGCAGCGCGGCGTGAAGGCCGGCTATCGCGCGGCCTGCGGCGTGTTCGTCGGCGATACCGTGCTGATGATACTGTCGGCCGCGGGCGTCGCGTCACTGCTGAAGGCGAACCCGCTGCTGTTCTCCGTCGTCAAGTACGGCGGCGCCGCGTACCTGCTGTACATCGGCACCGGGATGCTGCGCAGCGCGTGGAGCAAGCTGCGCGCGCGCGGCGATGCGCCGGTCGAGGCGCCGCAGGCGGTCGACGGCGAACGTCCGTTCCGCAAGGCGTTGATCGTGAGCCTGCTGAATCCGAAGGCCATCCTGTTCTTCATCTCGTTCTTCATCCAGTTCGTCGACCCGGCATTCCCGCATCCCGCGCTGTCGTTCGTCGTGCTCGGGGCGATCGCGCAATGCGCGAGCTTCCTGTACCTGAGCACGCTGATCTTCGCGGGCGCGCGGCTCGCCGAGCACTTCCGCCGCCGCCGCAAGCTCGCGGCAGGCGCGGCGAGCAGCGTGGGCGGCCTGTTCATCGGTTTCTCGGTGAAGCTGGCGCTCGCGACCCTGAGCTGAGCGCCGCCGGCCGACCCACGACAACGATTACTTATTGAATTCACAAGCCATGCCAAAACGCACAGACATCAAGAGCATCCTCATCATCGGCGCCGGCCCGATCATCATCGGCCAGGCGTGCGAGTTCGACTATTCGGGCGCGCAGGCTTGCAAGGCGTTGCGTGAGGAGGGCTACAAGGTCGTTCTCGTCAACAGCAACCCGGCGACGATCATGACCGACCCGAACACGGCCGACGTGACCTACATCGAGCCGATCACGTGGGAAGTCGTCGCACGCATCATCGAGAAGGAGCGCCCGGACGCGATCCTGCCGACGATGGGCGGCCAGACCGCGCTGAACTGCGCGCTCGACCTGCACCACCACGGCGTGCTCGAGAAGTTCGGCGTCGAGCTGATCGGCGCGTCGCCGGAAGCGATCGACAAGGCCGAAGACCGCCAGAAGTTCAAGGATGCGATGACCAAGATCGGTCTCGGCTCCGCGAAGTCGGGCGTCGCGCATTCGATGGAAGAGGCGACCCAGGTGCACGCCGAGATCATGGCGCTCACCGGCGGCAGCGGCTACCCGGTCGTGATCCGTCCGTCGTTCACGCTCGGCGGCTCGGGCGGCGGCATCGCGTACAACCGCGAAGAGTTCGAGGAGATCTGCAAGCGCGGTCTCGACCTGTCGCCCACGCGCGAGTTGCTGATCGAAGAGTCGCTGCTCGGCTGGAAGGAATACGAGATGGAAGTCGTGCGCGACCGCGCCGACAACTGCATCATCGTGTGCTCGATCGAAAACCTCGACCCGATGGGCGTGCACACCGGCGACTCGATCACGGTCGCGCCGGCACAGACGCTCACCGACAAGGAATACCAGATCTTGCGTAACGCGTCGCTCGCGGTGCTGCGCGAGATCGGCGTCGACACGGGCGGCTCGAACGTGCAGTTCTCGATCAACCCGAAGGACGGCCGCATGGTCGTCATCGAGATGAACCCGCGCGTGTCGCGTTCGTCGGCGCTCGCGTCGAAGGCCACCGGCTTCCCGATCGCGAAGGTCGCCGCGAAGCTGGCGGTCGGCTACACGCTCGACGAGCTGAAGAACGAAATCACCGGCGGCCAGACGCCGGCGTCGTTCGAGCCGACGATCGACTACGTCGTCACGAAGATCCCGCGATTCGCGTTCGAGAAGTTCCGCGAAGCCGATTCGCGCCTGACCACGCAGATGAAGTCGGTCGGTGAAGTGATGGCGATCGGCCGCACGTTCCAGGAATCGTTCCAGAAGGCGCTGCGCGGCCTCGAAGTCGGTGTCGACGGCCTCGACGAGAAGTCGACCAACCGCGACGAGATCGCGATCGAGATCCACGAGCCGGGCCCGGACCGCATCTGGTACGTCGGCGATGCGTTCCGCATCGGCATGACGGCCGAGGAAATCTTCGCGGAAACCGCGATCGACCCGTGGTTCCTCGAGCAGATCGAGCAGATCATCCTGAAAGAGAAGGCGCTGTCGGGCCGCACGCTCGCGTCGCTCACGTTCGACGAGCTGCGCTACCTGAAGCAGAGCGGCTTCTCCGACCGCCGCCTCGCGAAACTGCTCGGCGCGACGCCGGAAGACGTGCGCCGCCGCCGCGTGGAACTGAACGTGCGCCCGGTCTACAAGCGCGTCGACACGTGCGCGGCCGAATTCGCGACGAAAACCGCCTACATGTACTCGACCTACGAGGATGAGTGCGAGGCGCAGCCGACCACGAACAAGAAGATCATGGTGCTGGGCGGCGGCCCGAACCGGATCGGCCAGGGTATCGAATTCGACTACTGCTGCGTGCACGCGGCGCTCGCGATGCGCGAGGACGGCTATGAAACGATCATGGTCAACTGCAACCCGGAAACGGTGTCGACCGACTACGACACGTCCGATCGCCTGTACTTCGAGCCGCTGACGCTCGAAGACGTCCTCGAGATCGTCGACAAGGAAAAGCCGGTCGGCGTGATCGTCCAGTACGGCGGCCAGACGCCGCTGAAGCTCGCGCTCGACCTCGAGGCGCACGGCGTGCCGATCGTCGGCACGTCGCCGGACATGATCGACGCGGCCGAAGACCGCGAACGGTTCCAGAAGCTGCTGCAGGACCTCGGCCTGCGCCAGCCGCCGAACCGCACCGCCCGCGCCGAAGACGAAGCGCTCGCGCTGGCCGACGAAATCGGCTACCCGCTGGTCGTGCGTCCGTCGTACGTGCTCGGCGGCCGCGCGATGGAAATCGTCCACGAGCCGCGCGACCTCGAGCGCTACATGCGCGAGGCCGTGAAGGTGTCGAACGATTCGCCGGTGCTGCTCGACCGCTTCCTGAACGACGCGATCGAGTGCGACGTCGACTGCATCTGCGACGGCGAAGCGGTGTTCATCGGCGGCGTGATGGAGCACATCGAGCAGGCGGGCGTCCACTCGGGCGACTCGGCATGCTCGCTGCCGCCGTACTCGCTGTCGAAGGAAACCGTGGCCGAGCTGAAGCGCCAGACGGGCGCGATGGCGAAGGCGCTGAACGTGGTCGGCCTGATGAACGTGCAGTTCGCGATCCAGCAGGTGCCGCAGGCCGACGGGTCGAAGCAGGACATCATCTACGTGCTCGAAGTGAACCCGCGCGCATCGCGCACGGTGCCGTACGTGTCGAAGGCGACCAGCCTGCCGCTCGCGAAGATCGCGGCGCGCGCGATGGTCGGCCAGAAGCTCGCGCAGCAGGGCGTGACGAAGGAAGTCGAGCCGCCGTACTTCAGCGTGAAGGAAGCGGTGTTCCCGTTCGTCAAGTTCCCGACCGTCGATCCGGTCCTCGGGCCTGAAATGCGTTCGACCGGCGAAGTGATGGGCGTCGGCCAGACGTTCGGCGAAGCGCTGTTCAAGTCGCAGCTCGCGGCCGGTTCGCGCCTGCCGGAGTCGGGCACGGTGCTCTTGACCGTGATGGACGCCGACAAGCCGAAGGCCGTCGAAGTCGCGCGCATGCTGCACGACCTCGGTTACCCGATCGTCGCGACCAAGGGCACGGCTGCCGCGATCGAAGCGGCCGGCGTGCCGGTGAAGGTCGTGAACAAGGTGAAGGACGGCCGTCCGCACATCGTCGACATGATCAAGAACGGCGAGATCGCGCTCGTGTTCACGACGGTCGACGAGACGCGCCAGGCGATCGCCGATTCGCGTTCGATCCGCATGAGCGCGCAGGCGCACAAGGTCACGTACTACACGACGATGTCGGGCGCGCGCGCGGCCGTCGAAGGCTTGCGCTACCTGAAGGATCTGGAAGTCTATGATTTACAAGGTCTTCACGCTCGCCTAAACTAAGCAGTCAGTTACCTGTCGAAGCAACACGTGCCGCGATTAGGCGGTGTTTCCAGTGCATCGGAAGCGCGCTTAATCGCGGTGATTTTTTTTATAGCCGTTTTTAGCGATTGAGCCGTTTATGAGCACCATTCCGTTGACAAAGCGTGGCGCAGAGCAACTGCGCGATGAATTGCAGCGCCTCAAGTCCGTCGAGCGGCCGGCCGTGATCAACGCGATCGCGGAGGCCCGCGCACAGGGCGATCTGTCCGAAAACGCCGAATACGACGCCGCGAAGGAAAAGCAGGGCTTTATCGAGGGCCGCATCGCGGAACTCGAATCCAAGCTGTCCGCCGCGCAAATCATCGATCCCACGGTGCTCGACGCCGATGGCCGCGTGGTGTTCGCCGCGACGGTCGAACTCGAGGATCTCGAATCGGGCGACACCGTCAAGTATCAGATCGTCGGCGACGACGAAGCCGATATCGATCACGGCCTGATCTCGGTCAGCTCGCCGATCGCGCGCGCGCTGATCGGCAAGTCCGAAGGCGACGTCGCGGCCGTGCAGGCGCCGAGCGGCGTGCGCGAGTACGAGATCATCTCGGTCAGCTACATCTGAAGCGGGGCGACGTGATGCCGCATCGCGTGTTCCGTCTGCTGTCGGCCGTGTGGGTCGGCAGCCTGCTGACGATCGGGTATGCGGTCGCGCCTGTCCTGTTCAAGACGCTGGAGCGGATGACGGCCGGTTCGGTCGCCGCCCAGCTGTTCCGCATCGAGGCGATCCTCGGCGTCGTGTGCGGCGTGCTGCTGCTCGCATTGTCGAATCAGCAGGTGCGGCGCGGCAGCACCGAATATCGCCGCGTCCGCTGGATCGTCGCCGCGATGGTCGTGTGCGTGCTGGTCGGGTATTTTGCGCTGCAGCCGTTCATGAACGCGCTGCGGGTGGCCGCGATGGATGCGGGCACCGATATCGCGAATTCGCCGTATGCGGGCCGCTTCGGGATGCTGCACGGCGTGTCGAGCGTGTTCTATCTCGTCGAAAGCGTGCTGGGGCTGATGCTGGTCTGGCGTCTGCCGGCGCGCGACGCCTGAGCGCCGCGCCGCCGCGCGTTGCGCGACGACGGGCAGGGCGGCACGGGAATCCGTGCCGCACGGGCGTTTTACTTGTCCTGGAACGGCCGCTTCGTGCTGGCCTGGCGCTTTTTCGCGCGCTTCACGGTGCCGCCTGCCGTCACGCGTTCGTTGCCGCGCACCGTGACCTTGACCGGCCTCGGGCGGCGCACGGGGCTCGCGTT
Organism: Burkholderia sp. BCC0398; assembly: GCF_902833245.1. Lineage (NCBI taxonomy): Bacteria > Pseudomonadati > Pseudomonadota > Betaproteobacteria > Burkholderiales > Burkholderiaceae > Burkholderia > Burkholderia sp. BCC0398. The sequence goes on from NZ_CADFEM010000014.1 coordinate 208,524, forward strand.
CGGCGACACCTTGACGACCTTGACGGTGCGCGGTGCACGGCCTTTCTTGTCGTCGACGGCTTCGGCCGCGCTCGGCAGCGCGCCGGCACGCCGGCCGCGGGACGGGGCCGCCACCGCGGCCTCGGGCTTCCAGATCACCAGCAGCTTGCCGATGTGCTGGATCGGCGCCGCGTTCAGGCGGTCGCAGATCTCGTCGTAGATCGCGATGCGTTCGTCGCGTTCGTCGCCGAACACGCGGATCTTGATCAGCTGGTGCGCGTCGAGGTGCACCTTGATTTCCTTCAGCACGGCGTCGGTCAGCCCTTCGGCGCCGATCAGCACGACGGGCTTGAGCGCATGGGCCTGGGAGCGCAGCGCGGAGCGCTCGGCGGGAGAAAGCGAAAGGGCGGGCATGGAAATGTCGAAATCTAAATAAGGGCGCGCTGACTGAAAAGCGATCGCGGGACGTTACCGCGTCAGCCGTGCGCCGAAACCACGTAAAATCGCGGCTTGGGCCTGAAAAGGGGCCGCAGCCGCGCGAAGAAGACGCGTATTATCCGCTAAAAGCGCGGCTTCACGAAGCAATGGGCAGCAATCTCTCTCTCGAATGGCAAAAAACCGCTTCAACCAGCACTGGCTGCACGACCACATCAACGACCCGTACGTCAAAATGGCGCAGCGGGAGGGCTATCGCGCGCGCGCCGCGTACAAGCTGAAGGAAATCGACGAGCAGGACAAGCTGATCCGTCCGGGCCAGGTGATCGTCGATCTTGGCGCCACGCCGGGCAGCTGGAGCCAGTATGCCCGCAACAAGCTCGCGCAGGGCAGGAAGCGCGACGCGGAGCGCGAAGGCGGCATCGACGGCACGATCGTTGCGCTCGACATCCTGCCGATGGAGCCGATCGCCGACGTCCACTTCCTGCAGGGCGACTTCCGCGAGGACGACGTCCTCCACCAGCTCGAGGAAGTGCTCGAAGGCCGCGCGGTGGACCTTGTTATTTCGGACATGGCCCCCAACCTCTCCGGCGTGGCCTCGGCGGACGCGGCGCGCATCGAGCATCTCTGCGATCTGGCGCTCGAATTCGCGCAGAACCATCTGAAGCCGGACGGTGCGCTGCTCGTGAAGTGCTTTCACGGCAGCGGCTACAGCCAGATCGTCGAGAAGTTCAAACAGCAGTTTAAGGTTGTCGCGCCGCGCAAGCCCAAGGCATCCCGCGACAAATCGTCCGAAACGTTCATTTTGGGTCGGCAGCTGAAGCATCCGCGCTGATGCGGAACGCGATGCCGCAAACGGGCTCCGGCCCTTGCCGGACAAGCGAAGCGCTATCGCGGCGGTTGTCAATGCTTATGGCAGGGGTGGTCGGACTGGATTAGAATGACCGAGGGGCGCCGCAAGGAAAATGTAGGCGCTCGTCTACGAGTGAAGGAGTGGTGCTTTGAACAACAATATGTTTTCGAAGGCAGCGGTGTGGCTGGTGATCGCACTGGTGCTGTTTACGGTGTTCAAGCAGTTCGACAAGCCCCGCGTCCAGGAAGGCGTGTCCTATTCGCAGTTCATGGACGACGCCAAGAACGGCAAGGTCAAGAACGTCATCGTTCAGGGGCGCAACCTCACCGTCACTCCGGCTGATGGCCAGAAATACCAGATCGTGTCGCCCGGCGACATCTGGATGGTCGGCGATCTGATGAAGTACGGCGTGCAGGTCAGCGGCAAGGCCGACGACGAGCCGAACGCGCTGATGTCCGCGCTGTACTACCTCGGGCCGACGATCCTGATCATCGTGTTCTGGTTCTACATGATGAGGCAGATGCAGGGAGGCGGCAAAGGCGGCGCATTCTCGTTCGGGAAATCGCGTGCGCGGCTGATCGACGAGAACAACAACGCGGTGAACTTCTCCGACGTCGCGGGCTGCGACGAAGCGAAGGAAGAAGTGTCCGAGCTCGTCGACTTCCTGCGCGATCCGCAGAAATTCCAGAAACTGGGCGGCCGCATTCCGCGCGGCGTGCTGCTGGTCGGCCCGCCGGGTACCGGCAAGACGCTGCTGGCCCGCGCGATCGCGGGTGAAGCGAAGGTGCCGTTCTTCAGCATCTCGGGTTCGGACTTCGTCGAAATGTTCGTCGGCGTCGGCGCGGCCCGTGTGCGCGATATGTTCGAGCAGGCGAAGAAGCATGCGCCGTGCATCGTGTTCATCGACGAAATCGACGCGGTCGGCCGTCATCGCGGCGCCGGCATGGGCGGCGGCAACGACGAGCGCGAACAGACGCTGAACCAGATGCTGGTCGAGATGGACGGCTTCGAGGCGAACTCGGGCGTGATCGTGATCGCCGCGACCAACCGTTCCGACGTGCTCGACAAGGCGCTGCTGCGTCCGGGCCGTTTCGACCGCCAGGTCTATGTCGGCCTGCCGGACATCCGCGGCCGCGAGCAGATCATGCGCGTGCACCTGCGCAAGGTGCCGATCGCGAACGACGTCGACGCGGCGGTCATCGCACGCGGCACGCCGGGCTTCTCGGGCGCCGATCTCGCGAACCTCGTGAACGAAGCTGCGCTGTTCGCCGCCCGTCGCGGCAAGCGCATCGTCGAGATGCAGGATTTCGAGGACGCGAAGGACAAGATCTTCATGGGTCCGGAGCGCAAGTCGGCGGTGATCCGCGAGGAAGCGAAGCGTGCCACCGCGTACCACGAGTCGGGTCACGCGGTGATCGCGAAGCTGCTGCCGAAGGCCGACCCGGTGCACAAGGTCACGATCATCCCGCGCGGTCGCGCACTGGGCGTCACGTGGCAGCTGCCGGAGCATGACAACGAGACGTATTCGAAGGATTATCTGCTCGACCGCCTCGCGATCCTGTTCGGTGGCCGGGTGGCCGAAGAGTTGTTCATGAACCTGGTCAGCACCGGCGCATCGGACGACTTCAACAAGGCCACGCAGACCGCGCGTGCGATGGTTGCGCGGTTCGGCATGACCGACGCGCTCGGGCCGATGGTTTACGTCGACGACGAGAACGATGCGTCGCCGTTCGGCCGCGGCTTCACGCGCACGATCTCGGAAGCGACGCAGCAGAAGGTCGACTCGGAAATCCGCCGCGTGCTGGACGATCAGTACAACCTCGCGCGTCGCCTGCTCGAGGAGAACCGCGACAAGGTCGAGGCGATGACGGCCGCGCTGATGGAGTGGGAGACGATCGACGCCGATCAGATCAACGACATCATGGAAGGCCGTCCGCCGCGCTCACCGAAGAGCTCGCCGGCTGTCGGCGGCGATTCGTCGGGCGGCGGCAGTGCCGAGGTCAAGCCCGGCAGCGCGCCGGCGCCGGCGACGCCGGCGGCATAATCTCCGCTTTAGCACCGTTCACGGGCTGGTGTGGCTTCACACCGGCCCGTTTTGCATTCATCCACGCCCGTTGCTCGTGTCCGATTCCGCAGTGTCCCCGTTCATTCCCGCGCCGCTCCGGTGCGGCCGCTTCGAACTGACGTTCGAACGCCCGCTCGTGATGGGCATCCTCAACGCCACGCCCGATTCGTTCTCCGACGGCGGCCGCTTCCTCGCGCGCGACGATGCGCTGCGCCAGGCCGAGCGGATGATCGCCGACGGCGTGGACCTCATCGACATCGGCGGCGAATCGACGCGCCCCGGCGCGCCGCCGGTGCCGCTCGACGAGGAGCTCGCGCGCGTGATTCCGCTCGTCGAGGCGCTGCGGCCGTTGAACGTGCCGCTGTCGATCGATACGTACAAGCCGGCCGTGATGCGCGCGGCGCTGGCCGCCGGCGCGGACCTGATCAACGATATCTGGGGGTTCCGCCAGCCGGGCGCGATCGACGCGGTGCGCGACGGCAATAGCGGTCTGTGCGCGATGCACATGCTCGGCGAGCCGCAGACGATGCAGGTCGGCGAGCCCGGCTACGGCGACGTCGTGACCGACGTGCGCGATTTCCTCGCCGCGCGCGCGCAGGCGTTGCGCGACGCGGGGGTGGCGGCGGAGCGGATCTGCGTCGATCCCGGTTTCGGGTTCGGCAAGGCGGTCGTCGACGACAACTATGCGCTGCTGGCCGCGTTGCCGGACACGGCGCCCGCGCGGCCCGACGGGCGCGCTTATCCGATTCTCGCGGGCATGTCGCGCAAGTCGATGCTCGGCGCGGTGATCGGAGGCAAGCCGCCGATGGAGCGCGTCGCGGCGAGCGTGGCGGCCGCGTTATGCGCGGTCGAGCGGGGCGCCGCGATCGTGCGCGTGCACGACGTCGCGGCGACGGTCGATGCGCTGAAAGTATGGAATGCCGTGCGCGCAGCCGCGCGGCAACGATAAGCAAGTCAGAAAGACGAAAGACGAAAGACGAAGGAGGAAGGACCCCATGGGACGTCGATATTTCGGCACGGACGGCATTCGCGGCACGGTGGGCGAAGCGCCCATCACGCCGGACTTCGTGTTGCGCCTCGGCTATGCGGCCGGCAAGGTACTGGCCGGCTCGGCCGACGTCGCGGCGGGCTCGCGTCCGACCGTGTTGATCGGCAAGGACACGCGCGTATCGGGCTACATGCTCGAAGCCGCGCTCGAGGCCGGATTCTCGGCGGCCGGCGTCGACGTGATGCTGGCCGGCCCGATGCCGACGCCCGGCGTCGCGTATCTGACGCGGGCGCTGCGTCTGTCGGCCGGTGTCGTGATCAGCGCGTCGCACAACCCGTATCACGACAACGGGATCAAGTTTTTCTCGGCTGACGGCAACAAGCTGCCCGACGACACCGAGGCCGCGATCGAAGCGTGGCTCGACAAGCCGCTCGAATGCGCGCCGTCGGACGGCCTCGGCAAGGCCCGCCGCCTCGACGACGCAGCCGGCCGCTACATCGAGTTCTGCAAGAGCACGTTCCCGGCCGCGTTCGACCTGCGCGGGCTGAAGCTCGTGATCGATTGTGCGCACGGCGCCGCGTACCAGATCGCGCCGCACGTGTTCCACGAGCTCGGCGCTGACGTGATTCCGATCGGCGTCGCGCCGAACGGCTTCAACATCAACGACGGCGTCGGCGCGACCGCGCCCGACGCGCTGGTGCGCGCGGTGCGGGCGAACCATGCCGATCTCGGCATCGCGCTCGACGGCGACGCCGATCGTCTGCAGGTCGTGGACGCGACCGGTCGCCTGTACAACGGCGACGAGCTGCTCTACGTGCTCGTGAAGGACCGGATCGCGACCGACGGCAAGGTCGAAGGCGCGGTCGGCACGCTGATGACGAACCTTGCCGTCGAAGTCGCGCTGCAGCGCGAGGGCGTGAAGTTCGTCCGTGCGGCGGTCGGCGACCGCTACGTGCTCGAGCAGTTGCGCGAGCACGGCTGGCAGCTCGGCGCGGAAGGGTCGGGCCACATCCTGTCGCTCGACCGGCACTCGACCGGCGACGGCATCGTGTCGGCGCTGCTCGTGCTGGCCGCGCTCAAGCGCAGCGGCCGCACCCTTGCGCAGGTGCTCGACGGCGTCACGCTGTTCCCGCAGAAGCTGATCAACGTGCGGATGAAACCGGGTGCCGACTGGAAGGGCAGCGCGTCGATTCGTGCGGCGATCGATGCCGCCGAAGCCGCGCTCGCCGGCAGCGGCCGCGTGCTGATCCGCGCATCGGGCACGGAGCCCGTGCTGCGCGTGATGGTCGAAGCACGGCAGGCGGCCGATGCGGTGCGCCATGCGGAGACGATCGCCGACGCGGTGCGCGCGGCGACGGCCTGACCGGGGGGTGCCCCTATGTGTTTCGTCAAGCGTTAGGGGCTGACTTGGGTTGGTAAATGGTGCCGTCGCGCAGCATGGCGAACAGGACGTCGC